>NZ_JBEZFU010000004.1:0-596834 GCF_040649635.1 Micromonospora sp. NPDC048909 | reverse complement strand
CCCCGGACCAGTCGCCCGCCTGCCGCCGCTGGCACTCCAGCTGCGGGCACACGCAGAACCAGCCCACCTCGTCGCGCTGGATCCGGCTGCCGCCGCAGTCGTGGGTGAGAATCAGGACCCCGGGCGCGCAACCCATGCACCGCGACGCCACCGGCTCCGTCACGGCCGGGCCAGGTACTGATCGGTCGCAATCAGGTTGGCGAACGCCGCAGCCCTCGGCCAGCACTTCCGGCGCCGGCAGATCGGGCAGACCCCGTCGACGGGGCGGTGGGCGAGGATGGTGCGCCGCCAGCCTACGGCGGCTGCGGTGACGGTCATCGGAACAGTCCGGCGATGCCGGCGGCCATGAGGACCAGGACGAGGCCGGCGCAGACCCACACGGTGCGGGTGGCCAGCGGGAGCGGGCGGGGCGGCCGGGTGACGGTCTGGCCGTCGGCGATGGGCGGCGGGCTGGCGTGCCGGTAGTCGGGCACCACGATGATCACTCTCCCGGATCAATGGGTCACCCTGTGCAGCCTATACAACCTATGCAACCTATGCAGCCCCTGCACGTAGGTCATTGCCGCCCGAGTGTCCACATGGTGCAATCCTGGCGATCAAGACCCAGGAGAAAAGCACACATGACACCCGCACGCCGGATGACGTACGAGCAGATCGCCAACGATTTGGCGGCTCGGATCGAATCCGGGGAGTATCGGCCGCACACGAAATTGCCGTCGAATCGGGAACTGTCCGACCTGTACTCGGTATCGACGGGAACCATCGCCCAGGTGCAGCGGGTGTTGCGGGAGCGCGGCTTGACGTACGGAGTGCCCGGTGCGGGCGTATTCGTCGAGGGTCCGGACGTCTAACCGCATGGCGCGGCGGAATGCAACACCTGTTCTACTAACAGTTCGCCATCCGTAACAACACGCAATCGGCCTTGGCTGATCATGTACTCAGGGCTGCACACTCCATCGCTATGAGTAGCCACCTGGGGACGCAGCAGCAGAGGCAACCGCCCGACCGACAACCGCGGATCCTTGAAGCCGAGCACGGCTGGCTCGCGGTAGCCGCAGCCTCAGCCGCCGGGTTCACGGTCGCGTACCTCGTCGACCAGACCACACTGGCGAACATCCATCACGGCGCATACATCGGCGCCGGGGCGGTGTTCATCGCCGGCGGGGGCGGCTACCTGATCCGGTCGGCCGAGCGTCGGGTACGCCGCGAGTCGGCGGCCCAGCTGGCGGAGCTGACCAGCCAGGTCCGCGAGTTGCGCCGGCATCTGGCGCGCCGACAGCCGTCGGCGGTGGGACACATGTACATGTCGCACGCTGTCGGGCAGAGCACGGTCGGGATCCGTCCGGCCACCGTGGACGGCGCCACCGATCCGGCGCTGGAGCGGGCGCGGGAGGACGGCATCGAGCAGGGCTTCGATCTGGGTGTGAAGGTACAGCTGGCCGACATGGGCGTGATCCCGCTCCAGCGCCGCCAGAAGCGGCGACTCACAGGCGACTCATGATCTCCGTCGAGGGGTAGCAGAGAGGCCGGTCGGATCATGTCCGGCCGGCCTCTGACCTGCTGTTTCTTCGGTGGGCGATACTGGGATCGAACCAGTGACCTCTTCGGTGTGAACGAAGCGCTCTCCCGCTGAGCTAATCGCCCTCAGCGCGCATGACTGTACCTGATCCGCTCCCCCGACCGCGAATCCGGGGTCAGTGCGTCGCCATGTGGTGCAGGAACCGGGCGACCAGGTCGATGCCGAGGCTGTACTTGAGGGAGAGCCAGACCACCACGGCGACGAAGACCAGGCCGACCGAGCCGAGGACGAGGCGCACCGGGAGTGATCGACTCTTCGCCCACTCGGTCCAGTTGTGCACGTGCCGGCGGGTGAAACCGAGCAGCCGGCGGGCCCAGTGGAACTCGACCGCCCAGATGCCCAGGCCGGCGATGACCAGCAGCCAGCCTGGGCCGGGCAGTGGGATCAGAGCGATGCCGACAGTGACGACGATCGCACCGGCGATGGCTATGAAGATCTTGAGGGTGATCCGGCCGGTGGGGTTGGCCCGGATCAGCTCGAGGGTGCCGGAGACGCGTTGACGCCACCGTCGCCGCTGCTGCCGGTCGGCCACGGCGACGCCGCCGGCGCCACTTTCGGGCCCGCCGTCGGCCGCCGGCCGGCCCGGCCGCTCGTGGTGATCCATCGACACTGCGTACCCCCGCTTTTCGGTTGCCCGGGCCGCTACGTTCGGCGTTCCGGGCGCCACCATCGGATCCACTGAGGATCGTTTCGTGACCATTTCACCCCCCAGTGTCGCTCGGGACCGTCACCCCTTCCGACGACTGGACGTTACCGGAGTAAGTCGACGACTGAGCCACCCGATGCCGGGCGGGACAACGCACTGGGCAGAACCGGAAATTCTAGATGAAGTTTCACGTTCATGTGGCTTTTCCGCCCCCCTTCCCACCACTGGGTGAAGTCAGCGTATGGCGGAGCGTAGCCAGGAGTAGCACCTGAGTATGGGAAAAGCGGGACACGCGCGTTCCGCAGCGGTGCCGGGGGGAGAACGTCCATGAGTGTCATCCGACCGACGACCGTAGAGGTCGAGACGTCGCTAAGGCTCGTCGCGCCTGACGCCACCGCCTTGCCGGTGCGTGCCAGCCTGCGTTACGACCCTGCTGACCCGTATGCGGTCCATGTCCTGTTCCATGCCGAATCGGCCGGGGGCGAGGCAGTGAGCTGGTCCTTCGCCCGCGAACTGCTGGTCACCGGCCTCGACGAACCGGCCGGCATCGGCGACGTCCGGGTGTGGCCCTGGGCCACTCCGCGCGGCGACTTCGTCGCGCTCGCGCTGTCGTCACCCGACGGCAACGCTCTCTTCGAGGTGCCGCGGAGCGTGCTCGTGCGCTTCCTGCGGCGGACCTACGTCGTCGTCCCGCGCGGTCGCGAGGCCGAGCACCTGGACGTCGACACCGCGGTGAACCGGCTGCTCGCCGGCCGCTGAACACCGTCACAACCGTCAGACCGGGTAACACGGGCCATCCGGCCACACGGGGCCGCGCGGATCTGCCGAGTCCGCGCGGCTCCCGCACACCTAGGCGTACGTGTGCGTCCGGCCGCCTGGGGCGGTGGGGCGCTCAGCCGTGCGTGGTGATGCCGCCGTCGACCGGAATGACCGCTCCGGTGAGGTACGCCCCGGCTCGCGAGGAGAGGTAGATCGCGGTGCCGGCCATGTCCTCCGGCCGGCCGATCCGACCCAGCGGCACCTGACCCTCGATGGCCGACCGGGACTCCGGGTCGTCCAACGCGAACGCCATCATCTTGCTCTCGAACGGCCCGGGGGCGATCGCGTTGACGGTGATCCGCTCGCCGGCCAGCTGGTGGGCCAGGCTGCGGGTGAGCATGTGCACGGCGGCCTTGGTCGCCGAGTAGGCGTAGACCTCCATCCACGGCACCCGGATGCCGTCGATCGAGCCGATGTTGATCACGCGGGCCGGGTCGTCGGCGCTGGCGGCGGCGCGCAGCGCCGGCAGCAGCGCGGTGGTGAGCCGGAACACCGCCTTCACGTTGACCGCCCAGAGCTTGTCGAACGCGCTTTCCGGGTACGCCTCCAGCGGCGCTCCCCACGTCGCGCCCGCGTTGTTGACCAGCACGTCCAGCCGGTCGAAGCGCTCCCGGACCGCGGCGGCGAGCCCCTCGGCGCCGGCGTCGTCGCCCAGGTCCGCCGGGATCGCCTCGCAGTGCCCCTCGGCCGACAGCTTCTCGGCCACCGCCGCGCAGACCTCCGCCTTGCGGGACGAAATGATCACGTGTGCGCCGGCCCGGACGAAGCCCTGGGCGATCATCAGGCCGATCCCCCGGGAACCGCCGGTGACCAGGACAGTCTTGCCTTCGACCGAGAACAGATCCGTCATGCCCATCCCATCGCGCGTCGACGGTGACCGGCCGCCGCCGGTCGACCCGGGCGACGCAGCGCCGGTCGTGCCGGACAGGACGGCCCTACCGCCGGGTAACGTAGCCCGGCGGCCGGGACCGGGACAAGACCGGGCCGTGGTCGGGACGACGCGGACGTGAACGCGGGCGGCGACGGCGGGGAACGGGTGGGCGGGACCGGTCGGGATGCGGTGACCTGCGGCGCGGGCTACCGTCAGGTGCGATGGTCTCTTCCGGTCAGCTCCCCCCGGCAACGGTCAACACGGCGCCGCCCTTCCCCGTCGAGATAGACACGCTCCCGCTGGCCGACCTGGCCGGCGACCCGGGCTGGCGTCGCCCGGTGCTCGCGGAGCGGGATCTGCTGGTGCTGACCACCGGCGGGCACGGCGACGCCGAAGTGGACTTCCAACCGCTCCCCTGCCGTCCCGGCACGCTGCTGCGGGTGCGGGCCGGGCAGGTGCTGCGCTGCCCCTGCCCGCAGCTGGACGCGACGGTGGTGCGCTGGGAGGCCGGCGCTCTGCGCGGCCTGGACGTCGACCCCGAGGCCGTGCCGACCTGGCGGCAGCTCGCCGGTGAGGACGAGGACGCGGTCATCAACGAGGTGACCCAGCTGACGGTGGACTGTGTCCGGCACCGCGGGGTGCCGGCCGCGGACGCCCTGCTCCGCCACCAACTCGCCGTGCTGCTGCTCCGGCTGACCCTCGCCGACGAGGCCCACCCGGCCAACCGGCCCGAGGAGGCGACCTTCCACCGGCTCTGCCGCGAGGTCGAGCGGGGCTACCAGCGCACCCGCCGCGTCGAGGACTACGCCGCCCGGCTCGGCTGCTCGGTACGGACGCTGACCCGGGCCTGCCTGGCCGTCACCGGTCGCAGCGCCAAACAGGTGATCGACGAGCGGGTGGCGTTGCAGGCCAGCCGGTTGCTCGCCGCCACCGACGACCCGATCGCCCGGATCGGGCGGCGGCTCGGCTTCTCGGAGCCGACCAACTTCGGCCGGTTCTTCACCCGCGAGGTGGGGATGAGTCCGGGGGCGTTCCGTGCCAGCCGCGAGGAGCCGCTGCCCGGCCGGGTGGTCCGCCCCCGCCCACCGGCGCAGCCGACCCGCACCGCCCACCACTCGCCGGCCTGACGCCCACGGCACCGGCCGTCCGCCCCGGCCGGGCATGATGGCAGGGTGCAGATCTCCGCGCGCGGCGACTACGCGGTCCGGGCGGCACTGAGTCTCGCCAACGTGTACCCCTCGCTGCTCTCCACCCAGGCCATCGCCGCCGAGCAGGACATGCCCCGCAAGTTCCTCGAGGCGGTCCTGGCCGACCTGCGCCGCGCCGGGATCGTCCGGGCACAGCGCGGCGCCGAGGGCGGTTACACGCTGGCCCGGCCGCCTCGCGAGGTGAGCGTCGGCGCGGTGCTGCGCGCGGTGGACGGTCCGCTGGCCGGGGTCCGTGGTCTGCGGCCCGAGGAGACCCGGTACGAGGGGGCGGCGGAGAACCTGCCCGGGCTCTGGGTGGCCGTGCGGGCCGCGCTCCGCCGGGTGGTGGACGAGGTGAGCCTCGCCGAGCTCGTCAGTGGTCGCCTCCCCGCCCACGTCCGCAAGCTCACCGCGCTGCCCGACGCCTGGGAGCCGCGCTGAGCCGCACACGCGACCGATCACCTCGGCTGGCTCTGCGCCGCCCGGTCCAGGGTCGGCACGCTCGGTGTCGCCGGCGCCGTCAGCGGGGGGCGACCGGCTCGGTGGTGGTGTAGCCGCCCTGGTGGTAGACGAGCGGGTCGCCCTCGCCGCCGTCGCCGAGCGCCAGCGGCTCGGCGATCACCACGGTGTGGTCGCCGGCCGGCACCCGGTGTACCACCCGACAGAAGAGCCGGGCCAGCACGCCCTCCAGCAGCGGAACTCCGAACGGACCGGTGACCCAGTGCGGGTAGCTGGCGAACCGGTCGATGCCGCGGGTGGCGAAGATCCGCGCGGCTTGCCGTTGGCCTGCGCCGAGCAGGTGCACCGCGACATGTTCGGCCCGGTCGAGCACCGGCCAGCTGGACGAGGCGACGTCGACGCAGAACGAGACCAGCGGCGGGTCCAGCGAGACCGAGGTGAACGAGGTGGCGGTGAAGCCGGCCCGGATCGGCGCGCCGATGCCGCCGAGGCAGGCGGGGTCGGTGCCCCGGGCGGCGGTGGTGACCACGGTGACCGTGGTCGCCTGCCGGCGCAGCAGGGCACGGAACAGGTCGCGGTCGACCGGGCGCAGCTCCCCGGTTGTCGGGTCGGGCTCACCGACCGCCGCCGGGAAACCCTCCACGGTGGTCATCGCGACCCCGGCGCTGGCTCGTCCCGCTGCGACATGCCCCCATGCTGCCGAGGGCGGCAGGGACGGTCAACGGCCTTCCAGAAGATGAGATTCACCCACCCGGCCATCTGACGCACTGTCGCTTACTAGGGTTTACCTCGCCGCAACACCTACCTGTTTGATAGGCGTTTCGGACCACTGCCGCCGGGCCTCGGTCGGCGACGGACCGCGCCGTCCACGCTGGAACAGGACGGCGTTTCGCGAATCGACGATTCGGGAATGTTCGAACTCGACACGGCAGGGAATGGTGATGAAGGGAGCCCCGCGATGGGCCTGATGTTCCGCAAGCGCAAGAAGATTGGCCCGCTGATCCTCAACTTCACCGAGAACGGCTTCTCGTCGTGGAGCATCAAGATCGGCCGATGGTCGTGGAACTCCCGGGCCCGGGCGCACCGGGTCGACCTCCCGGGCCCGCTGTCCTGGAAGCAGGACAAGTCCCGGAGCTGACCTCTCGACGTAGCGGGGTGCCGGTGACGACGACCGGCGCCCCGCTTTCGTGTTGGTCAGGCGGGTGGTCCAGGGCTCGCGGCGGTGACCACGACGTCGCCGCCGAGCCGGCCGTCCGCCGGCTCACGGGTGACCGATCCCGCGTCCAACAGCCCGGTCAGCGCCCGGACCGCGTCCGACGAGCGGTAGACGGTCGAGGTGAGCGCGTATCGGCGCAGCTCGGTGACCGTACGCGGGCCGGAGCGGGTCAGCTCGGCCAGCAGTTCCCGGCGCAGCGGACCGGGCTCCGGGTCGAGCGCGATGTCCAGCGGCCTACCGGCCGGGTCGGCGGGGTCGCGGTAGCGTGCGCCGGCGAACTCGTCGACCGCCCAGAGCGCCTCCTTGAACGCCTCCAGGCTGCGGTCCGAACCGGTGCCGAAGGCGACCGTGGTGGCCGGACCACCGTCGACCGGCACCAGCTCCACCTCGGTCACCAGCGGAAAGCCCGCCTCCCCCAGCGCGGCCCGCGCGCTGCCGCCGGCGCCCAGGCGCAGCAGCACCTCGGCCGGGCGGCCGACCGCCGCGGCGGCCAGCACCGCCGGGTCGACGCCCGCGGCGGGAAGTGCCGGATCGGCCCCGGCGGCGTCCACGAAGGAGAAGACCGGGGCGCCGGCCGCGCCGGCCGCCTTGACCCCCACCGGCAGCCGGTCCGCCTCCCCCGGCACCACGTGCACGGCGACCTCGGCCGGAAGGTCGGCCTCGATCGGGCCGAGCCGGGCCGGCAGGTCCGCGGCCGTGGCGAGCACCAGCACGGTGAGCCGGCGACCGCGCAGCCGGTCGGCATACTCGGCGACCACCCGCAGCGCCTCGTCGGCGGAGTCGGCGTCGCCCCCGGCGTACGCCAGGGCGACGGTGGCCCGCCGGGAGCGGTTCAGCGCCCCCGGCAGCCAGGTCTCCAGTTGGCGGACGAGCAGTTCGCGGGTGACGGCGTCGGTCGGGTGGCTCGGCATCCTGTGGTTCTACCGCACGACCGGTCAGGCCGGTACGGAGATGCCCACCCCGCCGCGGGTCTGCCCGCCGTAGCGCTGCCGCTCGCGGTCGAGGTCGAGCCGGCCGATCTGCTTGCGGGCCGCCAACGCCGCGTCGTCGAGCAGGTCGGCGGGGATCAGCCAGACCACCTCGAACTCCAGGCCGTCCGGGTCCTGGCCGTAGAGGCTCTTGGTGGTGCCGTGGTCGGAGCTGCCGACCAGCGCGCCGGCCGCTGCCAGCCGCTCGGCGGTGGCGGCCAACTCGTCGAGGGTGTCCACCTCCCAGGCCAGGTGGTAGAGCCCGACGGTGGCCCGGCCGGCGGTCGACCGCCCGGCGGCGGCACCGATCTCGAACAGGCCGAGGTCGTGGTCGTTGGTGGAGTCGGGCGCCTGCAGGAAGGTCGCGCCGCGGAAGCCGTCCGGGGTCATCTCGACCGGACGGAAGCCCAGCACGTCGCGGTAGAAGGCGACGCTGCGGGCGAGGTCACTGACGTAGAGGACCGCGTGGTTGAGCCGGTGGATTCCCATGCGGCCAACGGTAGCCCGTTTTAGTTGAACTCTCAACCAACTCGACTATGATGGCTGTCATGACACGGTGGCTGGACCAGGACGAGCAGCGCACCTGGCGGGCCTTCCTGGCCGCCTCCCGGGGGCTGATGGACGCCCTCGACCGGGAGCTGCAACGCGACGCGGGCATGCCGCACGCCTACTACGAGATCCTGGTCCGGCTCTCCGAGTCGCCCGAGCGGGCGCTGCGGATGAGCGAGCTGGCCGACGCGACCGGCTCCTCCCGCAGCCGGCTCTCGCACGCGGTGGCCCGGCTGGAGTCCGCCGGCTGGGTCCGCCGCGAGGAGTGCCCGACCGACCGGCGCGGCCAGGTCGCCCACCTCACCGACGCCGGGTTCGCGACGCTCGCCGCCGCGGCGCCCGGCCACGTCGAGGGGGTACGCCGGCACCTGTTCGACGCGCTGACACCGGCCCAGGTCGACCAGTTGCGCCGGATCAGCGAGAGCCTGGTCGAGCACCTGACCGGTTCTTGACCGATCCGCACCGGCGCGGGTCTTGTACTTACCGTCGTCGAATGAGCACGATGGGGCGTGCCTTCCGGCTTCGGCGAACTGACTGATCAGGCGCACCACCTGGTGTCCACCGGCGACCTCGCCGGCGCGCAACGCCTGCTCTCCGACGCGCTGACCGACGCCGACCCGCGCCCGGCCAACGCCACCGCCGAGTTGGCCGAGGCGGCGAGCCTGCAGGCGCGGGTGCTGGTCGCGCTCGGCGAGCCGCACTCCGCGCGGGGCTGGGCCGCGTTCGCGTACGCGGCCAGCACCCGGCTGCACGGCCGCTCGGATCCGCGCACCGTCGCCGCCGCAGCCACGCTGGCCGCGGTGCTGCACCGGGTGGGCAGCCACTCCCGGGCCGCCCGGCTCTACCAGGACGTGATCATCGAGCTGACCGCGCAGGACGGGCCGGAGTCGCTACGGGTGCTCGCCGCCCACGCCGACCTGGCCACCGTCGAGTACGCCCGCGGGCAGTGCCAGGTCGCCCGGGACCGCCTGCAGGACGCCTGGGAGCTGCACCGCGAGGTCTACGGCGACGGGCACCCCAGCGGCATCAAGATGCTAGCCCGGCTCGGCGCGATGCAGCGCGACTGCGGGCAGTTCGCCGAGGCGCACGACAACCTGGCCCTGGCCAGGGAACTGTGCCGGCAGCACCTGGCCGCCGACGACCCGCTGGCCGCCCAGGTGGCGGCGCTGGCCCGGGCCGCCGCGAACCCGGCCCACGTCTGCGCGGAGAACCCACCGGCCGCCCGGGACGCCCCCGTGGTGCCGGCCGCCCGTACCCCGCCGCACGACGACGGGCCGACCTACCAGCCGTACCAGCCCCCCGAGCCGGAGCCGGACGGGCAGGCGGTGCCCAACCCGCGTCAACCTGCCGACGACCCGACCGAGGCCGGGCAGGCGTGGTGGCCGCCGGACCGTACCGCCGAACCGTCGCCCGGCGGCGCGCCACCACCGCCTGGCGGCGCGGTGCCGCCGGCGGTGGTCGCGCTGGCCGGCCCCGGCGAGGATGCCGACGGGGTGCGCCGGGTCCACCGCGGCATCGAGCCGGATGAGCCCTACCAGCCGTCCCGCCTGCTGCCGGTGCCGGTGCACCGGGCGCCGCCGCCGGCGCGCAGCCGGCTGGTTCCGCTGGTGGTCGGCGGGGTGGTCGTGGTGCTGCTCGGCGCGGCGGCGGTGATCGCCGGCGTGGCCCGGGTCGACGGCGACGACGACCCGCCCGCGCCGCCGGCCAGCAACGCGGCGAGCAGCGGCCCCGCCGCCCCGACGAGCCCCGCCGCCACCACCAGCCCGGCGGCCGCCGCCACGCCCGGTACCCCGCCCGGCGCGGTCAGCCTGCGCGACAACCGGGACAACGTCACGCTGCGGTGGACGTATCCGACCGGCGGGGAGGGGCCGGTGGTCATCTCCGGCGGCCGGGCCGGCCAGGGCAAGAGCGCCCTCACCGACCTGCCCGCCGGCACCACCAGCTTCGTCATCTACGGGCTCAACCGCAGCATCGACTACTGCTTCACGGTGGCGGTGGTCTGGTCCACCGACACCGTCGCCACCGCCGACGAGGTCTGCACCCGCCGCGGCTGACGCCGTCAGCCCTCGCTCGTGGGCAGCACCGGCAGGCGCAGCGACACCCGGAGCCCTCCACCGTCGGCGTCGGCGAGGGTGATGGTGCCGCCGGTGCGGCGGACCAGTTCCCGCACGATCGCCAGGCCCAGGCCGGCGCCGCCGGCGTCGCGGGCCCGGGCGTCGTCCAGCCGGGTGAACCGGTCGAAGACCCGGTCCCGGTCCGCGGCCGGGATGCCCGGCCCGTCGTCGGTGACCGTCACCAGGTGGTACGCGCCCTCGGACGCGGCGGCGAGCACCACCTCGTCGCGGGCGTGCCGGACGGCGTTGTCGACCAGGTTGGTCAGGATCCGGCGCAGCTCGTCCGGCTGCGCGACGGTCCACAGCGGCTCGTCGGGCAGGGCGACCCGCACCGGCGGTGCCGGGTAGCGGGCGGCGACGGCGGTGAGCAGTTCGCCCAGCTCGACCGGGCCGATCCCGCCCCGGCCCGGACCACCGCCGGAGCCGGCCTCGGACTCTTCCAGCCGGGCCAGCAGCAGCAGGTCGTCCACGAGCCGGCTCAGCCGCTCGGTGTCGGCGAGCAGGTTCGAGGTCACCGCCGTCCAGTCGGTCCGGTCGCCGAGCCGCCGGGCCACCTCCAGCTCGGTACGGATGTTGGTGACCGGGCTGCGCAGCTCGTGCGCGGCGTCGGCGACGAAGGCCCGCTGCCGGTCCCGGGCAGACTCCAGCCGGTCCAGCATCCCGTTGAGGGTGACCGCCAGCCGGTGCACCTCGTCCCCGGACGCGGGCACCGGGAGTCGGCCCGGGCCGGCCCGCCCGGTGATCTCCTCGGCGCCGCGGCGCAGCGCCTCCACCGGCCGCAGGGTCGCGCCGACCACCCGCCAGGCGACGCCCGCGAGCCCCGCCACCAGCAACGGGAAGCTGATCAACAGGATGGTCCGGACCACGTGCGTGCTGTGCTGGACGTCCGTCATCGACTTGCCGACTAGCACGGTGAGCGGGTCGGCGGCGCTGCCGGCGGGCACCGTCACCACCCGGACCGGACCGGCCAGCCCGACCCGCTCCCCCGACACGAGCAGCCGCTGGCGCAGGTCCGGGTCGAGGCCCTCGGGACGGACCATCGGCACCAGCCGGTCGGCGTCGATCGAGGCGGCCCGCACCCGGCCCTGGGCGTCGACCACCTGGACCCGGAGCTGGCCGCCGGCCACCGGCAGCGGGTCGGGCAGGGCGTCCTCGGCGGCGAGCAGGGCGACCGCGTCCGCGGTGCGGAACGCTTCGCTGTCGACGCTGCGCTGCAACACATAGCCGAGGACGCCGAGCAGCATCAGCCCGCCGAGGGCCAGCCCGACCGAGAGGCCGAGCACGCCGATCGCCATCAGCCGGCCCCGCAGCCCGAGCGTGGGCGGACGCGGTAGTGGCAGCGCTCTCACGTGGCGAGCCGGTAGCCGGCGCCGCGAACCGTCTCCAGGCGCTCCCGACCGATCTTGCGACGCAGGTAGCCGACGTACACCTCGACGGCGTTCGGCGCGGTCTCCACGCTGGCTTCCCAGACGTGGTCCAGCAGCTCGGTCTTGGAGACCACCTCGCCCGGGCGGCGCATCAGGTAGTTCAGCAGCGCGAACTCGCGGGCGGTCAGCGGGACCTCGATCTCGGCCCGGGTCACCCGCCGCCGCGCCGGGTCGAGCCGCAGGTCACCCACCGCCAGCACCGCCGGTCGCTCCGGCGCGCCCCGGCGCAGCAGCGCGCGCAGCCGGGCCAGCAGCACCACGTACGAGAAGGGCTTGGTGAGGTAGTCGTCGGCGCCGCAGTCCAGCCCGTCGGCCTGGTCGTACTCGCCGTCCTTGGCGGAGAGCATCAGCACCGGGAGCCAGTGCTCCTCGGCGCGCAGCCGGCGCACCAGCTCATAGCCGGAGAGGCCGGGCAGCATCACGTCCAGGATCATCGCGTCGTAGCCACCGTGCCGCGCGGCGTCCAGCCCGGCCGGGCCGGTCGACGCCACGTCCACCACGAAACCCTCGGCCTGCAGACCCCGTTGCAGCGCGGCGGCCAACCGCGCCTCGTCCTCCACCACCAGCAGCCGCACGGGTCAAGGGTGCCACCCGGGTTCATCCGGACATCTGGATCCTCAGCGCCCTCACAGCAGCCACAGGGCAGGATGTTCCCAGGAGGTGCCGTCATGTCCGTGTTGAAGAGCCGTCCCGTCCTGCGCTGGTTGGTCCCGGTGGCCGCCGTCGCCACCGTGATCGGCGGTGGTGCCGCGATCGGCACGTTCGCCGCCGAGGCGGAGCCGAGCCTGCCGCCCCGCACCGCCGCCCAGCTCCTGGTCGACCTGCAGACCTCCCGGCTCGAAGGGCTCTCCGGCACCGTCGTGCAGCGCGCCGACCTGGGGCTCCCGCCGATCGCCGGCCTGGTCGGCGGCAACGAGCTGACCACCCTGCTGACCGGGACGCACACCCTGCGGGTCTGGTACTCCGGCCCGGACAAGCAGCGGGTGGCGCTGCTCGACACCCTCGGCGAGCGCGATGTGATCCGCAACGGCCGCGACGTGTGGACCTGGGACAGCCGCGCCAACGCGGCCACCCACCGCACCCTGGGCGCCGGCGTTCCCGGCGAGCCCGCCGTCGACGACCACGCGCCGGAACTGCCCGGGACGCCTCAGGAGGCCGCCGACCAGGCGCTCGCCGCCATCGACCCGAGCACCGCGGTCAGCGTGGGCCGGTCGGCCACGGTGGCCGGGCGGGACGCGTACGAGCTGGTGCTGGAGCCGCGCGACGACGCCTCCCTGGTGCACCAGTTCCGGATCGCCATCGACGCCCGCGAGCACGTGCCGCTCCGGTTCGAGGTCTTCGCCACGGGCAGCGACCAGCCGGCCTTCGAGATGGCCTTCACCCAGGTCGACTACCAGCGCCCGGACGCCGACCAGTTCGTCTTCAACCCGCCGCCGGGGGTGCGGGTCAGCGAGGAGTCGACCGACCGGCCGGACCGGGCTGACCGCAAGCCGGCGGCGGCCGAGCAGCCGCAGGTCCGCGCGGTGGGCACCGGCTGGACCACGGTCCTGGAGGCCCGGATCGACGCCGCAGGCAAGGCGGGCGCCGGCAAGACGGCCGGCCCGGCCGGTGCTGAGCTCGGCGGGGTGCTGAACTCGCTGCCGGCGGTCAACGGCGACTGGGGCAGCGGCCGGTTGCTGACCGGGAAGCTCTTCAGCGTGCTGCTCACCGACGACGGCCGGGTGCTCGCCGGCGCGGTGACCCCGGAGCGGCTCTACCAGGTCGCCCGCGGCTGACCAGGGGCGTCCCGACCGGACGGGAGCATGCGGCGCTGCCGGCGTACCTCGCCGGCGGCGCCGCTCGCCGTTGGACCCGCGCCGGCGGCCGGGGCGGTCCTAGCCGGTGGCGGCGTCGGCGGTGAGCAGGCCCAGGACGAGGGCCAGCGGCGGCCAGCCGGTCCGGCCCCGGCGGGTGACCGCGTACGAGCGCATCCGCACCTCGGGGCCGACGAGCGGGAGCAGGCGTACCCCCGGCAGGGTCGGCTGGTCGGCCGGCAGCAGTCCGACGCCCAGCCCGGCGACGATCATGTCCTGGACGAGTTCCAGGCTGTCCGCGCGGTGCTCGATCCGGGGCTCGAAGTCCGCCATCGACGCGAGGGCGCGCACCACCACCTCGTCGGCGGTGTTGCGGGAGTTGACGATCCAGTCGTGGGCCGCGAACTCGCGGAAGACCTCGGGCGCCCCGCCGGGGGCCGGCGGGGCGTCGGCCGGCACACCGAGGCTCCAGGTCGTGGACCAGAGTGCGGTGGCCTCGACGGTGTGATCGACGGGCGCCGGGGCGAGGTGGTAGTCGTAGGTCAGCGCCAGGTCGACCCCGTCGGCCGCCAGCAGCGCGTACGCCTCGGTCGGCTCGTGCTCGTGGATGCGGAGCCGGACCGCCGGGTGGCGGACCGCGAGGTCGGCGGCGACCGGCAGCAGTGAGCGGCGTACGGCGGTGGCGAAGCCGGCGACGCGGACGGTGCCGGCCGGCTGGCCCTGCGGGTCGAGGTCCAGCCGGGCCGCCTCGACGGCGGCGAGGATCGTCACCGCGTGCCCGGCCAACCGCCGGCCTGCGGGGGTGAGCCGGACCCGCCGCCCGGCGGGCTCGATCAGGTCGACACCGACCTCGCGGGCCAGCACGGCGAGCTGTTGGGAGACCGTCGAGGTCGTCACCCCGAGCTCGCCGGCGACCTCCCGCATCGAGCCGAGCCGGGCCAGCTCGCGCAGCAACCGCAGCCGTCGCAGGTCCACGCCGACGATTGTTCAGTATCAGCGAACGATCTGTCCAGCAATGACACGTGGACACGAACAGTGGGAGGCCGATCTACTGGAGGCATGACGCCCACCCGCGCCGGTTCGGCGATGGCCCTCGCCTCGATGATGCTCGTGCAGCTCGGGCTGGCCGCCTCGGTCGGCCTCTTCGACCGCATCGGCCCGGAGGGCGCCGCCTGGCTCCGCCTGGCCTGGGCCGGGGTCCTGCTGGCGGTGCTGGTCCGCCCACGCCCGTCCACGCTCACCCGCTCCGCGCTGCGCACCTGCGTGGCACTGGGCGTGGTGACGGCCGGGGTCACCATCCTGTTCATGGCCGCGGTGGCCCGACTGCCGCTGGGTACGGCCAGCGCGCTGGAGTTCCTCGGCCCGCTGGGGGTCGCGGTGGCGCGCGGCCGGGGCGGCACGAAGCTGTGGCCGCTGCTCGCCGGCGTCGGGGTGCTCCTGCTCACCGAGCCCTGGCGGGGCGGGGCCGACCTCGTGGGCGTCGGGTACGCGCTGGCCGCCGGCGCCTGCTGGGCGGCGTACATCCTGCTCACCCAGCGGGTCGGCGACGAGGTCTCCGGCCTGCGCGGGCTGGCCATCTCGATGCCGGTGGCCGCCCTGGTCGCCACCGTGACCGTCGGGCCGTCGGTCTTCGCCGACCTGACCTGGGGCATCCTGCTCGCCGGTCTGGGCCTGGCGGTGCTGCTGCCGGTGGTCCCGTTCGTCCTGGAACTACTCGCCCTGCGCCGGCTCACCACCGCCGCCTTCGGCACGCTGATGAGCCTGGAACCGGCGATCGCCCTCCTCGTGGGCCTGGTCGCACTGGGCCAACTGCCGGGCGTCGCCCCCTTGCTGGGCGTCGCGTTCGTGGTGGCCGCCGGCATCGGGGCGGAGCGAACCGGCGGACGGGAGGAACCGATCGACCCGGCGCGGGCGGAGCCGGCACCGGCCGGAACGACCTGAGGATCAGCCGGCCCCGCGAGGAGCACCGGCCTGCCGCGGGCGACGCCGCAGCGCCGGCGTGGCGACGCGGCTCAGCGGGGCGCGGTGAGACCTCGCTCGCCGGCCCTGCTGCCGGGCACCGGCACCGCCGGGCCGGCGCCGAGGGCCGCGAGGAAGACGTCGGCGAGCAGGGCGTGCCCCGGCTGGTTCGGGTGCACCCGGTCGTCGGCCCACCGCTCCGGCCGGCTGACCGCGAGCGCCCCGTCGAAGGCCGCCTGGGTCGGCACGTGCACCGCGCCGAACTCCGCGGCGAGCGCGGCGACCACCGCCGCGTAGCGGTCGGTGTCGGCGCGCTGCGGGTCGGCCCGATCCGGCTCGATGAGGTACGGGTCGGCGAGAACCAGCCGACAGCCGGTCGCCTCGACCGCCCGGCCGAGCAGCGCGCGCAGGGTCCGCTCGTACTCGTCGATCGGCACCGCGTCGGCAGCGCGCCCCCGGTAGCGGCGCCAGATGTCGTTGATACCGATCATCACGGAGAGCCAGTCGGGGCGCTCCCCCACGGCATCGCGTTCCCAGCGGTCGGCCAGGTCGCGGACGGTGTCGCCGCTCACGCCCCGGTTGACCCAGTGCAGGTCCAGCTCGGGGTGGCGGGCGCTGACGAAGGCGCGGACCAGGCTCATGTAGCCGTCGCCGTAGGGCGTGGCGGCGACCCGCCGGCCGCAGTCGGTGATGCTGTCGCCGATGAACACGATCCGCTGGCCGGTACGGAGGATCATTGCGTGGCACCTCGCCGCAGCCCGTGCGAATCGCCGTCAGGCTTGGTCGGGCCCGCGTCGACGCGCTATCTTTCACTGTTCAGGCACAAAAAAGAACGGCTCTAAAAGCCGTTCCTGCAACAGATTCTAATCTTTAGGGAGACGGGTTGTCAAGGCACTCCGGCGGTACCGGCGAATTGCCGCACGACGACGAGATCGGCCGCGAGCAGGAGTACGTCTCGATGCTCTATGAGCGCCTCGACGGGCTGCGTGAGCAGGCCGCCCAGCGTCTCACCAACGAGCTGCGGACGACCGGCGGCACCCTGCAGGCCCGCTCCCAGCGTGACAGTTCCGTCCGGATGTACGCCGAGCAGGTCGAGCAGTTCTCCGCGGTGGAGAACGGGCTCTGCTTCGGTCGGCTGGACGACGAGGACGGTGCGCGACACTACATCGGCCGGATCGGCATCTTCGACACCAGCGGTGACTACGACCCGCTGCTGATGGACTGGCGCGCGCCGGCGGCCCGCGCCTTCTACCTCGCCACCGCCGCCAACCCGCAGGGCGTACGGCGCCGCCGGCACCTGCGGACCCGGCAGCGCAAGGTGACCGGTCTCAACGACGAGGTGCTCGACCTGGCGACCGCGTCGCCCACCGCGCACGAGGAGTTGACCGGCGAAGCGTCGCTGCTCGCCGCGCTCAACGCCGGGCGTACCGGCCGGATGCGCGACATCGTCGAGACCATCCAGGCCGAACAGGACCAGATCATCCGCGCCGACCTGCCCGGCACGCTGGTCGTCCAGGGTGGCCCGGGCACCGGTAAGACGGCGGTCGCCCTGCACCGGGCCGCGTACCTGCTCTACACCCACCGGCGTGAGCTGGGCAGCCGCGGCGTGCTGCTGGTCGGGCCGAACGCGACGTTCCTGCGCTACATCGGCCAGGTGCTCCCCGCGCTGGCCGAGACCGGCGTGCTGCTGCGTACCCAGGCCGACCTCTTCCCCGGGGTGCAGGCCCGCCGGGTCGAGTCCGCCGAGGCCGCCGCGCTCAAGGGCCGCACGGCGATGGTCGACGTGCTGGCCGCCGCGGTCCGGGACCGGCAGCGGGTGCCGGACGAGCCGCTGGAGATCGAGGTGGAGCGCGAGGTGCTCACCCTCGACCCCGAGACCGTCCGGGTGGCCCGGGACCAGGCCCGGCGCACCGACCGACCGCACAACCTGGCCCGGGCGCTCTTCGACGTCGAGGTGGTGCACGCGCTGGCCGAGCAGGTGGCCGACCGGATCGGCGCAGACCCGCTCGGCGGGGAGAACCTGCTCGACGAGGCCGACCGCGCCGAGATCCGCCGCGAGCTGCGCGAGGAGCCGGCGGTACGCGCGGCCCTGGATCAGCTCTGGCCGGTGCTCACCCCGCAGCGCCTGCTCGCCGACCTCTACGCCGACCCCGACCGGATCGCCGCCGCCGCGGCCACGCTGACCGCGCACGAGCGCGCCCTGCTGCACCGCGAGCCGGGCGGCTGGACGCCCGCCGACGTGCCGCTGCTGGACGAGGCCGCCGAGCTGCTCGGCGAGGACGAGCGCGCCGCCGCGGCCCGCCGGGAACGGATCCGGTCACTGCAACGCGAGTACGCCGAGGGCGTGCTGGAGATCGCCCGGGGCTCCCGGTCGATCGACGTGGAGGACGAGGCCGACGGCGGTGAGATCCTCGGCGTGACCGACCTGATCGACGCCGACCGGCTGCTGGAACGGCAGGAGGAGGCAGACCGGCTGACCACCGCCCAGCGGGCGGCGGCCGACCGGACGTGGGCCTTCGGGCACGTCATCGTGGACGAGGCGCAGGAGCTCTCGCCGATGGCCTGGCGGCTGCTGATGCGCCGCTGCCCGAGCCGGTCGATGACCATCGTCGGAGACGTGGCGCAGACCGGCGCGCTGGCCGGCACGCCGTCCTGGCGGGAGGCGCTGGCGCCGTACGTGGCGGACCGGTGGCGGCTGACCGAGCTGACGGTCAGCTACCGCACGCCCGCCGAGATCATGGCGGTCGCCGCCGACCTGCTCACCGAGATCGACCCGACGCTGCGCCCGCCGCGTGCGGTGCGGGAGAGCGGCGTACCGCCGTGGGACCGCGCGGTCGACGCGGGCCGGCTGGCGGCGGAGCTGGTCGACGTCGCGAGCCGGGAGGCGGCCGGGCTCGACGACGGCCGCCTCGGGGTGATCGTCCCGGCCGGACTGGTGGACGACCTCGGCGCGGCGCTCACCGCGGCGCTGCCCGAGGCGGCAGTCGGTGAGCACCCCGAGCTGGAGAGCCGGGTGGTGGTGCTCACCGTGGCGCAGGCCAAGGGGCTGGAGTTCGACTCGGTGCTGGTGATCGACCCGGACCGGATCGTGGCCGAGTCACCGCGCGGGCGCAGCGACCTCTACGTCGCCCTCACTCGCGCCACCCAACGCCTGGGCATCCTCCGCCCCACCCCCTGAACCCCACCCCCTGCCTCGCCGGGTTGATCATGAGGTTGACGGCGACTTCGATCTCCGCGAGCGCCGCCAACCTCATGATCACCGCGCGGGCCGGGGGGCGGGTTCCCCGGGTGCCGGGGTTAGTCGCTGATGGACTTGGCGGGGCCGGTGGCGGTGGTGGACTGGTCGCTGGTGGAGCCGCCGGCCGGGGTGCTCATGCCGCCGGTGGTGGCGTCCCCGGTGGTGGTCGGGGCGACCTTGCCCGGATGCCGCTCCGGCTGCCGGGCCACCCGGCGCACGCTGGCCGGCCCGGCGGTGCCGCCGGTGGTGGTGACCGCACCCTGGCCGCCGGTGGGGCCGCCGTCGCGGAGCACGTTCGGGTCGACCCGCACGTGCGCCGGATCGTCCGGGTCCTCGTCCTGGAGCACCCGCTCAACGTCGGTGGGAGGCAACGTCACCTCGTCCAGCGCGCCCTTGCCGTAGATGCCGCCGGCGATCCGGTCCTCGGCCCGCCGGGCGGCGTCCTGTCGCATGTCGTCCTCACGCACGTCAACCACCTCGCAGATACGTCGGTCTGACTGCGTGCCCGTCACCGGACCGGCCAAACACCCGCCGGCCAGCGGCCGGGCAGACACCGTCCGCGCCGGTTCACCCGTACGTCTCCCGTTGGCCGCCTTCGCGCCGTTCCCGCTGCCCATGCTGTGCGGCGGACTGGCGGGAGAGGCCCGCCGGAGGAGGAGTGACAGCGTGCGCACAGTACGCCGTATCGCGATCGCGGCCCTGGCCGTCGCGACCGTGACGACCGGGCTCGCCGCGCCCGCCCAGGCGAAGCCACGACCGGACCGGACATTCGACCTTCAGGCCCACCGCGGTGGTCTCGGGCTGCGGGTGGAGAACACTCTCGCCTCGTTCGGCAACGCCCTCCAGCTCGGGGTGAGCACCCTCGAACTGGACGTGCAGATCACCGAGGACGGGCAGGCCGTGGTGACCCACGACCGGAAGATCAGCGGCTCGAAGTGCGTCGACACCGCCCCGGTGACCGCCGGCGACCCGGAGTTCCCGTACGTCGGCAAGTACATCAACACGCTCACCCTGGCCCAGGTGCGCAGCCTCGACTGCGGATCGAAGACGCTGTCGGACAAGCCCGGCCAGCTCGCCGTGCCGGGCGCCCGGATGCCGCTGCTGCGCGAGGTCTTCGCGCTGGTCAAGCGCTACCGGGCGGACGACGTGAAGCTCAACGTGGAGACCAAGGTGGAGGCCGGCGCGCCGACCGAGACCGCGCCCCGGGAGCAGTTCGTGCAGGTGACCGCGGCCGAGATCCGGGCCGCCGGCATGCTGAAGCAGGTCAGCATCCAGAGCTTCGACTGGGGCGCGCTGATGCGGATGCGCCAGGTCGAGCCCCGGCTGCCGCTGGTCGCCCTGACCAACTACGACTTCCTGCAGACCGGTCAGGCCGGCGCGTCGCCGTGGCTGGGCGGGCTGGACATCGACGACTTCGGTGGTGACCCGATCCGGGCCATCCGGACCTTCGGCGCCACCGCCTTCTCCCCGGTGCACGGCAACCCGCAGAACGGCGCCGTCACCGACCCGGGCTACAAGCCGTACGTGACGCGGGAAATGGTGGCGCACGCGCACCGCTACGGCATCAAGGTGATCCCGTGGACGGTGGACGACGTGCCGACCATGGCCAAGCTGATCGACGACGGCGTGGACGGGATGATCACCGACTACCCGGACCGGCTGCGCGGCCTGCTCAAGCAGCGCGGCTACCGGCTGCCCACGGGGTACGCCTCGCCGTTCGACATCCAGGCGCACCGCGGCGGTCGGGCGACCCGGCCGGAGAACACCCTGCCCGCCTTCGCGAACGCGCTGGCGAACCCGGCGATCTCCACTCTGGAGCTGGACACCGGCGTCACCGAGGACGGCAAGCTGGTCGTGCTGCACGACCGGGCCATCAACGGATCGCACTGCATCGACACCGCGCCGGCCCGCCCCGGTGACCCTGAGTTCCCGTACGTGGGCAAGCTGGTGCACGAGCTGACCCTCAAGCAGATCAAGACCATCGACTGCGGGACGAAGACGCTGCCCGAGCTGCCGGCGCAGGTGCCCGCCCCGGGTGCCCGGATCCCCACCCTGGACGAGGTCTTCGCCCTGGTGCGCGGCAGCGGCCGGGACGACGTCCGGATGAACATCGAGACGAAGCTCAGCCCGCTGGTGAACGACACCGAGCCGTACCGCAGCTTCACCCGCAAGCTGGTCACGGCGATCGAGCAGGCCGGCTTCACCAACCGGGCCACAATCCAGTCCTTCGACTGGCGGACCATCACCTACGCCCACCAGCTCAACAAGCGGATCGGCACGGTCGCGCTGGTCTGGCAGTACGGCCCGGCCGAGTGCGCCAGCCTCGCCGACGAGTGCTCGCTCCAGGCGGTCTACGGCGACCGGTCGGTCAAGAGCCCGTGGACCGGTGGGCTGGACTGGTGGAAGTACCGGGACCTGGGCAAGCTGACCCGGGCTGCGGGCGCCGGCACGGTGTCGGCGAACTGGCAGGTGCACGACCCGGCGCAGGGCGCGGTCGCCTCCGCCGACTGGTACCTGCGGGAGAACCCGGCGTACTTCCACGGACCGGACGTGCGGACCCTGCAGGGCCGCGACGGGCTGAAGGTTATCCCGTACACCGTCGACGACGCCGCGGTGATGCAGCGGGTGATCGACCTCGGGGTGGACGGCATGATCACCGACGACCCGGAGCTGCTGATCGGCGTCGCGGTCCGCAACGGCCTGCGCTGACGCGTACCCCGCCGGTGGCGCCCCCGCACGGGGCGTCACCGGCGGGCCGCGCGGGGCGGATTTCCGGCCGCCGGCCGGTGTTACCTCCTCATCGGCCTCGGGTAGTCGGTGGGCGTCCCCGCCGTGAACGCGAACCGTGCCGTGGCCGAAACGCGGTAGCGGGGCGAGGGAATGCAGGTACGACTCATCGCATCCTGAGGAGGACCAGATGAGCACGCAGGCTGCATCCACCAGGCCGATGAACCGGCCCGCCGCCGACATGCAGAACCGCGCGGCGATGCAGGAGACCCCGACCCGTCAGATGCCGGTGATGCAGGACGGGCACCGGGAACCGATGCCGCAGACCGGTACGGAGACCAAGCAGGCGTTCCTGACGACCGAGTTCTGGGTCTACGCCGTCGCGGTCGCAGCCGTGGTGATCGCCGCCTTCTGGCGCGGTCCGGCCGGCAACGGGCTGAACATCAACAACCCCGTCCAGTCGTGGTGGATCATCGCCGCTCTGACCGCCGGTTACCTGGTCAGCCGAGGACTGTCGAAGGCCGGGTCGCCGAAGCGTTCGCTGAGCGAGCGGCGCCAGGGTCGGCGCTAAAGCGCCCACGGTCGGTGGCCTCCGGGACTCGCCCCGGAGGCCACCGCCGCGTCACTCCTCGAAGCCGCCGAAGTCCCCGCCGAAGTCGCCCTCGAAGGCATCCTCGATCATTTCCCCGGCGATCATGCCGCCGGCCACGCCGAGCGCCGCACCGGCGACCATGCCGCCCATGCCGGCGCCGCGACCGCGCCCATGACCGTGACCCTGGCCGAAGCCCGCGGCGCGCAGGCCACCGTAGTGGGAGGTCGTCTCACGCAGCCAGCCGTCGACCACCTGCATCCAGTCGACCCGGTCGGCGTCGGCGTGCGACACCTGGTAGCGGCCGAAGGCGTCGTGCCCGGAGCTGAGGAAGCCGCCGCGCTTGTCGCACTCCAGCACCACGTCCACCCCGCGCTGGCTGGTCACGAAGGTCAGCTCGACCTCACGGACGGTCTGCGCGTACTGCGGCGCGGCGAAGAACTCGATCTCCTGGTAGAACGGCAGCGTCTGCTGCACGCCGTGGATCCGGCCGCGCTCCAGGTCTGCGTGCTTGAACCGGAAACCGAGCCGCTGGAACGCGTCCAGGATCCGCTCGTGCACCGGCAACGGGTGCACGGCGACCTGGTCCAGGTCGCTCTTGTCCACCGCCCGCGCGATCGCCAGCTCGGTACGCAGGCCCATCGTCATGCCGCGCAGCCGCTGACCGTAGACGTCGGTGATCGGGGTCTCCCACGGCACCGGCAGCTGGAACGGGATGGCGAGCTGCTGCTTCGGCGCCAGCTGCAACGGGCCGCTGGCCACCATCCGGTGGAACTCCTCTTGAAGACCATCGGAACTCCCGTGCGACCGCCGAGGGCTCCACCATGGAGCCGGAGGTTGACTCGACCGCACACTATCGGCTGGCCCTGTGAGGTCGCTGTGAAGCGACCCCGGCGCGTCTGCCGGGCCCGTCGGGCGTCATCCGCTCCGTTTCGCGGATGTCAGGGCGTCCCCGCACACCGCACCACGTCAGTCGGCGGTGCGGGCGGCGGGCTCAGGGGCCAGGGCGGTCAGCTCGGTGACCTCGGCGTCGGTCAGCCGGATGCGCGCGGCGGCGACGTTCTCCCGCAGGTGGGCGAGGCTCGTCGTGCCCGGGATCGGCAGCATCGCCGGGGACCGGTGCAGCAGCCAGGCCAGCGCGATCTGCTGGGGCGTGGCCTCGTAACGGGCCGCGAGCGGCGCCAGGGTACGGGCGATCTCGCCGGCGTTCTCGCCGCCGTCACGGAGGCTGACCGGGTGCCAGGGGGAGAAGACCGCTCCGGACTGTCCGGCGGCGGCGAGCAGGTCCGCGCCGGTGCGGTTGCCGATGTTGTACAGCGCGGTCACCACGGCGATGTCGGCGATCGACCGGGCGACCTCGTACTGAGCGGCGGTCACGTTGGAGAGGCCGATGTGGCGGACGTACCCCTCATCCTGCATCTTCTTCAACTCGCCGACCTGGTCCTCGAAGGGCGCGTCGGTGGCGTAGCCGCTGTGCAGGTAGTAGAGGTCGAACCGCTCCAGGCCGAGGCGCCGCAGGCTCAGCATGGCCGACTGCCGCAGGTACTTCGGGTTGCCCACCCAGCCGAGGGTGGAGTAGTCGTATCCGCCGCGGACGAAGCCGCCCTTGCTCGCGATGGCCAGCCCCTGTGGGTACGGATGCAGCGCCTCGCGGATGAGGAGTTCGTTCGTGTGGGGCCCGTAGACGTCGGCGGTGTCGATGAAGTTCACCCCCTCGTCGAGTAGGGCGCGCAGCAGCGCGACTCCGCCGTCGTGGTCCGGGTACGGACCCCACACCTGCTCGCCGGTGAGCTGCATCGCGCCGAAGCCGACCCGACCGACTTGAAGATCACCGCCGATGGTGATCGTGGGCAGGGAGGGCGTGGACTCGCGTGTCATGGTCATCTCGATTCGGGGCTCGGAGCGAGAAAGGGCTCGCCGCCCGCTGAAGCGTGTTCCATTGGCCGGGTCAGCTCTTGACGGCGTGGGCGTTGTTCCATGCCACGGAGCGGTTGATCCGGTCCGGGTAGCGCTCGATCATCGCCTGGTACAGGTCCTGCGCGTTCCCCGTACGCTGCGCGGCGGCGTCGAACTCCTGGAGGTAGCGGCGGGTCTCCTCGACGTTGCCCGGACTGTCGTCGGCGCCATCGGGCTTGTGCCCGGCGATCACCACGGACGGTCGCAACGCATCGATGGTGTCCAGGGCGTCGCACCACCGCTGGATGCCGCCATCGCCCGCCTCGGCGAGAAAGGGGTGGACGTTGTTGTAGACCGCGTCACCGGCGGCGACCAGACCGAGCGACGGTACGTGCAGCGCGGTCGTGCCGTCGGTGTCGGTGTGGCCGAGTTCGACCGCCACCAGCTGCTCGCCCTCAAGATCGATCACGTGGCCGGCGAGCGGCTCGGCCATCGGGGGCCGCTGGGCGATCTGGTCGGGGAAGCCCTTGCGCCAGAAACCGTCGAGCCACTGGTCGCTCAGCTGCTCACGCATGTGCTCCGCCACTCCGGGAGTCGCCACCACGCGCGCCTGCGGAAAGTGCTCCAGCACGGCTGCCGCGCCGAAGAAGTGATCGCCGTGACCGTGGGTGACGTAGATCGTCGTCAGGTTTCGCCCGGCCGCCGCGACCCAGTCGGCCAGTTCCCGACCCTCGTCCATCGTCAACAGCGCGTCGACCAGAACCGCGTCGCGTTCCCCGAAGATCAGGGTGGCGCTGGTCGGCGACCAGACCTCGCCCTGCTCACCCGGCGGCGCCGTCTCGGAAACGACCGGTTTTGGCCCGGCGACGTAGGTTGACCAGGCCAGAGTCCCCATGGCTGCGCCCCCGTCCCGACGATGCCCGCTCCACCCCAGTGGATCAGACGGCCAACCGACCAGGCGGGTAATCGCGCCAGAAGCCTCGCCGGCGACGCCAGGCAGCCGCGATCGCCGCCGGCTCGGCCTGTTCCGGTGCCAGCGCGAGGCCCGCCCGGAGGCGGCCACCCGGTCCGCCTGGATGAACTGGTCGGCGCCCTGCGGCACGACCACCAGTGGGATGCCGCGGGCCAGCGTGCCGAGGATGGCGCCGGCGCCGCCGTGGGTGATGACCTCAGCCGGCCTCGACGACCACCAGCTCGCCGACCTGCTCGCCGATCGCCGTCCGCGCCTCCGCCGGCAGCCCGACGTCGGTGATCAGCACGTCGGCCGCCGCCAGCGGGGCGATGGTGGCGATGCCGATGGTCTCCCACTTGGTGTGGTCGGCCAGCACCACCAGCCGGCGGGCGGCGCCGATCAGACACCGGTTGACCCCGGCCTCCAACAGGTTGGGCGTGGTGAAGCCGGTCCGCGGGCTGAGCCCGTGTACGCCGAGGAAGAGCAGGTCGACGTTGAGCGAGCTGATCGCCGCCTCGGCCACCGGCCCGGTGAGCGCGTCCGACGGGGTCCGGATGCCGCCGGTGAGCACTACGGTCTGGTCGGCGCGCGGGTTCTGGTAGAGCGCGTCGGCCACCGGGATCGAGTTGGTCACCACGGTCAGCCCCCGTACGTCGGAGAGCAGGGTGGCCAGCGCGGCGGTGGTGGTTCCGGCGGAGAGCGCGATGGCCATCCCCGGCTCGACCATGGTCGCCGCCCGCTCGGCGATGCACCGCTTCTCCGCCTGCTGGCGGATCGACTTCGCGGCGAACCCGGGCTCCTCGGCCGAACCGGGGCCGGCCAGCGTCGCGCCACCGTGGACCTTGTCCACCAGGCCGCGCTCGGCCAGCACCTCCAGGTCACGCCGGATGGTCATGTCCGACACGCCGAACCGGCTCACCAGGTGGCTCACCCGCACGCCACCGCGCTGCCGGATCAGATCGAGGATGGCGCTCTGCCGCTGCTGGGCGAGCATCTGTCGACCTCCTTAGACCCGGCGGGTCATCGGCGCCCGGGGCGACGCGGCGGCATGTCCTCGTGGACCACCGCCACCTCGCCGGCCGGCACCACCAGCTCACCGTCGCACCGCGCGCCGGTCAGCAGCTCCGTGCCGGCGGCGGGCAGCCGCACCTCGTCGCCGGTGTGGTTGATGACGAACAGCCAGCCGCGCTCGCCGGCCCGGCGACGGACCACCTCGACGCCGGGTGGCGCCACCGCGGCCGGTTCGACCCCGGCCTCGGCCACCAGCCGAGCCACCAGGCGGTCGGTCGCCGGCTGGTCCAGCCGGGTGCCGAGATACCAGGCGGCGCCGGCGCCGACCGGATGCCGGGTCACCGCGGCCACCCCCGGCAGCGGCCCGTCGGCGTACGCGGCGAGCACCTCGGCGCCCTCCGGGTGCAGCCACTCGGTCCACACGTCGGCGCTGGCGCCGTCGTCGAGCCGGACCTGCTCGCCTTCCCGCAGCGGGAAGAACTCCTCGGTGCGCAGGCCGAGCAGCTCGCGGAACGCCCCGGGGTAGCCGCCGAGCCGGATGTGGTCGTGCTCGTCGACGATGCCGCTGAAGTAGCTGACCAGCGCGGTGCCGCCGCCCTCGACGAACCGGGTCAGCGCGGCGGCGTCGGCGTCGCGGACCAGGTAGAGGGTGGGCACCAGGACGAGCCGGTAACCGGTGAGGTCGGTCGAGGGGTGCACGACGTCGGCGGTGATGCCGGCCCGCCACAGCGAGTCGTAGAGCGCCCGCAGCCGGTCGGTGTAGGTGACGTCGGTGCTGGGGTGCGAGTCCAGCTCGACGCCCCACCACGCCTCGTAGTCGAAGAGGATGGCCACCTCGGCGTCCACCCGGCTGCCCCGGACCTCGGCCAGCGCGGCCAGGTCGGCGCCGAGCTGGCACACCTCGCGGAACACCTTCGTCTCCGGCCCGGCGTGCGGCACCAGCGCCGAGTGGAACTTCTCCGCTCCCGCCCGGGAGGCCCGCCACTGGAAGAAGAGCACCCCGTCGGCGCCCCGGGCGACGTGCGCCAGGCTGTTGCGGCGCAGCTGCCCGGGGGTCTTGGCGACGTTGCGCGGCTGCCAGTTGACCGCGCTGGTGGAGTGCTCCATCAGCAGCCAGGGCTCACCCCCGGCGACCCCGCGGGTGTGGTCGGCCGAGAGCGCCAGCCCGACGTGCGCCCGGGGGTCGGCCGCGGTCAGGTAGTGGTCGTTGGCGACCAGGTCCACATCGGCGGCCCAGGAGTGGTAGTCCAGGTACTTGATGCCCGTGCCGATCATGAAGTTCGTGGTGACCGGCTGGCGGACCAGCCCGCGCAGCACGTCGCGTTCGGCGCGCAGCTGGGCGCGCTGCTCGTCGGAGGAGAAGCGCAGGAAGTCGAGTTGCTGGGTGGGGTTGGCGAAGGTCGGCGCGGCGCGGGGCGGGTTGATCTCGGCCCAGTCGCCGTACCGCTGGCTCCAGAAGGCGGTGCCCCAGGCGTCGTTCAACCCGTCCAGGTCGCCGTAGCGCTCGCGCAGCCAGCCCCGGAACGCCTCGGCGCTGACGTCGCAGTAGCAGTGCACGTTGTGGCATCCGAGCTCGTTCGAGACGTGCCACATCACCACCGCCGGGTGTTCGGCGTACCGGCCGGCGATCGCCTCGACCAGCGCGAGTGACCGCTCCCGGAAGACCGGCGAGCTGGGGCAGTACGCCTGCCGGCCGCCCGGCCAGAGCACCGTGCCGTCGGCCCGGCGGGGCAGCGTCTCCGGGTGCGCCCGGGCCAACCACGGCGGCGGGCTGGCGGTCGCGGTGGCGAGATCGACCGAGATGCCCCCGTCGTGCAGCAGGTCCAGCACCCGGTCCAGCCAGTCGAACTCGTACTTGCCGGGAGTGGGTTCGAGCAGGGCCCAGGAGAAGATCCCGACCGACACCAGGTTGACCCCGGCTCGGCGCATCAGTTCGACGTCCTCGACCCAGGTCTGTTCCGGCCACTGCTCGGGGTTGTAGTCACCGCCGAAGAAGATCCGGTCGCCCTGCCATCGCCGCATGGCAGCAGAGCGTGCCCCGATCCATCGGTCAAGTCAACAGTTTCCAACATCGATCTGCTTTACAACGTTTACCTCATAGCAGCCCCGTCACGACTGGGTTATCGGCGCTCATTCACCCTCTTGACAGCGCCGTGCGGACGAGTAGCTTGAGGCGCCACTGGCAGTTCGTGTTTGTCAATGTGGATTCACGGTGGATCCCGATGTGCGATCACGGGAGCCGGACCGCCACCCCCATGGCCCTTGGGCGCACGCACCTCTTCATCCGCAGGAGGAAACATGTCCCGTCCCCGAACCCAAGCCGAGTACCTGGCCAGGCTCGTACCGCCCTCCGTCGCCGGCGTCAACCGACGCACGCTGCTCACCGCCGCGGCCGGCACGGGCGCCCTGCTCGGCACCGGACTGCTCACCGCCTGCGGTGACGACGACTCCGGTGCCGGCAGCAAGACGGTGTCACTCGGGTCGAACCAGTCGGACCCGAAGCCCAAGGACGTCATCGCCAAGGTGATGGCCGGTTTCCAGACCTCCTCCGGTCTGCAGGTCGCCATCAACACGGTCGACCACAACACCTTCCAGGAGAACATCAACAACTACCTGCAGGGCAAGCCGGACGACGTCTTCACCTGGTTCGCCGGCTACCGGATGCGCTTCTTCGCCGCCCGCGGCCTGGCCGGCGACCTCAGCGACGTCTGGGGCAAGCTCTCCGGCTATTCCGACGCCTTCAAGAAGGCGTCCACCGGGGACGACGGCAAGCAGTACTTCGTGCCGGCGTCGTATTACCCGTGGGCGATGTTCTACCGCAAGTCGGTCTGGCAGCAGTACGGCTACCAGGTACCGAAGACCCTGACCGAGCTGAACACGCTCACCGCGCAGATGAAGAAGGACGGCCTCACCCCGATCGCCTTCGCCGACAAGGACGGTTGGCCGGCGATGGGCACCTTCGACATCCTCAACCTGCGGATCAACGGCTACCAGTTCCACGTCGACCTGATGGCCGGCAAGGAGGCCTGGACGTCGGACAAGGTCAAGAAGGTCTTCGACACCTGGGCCGGCCTGCTCCCCGTGCACCAGCCGGACAGCCTCGGCCGGACCTGGCAGGAGGCCGCCCAGTCGCTGCAGCAGAAGAAGAGCGGCATGTACCTGCTCGGCCTCTTCGTGGCTCAGCAGTTCAACGCCGACGAGCAGGACGACCTGGACTTCTTCACCTTCCCGGAGATCGACCCGGCGATCGGCGCCAAGGCCCTGGACGCGCCGATCGACGGCTACATGATCGCGCGTAAGCCGAAGTCCGAGGAGAACGCGCACAGGCTGCTGGAGTACCTCGGCTCCAAGGCCGCCGCGGACATCACCGTGCAGAACGACCCGAGCACCCTGGTGGCCAACACCCAGGGCGACACCGCCGGCTACACGGCGCTGCAGAAGAAGGCCGCCGAACTGGTCGGCTCGGCCACCGAGATCGCCCAGTTCCTCGACCGGGACACCCGCCCGGACTTCGCCTCGACGGTGATCATCCCGGCGTTGCAGCAGTTCATCAAGGACCCGAAGGACATCGACGGTCTCACCAACAGCATCGAGAACCAGAAAAAGTCGATCTTCACCAGCTGACGGCGAGAGGGGGAGGACACCGTGTCCGACCTGCCCCTGATCCAAGCGGATCGCGCCGTACCGCCGCCGGCCGCGACCACCACGGGTGGTCGCCGCCGTCGGCTACGGCTCCTGTCCCGCACCGACCGCGTGGTGATCACGCTGATGGTGCTCGTACCGCTGTTGCTCGTCACCGCACTGGTGTGGCTGCCGGCGTTGGCCACCGTGGTGCTCTCCACCACCGACTGGGACGGCATCGGGCCACTGTCCGACATCGACTTCGTCGGCGGCCGCAACTACAGCGACGTGGTGAACATCTACCCGCCGTTCGTGCCCGCGGTGCAGCACAACCTGCTCTGGCTCGCGGTGCTCTTCCTGCTGGCCACCCCGTTCGGCATGTTCCTGGCCGTGCTGCTTGACAAGGAGCTGCGCGGCAGCCGGTTCTACCAGACCGCGCTCTACCTGCCGGTGGTGCTCTCGCTGGCGCTGATCGGCTTCGTCTGGCAACTGCTCTACTCGCGCGACCAGGGCCTGGTCAACGCGGTGCTCGGCACCAACGTCGACTGGTACGGCGACCCGGGCGTCAACATCTGGGCGGTCATGGTCGCCTCGGGCTGGCGGCACGTCGGCTACATCATGCTGCTCTACCTGGCCGGGCTGAAGGGCGTCGACCCGTCGCTGCGCGAGGCCGCCGCCGTCGACGGCGCCTCGGAGGCGAAGAGCTTCTTCCGGGTGGTCTTCCCGGTGATGCGTCCGATCAACATCATCGTGCTGGTGGTGACGGTGATCGAGTCGCTGCGCGCGTTCGACCTGGTCTGGGTGGTGAACAAGGGGCGCAACGGCCTGGAACTGCTCTCCGCGCTGGTCACCCAGAACGTGGTGGGCGAGGCGAGCCGGATCGGTTTCGGCTCGGCGCTGGCGACCATCATGCTCGTCGTGTCGCTGGTCTTCATCACCATCTACCTGGCCACCGTGATGCGGGAGGACCGATGAGCACCGCGACCCTGACCCGGCCGCCGGTCGCCGACGAGGCGCCGCCGCCCCGGCGCCGCCTCACCCCGCAGCGGGTGCTGCTGCACGTCTTCCTCGCCGCGGTGGCGGTCGGTTGGCTCTTCCCGATCCTCTGGGCGGTGCTCACCTCGCTGCGCTCCTACGAGTACACCGCCACCAACGGCTACGCCTCGCTCGGCGGCTGGACCCTCGACAACTACGTGACCGCCTGGCGGACCGCCGAGTTCGGCAAGCACTTCCTCAACTCGGTCTACATCACCGTCCCGGCGGTGCTGCTGACCCTCTTCCTGGCCTCCTGCGTGGCGTTCGTCATCGCCCGGTTCAGCTGGAAGCTCAACCTGGTGCTGCTCGGCCTCTTCACCGCGGCCAACCTGCTGCCCCAGCAGGCCCTGCTCATCCCGCTGTTCCGGCTCTTCACCCAGGTGCCGCTGCCGGAGTTCATGAGCGACTCGGAGCTGCTCTACGACAGCTACTGGGGACTCATCCTGGTTAACGTCGCGTTCCAGTGCGGCTTCTGCGTCTTCGTGCTCAGCAACTACATGAAGGCGCTGCCGCGCGACCTGTACGAGGCGGCCATGGTCGACGGGGCGAGCATCTGGCGGCAGTACTGGCAGGTGACCATGCCGCTGTGCCGGCCGGCCCTGGCCGCGCTGGCCACGCTCGAGGTCACCTGGATCTACAACGAGTTCTTCTGGGCCACCGTGCTCATGCGCACCGGGGACAAGTTCCCCGTCACCAGCTCGCTGAACAACCTGCGCGGCGAGTTCTTCACCGACAACAACCTGGTCTCGGCCGGCAGCGTGCTGGTCGCGATCCCGACTTTGGTGATCTTCTTTCTGCTCCAGCGGCACTTCGTTCGGGGCCTGACGTTAGGAGCTAGCAAGGGTTGACATCTTCCCGGCTGTCAAGAGCCGAGACTCTACCGGTCGCCCGCTAGGTTTCCTGCTTCATAGCCAAAAGCCTGAGAGGAAGATTCCCGTCAGGACTTACTTCAGCTCCACAGGCGTTTCAACTCTCCGCCAGCCCGGCGGCGAGAATATTTCTTGCAGCATTGATGTCCCGGTCGTGGACCGCTCCGCAAGCGGGGCACGTCCACGACCGGATATCCAGCCTCATGGCCCTGTTCACCTGACCGCAGGCCGAACACATCTTCGTCGACGGGTACCATCGGCCGACCGTGATCAACGACCTACCGTACCAACTGGTTTTGTATTCAAGCATCTGCCTGAGACTCGACCACGCCGCGTCATGGATCGATCGGGCGAGGTGGCGATTACGCATCATCGACGCAACACTGAGGTCCTCAATCACGACCGCTTGGTTCTCGCGGACGAGTCGGGTGCTCAGCTTGTGAAGGTGATCGCGGCGGCGATCTGCGATTCGCGCATGGATGACAGCTACTCTCAGCCGCGCCTTCGCTCTATTCGCGGAGCCCTTCATCTTCCGCGCAAGCGATCGTTGGGCTCGTGCCAACTTCCTGCGGTCGGCGGCTTCGTGCCGCGGGTTGATCACCTTCTCACCGGTCGACAGGGTCGCAAGGTTGTTGATTCCGACGTCAACCCCGACGGCGGTCGCGGAGGACTCCAACGGGCGCACAGTAGGATCAGCAACCAGCATGGATACAAACCATCGGCCGGCCGCATCTCGGGAGACGGTTACGGTAGAGGGTTCCGCGCCGTCCGGGAGGGGGCGAGACCACACGAGATTGAGTGGTTCGCTCATCTTGGCGAGAGTCAACTTCCCGTCACGCCAGCGAAAGGCCGATCGCGTGTACTCCGCGGACGCCCTTGCGCTTCGCTTGCGTTTGAATCGGGGATGCCCGCATCGCCTTTCCCAGTACGCGGCGAAGGCACGTTGAAGGTGGCGCAAGGTCTGCTGGAGAGGCACTGCGGACACCTCGTTCAGGAACGACAGGTCTTCCGTCCGCTTCCACTCCGTCAACCACTGGGATGTTTGCCCGTATGTGGTCCTCTGACGATGCGTCACCCAGGCCCGCCGACGAGCCTCCAGAGCGCGGTTGTAAACCAGGCGGACGCAACCGAATGTCCGGTCGAGCTCTCGTGCTTGCTCGCGACTGGGATAAAAGCGGAACTTGTAGGCACGCTTGACCACCTCAACCACGGCTCCGTTCTACCAAGCAGGTACGACAATCCATAGAGAGGTGAACGGCCATCAGGTCACTACCATCGCCGATCGACGCAGCGCCCAGAGGAACCGAACGTGGCGCTAGCCGAAGCATGGTCCACCTGCGCCGCGCGCGGACCAGCCTGGTGCTCGACGCGCGCGGCCCGGGGCTGCCCCGGGTCGCGCACTGGGGTGGCGACGTCGGCGACCTCGACGACGACGCGCTGCGTCAGCTCGCCGACGCGACCGTCCCGCCGGTGGTGCCGAGCAGCTTCGACGCGCCGACGGTGCTCTCCCTGCTGCCCGAGGCGAGCGCCGGCTGGAGCGGCCGGCCGGCGCTCACCGGGCACCGCGCCCGAGCCGACTGGTCCACCGCGTTTCAGCTCGACGCCGTCGAGGTCGACGACACCCCCGGTCACGACGTCCGGGTCACCGTCCGGGCCAGCGATTCGGGTGCCGGACTGTCGATCACCGTCGAACTCGCCCTCGACCCGGCCGGCGTGCTGCTGCTGCGGCACCGGCTGCGCAACGACGGGGACACCCCGTACGAGCTGGGCGAACTCACCGCGGTGCTGCCGGTGCCGGCGGTCGCCACCGAGCTGCTCGACCTCACCGGCCGGTGGTGCCGGGAACGCACCCCGCAGCGGCACCCCTGGCCGATGGGCGCCTGGGTCCGCGAGGGCCGGCACGGGCGTACCGGGCACGACGCGACCCTGCTGCTGGTCGCCGGCACCGCCGGGTTCGGCTTCGGGCACGGCGAGGTCTGGGCGGTGCACACCGCCTGGAGCGGCGACCACGTCACCTTCGCCGAGCGGCGCCCCACCGGCGAGGCCACCCTCGGCGGCGGCGAACTGCTCACCCCCGGTGAGGTGGTGCTCTCCCCCGGCGAGTCGTACGCCACCCCCCTGCTCTACGCGGTGTGGTCCGACGCCGGGCTGGACGGGCTCAGCGACGCCCTGCACACCCAGCTGCGGGCCCGCCCGCAGCATCCGCGCTCTCCCCGGCCGGTCACCCTCAACGTCTGGGAGGCGGTCTACTTCGACCACGACCTGGAGCGGCTGCGGGCGCTCGCCGACCACGCGGTCGAGGTGGGGGTCGAGCGGTTCGTGCTGGACGACGGCTGGTTCCGGGGCCGGCGGGCGGACACCGCGGGGCTCGGCGACTGGTACGTCGACGACGAGGTCTGGCCGGACGGCCTGCACCCGCTCATCGACCACGTCACCGGCCGCGGCCTGCAGTTCGGGCTCTGGGTCGAGCCGGAGATGGTCAACCCGGACTCGGACCTGTTCCGCGCCCACCCGCACTGGGTGCTCGCCACCCCGGGGCGGCTGCCGCCACCCTGGCGCAACCAGCAGGTGCTCGACCTGGCCCGCCCCGAGGCGTACGAGCACCTGCTCGGCCGGCTGGACGCGCTGCTCACCGAGCACCCCGGGATCGGCTACCTGAAGTGGGACCACAACCGGGACCTGACCGAGGCCGGCCACCACGGCCGGCCCGGGGTGCACGCGCAGACCGAGGCGATCTACCGGCTCCTGGACGAGCTGCGTCGCCGGCACCCGGGCGTGGAGATCGAGAGCTGCGCCTCCGGCGGCGCCCGGGTCGACCTGGCCATCCTGGCCCGCACCGACCGCGTCTGGGCCAGCGACTGCAACGACGCCCTGGAGCGGCTGGCCATCCAGCGCTGGACCGGGTTGCTGCTCCCGCCCGAGCTGGTCGGCAGCCATATCGGCCCGGAGCGCTCGCACACCACCCACCGGGTGCACGATCTCGGCTTCCGGGCCACCACCGCCCTCTTCGGCCACTACGGCATCGAGTGGGACATCGCCTCGGTCAGCCCGGCCGAGCGGGCCGAGCTGACCGCCTGGGTGGCGCTGCACAAGCGGCTCCGGCCGCTGCTGCACACCGGCCGGACGGTGCGGGTGGACCACCCCGACCCGGCCGTCTGGGCGCACGGCGTGGTCGCCCACGACGGCTCCGCGGCGGTGTACGCGGTCAGCCGGCTGGCCACCTCGGTGGCCCAGGTCCCGGGGGCGGTCCGGCTGCCGGGCCTGGACCGGCATCGCCGGTACGCGGTCCGCCCGGTCGAGGGTGTGCCGGCGCCGGCGACCCTGCAGCGGGCGGAGCCGGCCTGGCTGCCGGCCGGCGCGACGCTGACCGGGGCGGCACTGGCCACGGTGGGCCTGCAGGTGCCGGCGCTGCACCCCGAGCAGGCGGTGTTGTTCGAGGTCACCGCGGTGGACTGAGGGCCCGCCGAAGTTTCTCGAAGTTTTTCCGCCCGGGATGTCGAGGACGGCGGGGCCTGCTTCTACCTCAGGGTGAGAGCACCGAGAATGGGGTGCGCAGGCGTGAGGAGCCAACCGTGAAGTACATGTTGCTGATGCAGTTCAGCGCCGCCGGGACCGACTTCCCGTCGATCGAGACGTGGACCCCGGAGGAGATCCGGGCGCACATCGGGTTCATGGGTGAGGTCAACGCGAAGCTCACCGCCGACGGGGAGTGGGTCCAGGGCGAGGGCCTGGGCGGGCCGCAGCAGGCCAGGATCGTCCGGGCCGGCGAGGGCGGCGCCCCGGTGGTGACCGAGGGGCCGTTCGCCGAGACCAAGGAGTTCCTCGCCGGCTGGTGGATTGTGGACTGCGAGACCCCGGAGCGGGCCGTGGAGATCGCCGCGCACATCTCCACCGCGCCCGGTCCGGGCGGCCAGCCGCTGAACATGCCGATCGAGGTGCACCCGGTGATGTCCGCACCGCCGCAGGAGCTGTGACGCCTGGACACCACCGACCGACGCACCGAGGACCTGCTGCGCGAGCTGGCGCCGCAGGTCCTCGGCGTGCTCGCCCGACGCTTCGGTGACTTCGCCACCGCCGAGGACGCCGTCCAGGAGGCGCTGCTGGCCGCCGTCACGCAGTGGCCGGCGGAGGGTGTGCCGGCGAACCCGCGCGGCTGGCTGATCCAGGTCGGATACCGCCGGATGATCGAACTGGTCCGCGCCGAGTCCGCGCGCCGGCGGCGGGAGGACCTCGCGGCGCGGCGCGAGCCGGAGCACCGGCAGGCCGCCCCCGCGGCGGACGAGCAGCTGACCGCGGAGCGGGACGACACGTTGGTGCTGCTCTTCCTCTGCTGCCACCCGGCGCTCTCCTCCGCGTCGGCCGTCGCGCTGACCCTGCGCGCGGTCGGCGGTCTGAGCACGGCCGAGATCGCCCACGCGTTCCTGGTGCCGGAGGCCACCATGGCCCAGCGGATCAGCCGGGCCAAGCAGCGGATCCGCACCTCCGGGGAGCCGTTCCGGATGCCCGACCAGCCGGACCGGGCGAGCCGGCTGACCGCCGTCCGGCAGGTGCTCTACCTGATCTTCACCGAGGGGCACACCAGCAGCGCCGGCCCCCAGCTGCACCGGGTCGACCTGTCGGCGGAGGCGATCCGGCTGACCCGCGCGCTGCACGCGCTGCTGCCCGACGACAGCGAGACGACCGGGCTGCTGGCGCTGATGCTGCTCACCGAGGCGCGCAGCCCGGCGCGGACCGGCCCGGCGGGCGAGCTGATCTCCCTGGCCGACCAGGACCGCGGCCGGTGGGACGCGTCGGCGATCGCCGAGGGGGTCGCCCTGGTCACCCACGCGCTGCCGCGCGGGCCGGTCGGCCCGTACCAGGTGCAGGCCGCCATCGCCGCGCTGCACGACGAGGCGCCGACGGCCGAGCAGACCGACTGGCCGCAGATCCTCGCCCTCTACGAGGTCCTGGCGGGGTTGTCGGGCAGCCCGGTGGTCGCGCTGAACCGGGCGGTGGCCACCGCCATGGTGCAGGGCCCGGCGGCCGGCCTGGCCGCGCTCACCGAGCTGGCCGCCGACCCGCGGCTGGCCGGACACCACCGGCTGCACGCCGCCCGCGCGCACCTGCACGAGATGGCCGGCGACCGGGCTGCCGCGGTGGCCGACTACCGGGCCGCGGCCGCCCGGACGAGCAGCCTGCCGGAGCAGCGCTACCTGACCATGCGCGCCGCGCGCCTGGCCGCCGGCCAGGCCGCACCGACCGACGACTGACGAGGTGGCACGTGGCGTACGTCCTGCTGGGCATCGCGATCGCGGCGGAGGTGCTGGCCACCAGCCTGCTCAAGAGCACCGCCGGGTTCACCCGGCTCTGGCCGACCCTCGGCTGCGTGGGCGGCTACCTGGTGGCCTTCGTGCTGCTCTCACAGGCGGTGAAGGAGATACCGGTAGGCGTGGCGTACGCCCTCTGGTCGGGGCTGGGCACGGCGACGATCGTGGCGATCGGCGCGGTCTTCCTCGGCGAGCCGGTCGGCGCGGTGAAGCTCGCCGGCATCGCGCTGATCATCGCAGGCGTGGTCATCGTGAACCTGACCGGCGCGCACTGACGTTCGTACGCCGCACCGGTGGCCGGCCCCGGGCGGGTCGGCCACCGGTGGTGTCGGTCAGCTCGCGGCGCAGCTCACCGTGGGGCGGGTGTTGCCGCCGGTCGCGCTGCCCAGGAAGCCGAAGCTGGTGCTCGCCCCGGCGGCCAGCCGGCCGTTCCACGCCACGTTGCGCGCGGTGACGCTCGACCCGCTGCTGGTCAGCGCGGTGTTCCAGGACTGAGTGATGCTCTGCCCGTCGGCGAAGGTCCACCGGGTGGTCCAGCCGGTGACAGCAGCCGCGCCGGCGGTGACCCGGACCTCGCCCTGGAAGCCGCCCTGCCACTGGTTCACGATCGTGTACGTCGCGGTGCAGCCGCCCGCCGGAGGTGGCGTGGTGGGAGGCGGCGTGGTCGGCGGGGCGTCGCCGAAGACGCTGGCCTCCCGGGCGGTCTGCCGGATGCCGTTGGCGCCGTTGAAGATCCGTTGACCCCAGCTGGTCAGGGCCGCCGGGTTGAAGCCGGTGGCCATGTCGAGGTACTCGACCCCGCCGCCGTTGCCGCTCCACGACCAGCCAAGCCAGCCGATCCCGTTGGCCTGGCTGTAGGCCAGGATGGTGTCCTCGTCGGGGTCGCCGTCGGAGTGGTTGAAGCCGAACTCCCCGACCACGATGGGCAGCCCCGCCGCGCGGAACCGGCCGAGATAGTCGGTGATCTCCGCGGCGGTGTCGAACACCCCGTACATATGGATGGAGAAGACCGTGTTGCGGGCCGGGTCGGCGGCGAAGACGGCGGCGGCGTCGTCCCGCATGGTGAAGGACCAGTCCTGACCCCAGTTCGGCGCGTCCACCATGATCGTGTGGGTCAGGCCGGCGGCGCGCAGCCGGTTGACCGCGTTCGCGGTGTCGGTGGCCCAGGAGGCGTAGTTCTGGTTGCCGTACGGCTCGTTGCCGATGTTGACGATGACGTACTCCTCCTCACCGGCGAGGACGTCGGCGATGCCGAGCCAGTAGTCGACCGCCCGGCCGAGGCTGATCGCCCCGCTCTGCTCCCCGTAGCCGGTGGTGTCGCACCTCCAGTACGCAGATCAGCCGGTTGGCCTTGCAGAGCGCGATGACGTCGGCGACGTCGGCGTTGCTGTTGCGGGGCCACCGGTCGCCGCTGGCGAGCACCACCCGCACGGTGTTCGCGCCGAGCGCCTTGACGTCGGCGAACGAGCTGGTCCGCTGCGGGTACCAGGTGTGCGCGTGGTTGACCCCGCGCATCACGAACTCGGTGCCGTTGGCGTCGTAGAGCCTGCCGTCCGCGACGGAGAAGCCGGCTGCGGCGTGCGCGGGCTGCCCGAACGCCAACACGGCGAGCAGGCACGTGAGCAGGGCCGCGCCGGCGGCGGAGAGTCTTGTCTTCATGGCCTTCCTCAGGGAGCACCCCCGGTGCCCGGCCGAGGTGGGACGTGACAGGGGAAGGCGGCTGCAGCCCGACAGCCGCCGCCCGGATCCCACGGCGCAGCGATCAGCGTAGGTCGATGCATCGACGGCGGCAACCGGACGCGGAGGGTTGACCCGGGCCGTCCGGGGTATTCGGGGACGATCCGCCGGTGGAGGGAGACACCACGATGGTCAACGTCGGCTACACCCTGATGTGCGAGCAGGCCGGCCCGAAGCAGCTGGTCGACCACGCGGTGCGCGCCGAGGCGGCCGGCTTCGACCAGTTGGTCACGTCCGACCACTACTACCCGTGGCTGGACTCCCAGGGCCACTCCCCGTACGCCTGGTCGGTGCTCGGCGCGGTCGCGCACGCCACCTCCCGCGCGGAGCTGATGTCCTTCGTGACCTGCCCGATCCGCCGCTACCACCCGGCCGTGGTCGCGCAGAAGGCCAGCACGATCGGGGTGCTCTCGGACGGCCGGTTCACCCTCGGGCTGGGCGCCGGGGAGAACCTCAACGAGCACGTGGTCGGCGGCTGGCCGCACGTGCAGCAGCGGCACGAGATGTTCGAGGAGGCGTTGCAGATCATCCGTCCGCTGCTGAACGGCGAGACGTTGACCTTCTCCGGCAACCACTTCGACGTGCCCGACGCCTACGTCTGGGATCGGCCGGAGACCCCGGTGCCGATGGCGGTCGCCGCCTCCGGCCCGCAGTCGGCCACCCTCGCCGCCGAGTACGGCAACGGCATGATCTCCAGCGAGCCCGACCGGCGGATCATCCAGCTCTACGACGACGCGGGCGGCGCCGGCAAGCCCCGCTACGGGCAGGTGCCCATCTGCTACGGCCCGGACGAGGCGGAGTGCCGCAAGATCGTGCACGACCAGTTCCGCTGGTTCGGCCTGGGCTGGAAGGTCAACGCCGACCTGCCCGGGACGGAGGCGTTCACCGCCGCCACCCAGTTCGTGCGGGAGGAGGACGTCGCCGAGGGCATCCCCTGCGGCCCGGACGTCGAGCAGCACGTCGAGGCGTTCCGCAAGTTCGTCGACGCCGGCTTCACCCATGTGGCGATCCTGCAGGTGGGCGGCGAGAGCCAGCCGATGTTCCTGGACTGGGCGCAGGAGCAGTTGCTACCTCGGCTACGCGAACTGTGAACCGGCTGCGGGAGGCGCGGCTCGACGAGTCGGGACGGGCCAGGGCGTGGTCACCGCGCCCCCGAACCGGTTTGGAGCCGACCCGCCCCACACCGGCCGGCCGGTTCCCCGTCGCGCAGCTGCGGCTGGCGCTCGCCGCGCCCCGGCCCGCCGCCGGGCTGAGCAGCGAGTGGCGGCTGGTCGACGGCGTACGCACCCACACCCGACGCGGGGCCGACCCGGGCACCGGCGCCCCGCCGGTGGTGCTGGTGCACGGCCTGGCCGTGTCACACCGCTACCTGACCCCGCTGGCCGTCGCGCTGGCCGCCACCCATCCGGTGTACGTGCCGGACCTGCCCGGCTTCGGGCTCAGCGAACGCCCGAGGCGGGCGTACGACGTGGCGCGGCACGCCGCGCACCTGGCCGCCTGGCTCGCCACCTGTCGACTGCCGCCGGCCTGCGTGCTCGGGCACTCGTTCGGCGCCGAGGTCGCGGCCGCGCTCGCTGCCCGGCACCCGGACGCGGTCCGCGCGCTGGTCCTGGCCGGACCGACCAGCGATCCGGCGGCCCGCTCGCGGCATGCCCAGATCGGCCGCTGGCTGGTGGACACCCGGCACGAGGCGAAGGCGCAAGCGCCGATCCTCCTGCGTGACCTGTGGGACGCCCGGCCCCGGCGGGTCGCCGCGACCCTGTCGCACTCGGTACGCAACGCCGTCGAGGCGGACCTCGTGCGGATCACCGCGCCGACGCTGGTGGTGGCCGGCGCGCGGGACCCGATCGCGCCGGCGGAATGGCGGGACCAGATCGCCCGGCTGGTGCCGCACGCCCGGACGCTCATCGTGCCGGGCGCGGCGCACAACGTGGTCACCACCGCCCCGACACAGGTCGCCGCGGCCGTCCGCGGACTGCTCGATCCGACTCCCGCCCTGCGGCCCGAGACTGACGAAGGTGAGACCGATGCGCTTCGGCAACGTGGAGATTCGCCCACTCGGCGGCGGCCTCGGCTGCCTGCTGATGATCCTCTTCTCGATTCTCGCTTCGGTGGTGCTGACCGTCCTGCTCAACCTGGTGTTCTGACGCCGACACCGCCCGCTCAGCGGCGGGGGCCGGACCGGCGGGGCCGGGGCTGACGGCTCAGCGGCGCAAGCCGAGCGCGATGAACACCTCGCGGGTGGCCTGCCGGGTCGGCCGCACCACGGCGTCGCGCAGCCACCGGGCCGCCGGCGTGACCGTCGCCCGCCAGGCGGCGGCCACCGCCCGCCCGACCGGCGCGGTCGCGCGGCGCCACAGCCAGCCCACGGCGAGCAGCACCGGCCGCAGCGTCACGAGGTAGCACCACCACAGCAGCCGGCCCGCCACCCGCCACGCCCAGCCGAGCGCGTCGAACAGCACCCCGGCGACGGCCACGACGCCGCGCCACAGCCACCGGCCCAGCACCGCGAGCCCGGCCGCGACCAGCAGCCCGACCGGCGCGAGCAGCGCGGCCAGCCAGGCCGCGGGCAGCCAGAGCAGGTGGTACGCCAGCCAGACCAGTGGCCGCCACAGCAGCGTACGGCCGAGCCAGCCCAGCGCCCGGGCCAGTGCGCGCAGGGGCGCCCAGACCAGCACCCGGAGCAGCCACGCCAGGCCGCGCCCGAGCCAGGTCAGCGGCAGCCAGAGCACGCGGTGCAGGAGCCAGCCGAGTGGACGGAGCAGCCAGCGGGCCAGGAACCGGCCGACCGGCGCGAGCAGCCAGCGTTGCAGCAACCGGCCGGCCGCGGCGACGAGTTCCCAGACCAGCCGGACCGGCACCACCACGACCAGCGCGATCCCCCGCGCCACGGCGGCGATCAGCGGCGGTGGTGCCGTCTCCGGCCGGGCCTGCGGGCGGGGCGGCGACGGGGTGTCGATCACGCGGTCACCGTAGCCAGCGACGGCAAGCCAACCTGTCTTGTTCGGCCCCGATTGTCGGCGGACAGCGACTACAGGGGCCGCCATGTAGTCATGTCGGCGGGATCGTCGACCGTCCGTATCGTCGCGGAGAGTGCCAGAGCGCCGTCGCGCCCGCCGAGCGCCTGAAGTCCGGCGCTGGAAAGTGCGGAGACCTCGCCCATACATGTCTGGCAGACACCCGGCAACTCCCCGACCCGGTAGACCCCGATCCCGCTCGGCATGGCGTCGACCCAGCCTTGTCGTCCGTGGACCGTGGTGCTGCCCGCGACCTTGCCACGAAACTCCCGCGTCATCCCGACCGTGAAATCCTCGACCGCGCTCCGGACCTCGGGCCGGGAAGGGGCCAGGTATCCAAGCTGAGCATTCTCCCATCGGCCGTCACGAACCGTGACAACCGCACGATGGAGGGTGGCACCCTCCGGTGGTGCCACGGGCAGGAAGGGCAGCGTGACGGGCTGTCGGTCCCAGATAAGACCGTCGGCGATCCGCCGAGCGATCTCCTCTGGCCGTTCCATTTCCCTCACGCTCACCGCCGCCCAGGCGTCGGGCGCGTATTGCCAGGAGAGTCGGGTCTCCCGACCATCCGGGCTGGTGTGCAGATAGGCCGGCTCGCCCCAGACGGGAGCGACAGGGACGCCGGGTAGGGGTGTCGCCGCGACGCGCCCGCCACCGGTCAGCGCGTCGGACTCGGCCCAGTTCGCGAACGGGTCCGCGCCAGCTGCGTTGATCATGACTGTGACGATGTCTTCCAACCCAATAGAGGGCGCACCCTTCTGCGTCTGTTGGGGTTTCATCACAGTCACCCACTGGCCGTAACGCTCATATGACTCATGCCGGATCGACATTCCCTCCGGCAGCCAGTCGAGTCGGAAGAGCCGCTGGGCCGGATCGAATTGGTCCGGCGCGACCGTGGGCGGCCCGCCGGTGGCGGTGGCAGACGGGGAGGGTTGCTCCGCCGGCGACCGCTGCGCCTGTGGGCGTACCCCCTGCAACAGGACGGCCGCGCCGAGCAGCGCGACCACGGTGGCCGCCGCCGCCGCGCCGACCAGTCGGCGCTGGCGGCGCCGGACCGCCCGCTCCCCCTCGGCCAGCAGGGCGTCCGTCGGCATTCCCCCGGCCGGCAGATCCTCGGCGGCGTCGGCCAGCAGCCGCCGGACGAGCGTCTCCTCCCGATCGATCATCGGACCTCCCCCTTCGCCTCGGCGTCCAACGGCAGCTGCCGGCGCAGCGCGGCCAGCCCGCGCGCGGTCTGGCTCTTCACATTCCCGGTGGAGCAGCCCAGCACCTCGGCGGTCTGCTCGACGCTGAGATCGGCGTAGAACCGCAGCACCAGGACCACCCGCTGGCCGGGCGGCACCGCGGCGAGCGCGGTCCGCACCGCCACCGCGTCCGCGGCGGCCTCCCCCGTGCCGCCCGGGTCGCCCCGGGGCACCGGTTCGGGTGTCCGGTCGAGCAGTTGCACGCCCCACCAGCGGGATCGCCGCTCCTGCCGGAAGGCGTTGACCAGCATCCGGTGCACGTACGCGCCGATGTCGTCGGCCCGCCGCACCCGGCTCCACTTCACGAAGAGCTGGGTCAGGGTCTGCTGCACCACGTCGTCGGCCCGGTGCGCGTCCCCGGTCAGCAGGTACGCGGTGCGCCGCAGCTTCCCCGTCGCCCCCGTGACGAAATCCACGTACTCCTGCCGCTGCACGGCCTGCATCGACCACTCCCGTTCCGGCTGCCGGTGCTGTCACCGTACGGATGCGTCCGGGGCCCGGTCCGGTTGCACCGGTGCCGGGCGCCGCCGTCAGGCCGGATCCAGCGCCACCTCGGCGAGCACCGGATAGTGGTCGGAGGCGTGATCGGCGGCCCCGCCCCGGACCACCCGGCAGTCCCGCGTCCGCGCGGCCAGCGCCGGGGTGCCGAGCAGGTAGTCCAGCCGCATCCCGGCGAACTCGGCCCCGCCGTGCCGGGTCGGGACGGTCAGCCCCTCGCCCTCGTCCGGTCCGCCGGCCGCCCGGTACAGGTCGACCAGGCCGGCCCCGAGCAGCACCGCCACCGCGCGGGTGTCCACCGTGCGGCCGTCGCGACGCAGGTGCCGGCGGCGGTACGCGGGCGGCAGCCGGTCGAGCCGCCCGGCGTGGTCGGTCGCCGGGTCGAGGGCGTTCAGGTCCCCGCCGAGCAGCGCCAACTCGCCCGGCGCCCGCCGGACCGCCCGGGCCAGCCAGTCGACCTCGATGCGGCGCCAGCCACCCGAGTACGGGTTGAGATGGGTGCCGAGCACGGTGAGCGGCCCGGCGTCGGTGGCCAGCACCACCCGCGCGGCGGCGTGGTGGAACGGCCGGCGCAGCGACCCGGCCGCGAGGGTACGCAGCGGCGGCCGGACCAGCACCGCGACCGGCTGCCCGAGGCAGCTGCGGGCCAGGTGTGGCCGCAGGCCCAGCCGGTCCGCGAACCCGGCGAGCAGGTCCGCGTCGAAGCCGCGCAGCTCCTGCAGGGCCAGCACGTCCGGCCGCTGGGCGTTGATCACCTCGACGATCGCGTCCCGCCGGTCGTGGCCGTCGCCGTCCCGCCCGCCGGTACGGATGTTCCAGGTCATCACCCGCAGCACGACGCGCTCACTCCACCCGACCGGCCTTGGCCAGCTCGTCGTCGAGGGTGTCGACGTCCTCCGACTCGATGCTCGGCCGGTTGCCCTCCCGCAGGTCGGCGTTGGGGCGGATCACCCAGTAGAGCAGCCCGATCCAGAGCGCGCTGAGCAGGATCGCGCCCATGAAGTCGGTGGGGTGGTGCATGCCCCGGTACATCCGGGAGACGGCCACCCCGACCGGCATGATCACCGCCAGGGCCACGAAGATCCAGCGCCACCAGCGGTCGGTGCGCGGCAGCACGATGACGGCGATCGCCAGCCAGATGCAGATCGTCGCCGCGATGTGCCCGGAGGGAAACGACGAGGTGGGCATCGGCCCGTCCAGGTTCTCCACCGGCGGGCGCGGCCGGTCGACCGCCCGGGCCGAGGCGAGGAAGAGGGTCAGCTCGCCGACCATGGCCAGCGCCACGAAGAGCACCGGCCGCCAGCGTCGCCACACCGCCAGCACCAGCGGGCAGAACACCAGTGAGATCAGCAGGATCGCGTGGGTGTCGCCGAACTTGCTCCACCACCAGCTCACGTCGGTCAGCACCTCGGTGTGCCGCTCGGCGAACCAGCGCGGCACCTCGGTGTCGAGGGTGGCCAGAAACGTCCCGCCGGCGTGGTAGCTGACGAACATGCCGAAGCCGTAGAGCGCGCCGAAGACCAGCACCCAACCGACCAGCAGCTCCGCCACCGCGGAGCGCGGATGCTCCAGCACGTGCTCCTCGGCCGGGGCCGCGGCGATGTCGCGTCCCGCCTCCGGCTCCAGCCCCTCGGTCAGCGGCGGGACCGGCCGGCCACGCTCACGCCGCCAGAGGCGGAAGGCGTAGGCGGTGACGCCGAGCCAGGCCGCGCCGAGCAGCCAGCCGGCGAGCACGTCGGAGACGAAGTGCACGCCCAGCGCGATCCGGGTCAGCCCGATCAGCGCCACCAGCGTGGCGACCAGGGCGATGGCGGGCTTGCGCCACCGGGGCGCCAGCGCCGGCAGGAAGACCAGCAGCAGCGCCCCGTACGCGACGAACGAGCCCAGCGCGTGCCCGCTGGGGAAGCTGTTGCCCGGCGCGCTGGCCACCGGCACGTCGACCACCGGACGAAGCCGGCCGACCAACGTCTTGAGCGACGGGTCGAGGATCAGCCCGCCGACGCCCGTGATGATCAGATAGACGGCCAGCCGGGGCTGTCGGCGGATCAGCAGGCCGATCACGGCGATGGTGACCAGCCAGATCAGGATCGGTCGTCCGCCGAGGTCGGTGACCGCCTGCAGGACGGTGACCAGCGGGCCGTGCCGCGACACGAGCTGGTTGAACCACTCGGCGACGGCGTGGTCGGCGTCCTGCAACGGGCTCCACCGGAACCGGACCAGCATCAGCAGCAGGCCGAAGGCGACGCCGGCACCGGTGACGGCGATCAGCCCGGCGACGCTCCGCTCCGTGAAATGCCCGAGCGGTCGCCGCAGCACCTCTTTGACCACGGTCACCCCGCACCTCCATTGTCGCCCATGGCGTGGCGCTTTACCCGATCGGCGGGGGCCGTACACCGGGAGCGGGCCGGGGCCAGGTCAGAGCGCGGTCATCTCTCCGGTGTCGGGCACCTCCGCGCGTTCGGCCTCGGGCTCCCACAGGTCCGGCTGGGCCGGCTCCTGCACCCCGATCCGCAACGCCTCCAGCTGGGCGGCGAAGGCCAGCCCGCCGAAGAGCGCCATGCCGGTGAGGTTGGCCCAGAGCAGCAGCGCCATCATGCCGGTGAGCGCGCCGTAGGTCTGCCCGAAGCCGTCACTGAACCGCACGTACGCGGCGAGCAGCAGGCTGGCCAGCCACCAGAGCGCGGTGGCGATGCCGGCGCCGAAGAACAGCCAGGAGAGGCCGGGCTGCCGGCGGCGCGGCGCGTGCCGGAACAGCACCGCCACGGCGAGCACGGTCAGCCCGAGGCTCAGCGGAAAGCGGATGACGTCCCAGACGCCGTTGGCGGCCTCACCCCACTCGTAGTGCTCCCGCACCGAGTCGCCCATCGCCCCGCCGCCGACCAGGATCAGGAAGCCGGCCAGCGCGGGCACGCCGGCGGTGACCGCGAGCACCGCGGCTCGCAGGTACTTCCAGAGCGCCGGACGGTCCCGCTCCACGCCGTAGATCCGGTTGGCGCCCCGCTCGATCTGGGCCATCGTCGTGGTCAGCGCGACCAGGCCGGTGAGCAGACCGAGGGTGAGCGCCAGCTCGCCGGCGTCCTCGACGCGTTCGCCCTCGCCGAGCAGCTCGGCCACCACCTGCTCGCTCTGCCCGGGGGTGAGCGCCAGCACGGTGTCGGCGACCACCTGGCCGCCCTCCTCGACGCCGAGTTCCGTGATCAGGCCGGTGAGGGCGATCAGGAACGGCACCACGGCGAGGCAGAGCTGGAGCGCGAAGGCGCGGGAGTGGCTGAACCCGTCGCCGTAGCGGAACCGGATGAACGCGTCGCGCAGCAGGTGCCAGCCGCCCTCGCGGCGCAGGGTGTGCCAGGCGTCGTCGGCGGAGAGCTCCTCGTTCGACATCAGCCGGGTCTCGGGCACGATCCGGGTGCTACTCACGGCGCGCCTCCTCGATCAGCTGCTCACCCCGCTCGGCGGCGTCCTTCGCGTCGACGGCGAGATCAGGTGCCCGCTCGGGCTGCGGCACACAGAGCCAGAGCGCCTCGGGCCGGATCACCGCGCGCAGCCGGCGGCCCGGTTCGATCAGGTCGCCGTCGAGTTCCCGGGGCTGGGTCCGGGTGCTGGTGATCACCACCCGCCGGCCACGGAAGACCTCCATCCGGGGCACCCGGCCACGTCGGCGGATCACCGCCCAGCCGAGCGCCGCCCAGTGCCGCAGGTTGTTGGGGGTGAGCACGGCCACGTCCAGCCAACCGTCGTCCGGTTCGGCCTCGGTGAGCAGCCGGACCCCGCCCTGCAACCGGCCGACGTTGGCGATCAGCACCGAGCGGGCGCGGCGGCGCACCGGCGGGCGGTCGTCGATCCGGATCGACACCCGTATGGGGCGGTCGCGCAGGTGTCGCGCGGCTCCCACCACGTACGCGGGCCAGCCGATGCGCGCCTTGGTCGTCTCGGAGGTGGCGGCGAGCATCTGGGCGTCGAAGCCCATGCCGGCCATCACCGTGAAGTACCGCCCGTCGACCTCGCCGACGTCGAGCCGCCGCCGGCCCCGGTCGACGGCCACCTGCAGCCCGGCGGCCAGATCGGTGGAGAGGCCCAGGTTGGCCGCGAGCAGGTTGCCGGTGCCCTGCGGCAGCACGGCCAGCGCCACGTCGGTGCCGACGAGCGCGCTGACGCAGGACATCACGGTGCCGTCGCCGCCGCAGGCGAAGACCACGTCGACGCCGGCCTTGACGGCCTGTTCGGTCTGGCCGCGGCCCGGGTCGTCGACCGTGGTCTCGAACCACTGCGGCTCGGGCCAACCGGCGGCGGCCAGCGCATCGTCCACGGTGCGGCGCAGCTCGTCGAGATCGGCGACCTTCACCGGGTTGACCACCACGGCGGAGCGCAGCCCGCCGTGGTGGCCCGACGGCGCGCTGTCCTGTCCAGCATTCACGGCGTCAGTGTGCAGGACCGGAGCCGCTTCAGCGAGCCCGCGAGCGGCCCGGGTCGGAAGTGCCACAGACAGGTTTCAACGCGGCCGTGGCTGGTTGGCCCGCTCGCCCGATCCAGCCGAGGCGCACCGCCCCGGACCCGCTGATCATCGGAGGGTCAGGCCGCCGTGCGCAGAGCGCTCTCGACCCTTCGGCGTAGATCGTCGAGGTCGACCCCGGCCTCGCTGAGCACCAGGGCGCCGAGCCCCTGCCCCTCCCGGAGCAGCCCGAGCAGGATGTGCTCGGTGCCGATGTGGCGGTGGCGCAGCCGCAGCGCCTCGCGCAGCGACAGCTCGAGGGCCTTCTTCGACCGGGGCGAGAAGGGCCCGCCCAGGTATCGCCGCCCGCGCCGCCACCACCGCCGCGGCGCCGGCACGGCCTCGCGTAGCGCGTCCGGGCCGAAGGACTGCTCGATCCGGGCCACGATCGCGGCCAGGTCGATGCCGATCTCGCGCAGCGCGGCCGCGTCCGCGTCGCCCAGGCCGGCCCCGCCGTCGGCGGTGTGTCGGCGGATGCGCTCGCGCAGGTCGTCGGCGCGCACTCCGGCGTCGGCCAGCACCCGGCTGGCCAGCCCGGCCTCGTCGGCGAGCAGCGCGAGCAGCAGGTGCTCGGTGCCGACCGGCCGTTGGCCCTCGACCCGGGCCTCCTGCACCGCCCGCCGGACCACGCCGCGCGCCCGGTCGGTGAACCGTTCGAACATCACGCCTCCCAGGATTGGTTGACCGCCGGTCGCCCGGCGTGCTTCTTGTGGACCGCCTGCCGGCTGACCTCGAGCGCGTCGGCGATCTCCTGCCAGGACCAGCCCTGTCGACGGGCGTTGTCCACCTGGACGACCTCGAGCCGCTCGAGCAGCCGGCGTAGCGCGCGGACGGCGCGAAGCCCGACCCGGGGGTCGGTGCTGCCGGCTGCCGCCGCGAGTTCCGTCGCGTGACTCATATCGTCAACATACGTTGACAGCACCACTCTGTCAACCTATGTTGACGAGCCGGGTCCGACACCGTCGGCGGCGCTGCCCGATCCGGCCCGCCGCCACGGCCGCACGACTACCCTCGGTCGAGGGAGCTGGTCGTGCCGGGCGCGACGCCCGGGAGGTGATGTCGGATGGCCGCATCCGCCGATGCAGCGGTGCTGGTCGGCCTCGGCGCGGACCGCGACCTCCGCGTCGTCCGGCTGGCCGCGCAGGAGGCCGCCGCGCACCGTCGACCGCTGCACCTGTTGCACACCTTCGACTGGCAGGCGGCCTTCGCCGCGGACAGCGTCGCCGCGCCCCGCGGCCAGGCCGAAGATCTGATCACCCGGGCCGCTCAGCTGGCCCACCAGGTCGAGGTGGGGCTGACCGTCCGCAGCGAGATCGTCGAGGGCGCCATGCTGCCCACCCTGATCCGCCGGTCCGAAGCGGCCTTCCTGCTCGCCGTCGGGGACGGCGGGATGGCCGGCAGCGCTGAGTGCGTCCCGTCCGACGCACCGGCCGTCCAGCTCGCCGCGCGGGCCGGCTGCCCGCTGATGGTGGTACGCGGCGAGCCACCACCGCAGGGCCCGGTGCTGGTCGGGGTGGACGGCTCACCCAGCTCGAACCTCGCCCTGGAGTGGGCCCTCGAGTGCGCCGCCCTGCGCTGCACCGAGCTGCTGGCGCTGCGGGTGGTGGAGCCCGACGAGGACACCCAGGCCGTCACCGACGCGGTCACCGAGGTGATGGACCGCTACGCCGCCCGTCGCACCGACGTGCCGGCCGAGTGCCGCGTCGTCGAGGGGGATCCCGGCCAGGTGCTGGTGGACACTTCCCGCTCGGCGCAGGTGGCGCTGGTCGCCGCCCGTGGTGACGAGCCGGGCCGCGGAATGCTGGGCGCGGTCGCCCAGTCGTTGCTCTACCACTCCCCGGCCCCGGTGATCGTCGTCCGGGGGTTGGCCGAGGCGCCGCTGACCGGGTCCGACGCCCGCCCGGACCGGGACCAACGGCCCTGACCCGGGCCGCCGGCCCTGGCGAGGCTGGACGTCGGATGCCCCACTCCCCTACCCGCGAGAGGCTCAGCATCATGGACACCGCTCTCGACGCGAACCCTCCGCTCACCGACGACGAGCTGCGCCGACTGGACGCCTACTGGCGGGCGGCGAACTACCTCACCGTCGGGCAGATCTACCTGCTGGACAACCCACTGCTGCGCAACCCGCTGACCCCCGACGACATCAAGCCCCGGCTGCTCGGGCACTGGGGCACCAGCCCCGGGCTGAACCTGCTCTACGCCCACCTCAACCGGGTCATCGTCGGCCGTGACCTGAACGCCATGTTCATCACCGGCCCCGGCCACGGCGGCCCGGCCATCGTGGCGAACACCTGGCTGGAGGGCACCTGGAGCGAGCGTTACCACGGCATCGACCGCGACGAGGCCGGCATGGCCCGGCTGTTCCGCCAGTTCTCCTTCCCCGGTGGCATCCCCAGCCACGTCGCGGCGGAGGTGCCGGGCTCCATCCACGAGGGCGGCGAGCTGGGGTACGCGCTCAGCCACGCCTACGGCGCCGCGTTCGACCACCCGGACCTCCTGGTCGCCTGCGTGATCGGCGACGGTGAGGCGGAGACCGGGCCGCTGGCCGGCAGTTGGCTCTCCAACGTCTTCCTCAACCCGGCCCGCGACGGCGCGGTCCTGCCGATCCTGCACCTCAACGGCTACAAGATCGCCAGCCCCACCGTCTTCTCCCGGATCCCCGAGCCGGATCTGCTGGAGCTGATGCACGGGTTCGGCTACCAGCCGTACGTGGTCGCCGGAGACGACCCGGCGCAGGTACACCAGACGCTCGCCGCCACGCTGGACCGGGCGCTCGACGAGATCGCCGCGATCCAGCGCCGGGCCCGCTCCGGCGGCGCCGTCGAACGTCCCCGCTGGCCGATGGTCGTCATGCGTACGCCGAAGGGCTGGACCGGCCCGCGGGACGTCGACGGCAAGCAGGTCGAGGGCACCTACCGCGCGCACCAGGTGCCGCTCTCCGAGGTACGCACCAACCCGACGCACCTGGCCGAGCTGGAGACCTGGCTGCGCAGCTACCGGCCCGAGGAGCTCTTCGACGCCACCGGCGCGCCCGTCGCCGAACTGCTCGCGTTGCCGCCCTGCGGCGACCGGCGGATGAGCGCCAACCCGGTGACCAACGGCGGGGTCGTGCTGCGGGACCTGAACCTGCCCGACTTCCGCGACTACGCCATCGAGGTCCCCCGGCCGGGCGAACCGATGGCCGGCGCCACCGGGGTGCTCGGCGGCTGGATCCGGGACGTGATCGCCGCGAACCCCGAGTCGTTCCGGCTGTTCGGCCCGGACGAGGTGGCCTCCAACCGGCTCGGCGCCGCCTTCGAGGTCACCGGCCGGGCCTGGGTGGCCGCCACGGTTCCCAGCGACGACCATCTCCTCCCCGACGGGCGGGTGATGGAGGTGCTCTCCGAGCACCTGTGCCAGGGCTGGCTCGAGGGCTACCTGCTGACCGGCCGGCACGGCGTGTTCACCAGTTACGAGGCGTTCATCCACATCGTCGACTCGATGGTCAACCAGCACGCCAAGTGGTTGAAGGTGACCCGGGGCATCCCCTGGCGGCAGCCCCTCGCCTCGCTGAACTACCTGCTCTCCAGCCACGTCTGGCGACAGGACCACAACGGCTTCTCCCACCAGGACCCGGGCTTCATCGACCACGTGGTGAACAAGAAGGCCGAGGTCGTCCGGGTCTACCTGCCTCCGGACGCCAACACGCTGCTCTCCACCATGGACCACTGCCTGCGCAGCCGGCACTACATCAACGTGGTGGTGGCCGGCAAGCAGCCCGCCCCGAACTGGCTGACCATGTCGGAGGCCATCCAGCACACCCGGCGGGGCCTGGGCATCTGGGAGTGGGCCAGCACCGACGAGGGCAGCGAGCCGGACGTGGTGCTCGCCTGCTGCGGCGACGTGCCGACCCTGGAGGCGCTCGCGGCGGCGGACCTGCTCCGCCGGCACCTGCCGGACCTGAAGGTGCGGCTGGTCAACGTGGTCGACCTGATGCGCCTCCAGCCGCCCACCGAGCACCCGCACGGCCTGCCGGACAACGAGTTCGACACCATTTTCACCGCCGACCGGCCGATCATCTTCGCCTACCACGGATATCCGTGGCTGATCCACCGGCTCACCTACCGCCGCACCAACCACGACAACCTGCACGTGCGCGGCTACAAGGAGGAGGGCACCACCACCACGCCGTTCGACATGGTGATGCTCAACGACCTGGACCGCTTCCACCTGGTCATCGACGTCATCGACCGGGTGCCGGGGCTGGCCGCCCGCGCCGCGCACCTGCGCCAGCAGATGGTCGACGAACGGCAGTCCTGCCGGGACTACACCCGCCGGTACGGCGAGGACGACCCCCGGGTGTCGGAGTGGCGGTGGATCCGCGAGACCGAGCCGGGCCTGCGGAGCGGGCAGTGACCGGCGAGCAGATCCTGGTCGGCTACGACGGCTCCCCGGACGCCGCCTTCGCCCTGAAATGGGCGTTGGACGAGGCGAGCCGCAGCGGTCGCCCGGTCCGGCTGGCGTACGTCTTCGAGTGGCTCACCGTGGTCGGCTGGCTCGGCCCCGGCGTCGCCCCCGGCGCCTGGCCTGACGAGACCGCCCGGCGCGAGGTCGAGGAGCTGGTCCGCCGGGCGGCGGCCGAGGCCGCTGCCGCGCACCCGGACCTGGACGTCACCGGCGAGGTGTTCGACGGACCGCCCGCGCTGGTGCTTCAGGAACACTCGGCGCAGGCCGCTCTGCTGGTGCTCGGCAGCCGCGGCCACGGCGGGTTCGGCGGGCTGCTCGCCGGCTCGACCGCGGTCGCGGTCACCGCGCACGCGCACTGCCCGGTGGTGGTGCTCCGCACTCCGTCCGAGACCGCCCCGGCGGCGCCCAGCGACGGGCCGGTGGTGGTCGGGGTGGACGGCTCCGACGTGTCACTGGCGGCGCTGGGTTTCGCGGTCGAGCGGGCGGCGCAGCGGCGGGTACCGCTACGGGTGATCCGGGCCTGGTCGCCGCCGGAACCGCCCTGGCGCGGTCCCGGCGGCGGGGCGGCGACCGACGCGGACGAGGCCACCGCGGCCGAACGGGACGCCGTGAACGGTTCGCTCGCCCCGTGGCGGCAGAGCTTCCCGGAGCTGGCGATCAGCGTCGAGGTGGCCGCCGGCGGTCCGGCGTCGCTGCTGGTCGAGGCGAGCCGGGGCGCGCAACTCGTCGCGGTCGGCAGCCGGGGGCGTGGCGGGCTGCGTGGAATGCTGCTCGGCTCGGTCAGTCAGCAGCTCATCCAGCACGCGCTCTGCCCGGTCGCGGTCGTCCGTGAACGCTGACGCCTCGCAGGGTCCAACGGCCCGTCCGGACGGCACCTGCGGGCCCTGCGGCGGCCGGCGCGAGGGCACAGGATGAATGGACCAGGGGCCCGCCGCACGCGGGACGACGGGAACGGGCGAAGACGAGAGGGTGGACGATGAGCCAGCAGAGCCCGACGGACCGACCGCTGACCACCGCGCTGGCGGAGGCGGCCACGACCGCCGGCCACGCTCCCTCGGTGCACAACACCCAGCCCTGGCAGTGGCGGGTGCTCCCCGATGCGCTGGAGCTGCGGATGGCCCGCAGTCGGCAGCTCACCGCCGCCGACCCGGAGGCGCGGCTGCTCGTGCTCAGCTGCGGCATCGCCCTGCACCACGCCCGGATGGCGCTCGCCGCCGAGGGCTGGACCGCGATGGTGGAGCGGCTGCCAGACCCGGCCGAGCCGGAGCTGCTGGCCCGGCTGAGCGGCTTCTCCCGCACCGACCTCGACCCGGACGCGATGCGGCTGGTGCAGTGCATGCGGATCCGGCGCACCGACCGCCGCCCGGTGAGCGAGGAGCCGGTGCCGAACAGCGCGATCGAGGAGATCACCCACGCGGTCACCGCCGAGGGCAGCAGGTTGCAGATCCTCGACTCCGACCAGGTCATGGAGCTGGCCGCCGCCGCCTCGCACGCCGACATCGTCGAGGCGGAGGACCCGGAGACCCGCGAGGAGCTGGCGTACTGGACCAGCCGGGCGGGCACCGGCACCGGGCTGCCGCCGGAGGTGCTGCCCGAGCAGGCGCCGCAGACCACCGTCCCGGCCCGCGACTTCGGCCGCTCCGGCAGCCTGCCGGTCGGCCCCGGGCACGACCGCGCGGCCGCGTACACCCTGCTCTTCGGCGACGAGGACGAGCCGGAGAGCTGGCTGCGCGCCGGCGAAGGGCTCTCCGGCGGCTGGCTGACCGCCACCCGGCTCGGCGTCTCGATGGTGCCGCTCAGCGGGGTGGTGGAGGTCGACAGCACCCGGCAGATTCTGCGCCAACTGCTCGCGGGGATCGGCTTCCCGTACCTCGTGCTGCGGCTGGGGATCGCGGACCCGGCGCACGCCGGCCCGCCGCACACCCCGCGGCTCGCCGCCGACCAGGTGGTGGACACCTCCGCGGTACGCGGCGAGCACGGCTGAGGCGGGTCACCGGGATCCCGGCTGGCGATAGCATCGCCCGGTGGCACCCCGCACCCCCGGCCCGAGCCTCGACCGACGCCGTCACTCGGGTTGAGCCCGCTGTCCCGGGTGCACCTCGACGAGCTGCTCCAGGAGATGCTGGGCCGGGTCGGCGAGGTGGTCGCCAGCCGGGAACGGCTACGCGCCCTGCTCGACGCCGTGGTCGGCATCGGCACCGACCTCGACCTGCGCAGCACCCTGGGGCGGATCGTGCAGATCGCCTGCGAGCTGGTCGGCGCCCGCTACGGCGCGCTCGGCGTGGTCGGCCCGGACCGGCTGCTCCCGACCGGTCAGCCCCGGACCGGTCAGGCCGCAGGCGTGGCCGCGAGCAGCGCCGCCTCGCGGGTCGGGTCCAGGCCGACCGGGGACCGGGCCGGGCGGCCGGCGCGCGGCGGCACGGTGCCCACCTCGCCCAGCCACCGCCAGGTGTCGGTGACCGTCTCGGCCAGCGGGCGGCAGGTCAGCCCCGCGGTGTGCGCGCGCTCGACGTCGCGCTCCTGCAACCAGCGGTACTCGTGGCCCAGCGGCACCCAGATCGGCAGATCGTTCCAGGGGACCACACCGGCGGCCAGGATCGGCTCCGGCGCCGTCCAGCGCAGCCGGGCGTCCGAGCCGGTCACCGCGACGCAGGCGTCGAGAAGCTCGGCCATCGTGGCGTGCCCGGTCCGGCTCACCACGTTGAACGCGCCGCCGCGCCCCCACGCGCCCGCGTCCAGCAGCCAGGCCGCCAGGTCGCGCACGTCGATGTACTGCAGCGGCAGGTCGACCGGGCCGGGCGCCAGCACGTCGCCACCCCGGGCGATCCGTCCAAGCCACCACGGCAGCCGACCGATGTCCTCCCCCGGGCCGAGGATCAACCCGGCCCGGGCGAGCAGGACCCGCTCACCGAGGACCTCGCGCAGCGCCCGCTCGGCGCCGGACTTGTTCCGCGGATAGTCACCGTCGTCGGCGTCCGCGGCCGCCTCGACCAGCGGGGCGTCCTCGTCCGAGCCCGGCTCGACCGGCTCTGCGTAGACCGAACCGCTGGACACGTACACGTAGTGCCCGACCGACCCGGCCAGCGCGCGGGCCGCGTCGCCGGCGAGGCGCGGCGCGCCGTCCCAGGTGTCCACCACCAGGTCCCACTCCCCGCCGGTCAGCGCGGCCAGGCCGTCGGGCGCGGTCCGGTCACCCCGCAGCCGGTGTACGCCCGCCGGCACCGTTCCGTGCATCCCCCGGTTGAAGACCGTCACCGACCAGCCCCGGCGCAGCCCCTCCGCCACCGTCGCGCCGCCCACGAAGCCCGTACCACCCAGCACCAGAAGTCTCATCCGGCCACTGTGCCCGCCGACGGGCGCGGATCGGCGCGATGTTCACGGTGAGCGGATCTGCCGTCGGCAGAACACCGTGCGATGCCGCCGGCCGCTACTGGCGTCGCATCCAGGGGCATCAGCAGAACGGCTCGTCACCGGAGATCCGGTAACGAGCCGACGGGACTGCTCACAGGGTGGTGGGCGATACTGGGTTTGAACCAGTGACCTCTTCCGTGTCAAGGAAGCGCGCTCCCACTGCGCCAATCGCCCGTGGTCACCGCCCACGCCCGGGAAGCCGGGCACATGTCGGGGCGGGTCGCGAGCGGACGACGGGATTCGAACCCGCGACCCTCACCTTGGCAAGGTGATGCGCTACCAGCTGCGCTACGTCCGCGTGCCGCCGGCGTCAGCCGGCGACGGGTGGAACTCTACCCGATGCCAAGATCGCCCGGCGCGGCGACCCGGCCGGCCATGGTTGCGCTGCTCAACGGCGGGGTAATGAAGCCCTTCGACAGCGCACCACATCCCCATCCCCAGGAGAAGGAGGCTGTCGTGGGTATCGGCACCAGCATCTTCCTGATCGCGGTCGGCGCGATCCTCACCTTCGCGCTCGACGCGAGCCTCGGCGGCATCAACCTCGACGTCGTCGGCTGGATCCTGATGGCGGCCGGCGTGCTCGGCCTCATCATGACCACGCTCGTGTGGGGTCGCCGCCGCGAGGTGGTCACCACCACCGAGCCGGTCGAGTATCGGCGGGTCGAGGAGCGGCGGGACGTCGCCCCGCCGCTGTGACCCCACCGCCGGCCCTCGCCGGTGGCACCGAACGCTGACCCGCCTGGGCCGGCCACCTCGACCGAGGTGGCCGGCCCGCCGCGCCTGATCGCCCGTCCCGGCGGTGGTAGTGGCAATCGGGGACCGGCCGCCGCTCAGCGCATCAGCGCGTTGAGCGTGCCGTAGTCGAGGGCATCCGCCAGCGCGCCGTACGTGCCCGCGTCGAACGCCTCGTCCGCCGCCTTGCGGACGACCGTGTACGCGGCCTCGGCGACCGCCGAGCCGAGGCTCACCCGGGCCACGCCCAGCCGGGCGAACTCCGCGATCGGCGGGGCACCCGGGCCGGCGAGCACGTTCAGCGGGGCCGGGATCGCCCGCACCAGCGCGCCGACGGTCTCCGGGTCGACCACCCCGGGCACGAAGATGCCGTCCGCGCCGGCCGCGAGGTAGGCGGTGGCCCGGGCCACGGTCTCGTCGACGCCCCCGGTGCCGCTGAGGAAGGTGTCGACCCGGGCGTTGAGGTAGAGCGGCAGGTCGGCCGCGTCGGCCGCGGCCCGCACGGCGGCGAGCCGGGCGCACTGGTCGGGCAGGTCGCGCAACGGCGTTCCGGCGTCGCGCCGGGCGTCCTCGACGTTCACGCCGACCGCACCGGCGGCGATCACCGCCCGTACCGTGGCGGCGACCTCGTCCGGCGTCGCGCCGAACCCGGACTCGATGTCCGCGGTGACCGGCAGCGGCACCGCGGCGGCCAACCGGCGTACGAGGTCGACGGCCGCGTCGCGGCCGAGGACGTCGCCGTCGGCGGCGCCCAGGCTCCAGGCGACGCCGGCGCTGGTGGTGGCCACCGCGCGGGCCCCTGCGGCCGCCACGATCCGGGCGCTCGCGGCGTCCCAGGCGTTGACGAGGACCAGCGGCGACCCGGGGGTGTGCAGGGATCGGAACAGTTCAGCTCGGGTGTGGTGTTCGCTCACCCGGCAAGTCTCGGCCAGCCCCCGGCACCGCAGTAATGTTTCAGTCCCAGCTGAATCCACCGGGGGTGCCGTGGTCGCGATCGGTCTGTCGGCGGGCGCCGTCGCCCGTATCCGGTTCGCGGTCTCCTGCCTGTGGGAGGTCGTCGCGAGCGTCCGGGTGCTGCGCGACCCCGGGGACCACGCGGTCCACCTGCCGTGGGTACGCCGGGTCCGTCCGCGGCTGACCGGGGCCGGACTGGTCGGCCCCGACGGCGGGCTGCTCTGGCAGCTCGTGCCGGCGCCGCCCGGCTACCTGGCCGACTTCCTCACCCCGCCGCCCGCCGGGCTCAACGCGGACCTGGCCGCCGAACTCGACGCCCTGCGCGCCACCCCGGCGGACACCGTCCGGGCCCACCTGGACCTCTGTCCGGGTGACCGCCCCCCGGTCGTCGCCGCCCTGTACGCCGACCCGCCGACCGGGCTGCGCCGGCTGGCCGAGGAGATCGAGGCGTACTGGCGGATCGCCCTCGCCCCGCAGTGGCCCCGGCTGCGGCTGCTGCTCGACACCGAGATCGCCGCCCGCGCCCGCCGGCTGGCCGAGGACGGCGCGGCCGGGCTCCTCAACGACCTGCACCAGCAGGTCCGCTGGGAGGACGACACGTTGCTCATCGCGCAACGGCACTGCCTGGCCCCGGACGTTCCGAGCGGGCCGGGTCTGGTGCTGGTCCCCTCGGTCTTCGTCTGGCCGTCGGTGTTGAGCGTCTCCGCCGGGGACGTGCCGCAGCTCGCCTATCCGGCCCGCGGACTCGGCGCGCTCTGGGAGCGCCCGAGCGGCGTCCCGGACGCGCTGGCCGCGGTGATCGGCCGTGGGCGGGCCCGGCTGCTGACTGAGTTGGCCTCGCCGGTGAGCACCACCGAGCTGGCCCGGCGCACCGGGATGTCCGCCGGCGGGGTCTCCCAGCACCTCACCTCGTTACGTGCGGCCGGTCTGGTGGTGACCCACCGGCGGGGCCGGGCACTTCTCAGCTCCCGCACCGACCTCGCCGAGGCGCTGCTCTCCGCCGCCGGCTGAGGTCGCGTACCGACCGCAGCCACGCCGACCGGCGCTGCGGCATTGTCGCTGGTCAGCCGGGTTCGACCCCGCGTTAAGATCCAACTCGTGGAGTCCCTCGACACGGTGCTCGCCGCGCACCGGGCCTACCTCCTCGGCTGGAACGTCGGCGCCTCCGGGGGCCCCGACCTGCTGACCTACCGCAGCGAGGTGCCGCACGCGCCCCTGAACGGCGTGCTGCGCGTGACCGGATGTGCGCCGCGCGACGCGCTCGTCGAGGCCTGCCACCGCCTGCACGGCGTGCCCCGGATCTGGTGGGCCGGCCCGGACAGCGACCCTGGCACGGCCGAGGGCCTGCTCTCCCTCGGTGCCGTCGAGGTCGCCCGCCTGCCGATCATGACCACGACGACCGGCCGGGCGACCGTCGCTCCCACGCCGGCCGGGCTGCGGATCAGCGAGAGCACCGACCCGCACGAGTTCGTCCCCGCCTATGCCCGGGTCTCCGGAATCCCGCCGGAGGGCGTGCCGGCCGCGATCGACCGGGAGAAGGCGTTCACCGGAGACGGCACGGTGATCAGGCTGGCCGGGCGCTTCGAGGACGGACGGATCGCCGGGACGGCGGTCGCCTGGCTCAGTCACGGCCTGGTCACGCTCTACTTCGTCGGCACCCAGCCCGAGCACCGCCGCCGGGGCGTCGGCGCGGCGATGACGGCGGCCGCGCTCGACCTGGCCCGCGAGCGCGGCGTACGCACCGCCGCTCTCACCTCGACCGCCGCCGGTGAGTCGCTCTACGGGCGCCTCGGCTTCGGCACCGTGGGCAGGTTCCGGCTGCTGTCGTTCTGACCCGCGGCGGAGGTCACGACTGGCGGATCGCCTCGCCGGCGATCTCGATACGCACGTTCTTGCCGACCAGCACGCCGCCGCCCTCCAGCGCGACGTTCCAGAGCAGCCCGTAGTCCTCGCGCTCGATCTCGGCTCGCGCGGTGAACCCGAAGATGTCCTGCCCATAGGGGTCGCGCCGGGCCCCGCCGTACTCCACCTGAAGATCGACGGGCCGGGTGATGTCCTTGATGGTCAACTCTCCGGTGAGCACGAACCGCCCCGAGGTACGGGCCGGCTGTGACGCGAGGTCGACTCCGCCGCGGCGACCCACCAGCCGGTTGCTGCTGCGCAGCCGGGCCCAGTAGAAAATCGAGTCGGTCTGGTCCTGCAGTTTGACCCCGGTGCTGCGATATTCGAGCGTGGGATAGCGCTCCACATCGAGGAAATCGGCGCTCCTCAGGTGCACGTCCCGATCGTCGTGCCCGGTGACGATGCTCGCCGAACGCATGGTGGCGGTCACCGAAGAGCGCAACGGGTCGTCGTCCACCACGATCTGGGCCTCCGCCTCGGTGAACTCGCCACGCACCGGACTCACCATCATGTGCCGGCCGACAAAACCGATCCGCTTGTGCGCCTGGTCGAGCAGATAGGTGCCGGAGGCCGGGACCGTCAGGCCATCCCAGTTCCGCGTGGCGGGACCCGTCATTTTCTTTGCCTTTCCCTGAACCTCGGGGTCCGTCTGGCTGCCCACGCCGCCACCTGCCGCGATGGCCGTGGACACTCCCCCCGTCCTCAGGATAGGCGTGACGAGATCGCGTCTCTTGAACGGCGACGAGTCGACGTCCACGGACGTCGCGCTTTCCGGAGAGGATGTTGGATCGCGCCGGATCGCGCCGATCCCTAGGCCCACAAAGGGATTGCGACATCCGCCGGTCAGGGCGCGCGTCGCTCGGCGTCGATGCCGGAATGCCGGTTGGCAACTGTGACGCGGACGCCGGCGTGAAGAATCTCACCCGAACAGGTCGAGTCGTCAATAAGCAAATTGATTGGACGACCCGAAAGCGCTACCGGCAGTTTTCGGCGGACACCCGTGGTCGTGTCACCGTTACAGCGCCGTACGACACCAATCGATATCGAATTCTGCCCGACGTGCCGCAGAAGCACGGCGAAACAGAAACGGCCCGCTACCGGGTTACCGGTAACGAGCCGTCCAGCGGTGCCTACCTGGTGGGCGATACTGGGTTTGAACCAGTGACCTCTTCCGTGTCAAGGAAGCGCGCTCCCACTGCGCCAATCGCCCGCGTCTGTTCGTCTTGCCGAGGTGGGGACGGGATTTGAACCCGCGTACACGGCTTTGCAGGCCGTTGCCTCGCCTCTCGGCCACCCCACCGAGGTTGCCCCCGTCATGCGTGGCGGCAGCTCCGAGCGGACGACGGGATTCGAACCCGCGACCCTCACCTTGGCAAGGTGATGCGCTACCAGCTGCGCTACGTCCGCGTGTCATCGGCGTTTCCCGGTGACGGATGAGAACTCTAGCCGAGCCGCGGAACGGTTGCCAACTCGGGGTGGCTCTCGGCGCGTCCCGTCCCGTTCCGGCCGACCCCCCGCAGCACGTGCGGTGAGGCGACTCTCCCTATGGCTTCCTAGGAGACTGGCCTGGAGTCCGACGAGCCGGCGACGGGAGTGGGATACCCTGGCCAGAGCCGGTGAGAAGTGTCCGGCTTCCGACTGTTCTCGCAGCGATTCAGGCCATCACGGTAACTGCCCGTGTTTATCCCGATGGGTTACGGTAACCGTCGTGACGAGACGTGCGGCCGAGATCCGCCTGGATGCCCTGCTGCGCACGGCCTGTGACGTGATCGCGGAACGCGGTCTGGCCAACACCCGGACGGCCGACGTCGCGCAGGCCGCCGGGGTGAGCCAGGCCCTGGTCTTCTACCACTTCGCGACCAAGGAACGGCTGCTCGCCCAGGCCTTCGCGTACGCGGTCGAGCAGGACCTGGCCCGGCTGGACGCGGTGGTCCGCTCCGCCGCCCCTCCGCTGACCAAGCTCCGCCGGATCATCAAGCTCTACACCCCGGCCGGGCGCCCGACGTCCTGGTCGATGTGGATCGACGGCTGGTCGGAGTCGCTGCGTACGCCCGAGCTGGAGCGGGTCTCCCGGCGGCTCGACCTGCGTTGGCGGGAGGACCTCGCCGAGGTCATCGCCGACGGCGTACGGGAGGGCACCTTCGACTGCGCCGACCCGGCGGGCGCCGCCTGGCGGATCAGTGCGGTGATGGACGGGCTGGCCGTGCAGCTGGCGGTGCACGACCGGGTCATCTCGCGGCGACAGTTCACCGAGTGGGTACGCCTGGTCACCGCCCGCGAGCTGGGGCTGGACCCGACCGAGCTGGACTGACACCCGTCACCACGGGCGGAGGGGTCGACCCGACGCGCGGGCGGGTCGGCTGACCGACCCGGTGGACCGCGGTTGGTCGACCCGGCATGAAGCGGGCAAAACGGCTCATCCCGCCTCAGTGGCCGGAACAATCGGCGGCATGGACCTGCTGGAGACGTACCGCCGTAGCCTGGCCGAGTTCACCGACCGGGTGGACCAGGTGGGCCCCGAGCAGTGGTCGGAGCCGACCCCCTGCCCCGACTGGGACGTCCGGACGCTGGTCAACCACGTGGTCGGCGAGGACCGGTGGAGCGTCCCACTGCTCGCCGGCCGCACCATCGCGGAGGTGGGCGACCGGTTCGACGGCGACCAGCTCGGCGACGACCCGATCGCCGCCGCCCGCGACGCCGCGGCGCAGGCCGAGATCGCCGCCACCCACCCCGGGGCGATCGAGCGCACCGTGCACCTCTCCGCCGGGGAGACGCCGGCCGCCGAGTACCTGCACCAACTTCTCGCCGAGCACCTCATCCACGGCTGGGACCTCGCCGTGGCCATCGGCGCCGAGCCCCGGCTCGACCCCGACGCGGTCCGCGAATGCGCGCGCTGGTTCACCGGGCGGATCGGCGACTACCGGCGTGACCAGCTGGTCCACTCCGAGGTGGAGCTGCCCTCGGGCGCCGACGAGCAGGATCGGCTCCTCGCCGCCTTCGGCCGTGACCCGAACTGGGCCCCCGCCGACTGAACCGGACCCCCTTCGCAGGAGGCTGCGGGGCGGCCGCATCTCATCCCGGAGTGGCCTGGGCCTTGTCCCGCGACCGAGTGGGCTGGTATCCACAGATGCGCATGCGTCATCGCGCAGCGTGGGGCCGGCGGTGTGCCGGCCATCCCGCTCCCACGAGGAGGTCCTGTGCCGCACCCGGAGTGGTCAACCTGGATGAGCCGGCCTAGACGCCGGCTCATTCCCGTCCTGGCGGCGAGCGCGGTGGTCGCCGCCCTGCTGCCCACCGGAGTCGGCGCCGCGGCGCCGGCCGGTGCCGCGTCCGCCGAACGTCGCTCCGGTCCGTTCGCGGAGGGACACCAGCACGCCGACGTCGACAACCGGGCCGGCACGGCGGCCCCGGACGCCCGCCAGCGCGGGCTCGCCCGCCAGGCCGACCCGGACGTCCGGTGGAACCGGCTGGGCACCCCGCACGCGCTCGGCCCGGGCAGCGCCCCGCTCGCCACCGGGCTGCCCGCCGACCCGGAGGCCGCCGCCCGCGCCTACCTCGCCGACAAGCGCGACCTCTTCGGGCTGGACGCCGCAGCGGTGGCCGAGATGGAGCGGGTGCTGGTCCGCCCGATCGGCAGCGGCGCGGTGGTCACCCTCCGGCAGCGCTTCGGCGACCTGCCCGCCGGGCATGACGGCCTGGTCACCGTCGCGCTGACCGGCGGGAAGGTCATCTCGGTGAGCTCCTCGCTCGCCCGGAACTCCGCAGCCCCCGCGCCGGCCACCCTCACCGAGGAGCAGGCGTACGCGGCCGCGCTCGCCGACGCCGGGCTGGACGCCGCCGGCGTGGCCAGTCACAGTGTCCGCGCGGTCGCCGTACCCACCCCGTTGGAGGGTGCGCGCAGCGCCTACGAGGTCACCCTTATCGGATCGGACACCGACCACCCGGCGGCGTTCACCACGTACGTCGACGGGATCACCGGGCGGGTGCTGGTCCGCGAGGACCTGGTCGACTTCGACTCGGACAATCCGAGCTGGGCGGTCTTCCCGGCCACCCCGCCGCGTGACCTCGGCCCGGGTCAGGACCCGCGGGTCCGCTGGTGCGGCGACCCCGCGCCGGGCTGCCAGGCCGCGTTCCGCGACCCGGCCAGCGGCCAGCCGTGGGACGTCGACCTGGCCACCGGCACGCCGACCTTCACCTCGCGTGGCAACTCCGCCAACAACGTGGTCTCCTGGGGCGCCGGCACCCCGGCCGTGCCGGCCACGACCAGCCCGGAGCGGCGCTACGAGTACCCGTTCACCGACCAGTGGCACCAGTCGAAGTGCAACCCGGAGGTCTTCACCTCCGCCCAGCGCAACGACGCGGACGCCGCGATCAGCAACCTCTTCGCCATGCACAACCGGATGCACGACTGGGCGTACCAGTTGGGCTTCACCGAATCGGCCTGGAACCTGCAGGCGGTCAACCTGACCCCGGACGGCCTGGGCAACGACGCCGAGCAGGGTCGGGCCCAGCAGGGCGCGCTCAGCGGCAACCGGAACAACGCCAACCAGGGCACGCCGCGCGACGGCCTGCCGCCCACCACGAACATGTACCTGTGGCAGCCGCAGGCCGGCGGTCCCTACCCGCCCTGCGTCGACGGCGACTACGACATGACGGTGATCGGCCACGAGTACACCCACGCGATCAGCAACCGGATGATCGCCGGCCCGGACAGCGGGATCGGCGGCCACCAGGGCGGGTCGATGGGTGAGTCGTGGAGCGACCTGCTCGCCGCCGAGTACCTGTTCCAGCACAACCTGCGCGCCCCCGGCGAGACGCCGTTCATCATCGGCGGCTACGTCACCGGCAACCTGGTCAGCGGCATCCGGAATTACGACCTCAGCCGCAGCCCGCTGAACTACTCCGACGTCGGCTACAACACCGGCGGCCCGGCCGTGCACGCCGACGGGGAGATCTGGGGCGCCACCAACTACCGCGTCCGCTCCGCCCTGGTGAAGCGGTACGGCCTCGGCACGCCCCAGCGGCAGCTGGAGTGCGCGCAGGGCAAGGTGGCCGCGGACAAGTGCCCGGGCAACCGGCGCTGGTCGCAGCTGGTCTTCGACTCGTTCCTGCTGCAGGCCGCGAGCCAGGTCAGCATGCTCGACATGCGTGACAACATGCTGACCGCCGACCAGCTCCGCTTCGGCGGCGCGAACCAGGACCTGATCTGGGCCGAGTTCGCCCGCTCCGGGATGGGCCGGGACGCCGTCACCAACGGCGCCGCGGACACCGACCCGACGCCGAGCTTCGCCGCGCCGCAGGGCGGCAACGCGACGTTCACCCTCCGCCCCCGGGGGGACAGCGCCGAGGCGCCGATCCGGCTCTACGTCGGGGTGTACGAGGCCCGGGCGACGCCGATCGCGGACACCGACCCGGCTACCCCGCTGCCGGACACCGTGGAGCTGGTGGCCGGCACGTACGACCTGCTCGCGGTGGCGCCCGGGTTCGGGCACCAGCGGCTCAGCGTGGTCGCCAAGGCCGATCGTGACGGCTACATCGACCTGCGGATGAACCGCAACCTCGCCTCGACGGCCTCCGGCGCCACGATCAGCGGCGACGGGGTCAACCTGGATCGGCTCGGCGACGACACCGAGGCGACGAACTGGGCAGCGCTGGACGGGGTGTCCGGCAAGCAGGTCACCGTGGCGCTGCCGGGGGACGCGCCGCAGGTGGTGAAGCGGGTGAACGTCAGCGCCATGCTGCGCCCGGCGATCACCGGGGACGCCGACGCCGGCAGTCAGAACGCGCTCAGCGCGCTGCGGTCGTTCGCGGTGCTGGCCTGCAACGCGAAGACGACCGACTGCGCGAACCCGGCGAACTTCCGGCGGATCCACACCAGCGCGGCGGACGCCTTCCCAGGCGGGGCGTACCGGGCGTACACCCGGGACATCAACCTGCGCTCGTTCCCGGTGCCCACCACCCTCGCCACCCACCTGCGGCTGGAAGTGCTGGACAGCCAGTGCACGGGCGGTCCCGCGTACGCCGGTGAGCAGGACAACGACCCGGCGACCACGACCGACTGCGCGACCGCCAGCCCGGCGCGCGACCAGGTCCGCATCGCCGAGTTCCAGGCGTTCTCGAAGTGACGCCCGCCGGGGTCGGCCACGGCCGGCCCCGGTGACGCACCTCGCGCCGGCCCGGGCGGATTCCGCCCGGGCCGGCGGCCGTTCACCAGCGGACGGGTTCCCGCCGGCGGTAGCCGCCAGGGCTGGGCCATCGGCCGCCCGGTACCGACTCGTCCTCACCGCCGGACGTGCGGGTCAGGTGTCGTAGCCGCAGCAGCAGACCCAGCCCGAGGGAGAGCAGCAGCCCGCCGAGCAGGAAGGCGGCCTGCACCGCCCCGAAGCCCCCGGACCCGGACACCGGCCGGCCCGCTCCGGCCGCCGGTTCCGCGGCCAGCGGCTCCTCGGTCGCCGCGGTCTCCTCGTCGCCCCCCGCGGTCGCCGGCTCGGTCGGCTCGGCCACGCTCTCGGTCGGTGCCGGTGCCGACTCGCTCGGCGTCGCCTCGGCGCCGACCACGGTCCGGGTGGCGGCCTGCCGGGAGAGCAGCCGCAGCCGCGCGTCGTACGCCTCCGCGGCGAGGGTGACCCGGCCGCGGTCGATGTCCCCGGCGAAGGCCACCCGGTAGCGGGCGGTGACCGTCCGACCCGGACAGAGCGTGCCCGGGTCGAGTTGACGGTCGGTCAGCCGGGCCACGTCGCCGTCGGTGCGGATCTGGAGCGGGAACGACCCGTCCTCCTCCACCCGGTCCACCTTCACCTGGTCCAGCCGGATGTCCCGCACGGTGAGCACGAGCGACCAGCGCACCTTCACGCAGCCGCCGTCGGTGCGCGACACCACGGCGGAGACGGTGCGGACCTCGCCGCCGGCGGTGAACCGCTCCGGCAGACCGCTCAGCCGGGTGCTGAAGGCGGCCTGCGCCGGCCCGGCCTGGGCGAGCGCCGCCCCGGTGACGCAGGCCAGCACCACCCCGAGCCGCAGCGCGTACCGCCACACGATCACCACCGCCTCACTCTCCTCGTCCCTTCCGGGAACGCTAGGAGCACGGGGGTGGGCGGGCCAGACGGGTGTCTTCGCACCGGTCGCCAAGGAGAAGGGCCGATTTCACCGAGCGTGGTGAACCGGTCACGCGGCACTCTCTCCACGTGAGTGAAACGCCGTGGGAGAGAATCGCCGGATGCCCGAACTCTCCAGCGCCTTCGTCCGGCTGCACGCCCGGCTCACCCCGGTCGCGTTCGTCCCCGAGGTGCGGCTGCACCAGGCGGACGAGCCCATCGGGCTCTGGGAGTTGACCGAGGGTGAGTTCAGCAGCGACCGGCCGCCGCCGTTCTGGGCCTTCGCCTGGGCCGGCGGCCAGGCGCTCGCCCGCTACGTGACCGACCACCCGGAGCTGGTCGCCGGGCGCCGGGTGCTCGACCTCGCGTCCGGCTCCGGCCTGGTCGCCATCGCCGCCGCCCGGGCCGGCGCGGCCACCGTCCGCGCCGTCGAGGTGGACGAGCTGGCGGTGGCCGCCGTGGCGCTCAATGCCGAGGCCAACGCGGTACGCGTCGACGCCGAGTTCGCCGACATCCTCGACGGCGACGCCGGCGACGCGCAGGTGCTGCTCGCCGGGGACGTCTTCTACAGCCAGGCGATGGCCAACCGGGTACTGCGGTTCCTGCTGCGCGCCGCCCGCGCCGGGGCGCTGGTGCTGGTCGGCGACCCCGGCCGGGCGTTCCTGCCCCGGGACCGCTTCGACGAGCTGGCCGTCTACGACGTGCCGGTCCCGCCGGCGTTGGAGACCGTACGGGTGAAGCGCACCACGGTCTGGCAGCTGCGGCCAGGCCTGCCGAAGGCCGCCGACTAGCGTGTCGGCGTGCTGTTCCGCAGCTGGGCGCAGGTCGCCGACACCAGGTGGCCGGACGTGGCCCGGGTGGCGGACCACGTCGGCGTGGAGCATCTCGTGGTCACCCGGCACGCGCTGGTCCGCCAGGTGCTCACCGACCCGGTCACCTTCCGGCCGGACAACGCGCTCGACGCGGTGACCCCGATGCCGGTGACGGCGCTGCGGGTGCTGGCCGGGCACCGGTTCCGGCTGCCGCCGACGCTGGCGAACAACTCGGGTGCCAGCCATCCGGAGATCCGGGCGATCGTCGCCGACGCGCTGCACCCCGCCCGGGTCGCCGAGCAGCGTCCCTGGCTCACCGCGCTGGTGCGGGAGCGGGTCACCCGGCTGAGCGCGACGCTCGACGCCGGCGAGCCGGTCGACCTCTACGCGGAACTCGCCGCCGACCTGCCGCTGCTGGTGCTGGCGCGGCTGGTCGAGCTGCCGGACGCGCCGGTCGGTGCGGTCAAGGAGTTCGCCCGGGCGGCCCTGGAGCTGTTCTGGGCGCCGCTGGACGCCGACCGGCAACTGGCGCTCGCCACCGAGGTCGGGCGGTTCCACGGGGTGCTCCGCGACTTCGCGGCGACCGGCGGCGGGCTGGCCGCCCGGCTGCGCGCGGCCGGGCATTCGCCGGACGTGGTCGTCGGCGCGCTCTTCTTCCTGCTGGTGGCCGGGCAGGAGACCACCTCGCAGTTCCTCACCCTGCTGCTGCACCGGCTGGCCGGTGAGCCCGCGGTGCGGGCCGGGCTGCGCGCGGGCGAGGTCGCGGTGGCCGACGTGGTCGAGGAGGGGCTGCGGCTCGAACCGCCGATCGTCACCTGGCGCCGCGTCGCGGCGGTGGACACCACGCTGGGTGGTACGGCGGTGCCGGCCGGCAGCAGCGTCGTGCTCTGGCTGGCCCGAGCCGGCCGCGATCCGGCGACCGTGGACGCGCCCGACGAGTTCCGCCCCGGCCAGCGCGGTTCACGCCGGCACCTGGCGTTCGGGGCCGGCGCGCACCGCTGCGTCGGCGACGTGCTGGCCCGGATGGAGGCGGCCGTGGTGGTGGCCGAGGCCGCGCCGCTGCTGGACGGGGTGACAGTCGTCCGCCCGCCGTGGTGCCCGGACAACCTCACCTTCCGGATGCCCGACGCCTTCGTCGTCCGCCGTGCCACCGACCCGCCGGGGTTCCCGACCGCACCGCGCCTGGACGTGGCCCGGGCCTGACGAAAGTCAGGGTGCCGTGGTGCCGTTCGGGCACGGTGGAGCAACGGCCCGCGCGCCTAGCGTCGGCGCATGATCACACTACGTGGGTTGACGAAACGGTTCGGTGGGACGACCGCGGTCGACGACCTGACCGTCGACATCGCGCCCGGCCGGGTCACCGGCTTCCTCGGCCCGAACGGGGCCGGCAAGTCCACCACCATGCGGATGGTCCTCGGCCTGGACCGGCCCACCGCCGGGCAGGCGTTGGTCGGCGGCCGGTCGTACCGGGAGCTGCGGCACCCGCTGTACGAGGTGGGGGCGCTGCTCGACGCGACGGCGATCCACCCGGCCCGCTCCGGCCGGGCGCACCTGCTGGCGATGGCACGCAGCAACGGCATCCCGGCCCGCCGCGTCGAGGAGGTACTCGCCGCCGTCGGGTTGGACGACCGGGCCGCGGCCAAGCCGGGGCGTACCCTCTCGCTCGGCATGGGCCAGCGGCTCGGCATCGCCGGCGCGCTGCTCGGCGACCCGGCGGTGTTGATGTTCGACGAGCCGGTGAACGGGCTCGACCCGGACGGGGTGCGCTGGGTCCGGCAACTGATGCGGTCCCTCGCCGGGCAGGGGCGCACCGTCTTCGTCTCCAGCCACCTGATGAGCGAGGTGCAGCTCACCGCCGACCAACTGGTCGTCATCGGCCGGGGGCGGCTGCTCGCCGACGCGCCCGTCGACGAGGTGGTCGCGGGCAGTCCGGTCGCCGTCCGGGTCCGCAGCCCGCACCCCGACGGGCTGGCCGCGCTCGCCGGAAAGCTCACCGCCAGCGGGGCCGGCGTCGACGCGACCGGCCCGGACGAACTGACCGTCACCGGCGCCGGCGTCGACCGGGTCGGTGACCTGGCCTACGAGCTGGGGCTGCGGCTGCACGAACTCAGCCCGCAGGGCGCCTCGCTGGAGGAGGCCTTCATGGAACTCACCGCCGACAGCGTCGAGTACGCCGGCGTACCGACCGGAAGCGAGGCCGCCCGATGAGCAGCACCATCACCCGCACCCGACCCATCACCCGTCCCACCGGGCCAGCCGGGTTCGCCGGCTTCGGCGGCACGGTCGCCGCCGAGTGGACCAAGCTCTGGTCGGTGCGCAGCACCTGGTGGACGCTGCTGGCGGCGCTGGTGCTGACCACGGCCGCCGCCGGACAACTGGCGATCTACGCGGCCAACGCGAACACGAACGACGACCCGGCCGACGACGCCGGGATCGTCACCGTCGGGCACATCGTCATCGGCTCGATGGAGCTGACCCAGTACGCCGTGCTGGCGCTCGGGCTGCTCGCCATCACCAGCGAGTTCACCAGCGGCACCATCCGTACGACGCTGCGCTGCACGCCGTCGCGTGGGCGCGTACTGCTCGCCAAGGCCGTGGTGACCGGGACCGTGACGTTCCTGGTCGGGCTGCTGGTCGGCGGCGTCGGCGCGCTGGTCGCCCGGCCGGTGCTCGGCGAGTGGGGCACCGCCCCGGCGGCCGGCACGGCACGGGACGTGCTCGCGGTCGCCGGCTACCTGGCGCTGATCGGGGTGCTGGCGCTCGGCCTGGGCGCCGCCCTGCGCAGCGCGGTGCTCACACTGACCGTGCTGGTCGCCGTCCTGATGATCGTGCCGCTCTCGCTCCAGGAGCCGGACATCACCGTGCTCAACCGGGTCGCGGACGGCTTCCCCGGGGTGGCCGGCGGACACTTCCTGGCCGGCGACGCCGACCCGTATCCGGCGGCCGTGGGGCTGCTGCTGCTCGCCGGCTGGGCGCTCGCCGCGCTCGTGCTCGGCCGGGCCGCGCTGCGCCGCCGGGACGCCTGAACCGGCCGGGCCCGGGGCGTCCGGCTGACAGATCCTCATCTTCGCCCGATAGGTTGCCGGCGTGTCATCCGCCCCCGCACGTCGCCTCCCTGCCGTGCTCGCGCTCCTGGCTCTGCTCGCCGTGACCGGCTGCGCGGCCCGCCCCACGTACACCGCTCGGCATTTCACCGCGGATCAGCGCGGCCCGTCCGCCTCGCCCCAGCCCTCGGCGGGGCGGACGGGGCCGCCGTCGACGTCGCCGTCGGCCAGCGTGCCGCCCGCGTACAAGAGCCTGGCCTGGTACCTGGCCCAGGTGCCCGACTTCCCCGAGGCCCCGCCCCCGCAGCGGGTGCCGCTGCCCGCGAGCGGCGCGGCCCCGTTCTGGCACCGGGTACCGACCGAGCAGAAGGTCGCCTTCATCACCATCGACGACGGTGGGTTGGCCCGGCCGCCCGCCGCGATCGACTTCATCCGGGAGGCGCGCATCCCGGTCACCATGTTCCTGAACTCCCCGGCCGCCGCGGCGCACACCGACTACTTCAAGCAGATCGAGGCCGCGGGCGGGGTGGTGGAGAACCACACGATCACCCACACGTCGCTGTCGGGCCGGTCGTACGCCTTCCAGAAGCACGAGATCTGCGGGGCGGCGGAGAAGTTGGCGGAGCTGTTCGGCAAGCGGCCGACGTTGTTCCGCCCACCGTTCGGCAACCGCGACGCGAGCACGCTGCGGGCCGCGCACGACTGCGGCATGAAGGCCGTCTTCCACTGGAGCGAGACCGTCGACAAGGGCAAGGTGCGCTATCAGACCCCGACGAAGCTGGTGCAGCCCGGCGACGTGCTGCTGATGCACTTCCGGCCGGCGCTGATGGACGACCTCCTCGGGGCGCTGAAGGCGATCTACCGCTCCGGGCTCACCCCGGCGCTGCTCGAGGACTACGTGAACTGACCGGGCGCGGTCACTCCTCGACCAGCCCCGCCTCGTACGCGACGATCGCCGCCTGCACCCGGTTACGCACCTCCAGCCGGGTGAAGATGCTGGTCAGGTAGGCCTTCACGGTCCCCTCGACCAGGTACAGCCGGCGCGCGATCTCGGCGTTGGAGAGCCCGGCTCCGACCAGCGCCAGCACCTCCCGCTCCCGGTCGGTCAGGCCGGCTGTCCGCTCCCGGGCCGCCGGTCGCCGAGCCAACCGTCCGCCGCCCAGCTCGATCACCCGGCGGGCCACCCGCGGCGACAGGTACGCCCCGCCGTCGGCGACCGCGTGCACCCCGGCGATCAGCTCGCGCGGGTCGCCGGACTTGAGCAGGAAGCCGCTCGCCCCGTGCCCGAGCGCCCGGGCGACGAAGTCGTCCTCGCCGAAGGTGGTGAGCATGATCGTGGCGGTCTGCGGCACCAGGCGGCGGATCTCCGCGGCCGCGCTCAACCCGTCCAACCTCGGCATCCGGATGTCCAACAGGGCGACCTGGGGTCGGTGCGCCCGGACCAGCTCCACCGCCGCGCGGCCGTCGCCCGCCTCGGCGACGACCTCGATCCCCGGGTCCGCGGCCAGGATCGCCCGGACACCGGCCCGGATCATCGCCTCGTCGTCGGCCAGGACGACCCGGACCGGGACGTCCTCGGCGCTGTCGGTGCTCACTGGTCGATCCGCTCCTTGCTGATCAGCCGGCCGTCGGCGAAGCAGAGCCGCCAGGTCGGCTGCGCCAGGGGGAAGTTCCCGTCGGTGTAGAACTCGCAGCCGGCCTGGTCGGCTCCGGTGGGCCGGTCGAGCTGTCGGCGGGGCAGCCCGGGCAGGTCGGCCCGGGGCGCGCCGAGCGGCATCCCGTCGAAGGTCGCCCGGTCGAGCACCGTGCCGGCGGTCGCCATCGGGTAGTAGATCAGCGACAGGGCGAGCGCGAGCCCCGCCGGCGCGCCGAACGCCACCAGCAGACTGCGCCGGACCCGCCGGCGGGCCTCGCGCAGCTCCGGCCCCGGCGAATCGGGGACCACCGGTGAGTCCACCCGCTCGTCCGCCGGACCGGTCGCGGGCCGCAGCGTCGGGCCGGTGACCGGCAGCCAGGCCCGCACGGCGAAGCCACCGTCGGGACACGGACCGGCCGCCACCGTCCCGCCGGCGAGGCGTACCCGCTCGCCGAGCGCCAGCAGTCCGCTGCCGTGCGACGGCCCGACGGGCGGCGGCCCGGCCGGCGGCGGGGCGTTGACGACCGCGACCTCGACCCGGTCACCGGCGCGGAAGAGGCGCACCCCGACCGGCGCGCCCGGGGCGTACCGGGCCGCGTTGGTCAGCGCCTCACGTACCACCCGGTGCGCGGCGTGCCCGGTCAGCGCCGGCAGCTGCGGCGCGTCGAGGGCGTCGTCGAGGCGTACCACCATGCCCGCCTCGCGGGCGCCGTCGACCAGGTCGGCGACCGTCTCGTCGTACGGCCGGGTGGAGCTGGCGCCGCCCTCCTCGCGGAGCAGACCGATGATCTCGTGCAGCCGCTCGGTGGCGGTGGCGACGCTGGCCCGCAACTCCCCCGCCGCGCCCCGGTGCCGCGGGTCGAGGTCGGCGGCGACCTCCAGGGCGGCGGCCCGCAGCGCGATCAGGCTCAGTTCGTGGCCCAGCGAGTCGTGCATCTCCTGCGCGATCCGGGCCCGCTCCCGCAGCCGGATCCGCTCGGCGGTGCCGCGCTGCTCGCGGACCAGCGCGTCGGCGTGCCGGCGACCCGCCTCGGCCAGCTCGTGCTGCTGCCGCCGGTAGCGGCCGACCAGCCACGGGAACACCCCGGCGAAGAGCAGCACCGAGGCGAGCAGGAACCAGGTCGCCGGGCCGGAGCCGAGCAGGCCGAGGTTGAGCGCCGTGCCGCCGGCCGCGATCAGGGCGAAGACCACCGCGGCCGGGCCGGCGCCGGCGCTGCGCCGCCCGGTCAGGTAGCTGAAGACCGGGATGGCGAACACGAAGTTGCCGTCCACCAGTGAGCCGAGCACCACCAGCACGAGGGCGGCCAGCGGACGCCTCCGGCTCACCGCCACCGCCACGGTGAGCAACAGCAGCCCGCCGACCAGCAGCCACAGCGCTCGCCACGAGTGGGGCGGGGTGATCCGGGCGTATCCGACGGGGGCGGCGAGCACCGCCCAGAGCAGCACGTCCCGCGCCACGCGCGGCCGGTCGGCCGTCGCGCGTCGGGCCTCGCGCACCCACCGCCAGCAGTTCACGGCGGCCAGGCTACCCACGGCCGGGCGGGGCGGACACCGACGAAAGTCAGGTGTTCAGCCGATCTCCTCGGCCCAGGCGCGCCAGTCGTCCAGCACGCCGTGCAGCGCCGGGGTGAGCCAACCCGGGGCGGAGCGCCGGAACACCCCCGGATCCATCGCGCCGGCGCCGGCCGGCAGGGCGCCGAGCAGGTTCGGCAGCAGGTCGCTGAGGTTGGTCCAGTGCACCAGCTCCGGCGCGTTCGGCCAGGCGCCGATGACCACCCCGGCGGGCACCGCGCGGCGGTCCAGCGCCTCCATGGTCAGCGCGGTGTGGTTGAGCGTGCCCAGCCCGGCCCGGGCCACCACCACCGCCGGCGCACCGAGCGAGACGGCCAGGTCGGCCACCGTCCACGGCTCGCCGGAGGGACGCAGACCCATCGGTACGAGCAGACCGCCGGCCCCCTCCACCAGCACCAGATCGTGCTTCTCCGCCTCCTCACGGACGGCGTCGACCGCGGTGTACAGCTCCAGCGGCTCCAGCTCGGCCACCCGGGCCGCGGTGAGCGGGGCGAGCGGATCCGGGTAGCTGGCCAGGGTGCGGCCGGTGAGCGGGGCGGCCAGCCGCTGCACCGAGTCCACATCGCCGGGCTCACCCGTCGCCGTACCGGTCTGGCCGGGTTTTACCACGGCCACCCGCAGCCCGGCGGCCTGCGCGGCCGCGGTGATCGCCGCGGTCACCACCGTCTTGCCCACCTCGGTGTCGGTGCCGGTCACCACGACCGTCCCCCGCCACGGCACACCCGCGCTCATGGCGCACACTCCAGAATCACGTCCAGGGCCCGGTCGAAGTCGGCCCGGGGCACCCCGGCGTTGATGGTCAGCCGCAGGCGCGAGCGGGTGTCCGGGGTGGATGGCGGCCGGAAGCAACCGACCGCCACGCCCCGGTCCCGGCAGTGTGCGGCCCACGCCGTCGCCGCCTCCGGGCCGGGAGCGGTCACCGAGACCACCCCGGCGTCGGGCGTGGAGACGGTCAGACCACCGTCGCGCAGCCGCCGTACCGCGAGCGCGGCCCGCTCGGCCAGTTCGGCGCGGAGCGGGTCGCCCGCGCGGGCCAGGGCGACCGCGGCGTGCACGCCGGCGGCGACCGCGGGCGGCAGCGCGGTGTCGAAGATGAACGTCCGCCCGGTCTCGACCAGGTGCCGGACGTACTCGGCCGGACCGGCGACCACGCCGCCCGCGCCGCCGAGCGCCTTGGACAGGGTGGCGGTCACCACCACGTCCGGCTGGCCGGCGAGCCCGGCCGCGGCCACCGCGCCCGCGCCGGCCGGGCCGGTGACACCGAGCGCGTGGGCGTCGTCGACGAGCAGCAGGGCACCGTAGCGGCGGGCGACCGCGTGCAGCCGGGCCAGCGGGGCGAGATCGCCGTCGACGGAGAAGACCGACTCGGTGACCACCACGGCCGGCCGGCCCGGTGCCACCGCGAGGGCGGCGGCCACCGCGGTCACGTCGGCGTGCGGGGTGACCACCGTCTCGGCGCCGGAGATCCGGCAGCCGTCGATCAGCGAGGCGTGGTTGTGCGCGTCGGAGACGAGCAGCGTACGAGGCTGCACCAGGGCGCGCAGCGCGCCGAGGTTGGCCAGGTAGCCGGAGGAGAAGACCAGCGCCCGGTCGGCGCCGAGCCAGTCGGCGAGCGCGTCCTCCAGCGCGTGGTGGGCGTCGGTGGATCCGCGCACCAGCCGTGAACCGGTCGCACCCAGCCCGTACGCCGAGAGCGCCCGCGCGGCCGCGGCGACGACCTCTGGATGGGTGGCCAGACCGAGGTAGTCGTTGCCGGCGAGATCGGTGACCGCCTCCCCGGCCGGACGCGGGTGCAGCCGCCGGGTCAGCCCGGCCTTCGCCCGCAGCTCGGCGCGGCGGTCGAGCGCCGCCAGCCAGTCCGCCACCGTCACCCTCCCCAACGCCCGCGCCGGTCGAGCCGACCGTCCCGCCGGGCGAAATTACCACCCGCCACCAGCGGGCCGGCGCATCCACTCGGTACGTGTGGTTGACCTCAACCAAACTTCAGCCTGCCCACCGCCCGGTTACGGCGCCGCCGACCCGACCGACCCCAGCGGGCGCGGACCGGCTCGCTGCCTCGACGGCCGGGCCACCGGCGGGCGCGCTCGTGTCCGCCGCCCAGCCGGCCTTGTAGGGTACGAGCCATGCCAGAGATCCTCGACCAGGCCCGCACCCAGGTCCTGGGTGACGGCGTCGGCCTCGATGAGGCCGGCGTCCTCGCCGTGCTGAACCTGCCCGACGAGCACCTGCCCGCCGCCCTCCAGCTCGCCCACGAGGTGCGGATGCGCTGGTGCGGCCCGGAGGTCGAGGTCGAGGGAATCGTGTCGCTGAAGACCGGCGGCTGCCCGGAGGACTGCCACTTCTGCTCGCAGTCCGGGCTCTTCACCTCGCCGGTGCGCTCGGTCTGGCTGGACATCCCCTCGCTGGTCGAGGCGGCGAAGCAGACCGCGGCGACCGGGGCGACCGAGTTCTGCATCGTCGCCGCCGTGCGCGGCCCGGACGCCCGGCTGATGAAGCAGATGCGCGAGGGCGTGGCCGCGATCAAGGCCGAGGTCGACATCCAGGTCGCCGCCTCGCTCGGCATGCTCAGCAAGGAGCAGGTCGACGAGCTGGTCGACATGGGCGTGCACCGCTACAACCACAACCTGGAGACCTGCCGCTCCTTCTTCCCGAACGTGGTCACCACGCACAGCTGGGAGGAGCGGTGGGAGACGCTGCGCATGGTCCGCGACTCCGGCATGGAGGTCTGCTGCGGCGGCATCCTGGGCCTGGGCGAGACCGTCGAGCAGCGGGCCGAGTTCGCCGCGCAGCTCGCCGAGCTGGACCCGCACGAGGTGCCGCTGAACTTCCTCAACCCGCGCCCCGGCACCCCGCTCGGTGACCAGCCGGTGGTGGAGGGCAAGGACGCGCTGCGGGCCATCGCCGCGTTCCGGCTGGCCATGCCGCGCACCATCCTCCGGTACGCCGGCGGCCGGGAGATCACCCTCGGCGACCTGGGCACCCGCGACGGCCTGCTCGGCGGCATCAACGCGGTGATCGTCGGCAACTACCTCACCACGCTCGGCCGGCCGGCCACCGAGGACCTGGCCATGCTGGACGAGTTGAAGATGCCGGTCAAGGCGCTCTCCGCGACGCTGTGAGGAGTTCGACGGTGACGGACGCTGCGGGGTTGGCGGTGACGAACGGCACGGCGCCGACCTGGTGCGACCGCTGCGGTGAAACCGCCGGGGTCGGCGCGCACGGCGCGTGCGCACGGGCCCGGGCGCTGGAGCCGCCGCGGTTCTGCGCGCACTGCCGTCGCCGGATGAAGGTGCAGGTGCTGCCGGTCGGCTGGTCGGCGGTCTGCGTCGAGCACGGCGAGATCCGGGGCTGAGCCGGATGCCGGAGCTGCGGGGCCGCGCGGTGACACTGCGGCCGGCCACCGCGGCCGACGTGCCGGCCCTCGCGGCGATCCGGGCCGCCCCGACGGTCCGCCGCTGGTGGCGCGGCGACGACGACCTGGCCGCCGCGGTGCGCGCCGACCTCACCGACGAGTCGCTGACGGTCTACACCATCGGGTACGACGGCCAGGTGGTCGGCGCCATCCAGTGGTACGCCGAGGAGGACCCGGACTACCGGCATGCCAGCCTGGACGTCTTCCTCGACCCGGCGGCGCAGGGCCGCGGCCTCGGCCCGGACGCGATCCGCACCCTGGTCCGGCATTTGATCGAGGCGTACGGCCACCACCGGTTCACCATCGACCCGGCGGCGGCGAACACCCCGGCGATCCGCAGCTACGCCAAGGTCGGCTTCCGCCCGGTCGGGGTGCTGCGCCGCTATGAGCGCGGTGCGGACGGACGTTGGCAGGACGGCCTGCTGATGGACCTGCTCGCCGACGAACTCGTCGACTGAATCCCTGAATCTTGGACAGTTGCCGTTCGCGGCGAACGGCAACTGTCCAAGATCTCGACTCGTCGGCCGGAAACGGCAGCGTCTGACGGCTCGTACGCGTTACACCGACACACCCAGGATCGGCGGAAAGTTCGGCCTTATTTTGCCGTCGAGGCTGCGCGTTGTCCCAGCTCAGACCGATCGTCCGATGTCGCCTGTCGATCCCGCTCATGGGATCATGTGCCGTCCCCTCTACCGATCTCGGAGGATTCCTCATGCCTCAACGTCGGCATGTGGCGCGCGCTGCCCTCACCGCGGCCGCCGCTACTGCCTGCCTCGCCGTCGCCGCTCCGGGGTGGGCCAACGCCGCGGCCCTGTCCCAGGCGCCGGGCGGCCACAATCCCCCGGGCGACAACGGCACGGTGAAGATCGACGGCGCTCCGTTCAGCGACAAGGTCGACAACCAGCCGCACGTGACGTGTGACTTCGAACTGGAGTTCTTCAACTTCGACGCCAACCAGGCTGCCGACATCACGCTGACCGCCCAGCCGCCGTCCGGGAAGGACATCGTGGTCTGGTCGGTCCGCAACCGTGTCATCAGCACGGACGCCGCCGGCGGCGCGGAGAACGACCACGACGAGGTGATCCGTCTCTCCGCCACCGACCTGGCGCTCGGCGGCCTCACCGCCCACCCCAAGCAGGGTTACCACCTCAAGCTCGACGTGGACCTGGTGGACGGCAGGTCGTCCGACGCGAAGCACAAGGTGTTCTGGCTCCAGCCGTGCGAGACGCCGGACACCCCACCCCCGACCACGCCCGGAACGCCGCCGCCCACCACGCCCGGAGGCGGCGGTGGCGGCGACGGTGGTGACGGCAACGGCGGGGGTGGCGGCGGCAGCCTGCCGATCACCGGAGTGGCGGCGACCAGCATCGCGCTGAGCGGTCTCGCCCTGATCGGCGGCGGCTTCGCGCTGACCTGGCTGCGCCGTCGGCGCGACCGGATCACCTTCACCAGTTGAGCGGACGCCAACCTGGCCCCGGCCGTCGGACATCAGTCCGGCGGCCGGTTGCCGTTTCCGGACCGGGTTGATCCGCCGCGACCGGGGATCCGTACTGACGGGTAACTAGCCGACGATGCCCGGGGGAAGCTCACATAATCGACGGGTATAAATAGGTTCACCGCGTTCCGCCCAGGTCAGCACGGACCGAGCTGGGCCGGGAGCCGCACAGGCGGCAGCGCGAGGCGTCCCGCCGTACGAACGTACGGTTGCTGGGCCGTCACGCAACGCGGGACAGTACCCGACACCAGCGGTGCCATCGACGCCGCCGCTCCCCGGTCAACCCTGAGGAGAACGCGATGGCCCTACGACTCGCCGAAGGCACCGCCTGGTCCGACACCCTCGCCCGCGCGGTGGCCGCCACCCCGGAGGCGTTCGGCGCCCCCGTCGACGGCGTCAGCACCCTGCACAATCTCATCGAGGGCGAGTGGCGGGCGGTCGGCGTACCGACGCCGGCCCGTACCCCGGTGGACAACACCGTCCTGATCAACCTGGCCCGGCTCGACGCGGACACCGCCCGCGCCGCGGTCGCGCACGCGGCCGCCGCGCACCGCGACTGGGCCGAAACCCCACTCGCCGAGCGCAAGGCCCGCGTCACCGACGCCCTGGACGCGCTCACCGCCCACCGTGACCTGCTCGCCCTGCTGCTGGTCTGGGAGATCGGCAAGCCGTGGCGGCTCGCCTGCGCGGACGTGGACCGGGCGCTGGACGGCGTCCGCTGGTATGTCGGCGAGATCGACCGGATGCTCGCCGACGGACGGGAGCCGCTGCCCGGCCCGGTCAGCAACATCGCCTCGTGGAACTACCCGATGAGCGTCCTGGTGCACGCGGAGCTGGTGCAGCTGCTGGCCGGCAACGCGGTCATCGCCAAGACCCCGTCGCAGGGCGGCGCCGTCTGCCTGACCGTCGCGCACGCGCTGATGCGCCGGGCCGGGCTGCCCGCGACGCTGGTCTCCGGCGGCGGCGAGGAGCTCTCCGAGGTGCTGGTCCGGGCACCGGAGATCGGCGCGGTGGCCTTCGTCGGCGGCCGGTCCAACGGCGGCAAGGTGGCCGCCGCGCTGCTCGACTCCGACAAGCGGCACTTCATCGAGCAGGAAGGGCTCAACGCCTGGGGGATCTGGAACTTCTCCCAGTGGGACCTGCTCGCCGGGCACCTGAAGAAGGGCTTCGAGTACGGCAAGCAGCGCTGCACCGCGTACCCCCGGTTCGTGGTCCAGCGCGATCTGGTCGACGAGTTCCTCGACATGTACCTGCCGGTCGTGCGCTCGGTGCGGTTCGGACATCCCCTCGCGGTCGGCGACGACTGGTCGGCCGGCGACCCGCTGCCCGAGCTGGACTTCGGGCCGCTGATCAGCGCCGCCAAGGGCGACGAGCTGCGCCGCAAGGTGGACGAGGCGGTCCGCGGTGGCGCGGTGCCGCTGCACCGGGGCAAGCTCGCCGGCGCACCGTTCCTGGACGGGCAGGACACCTCGGCGTACGTGGCGCCGTCGGTGCTGCTCGCCCCGCCCGGGCGGTCCCGGCTGATGCACGCCGAGCCGTTCGGCCCGGTCGACACGATCGTCGTGGTGGACACCACCGACGAGCTGCTGGCGGCGATGAACGCCTCCAACGGCGCGCTGGTGGCCAGCCTCGCCTGCGACGACACCGACGAGGCGGCGAAGCTGGCGGTGGACCTCCAGGCGTTCAAGGTGGGGATCAACAAGCCCCGCTCCCGGGGTGACCGGGACGAGCCCTTCGGCGGCCGGGGCGCCTCCTGGAAGGGCGCGTTCGTCGGCGGCGACCTGCTGGTGCACGCGGTCACCCAGGGCGGGGCCGGACGCCTCTACGGCAACTTCCCCGACTACAGCAGCTACCCCACCACCTGACACCCCACGAGGCGGCCCGGGGCGCGCGCCCCGGGCCGAGCGGGGTCAACGGCGGGCGGGGGCCGGCGCGGCCAGCGCAACGGTGAGGGTGACCACCGAGCCGTCCCGGTCGGTCGCGGTCGGCCGGTCCAGCCGGCGTACGGTCCGCAGCATCGGCCCGTTCTCCGCCTGCGCGTGCAGCACCAGCGCGGCGTACCCGGACTGGTCGGCGTGCCGGACCAGCCGGCGCAGCAGCGCCGAGCCGAGCCCGCGGCGCTGCCAGTCGTCGCGCACCAGCAGCGCCGCCTCGGCCTCGTCCCCCTCGCCGAGCAGGTTGCCCATGGCGACCACCGACTCCGCCGCCCGGTCGGAGCCGGTGGTCGTGGCGAGCAGGGTCAGCCCGCGGGCCGGCTCCAGCAGCCGGCGCAGCCGGGCCGGCGCGGGCACCGTGGCGCCGCCCAGGTAACGGCGCTGCCGGCTGCGCGCCGAGCAGCCGTCGTGCAGGTCGAGCACGCCCGGCAGGTCGTCGGCTACCGCCGGCCGTACGGCCAGTTCGGCGCCGTCGGGCAGGACCACGGTGACCTGCTCGGCGGCCCGGCGCACCACGCTCGCCGCCAGCTCGACCAGCGCCTGGGCGCGGGCGTACTCGGCGGGGGTGAACTCCGGTGCCGCCCGGCGGAGGGTGAACGTGCCGCCGCCCGGGTCGGGCAGCCGCATCGTGGTGTCGGTGATCCCGGCTGTGGGGGCCGCCTCGTCCGGCCGCCAGGTGACCGTGTCCGCGCCGAGCAGCGCGCGCAGCACCTCGCCGGTCGCGTCCGGGTCGCGGACCAGCCGGTTGGCCAGGCCGAGCACCCGGGTGGGCTGGTCGGCCAGCCCGCGCGCCTCGCTGCGCGCCACCCAGCAGTCCCGCCCCCGGCCACGCTCGACCGCGGCCACCAGCTCGGCCTCGCCGAGCGCGTCCGGCGCGTCGACGAGGAAGTCGTCCACCGCGCCCCGCTCGGTGGTGTGCACCTGCACGGCGAGGATGTTGACCCCGCGCAGGGCCAGGCTCGCCGTGAGCACCGACAGATAGCCCGGTCGGTCGTCCACGGTCGCTCGGATCCGCCACAACGTCATGGTTGGCTCCCTTCCCCGGTACCACCATGGCCGCCGGCTGTTGCCGGCCGATTGCTCCGGGGTGACGGCTGGCGACCCGTGGCACAGCTCACGCCACGGGCGCGGGCCGGCTCAGGAGCCGGCGGCCACCGACGGCGCACCGACCAGGTCGAGCCGGTCGCCGAGGATGACGGCGCTGGCCCGCACCAGCTGGGCCAGCCGGTCGACCTCGGTGGAGTGGAACGCGGCGGCGGTGAGCGGGTCGGTGTGCTCGCGGGCCACCACCAGGACCAGGCCGGCCCGCCCGAACGGCGCGACCGCGTAGTGGGTGCCGTCGGGCGCGGTCATCGACCGGGCGCGCAGCGGCGTCACCTCCGGCAGCGGCGGCGGTACGGGGGCCCGCCAGCTGGCGTGCCCGACGGTCGCCTCTCCGCCACCGGCCCGGGACGCCCAGTCCACCGGGACCACCGCGGCGACCGCCCAGTCGGCGGCGAGCAGCCCGGGTACCGCGTCGACCAGGGTGGCCAGCCCGTCGGCCGGGTTCGCCGCGACCTGGGCCAGCAGCTCGGCGTCCTGGCCGGTGGTGGTGGGCGCGCCGATCGCCCGCCACACCCCGTCCACCCGGACGCCGGGTATCGCCGCGAGACCGGCCAGCATCCGCTCCACCCGGGCGGCGCCGGGCCAGACCACGGTGAAATCGTCGACCGCCCGCCCGCCGAGCCGTTCCAGCACCACCACCTGGACGATGTCCGCACCGGAGACGCCCAGGGTGCGGGCCACCTGACCGAGCGTGCCGGGACGGTCCGGCAGGGTGACCCGAAGACGCAGCAGCATGGTTGTCCCTCCGCTCGGCGGGCCGGCGGTGGTGGCCGGCAGGCTGGGCACCAGCCTGGCCGTTGCCCATTTCGTCCCTGTTGCCGCGGCATGTCCCGGGAGCAAAATCCGACCTTGACAACATGGCGGAGCTGCCATCAACTATTCGGATGAGCGATCCGGCCGTCGACGCGCTCCGGCCGGGGGCCACCCCCGCCACCCCCACCGGTGCCGACCCCTCCCGATCGGCCGCCGCCGATCCGGGCGACAGCAGCGAGGCCGCGACGCCGGCCGGGCTGGATCTCGACCGGCTCGCCCGCTACCTCGCCGCCCACCGGCCCGACCTGGCCGGCGGGCCGCTGCGGGCCCAGTTGATCGCCGGCGGCAAGTCCAATCTCACCTACCTGCTGCGCGTCGGCGAGCGGGAGGTGGTGCTGCGCCGCCCGCCGCTCGGGCACGTGCTGGCCACCGCCCACGACATGGGCCGGGAGTTCCGGGTGATCTCCGCGCTGGCGCCGACCGAGGTGCCGGTGCCCGGGGCGCTGCTGCTCTGCGCCGACCCGGAGGTGATCGGCGCGCCGTTCTACCTGATGGAGCGGGTGGCCGGCGAGGTCCTGCGCACCCGGGCACAGACCGACCCGCTCGGCGACGAGCGGCGTCGGGAGCTGGCGATGTCGATGATGGACACCCTCGCCGCGCTACACCGGGTGGAGCCGGCGTCGGTCGGGCTCGGCGACTTCGGCCGCCCGGAGGGCTACCTGGCGCGCCAGGTGCGCCGGTGGGCGGGGCAGCTGGACCGCTCCCGCAGTCGGCCGCTGCCCGGCATAGACGAGCTGCGTGACCGGCTGGCGGCGACCGTGCCCGAGGGCGCCAACGCGGGCCGGATCGTGCACGGCGACTACCGGCTCGACAACCTCCTCGCCACCGTCGACCCGGTGGCGGTCCGCGCGGTGCTCGACTGGGAGATGGCCACTCTCGGCGACCCGTTGGCCGACCTGGGCCTGCTGCTGACCTACTGGGACGTGCTCGGCGGCAGCGAGTCGGCCGCCGGCAACCCGGTCGCCGACGGGCTCGGCCCGCGAGCCGGCTTCCCCACCGGCGCCGAGCTGATCGAGCGCTACGCCGGGCGCAGCGACGTCGACGTCGGCCCGCTGCACTGGCACATCGCGCTCGGTTGCTTCAAGCTCGCGGTGATCTGCGAGGGGATCCACTATCGACACACGCTCGGGCAGACGCTCGGCGAGGGATTCGACCGGATCGGCGAGATGGTGGCACCGCTGGTCGCGTACGGGCTGACCGCCGCCGGGGAGCGCTGATGGACTTCGCGTACGACAGCCGCACCGAGGAGCTGCGGGCCGAGCTGGCCGCCTTCCTCACCGAGCACGTCTACCCGGCCGAGCCGGTGCATGCCGAGCAGGTCGCCGCGGCCGGTGACCCGTGGGCACGGTCGCCGGTGCTCGCCGAGCTGAAGGTCGAGGCGCGCAAGCGCGGGCTGTGGAACCTCTTCCTCCCCGACCGGCGCTTCGGTGCCGGGCTGACCAACCTCCAGTACGCCCCGCTCGCCGAGCTGACCGGGCGCAGCCCGCACCTGGCGCCCGAGGCGCTCAACTGCGCGGCGCCAGACACCGGCAACATGGAGCTGCTCGCCGAGTTCGGCTCCGCGCAGCAGCGGGAGCGCTGGCTGCTGCCCCTGCTGGAGGGGGAGATCCGCTCGGCGTTCTGCATGACCGAGCCGGACGTCGCCTCCTCGGACGCCACCAACATCGCCACCCGGATCACCCGCGACGGTGACCACTACGTGATCAACGGGCGGAAGTGGTGGTCGTCCGGGGCGATGGACCCGCGCTGCGAGATCTTCATCGTGATGGGCAAGACCGACCCGGACGCCGAGCGGCACCGCCAGCAGAGCATGGTGCTGGTCCCCCGGGACACCCCGGGCGTCACGGTGCGGCGGGGCATGACGGTCTTCGGCTACTCCGACGCGTCGCACGGCGGGCACGCCGAGATCGACTTCACCGACGTACGGGTGCCGGTGGAGAACCTGGTCGGCGCCGAGGGTGGCGGCTTCGCCATCGCCCAGGCCCGGCTCGGCCCGGGCCGGATCCACCACTGCATGCGCCTGATCGGGATGGCCGAGCGGGCGCTGGAGCTGCTCTGCCGGCGAGCCACCGAGCGCATCGCGTTCGGTCGGCCCCTCGCCGAGCAGGGTGTGGTCCGCGAGTGGATCGCCGAGTCCCGGGTGCGCATCGAGCAGGCCCGGCTGCTGGTGCTCAAGACCGCCTGGTTGATGGACACCGTCGGCAACAAGGGCGCGCACACCGAGATCCAGGCCATCAAGATCGCCACGCCGGCGATGGCCGAGTGGGTGATCGACAAGGCCATCCAGGGGTACGGCGGCGCCGGGGTCAGTCAGGACACTCCGCTCGCCGCCCTCTGGGCGCAGACCCGCACCCTCCGCCTGGCCGACGGTCCCGACGAGGTCCACCGCGCCTCCCTGGCCCGCCGCGAACTCCGCCGCTGGTCCCCCACCCCCGCCTGACCCCGAACGTCCACACCGCCCCGTCCCGGAAGATCGTGCTGCATCCCGGTTGTAATGGCCTCGACCCGCGCAGCACCCCACTACATCCAGGATCGAGCGCGATCCTGGGCCAGGCACCCGGCGATCATGAGGTTTGCGGCGCGGTATGCCCGATTCCTCGCCGGCAACCTCATGATCAACGGCCGGGGCCGGGGGCAGACCGCGGGGGCGGGGGTTAGGCGGAGGCGCGTTCGATCAGTTGGGTGTCGAGCAGGATGTGGGGGGCGGGAAGTTCGTCGCCGCGGATCCGGGCGACCAGCAGCCGGGCCATCTGCCGACCCATCTCCTCCACCGGCTGGAAGACCGTGGTCAGCGGCGGGTCGGCCTGCCGGGCGATCGGCGCGTCGTCGAAGCCGACCACCGCGACGTCCTCCGGCACCCGTCGACCGGCCTCGCGCAGGGTACGCAGCGCGCCGAAGGCCATCAGGTCGGAGGCGACGAAAACGGCGTCCAGCTCCGGACAGATCTCCAGCAGCCGGCTCATGCAGGCCGCGCCGCTCTCCTCGCTGAAGTCGCCGTACGTGATGAGGTCCGGGTTGACGGTGCCCACGGCGGCCCGGACGGCCTCGGTGTAGCCGGTCAGGCGGGCCAGGCCGGCGCCCATGTCCTGCGGGCCGGCGATGGTGGCGATCCGCCGCCGGCCGCGGCCGGCCAGGTATTCGACCGCGTGCCGGGCGCCGCCGACGTTGTCGACGTCGACGAACCAGGCCGGCTGCGCCTCGGGTTGCAGCATCCGCGCCGGCCGGCCGCCGAGCACCGCGGGCAGGCCCCGCTCCTCGAGCAGGGTGGGCAGCGGGTCGGAGTCGTGCAGGGAGAGCAGAAGTACGCCGTCGACGTGCTGGTTGGTCAGGTGGTGCTCGACCCGCTCCCGCTCCACCGGCGACTGGGCCATCGCCAGCCAGAGCTGCATCGGCGTCTCCAGCAGGGCGGAGCTGATGCCGCGCACGATCGCCGCGAAGAACGGCTCGGTGAAGATCCGTTCGCCGGACTCCGAGACGACCAGCGCGACGGAGTCGGTCCGCTGGGTGACCAGCGCCCGGGCCGCCCGGTTCGGCACGTACCCCAGCTCGGCGATGGCCTGCTGCACCGCGGCCCGGGCCTCCGGGCTCACCTGCGGGGAGCCGTTGACCACGCGGGAGACCGTTCCGCGCCCCACACCGGCACGGGCAGCGACCGCGTCGAGGGTCGGGCGCCCGAGCGACCGGGTGCGCTGCGTTGTCATCGTCTGCTCCTCCGACGTCGGGTCGTCCCGACGTCCACCCGCGTGGGGGCGGACGTCGGGGCCGCCCGTTGGTGGCTGGCCCTCGCCTATTGTGCGGCCAGACCGTTGCGTCGGATCACCTCGGCGTACCACCTGGCGCTGGACTTGGGGATGCGGGTCTGGCTGTCGTAGTCGACGTAGATCATGCCGAACCGCTTGGTGTATCCCCAGGCCCACTCGAAATTATCCATCAATGACCAGGCGAAGTAGCCGGCCAGGGGCACGCCGGCGCCGATCGCGGCGTGCGCGGCACGCAGATGGGCGTCGAAGTACGCCAGACGGTCGATGTCGTCGACCCGCCCGTCCACCACCTCGTCGACGAAGGCCGAGCCGTTCTCGGTCACGTAGAGCGGCAGGTCGGTGTACTCCTCGTGCACCCGGCGCAGGGTCTCCACCAGGCCGGGGGCGTCGATCTCCCAGTTCATGTCGGTGACCGGCACGCCCCGGTGGACGAACCGGACGTCCTCGCTCCCCGGCCAGCAGGACGCCGCGAGCACGCCCTGCGCAGCCGCCGCGCCCTGCTCGGCCGGCCCGCCCTGCTCGGCAGGCGAAGCCGGCGCGGCCACCACGTGCCGGCTGTAGTAGTTGATGCCGACCAGGTCGAGCGGGCTGGCGATGGTGGCCAGGTCACCGTCGCGCACGTGGCCGAAGTCGGTCACCTCGCGCAGGTCGGCCAGCAGGTCCGCCGGGTACGCCCCGCGCAGCAGCGGGTCGAGGAAGAACTGGTTCGCCAGCGCGTCGATCCGCCGCGCCGCGTCCCGGTCGGCGGGCGCGTCGCTCGCCGGCGTGACCGGGTAGAGGTTGACCGTCACGCCGACCTCGGCCTGTGGCCGGGCCGCGCGCAGCGCCTGCACGGCCAAGCCGTGGCCGAGCATCAGGTGGTGCCCGGCCCGGACCGCCTCGGCGCCGTCGGTGCGGCCCGGCGCGTGCACCCCGGAGCCGTAGCCGAGGAACGCCGAGCACCACGGCTCGTTGAGGGTGGTCCAGTGCCGCACCCGGTCGCCGAGCGCCTCCGCGACCAGCGCGGTGTAGTCGGCGAACCGGGCGGCGGTGTCCCGGGCGGGCCATCCCCCGGCCTCCTCCAGCGGCTGGGGCAGGTCCCAGTGGTAGAGGGTCAGCCACGGCTCGATCCCGTGCCCCAGCAGCTCGTCGACGAGCCGGCGGTAGAAGTCGAGCCCGGCCGGGTTGGCGGGGCCGGCGCCGCCGGGCTGCACCCGGGACCAGGAGACCGAGAACCGGTACGCGTTGAGGCCCAGCTCGGCCATCAGCGCGACGTCCTCGCCGAGCCGGTGGTAGTGGTCGCAGGCCACGTCGCCGGTGTGCCCGCCGACCACCCGGCCGGCGGTGTGGCTGAAGGTGTCCCAGATGGACGGCGTGCGACCGCCCTCGGCGGCCGCCCCCTCGATCTGGTACGCCGCGGTCGCCGCGCCCCACCGGAAGCCGGGCGGGAACCTCAGCGCCGGCCCGTGGTCGAGAACGCCGACGGCGGGCGGGCTGGCGGGGTTGCTCACGACTTGACGGCACCTTCCATGATCCCGCCGATGATCTGGCGGCCGAACAGGACGAACACGATCAGCAACGGCAGGGTCGCGAGGGCCGTGCCGGCGAAGAGCGCGGTGTAGTCGGTCTGGTAGAGACCGGACGAGAGGATCTTGAGGGAGTACTGCACCGTCGGGGTGTCCGGGGTCAGCACGACGAACGGCCAGAGGAACTCGTTCCAGGTCTGCATGAAGGTCAGCAGTCCGAGGATCGCCGCGGCCGGACGCAGCGCGGGCAGCACCACGTTCCAGTAGATCCGCCAGGTCGAACAGCCGTCGAGGCGGGCCGCCTCGATCAGCTCGTCGCTGATCGCGGACATCGCGTACTGGCGCATCATGAACACGCCGAAGCCCTGGACCAGGAACGGCACGATGACGGCCTGCAGGGTGCCGGTCCACTCCAGCTCGACCATCATCAGGTATAGCGGGATGATCCCGAGCTGGGTCGGCACCATCATGGTCAGCACGATCACCAGGAGCAGACCGTTGCGGCCGCGGAACCGGAGCTTGGCGAACGCGAAGCCGGCCAGGCTGGAGAAGAAGATCACCGAGACGGTGACGATGCTCGACACCACGGCCGAGTTGACCAGGCCGTAGATGAACGCGGCGTCCTCGTTGGCGAGCATCCGCTCGATGTTCTCGAAGAGCATTCCGCCCGGCGTGGGCGGCATCTCGTAGACGGCGCTGTTGTCCCGCGAGGCGATGATGAACGACCAGACGATCGGAAAGATCGACAGTACGCAACCGATGATCAGCGCGAAGTAGGTCAGCGGGCTGGCCTGCCAGAGCCGGCCGCCCGGCGTGCCGCGCCGTCGACGGCGCTTGGGGTCCTCCGGTGGCGGCGCGACAGATCGAGGGAGTGCCTGGGTGGTGGTCACTTCTTCTCCCCCTTCACCGAGCGCCGGACGAGCGCGAAGTTGATCAGCGCGAAGATGACGATCATCAGGAAGAGCAGCCAGGACATCGCCGCGCCGTAGCCGTACTCGGCGTTGCCGGTGAAGGTCTGCTCGTAGATGTACATGGCCAACGTCTGGAACTCGTGCTCCGCGCCGCCGCGAACCATCCCGTGGCCGTACATCAGCGGCTCGGTGAAGATCTGGAAGCCACCGATCGTGGAGATGATGACCGTGAAGACGATGGTCGGGCGGATCAGCGGCACGGTGATCTGCCAGAACTGCCGCCATGCCGAGGCGCCGTCCAACGAGGCCGACTCGTAGAGGTCCTTCGGGATGGCCTGCATGGCGCCGAGGTAGATCAGGGCGTTGTAGCCGGTCCAGCGCCAGTCGACCATGAAGGCGATCGCCAGCCAGGAGGCGTAGCGGTTGTCGCGCCAGGCGACAGGGTCGACGCCGACGCTGCCGAGCAGCCAGTTCACCAGGCCGTACCGGTCGGCGAAGATCAGCGCGAAGATGATGCCGACCGCCGCGACCGAGGTGATGTTCGGGACGACGATGCCCATCCGCAGCAGCGTGCGGCCGCGCATCTGACGGTTCATCAGGTTGGCGAGCAGGAGCGCCACGATGAGCTGCGGCACCGTGCTCAGCAGGAAGATGCCGACGGTGTTATACGCGGCGTTCCAGAACTGCGCGTCCACGAGCAACTCGCGGTAGTTCTCCAGCCCCGCGTACTCGCGGGTGCCACTGAGCAGCTCGTAGTCGAAGAGCGAGACGTAGACCGTGTAGAGCAGCGGAAAGAGGCCGAAGATCCCGAACAGGACGAAGAACGGTGCGACGTAGAGGTAGGGCGAGTACTTGAGGTCCCAGCGGCCGAGCCGGTACGAGGAGCGGCGGGGCTCTGGTCGCTGGCGGGGTGGCGTGGCGGTCCGCCGTGGCGGCACCTCGCCGACAGTGGAGCTCATGGCAGGTCCTTCCGGAAAAAGGGGAGCGGCCTCGGCGGCGCCCACACCCTGCCGGGACCGAGCGCCGCCGCCGGCTCACGGCACGTCGTGTCCGTGAGCCGGCGGGTCACCGGCGGATCAGGCGACGGCCTTCTTGGCCTCGTTCATCGCCTTGGTCCACGCGGCGTCCGAGCTGGTCTGGCCGCGCTCGGCCGCCTGCATCTGCGGCTCGACGATGGTCTCCCAGACCTGCTGGTGCTTGGCGCCGAGGAAGACCGGCTTCATGTTCTTGACGCTGTCACCGAAGATCTGACCGATCGGGGCGCCACTGAAGTACTCGCTCGTCTTGTCCTTGAAGGCGGGGTCCTCGATGCCCGGGATGCTGGAGGGCATCGCGCCGGCCTCGTTGAACGCCGCCAGGTGGCCCTCCTTGCTGGTCAGGTACTTGGCCAGCAGGTAAGCCTCCTTCGGGTGCTTGGTCTGCGCCGGGACGGCGAGGTAGGAGCCGCCCCAGTTGCCGCCGCCGCCCGGGATCTTGGCGATGTCCCACTTGCCGGCGTTGGTCGGGCCGGAACGCTGGGCGATGATGCCCTCGGTCATCCAGGCCGGGCAGGGGATCGTGGCGAAGGCGTTGTTCTTGAACGCGGCGTCCCAGTCGGCGCTCCAGCGCTGCGCCTTGGCGGTCAGGCCGTCGGCGGCCATCTGCAGACCCAGGTCCCACGCCCTGCGGACGACCGGGTTGGTGTCACCGATGAACTTGTTCTCCTTGTCGAAGAAGAACGTCTCGGAGTTCTGCATGACGTACGGCTGCATCAGGCTGGTGGCGCTGTCCAGCCACGCCGCCTTGACCTTGCCGCTGTTCTTGAACTGACGGCCCAGCGCGACGTAGTCGTCCCAGGTGCTGATCTTCTGGGAGACCGCGTCCCGCTCGGTGGGCAGGCCCGCCTGCTGGAACAGGTCCTTGCGGTAGCACATGGCGAGGCCGCCGACGTCGGTGCCGAGCCCGATCAGCTTCTTGCCGTCCGGCGTCATGGCGTTGTTCCACTTCCACTCCGGGAAGTTGGACTTCACCTCGCTGGCGCCGAGGTCGAGCAGGTTGCTGAACTTGTCGTGGTTCTGCACGTACTGGAGCAGCACGCCCTCTTCCAGACCGACCACGTCACCGGCGCCGCTGCCCGCCGCGAGCCACTGCACCAGCTTCGGCTGGAAGTCCCGCAGCTCGCCCATCTTCTGGTGCTCGACCTTGATGTTCGGGTTGGCCGCCTCGAAGTCCTTGATGGCCTTGTCGTACCCGAAGTTGGAGAAGGTCTGGAGGACGAGCTTGACCTGCCCGTTCTCACCGCCTGCCTCGTCGTCGTTCTTCTTGCTGCACGCGGTGCTGCCGAGGGCCACGCCCACGGCGATCGCGGCGACCGCGGCAGTGCGGAGCCGGCGCCTGATGACGCTCATCCCTGACCCCTCTCAGGTGGGTGATTCGTGTGGTGGTTCCGGTGCCTGGCGATGCGGGCTCTCCGGTCGCTGAACCCTCGTGGCGGCTACCTGCCCGCCCCCGAAGTTGCGCACCGGGCAGTGCTGACGCCCACGCATCGGGAGCGCTCCCATGAGATTGCGGGCGCGTGTCGGGAGTGTCAATAGACGCTTGGGAGCGTTCCCAATTTGTTACCGGCACCCGCCGCGCGCGGTGAGCGGCCGAGGGCACGCGGGACCGGCCGCCCACCGGGGCGGCCGTGCTCAGCGGATCAGCAGAAGCGGCGCAGCAGGGTGCCGGCACGCCCGGCGTCGAAGGCGGCCGGGTCGAAGTGGTCACCCGCCCAGTCGCGCATCGCCCAGTGCTCCGGGTGCTCCGGGTCGGCCAGCGCGACGAGCAGCCCCTGGTAGCCGGGCGCGCCACCGACGTCCTCCGGCGGGCCGGCCCGCTCACCGTCCAGACAGGTCGGATAGCGCTCGTCCGGGTCGGCGGTCACCGCGTCCTCGACCACCAGGTCGTGCTCCCACCAGTCACCGAAGTCGTAGGTGTACTGGAACCGGCTGCCCTTGCCGAGCACCGCGTCGAGCCGGACGTCGAGCTCGTCGTGCAGCGCCAGCTCGCCGTCCGGGTCGGGCTCGCCGTACTGGAGCCCGTCGATCTCGAACGAGTGCAGGTGGCAGTCGCGCCAACCCATCGCGTGCTGGATCACCCGGTGCAGCCGGTCGAGGGTGTAGCCGGCCGGCACCAGCACCCGACGCCACACCGGCGGACGGACCCCGGCCAGGGAGATCCTCAGCTGGAAGATCTGACGCGGCATGCTGTCTCATCCCCCCTCGCTAAGCTGCGAGCATGATCTGCGGAGCGTGCCGGGCGAAGCGGCACGGCGACTGTCGGGGTCGGAACTGGTGCGACTGCCAGCACCGTACCCCCCGACCGACCCCTCCGGTCACCGGTCCGGCCAGCGAATGAGCGTCGGAATCCCGATCGACCGGATCTGGCCGGCGGCCACCTCGGAGCCGCTCGACGACGCGGCGCTGACCGCCCTCTACGGCCGGGCCGAGCAGCCACACCTTCGGGTGAACTTCGTGTCCAGCCTCGACGGCGCGGTGGCCCTGGGCGGCTACTCCGCGGGGCTCTCCGGCGAGCCGGACAAGCGCGTCTTCGGCCTGCTGCGGATGCTCTGCGACGCGCTGGTGGTGGCCGCCGGGACGCTGCGCCACGAGGGTTACCGCGCGCTGCGGCTGGACGAGCGGCGCCGGGCCTGGCGTCGCGAGCAAGGCCTGCCCGAGTATCCGACGCTGGTGGTGGTCTCCGGCGGGCTCGACCTCGACCCGACCCAGCCCGTCTTCGCCGACGCGCCGGTGCGGCCGGTGGTGCTCACCCGCGCCGACGCCGTACCCCCGGCCGGGCTCGCCGAGGTGGCCGACCTGGTGCGCTGCGGCGCCGACCGGGTGGACCTCGCCGCCGGCCTCGCCGAGCTGCGCCGGCGCGGCCTCGACCAACTGCTCTGCGAGGGCGGGCCGCAGCTCTTCGGCGCCCTCACCGGCGCCGACCTGGTGGACGAGCTGTGCCTCACCGTCGCGCCGCTGCTCGCCGGCCCCGGCCCGGGCCGGATCACCGCGGGCGAGACCTCCCCGCCGCGCAGCCTCGCGCTGCGGCACGTCCTGGCCGCCGGCGACGGGGTGCTGATGCTGCGCTACGCCCGAGACTGACGGCGGCGGTGGTCGTACCCGGATCGGCACGCACGGTGCCGGCCTCGTGACGCTGCGACCGGCGGGGCCGCGCACCGGCGTGGCGTCCGCCGCGTCGCGTGGCAACCTGTCGTACTACTCGGGCAGGATGCAGGACGTGTGCCCCGACCGCGATGACCAGCCGACCGGAGTTGCCTGATGACCGATGACGGGTTCGACGGTCCGGGCGAGGTGGTGGGCCGCGTGCTCGGCACCGCCGACGCCACCCCGCTGCAGTTCTGGACGGCCGTGGCACCCGGCAGCTACCTCCAGCTCGACGACGTGGTGGTCACCCGGCGCGAGCTGCCCGACCGGGAGCCGGTGACCATCGCCGGAGTGGTCACCCAGGTGCGGGCCCGGCACGAGGGCGCCCAGTTCGACTCCGACGTCTTCGCCATCGCCGACGGCACCCTGCCCGCCCAGGTGCAGGAGGCGGCCGAGGTGACCACCACCCGGGTCGACCCGGAGCTCTACGTACCGCCGACGCCGGGTGCGGTGGTGCACCGCGCCGAGGGCGACGCCCGGGCCCGGGCGCTGCACTTCGACCGGATGGAGCGGCGGATCCCGATGGGGATGGGTCGCGACGGGGTGCCGGTCTACCTCAACGCCGACTTCCTCGACGGCAGCCGCGGCGCGCACGTCTCCATCTCCGGCATCTCCGGCGTGGCCACCAAGACCAGCTTCGCCACCTTCCTGCTCTACTCGGTCTTCCGCTCGGGCGTGCTCGGCGGCGACGCGGTCAACGCCAAGGCGCTCATCTTCAACGTCAAGGGCGAGGACCTGCTCTTCCTCGACCACCCCAACACCCGGCTCGACGACGCCACCCGCGCCGGCTACGCCAAGCTCGGCCTCGACGCCGGCGCGTTCCCCGACGTCCGGGTCTACGCCCCGCCCCGGGTCGGCGACTCGTCGGGCACCCCCGACGTGAGCAGCCGGCTCACCGGCGTCGACAGCTTCTACTGGACGCTCAGCGAGTTCTGCGCCGACCGGCTGCTGCCCTACGTCTTCGCCGACGCCGACGACGAACGCCAGCAGTACACGATGGTGGTCCACTCGGTCGCCGCCCACCTGGCCCGCTACGCCCAGCCCGCCGACGGCGGGGTGAGCATCGACGGGGTCCGCCTCGGCACCTACGCCGACCTGGTCGACCACGTCGTCGAGCAGCTCAACGACGACGAGACCCGGTCCGACTGGGCCGGCAGCGCGGTCGGGCTCGGCACGGTCAACGCGTTCGCCCGGCGGCTGATCGGCAGCAAGAAGGACCTCGGCCGGCTGATCCGGGGCGATCTGGCCACCCGCCGCCCGCACAGCATCAACACCACCGAGAGCGCCCAGGTCACCGTGGTCGACCTGCACAACCTGCCCGACCGCGCCCAGCGGTTCGTGGTCGGCGTGACGCTGAAGAGCGAGTTCGAGCGCAAGGAGAAGGCAGGCACCGCCAAGCCGCTGCTCTTCGTCGTCCTCGACGAGCTGAACAAGTACGCCCCGCGCGAGGGCTCCTCCCCCATCAAGGAGGTGCTGCTCGACATCGCCGAGCGGGGCCGCTCGCTGGGCGTGATCCTCGTCGGCGCGCAGCAGACGGCGAGCGAGGTCGAGCGGCGCATCGTGACCAACTCGGCGATCCGGGTGGTCGGCCGGCTCGACCCGGCCGAGGCGTCCCGACCGGAGTACGGCTTCCTGCCGCCGGCCCAGCGCCAGCGGGCGCTGCTGGCCAAGCCGGGCACCATGTTCGTCAACCAACCGGACATCCCGGTGCCGCTCTGCCTCGAGTTCCCGTTCCCGGCCTGGGCGACCCGGGTCAGCGAGGCGGGCCGGGCACCGTCGCAGACCCTCCGCTCGATCACCCAGTCCGCGGACCCGTTCGCGGTGGTGGGCACCGGCGGCGGCAGCGACGACGACATCCCGTTCTAGGTGAGCATCAGCGGAGGGCGGGCACCGGTGAGCGCGAACGAAGGGCGGGCACGGTGAAGATCCTGCACACCTCGGACTGGCACGTCGGCAAGGTCCTCAAGGGCCAGTCCCGGGCCGAGGAGCACAAGGCGGTGCTGGCCGGCGTGATCGAGATCGCCCGTGCCGAACGGCCCGACCTGGTCATCGTCGCCGGTGACCTCTACGACACCGCCGCGCCGACGCCGGAGGCGACCCGGCTGGTGACCCGGGCGCTGACCGCGTTGCGCCGCACCGGCGCGGACGTGGTCGCGATCGGCGGCAACCACGACAACGGAGCCGCGCTCGACGCGCTGCGCCCCTGGGCCGAGGCCGCCGGGATCACCCTGCGCGGCAGCGTCCGGGAGAGCCCCGACGAGCACGTGATCGACGGCAGCACCGCCGGTGGCGAGCGCTGGCGGTTGGCCGCGCTGCCGTTCCTCTCCCAGCGCTACGCCGTCCGCGCGGTGGAGATGTACGAGCTGACCGCCGCCGAGGCGAACCAGACGTACGCCGACCACCTGGGCCGGGTGCTCGGCCGGCTCACCGAGGGCTTTCACGAGCCGGACCGGGTGCACCTGGTCACCGCGCACCTGACGGTGACCGGTGCGGCGGCCGGCGGCGGCGAGCGGGACGCGCACACCGTGCTCGGCTACGCGGTGCCCGCGACGGTCTTTCCGGCCACCGCGCACTACGTCGCGCTGGGCCACCTGCACCGCGCGCAGCGGGTCGAGGGCCCCTGCCCGGTGCGCTACAGCGGCAGCCCGCTCGCGGTCGACTTCGGCGAGCAGGAGAACGTTCCCTCGGTGACCCTCGTCGAGGTCACCGCGAGCACCGCCGCCCGGGTGCGGGAGGTGCCGGTGAGCGCGGCGGCCACCCTGCGCACCGTCCGCGGCACACTCGCCCAGCTCGCCGAGGTGGAGCAGCCGGACGCCTGGCTGCGGGTCTTCGTCCGAGAGCAGCCCCGGGCGGGCCTGCGCGAGGAGGTGCAGGAGCTGCTGCCCCGGGCGCTGGAGATCCGGATCGATCCCGAGCTGGTGCCCGCGCCGGGCAGTGGCACCCGCGTCGCGCAACGCTCCGGGCGCTCACCGCGCGAGCTCTTCGCCGACTACCTGGAGAGCCGGGGCCACGCCGACGACGGCGTCCAGGAACTCTTCGACGAGCTCTTCGAGGAGGTCGACCGCTGATGCGACCGATACGGCTGGACATGGCCGGCTTCACCGTCTTCCGCGAGGAGACCACCGTCGACTTCACCGACGCCGACTTCTTCGCGCTGGTCGGCCCGACCGGCTCGGGCAAGTCGACGGTGCTGGACGCGATCTGCTTCGCCCTCTACGGCACGGTGCCCCGCTGGGGTGGCACCCGGGGTCTGGGCAACGCGCTCGCGCCGTCGACGGCCGAGGCCCGGGTGCGGCTGGTCTTCGAGTCCGGCGGGGCCCGCTACGTGGCCACCCGGGTGGTCCGGCGGGACAGCCGGGGCAACGTGAAGACCGCGAACGCCGGGTTGCAGCTGATGCCGCCCGGCTTCGACGTCACCAAGCTGGAGACCGGGTTGAGCCCGGAGGACCTCGGCGAGGTGGTGGCGGGCACCCCGGCCGAGATGGACGAGGCGGTGCTGGAGGCGGTGGGGCTGCCCTACGAGCAGTTCACCAGCTGCGTGGTGCTGCCGCAGGGCCAGTTCGCCGACTTCCTGCACGCCAAGCCGGCCACCCGGCAGCAGATCCTGGTCAACCTGCTCGGCCTCGGCGTCTACGAGGAGGTGCAGAAGCAGGCCACCGCCCGCGCGGCGCAGGCCGAGGCGAAGCTGGAGGGGGTCGACCAACTGCTGGCCGGGCTCACCGACGTCGACGACGAGGCGCTTGAGCGGGCCACCGGTCAGGTCGACCGGATGGGCGAGCTGGCCGCGGCGGTGACCGCCGCCGTACCCGAGCTGGAGGCGGCGCGGGCGGCGGCGCGGGAGGCGACGGCGGCCCTGACCGCCCTCGACGCCGAGCTGACCGTGCTGGGCGCGGTCCGGGCGCCGACCGGGGTCGCCGAGGTGGCCCGGGCGGTGACCGACGCGCGCGCCGAGGCCGACGCGGCGGCGAACGCGGTGTCGCTGGCCGAGGAGCGCGAGGAGAAGCTCCGCGGCGAGCTGGCCGCCGCCGGTGACGAGAGCGCCCTGCGGCTGCAGCTGCGCGGGTACGCCGACCGGGAGAAACTGGCCGGCGAGGCGGAGGTGGTACGGGCGGCGATGGGCGCGGCCGCCACCGAGCACGACGCGGCCGTCCGGGCGCTGACCGAGGCGCGGGCCGCGGCCGAGCGGGCTGAGGAGGAGCTGACGGCGGCGTTCCGGGCCCACGAGGAGGCGAAGGCCACCGATCAGGCGGTGGCGCTGCGGGCGCACCTGGTCGACGGCGGGCCCTGCCCGGTCTGCGAGCAGGTCGTTCCCCGGGTGCCGGCGGTGCCGGCCGGTTCGGCGGTGGCCGGGGCGGTCGAGGCCGGCAAGGCCGCCCGGGTGGCCAGCGAGGCGGCCAAGCGGGTGCTGCAGGAGCGCGACACCGCCGCCCGCGAACTGGAGCGGGTGCTGGTGCAGGCCCGGACCCGGCAGGAGCAGTTGGACGCCCGGCTCGCCGAGCTGGACGGGCAGCTCGCCGGGGCGGCCACCGCCGAGGCGTTGCGTGACCAGCTGGCCGAGCACGCCCGGCTCCGGCGGGCGCTGGACGAGGCGGCCGCGGCGGTCCGGGCCGGTCGGGACGCCGCGCGGCGGGCCCGCGGCGCGGTGGACGCCGCCGAGGAGCGGCTACGGGCGGCGTGGCGGCGCTTCGACTCCGTCCGGGACGGGCTGGCCCGGTTCGGGCCGCCGGCCGCCGACCGGGACGACGTCGCCGGCGCGTGGCGCACCCTGGCCGACTGGGCCGACGCGCAGGCGCAGCGCCGCCGGTCGGAGCGGGACGGGCTGGCGGCGGCGGTCGCCGAGGCCGACGGCGCGGCCACGACCGTGGCGCAGCGGATCGGCGGCATCTTCGCCGACGCCGGGCTGCCCGCCCCGGACGACCCGGTGCGTGCCGCCGCGGTCGCGCTCGAGCGGGCCGAGGCCGACCGGCGCCGGCTGGTCGAGCGCCGCGAACAGGCCGCCGAGCTGCGCGAACAGCGGGCCGGACACGAGCGCCGGGCGCAGGTGGCCCGGGCGCTCGCCAGCCACCTGCGGGCCAACAACTTCGAGCGGTGGCTGCTGGCCGAGGCGTTGGATCTGCTCGTCGACGGGGCGTCCCGGATCCTGCGGGAACTCTCCGGCGGCCAGTACGACCTGATGCACGACAAGGGTGAGTTCTTCGTCGTCGACCACCATGACGCCGGGTTGCGCCGGGCTGTGCGCACCCTCTCCGGCGGCGAGACGTTCCAGGCGTCGCTGGCCCTGGCGCTGGCGCTCTCCGAGCAGCTCGCCGGGATGTCCACCACGGCGGCGAGCCTGGAGTCGATCGTCCTGGACGAGGGCTTCGGCACGCTCGACGCGGCCACTCTGGACACGGTCGCCGCCACCCTGGAGAACCTCGCCGCCCGGGGTGACCGGATGGTGGGCGTGGTCACCCACGTACCGGCGCTGGCGGAACGCATCCCGGTCCGGTTCGAGGTCCGCAAGGACGCCCGCTCGGCCCGCGTCGAACGGACCGGTCGGTGAGCACGCCAGGCGGGCGGTTCTTCGTCGACGCCTGGGACCCGTCCTACGGTGCCTCGTTCGAGGCGTCCGCCACCGGTCCGGCCGCGCCGAGCAGCGCGCAGGTGGAGACGGACGCCGAGCTGCCGGCGGCGCAGTGGCGGGCGATCGACGTACGGGCCGGGGTGCGGGCGCCCGACGTGGTGCTGCTGGTCGACGGGGTCCGCCGGATCGACGCCAGCATCTGGACGGCCGAGGCTGACGGCGGTTCCTTTCCGGGCCTGGCCGCCTCCTACGCCGCCGGAGTGGTCCGCTGCGACCTCGAGCGGGGCGCGGCGCAGCTGGCCGGCACCCGGGTGGGCCGGGGCCTCTTCACCGCCAGCCCGACGGCCGAGGAGGTGGTCGCCGGGACGATCCGCTACCCGGTGCACCGGGTGGGCGGCACCGGCGAGCTGGCCAAGCTGCCGGCGGCGGTGCAGGGGCCGCTGACCGCGTTGGAGGTGGCGGTCTCCGACGCCGCCCGCACCGACGGGGACCTGCTGGTGGTGGACGGTCCGCTGCGTAGCCGCCGGCAGCTGCCGCGCACCCTGGGCTACATCAAGACCCAGCACAGCCAGTACCTGGACGCCCGGCTGACCGCGGTGGTGACCGGCCTGGCCGTCGGCCAGCGCTGCCCGGTGTTCCGGGTCGGCACCGCCTGGGGCGGCTGGTCCTGGTATCTGCGGCTGCCGGTGGCGGCCGGCGCGCCGTGGGCGGGCATCGTCCGGCTGGAGTGCTCCGCCGAGCTCGACATCGCCGAGGCGGTCGAGCTGGCCGACCTGTCCCTGGTGACGCTGCCCCGGTTCGCCTCCACGCCCTACAAGGATCCGCGCGCCCCGCAGAACCTGATCCCGATCGCCGGGTTGGAGCGCCGACTGCGGGCGCTGCTCGGCGATTCCCGGCTGCTGCACCGGGCGCTCACCGCCGCCGCCCGCGCCGGCACCCTGCGCAGCTGACCCCCACCACCCGCGCCGCCCGCCCGCGCGGCTCATCCCGCATGATCGCGCCACTTCCTGGATGTAGTGGCCGCTCGTAGCGAGGGAGACCACTACATCCCTGACGTTGTGTGATCTTGCGCCGAGTGCGACGTGCGGCCAGGTGGAGGCGCGGGCGGGCAGCTCGGGCGGCCCGGGATACTGGGCGGGTGGGACGGAAGCGGGCCGCCGACCGGGTGGCCGAGCAGGTGGAGACCGGGCGGGCCGAGCTGGTGCCGGACCGGGACCGGCCGGGCTCGTGGACCCTGCTGCTGGACGGCGCGCCGCAGTCGCACGTCGACCTGACCGACCCCACCCACCTGGAGTTCGAGTACGTCCGGCGGCTGGCCGCCGCGGTCGACCTGATCGCCCCGGCCGGCGCCCCGCTGCGGGTGCTGCACCTCGGCGGGGGCGCGCTCACCCTGCCCCGGTACGTCTCAGCCACCCGACCCGGCTCCACCCAGCGGGTGGCCGAGGTGGACGGCGCGCTGGTGGAGCTGGTCCGCCGGGTGCTGCCCTGGCCGGCCGACCCCCGGCTGCGGGTACGGGTGGCCGACGCGCGCGCCGTGCTCACCGGCAGCCGGGACGCCAGCTACGACGTGGTGGTCGCCGACGTCTTCGCCGGTGCCCGCACTCCGGCACACCTGACCTCGGTCGAGTACGCCGCCGAGGTGGCCCGGGTGCTCCACCCCACCGGCTGGTACCTGGCCAACCTGGCCGACGGCCCACCGCTGCGGCACGCCCGCGGGCAGGTGGCCACGGTCCGTTCGGTGCTTCCCCGCGCCGCCATGGTCGGCGACGCCGCGGTGCTGCGCGGACGCCGGTACGGCAACCTGGTACTCATGGCCGGGCGGGTCGAGCCGCCGGTGCCGGAGCTGACCCGGCGGGCCGCCGGTGACTGGTTCCCCGGGCGGGTGGTCGCGGGGGCGGACCTGGACCGGTTCGCCGGCGGCGCGAGCATCGTCCGGGACGCGGACGCCACGGGCTCCGCCCCGCCGCCGCCGGGCCTCTTCTCCACCGGCCACTGACGCCGCCGGACGAACGGCACGGCCGGCCCGGCGGCGGGCGGCACGCCTTCGTCGCGCCGGCCGCCGAAATTTCTTCGCTCGTTGTTGATCCGCTCGCGCCGACGGTGCGTACCACCGGGCGGCCCGCCTGGGTGGGCCGTTGTGGTCACAGGACAACCCGGAGGTCTGCATGCATGCGGTGGCGGCCGGTTGGCACGGCGATGTGGTGCGGGCGGACTGGATGTCCGCGCGATCCCAGTCGCGGCCAACTTCACGGGGGGTCGACGGCCGCCCGGCGCCTCGCCAGAATGGTCCGGTGACGCCGCGACCGGCGCCCGGACGCCACCAGGCGACGTCCACCGAGGCGAGCCACTCCGACCAGTTGGTCCGGCAGCTCTACGCCGAGCATGCCGGGCCACTGCTGATGTTCGTCATGCGGCTCACCGGGGGGGACCGGCAGCGCGCGGAGGACATCGTCCAGGAGACGCTGCTGCGGGCCTGGCGCAACGCCCACCGGCTGGGGACCCAGGGTCAGGGGTCGCTGCGGCCCTGGCTGGTCACCGTGGCCCGCCGGATCGCCATCGACGAGCACCGTAGCGAGCAGGCCCGGCCGGCGGAGACGTACGACCGGGACCTGACCGCGTTCGCCCAGTCGGACAGCACCGACCAGGTACTACGCACGATGACGGTGGCCGACGCGCTACGTACGCTGAGCCAGTCGCACCGCGAGATCCTGATCGCGACGTACTTCCGGGGGCGGACCGTGCCCGAGGCGGCCGAGGAGCTGGGCCTCCCGCTCGGCACCGCCAAGTCGCGGGTCTACTACGCACTGCGCGCGCTGCGCACGGCTCTGCAGGAACGGGGGGTGACGGAATGAGCCGGCCGGACCACATGGACGTCGCCGCGTACGCGCTCGGCGTGCTCGACGAGCAGGACACCGAGCGCTTCGAGGAGCACCTCGCCACCTGCTGGGCGTGCGCGGCCGAGCTGGAGACGATGGTGCCGGTGGTCGGGCTGCTCTCCGGCATCGACGGCGAGACGATGACCGCGCTGGAGCAGACGGCGACCGACCCGGGACTGCTGGACCGCACGCTGGTCGCGGTCCGCGCCGACCGGCGACGTACCCGGTTCCGGCAGCTGCTGGCCGCGGCGGCCGCGGTGGTGGTGCTGGGTGGTCTGACCGGGATCGGCTTCAGCAACGTGATCAGCGACGCCGGCCCGACCGACGTGGTCGCCGAGCCGACGCGCGACGCGCCCATCGACCAGCCGCCCACCGGCGCGCCCACGGCCCCGGCGACCGGGCCGGGAGTCGGCGGCAACGAGGAGGAGGGCGACCAGTTCGACGCCACCGACCCGACCACCGGCGTGCAGACCACGATGTTCCTGGCCACCAAGGACTTCGGCACCAAAGTCAACTTCAGTCTCCGGAAACTGCCCGGCCCACGCATCTGCCGGCTCGTGGTGGTACGCAAGAACGCCACCACCGAGGTGATTTCCACCTGGTCCGTCCCGGACGAGGGATACGGCACCAACGCCCGATCGCAGGGGCTCGAACTGAGCGCCTCGACCTCCGCCCGGCTGGCCGACATCAAGCAGTTCCAGGTGGAGTCGGTGGACGCGAACGGGGTGGCGAGCCCACTGGTCACGGTGAAGTTGACGTAGCGCTCTCCGTAGCATCGGCGCCGGTCATCGACAAAGACCGGCGCCGATAACTCGTTCCCGACGGATAGCTCCGAAAGAGCCCACGCAGCGGCCCCCGAAACGGTTCAACGAAATCTTATGAAATTGACCACTGTTAGTGGTTCAACCTTGACACCCTCCCTTCCGTACTCATGGGCGAACTGCCGAGAAACGAGGAGGGCACGTGGCACAGATGAAGCGGACGGTCATTGTCGTCGCGGGCGCGATGGTCGCCCTGACGGCCTGCGCTCCCGCGGGTTATGACCCAGCGAACCAGAGCGCGGCGGAGCCGGTCGCCGTCGCCGCGGCCGAGCCCACCGCGTCGGCCGAACCCGAGGCCTCCGCGGAGGCCCCCGTCGCCGACGCCCCGCCGGCCGACGTGGACCTGACCGAGAAGCTCGTCGGCAAGAGCGTGGCCCGGATGGGCAAGGTGGTGACCGACCAGGACGGCTGGGTCCTGTACCGGTTCGACAAGGACACCGCCGACCCGCCGTCGTCGAACTGCGTGGACAAGTGCGCCGAGGTGTGGCCGCCGGCGCTGACCGACGGCGATCCGCAGCTGAGTGGAGTCTCCGACGACAAGGTCGGCACGGTCACCCGGCAGGACGGCACCCGGCAGCTCACCCTCGCCGGCTGGCCGCTGTACCGCTACATCGGCGACAAGAAGCCCGGTCAGTGGAAGGGCCAGGGCGTCGGCGGCACCTGGTTCGTGGTCGCGCCGGACGGCAAGAAGAACCTGTCCTGCCTGCCGAAGGGCACCCCGAAGCCGGTCGCCCCGCCGTCGGACAGCGAGGCCGACTCGGACGCGGGCAGCTCCGACTACTCGTACTGATCCCGCCGGACACGGTGGCCGGTCGTAGCCGGGGAGGGCGCGGCCGGCCATCGTCATGCCGGGATGCCGGACACACCGGGGCGGCCCGTGGGGTCCGCCCCGGTCGTCGCTCTGGCACAGTTGCGGGATGACCGGGACCGAGCCCACCGCCCGCCGGGTGCTGCACCCGCCCGCCGGCTACCGCCTCGCCGGCTCGGTCCGCGCCCTGACCTTCAGCCCGTACGACCCGTGCGCGCGGATCGCGGACGGCACGTTCTGGTGGGCCACCCGCACTCCGGACGGCCCGGCCACGCTCAGCCTGCGGCCGGTGGCCGGTGATCTGCTGGCCGAGGGGTACGGCCCGGGCGCCGAGTGGGTGGTGGCGCAGGCCGACGCGGTGGCCGGGCTCCGCGACGACCTGACCGGCTTCGCCGACCTCGCCGCGACGCACCCGCTGGTCGCCCGGCTGGCCCGTGAGCACCACGGGCTGCGGATGCCGGCCACCGGGCTGGTCTTTCCCCGGGTGCTCCGGGCGGTCTTCGAGCAGAAGGTCACCGGCAAGGAGGCGTACCGCGCGTACGCGGCGACGGTGCGGCACTTCGCCGAGCAGGCACCGGGGCCCCTGCAGCCGCTGCTGCTTCCGCCGGAGCCGGCCGCGATCGCCGCCGCGCCCTACTGGGTCTTCCACCCGTTCGGGGTGGAGCAGCGCCGGGCCGACACGCTGCGCCGGGCCGCCGCCGTCGCGGACCGGCTGGAGCGCTGCGCGGACTCGGCCGAGGCGACCCGCCGGCTGACCGCCGTGCCGGGCATCGGCGCGTGGACCGCCGCCGAGGTGGTCCGGGTGGCGTACGGCGACCCGGACGCGGTCAGCGTCGGCGACTACCACGTCCCGAACACGGTGGCCTGGGCCCTCGCCGGCGAGCCGCGCGGCGACGACGCCCGGATGCTGGCGCTGCTGGAGCCGTTCCGGGGTCACCGCGGGCGGGTCTGCGTGCTGTTGGAGGCCGCCGGCATCCAGGCGCCGAAGTACGGGCCGCGCGCCCCGATCCGCTCCTTCGCCCGGTTCTGACCCCGCGCAGGATCAGCCGCCGGCGCAGAGCCGGCGCAGGGTCCGGCCGAGCCACCAGGCGTAGCCGTGCTGGAAGGCCCGGCCGAGCGGCCCGGCCGCCCGCATCAGCCACCCGGCGGGACGGCTGAACGCGATCACCTCGAACCAGATCCGGCCGGCGTCGTCGCGGCTGACCACGAAGGCCTCCTCACCGCGCGCCGGGTGCCCCGGCAGCGTGCCGTACCCGAAGCCGGCCCGCTGCCCGTCGTCGACGGCCCAGACCACCTCGCAGGGGGCGGGCAGGCGCAGCGGACCGAGGCCCAGCCTGGAGACGACCCGCACGCCGGGGGCCGCGCGGGGCGCGTCCGCCTCGATCCGGATCCCGGCCGCCCGGTGCATCCGCCAGCCCAGCACCGCCGCGGCCGCGACCGGAAAGCACCCGTCCGGCAGCCGGGTCCGGTGGCGGACGTGCCGCCAGCCGCTCGGCAGCGCACCGGTGCGGGTGGCCCCGACGTTCGGATAGGTCAGTGCCGGCATACCGGTTACCTCCGCGCTCGCCTGCCGGCCAGCGTACGGCCGCCGGGTCGCGGCCCGTGCGGGGTCAGGCGGCCGCCTCCCGCAGGTCGGCGAGGGTGAGCGGGGTACGACGGCGCAGCAGCTCCGCCAGCTCGGCGATCGAGCCGACCTCGCCGAGGACGTTCTTGCCGCCGCCGAAGTGTCGGGGATACCGGTGCACCAGCCGGTAGCGGTACCGGCCCCGGATCAACTCCACGCTGACCCGGTAGCGCCCGCAGCAGCCGCAAGTCCACTCCGACACTCCGCGAAAATAGCTCTGACCTGCGGTTTCCTGATTCGCCCGGCAGTGACGAGGCGGGACGGCGGCGGACACCGCGCCCCGCGCCGGGCGGTGATCTGCCTCACGGTTGTCGGTACCGTCTGGTTGACTGGTCGCCGTGGAGCTGCCGATCAACCCGCCGGTCGAGCCGATGCTGGCCAAGAGCGTCCCGCGGATCCCCACCGCACCCGGAATGACCTACGAGCCGAAGTGGGACGGCTTCCGCTGCATCATCTTCCGCGACGGCGACGAGGTGGAGCTGTCCAGCCGCGGCGGCAAGATGATGACCCGCTACTTTCCCGAGGTCGTCGAGCAGGCCCGCCGGCAGCTGCCGGCGCGCTGTGCCGTCGACGGCGAGCTGATCGTGATCCGCCGCGACGGTCCGGGCGGGCAGCCACGGCTCGACTTCGAGCTGCTGGGTCAGCGCATCCACCCGGCCGCGTCGCGGGTGAAGCTGCTGGCCGAGACCACCCCGGCCGACTTCGTGGCCTTCGACCTGCTGACGATCGACGACGAGACGCTGATCGACCAGCCCTACCCGCAGCGCCGGGCCCGGCTCGAGGCGGCGCTGGCCGGCCTCCGTCCGCCGATGCACGTCACCCAGGTCACCACCGACCCGGAGACCGCGCACCGCTGGTTCGACGTCTTCGAGGGCGCCGGCCTCGACGGCCTGATCGTCAAGCCGGCCGACCTGCCCTACGAGCCGGGCAAGCGGCTGATGTTCAAGGTCAAGCACGCCCGCACCGCCGACGTGGTGGTCGCCGGCTTCCGCTGGCACAAGTCCGGCCCGGTGGTCGGCTCGCTGCTGCTCGGCCTCTACGACGCCGACGGCCTGCTGCACCACGTCGGGGTGAGCGCGTCGTTCAGCATGGCCCGCCGGGCGGAGCTGCTCGACGAGCTGGCCCCCTACCGGGACACCGGCGGGGAGCACCCGTGGGTGCACGGCGACCACGAGCGGGGCCAGCGCATCCCCGGCGGGGTGAGCCGGTGGACGGGCACCAAGAACCTCGAGTGGGAGCCGATCCGCCCCGAGCTGGTGCTCGAGGTCGGCTACGACGCGATGGAGGGTGAGCGATTCCGGCACACCGCCCAGTTCGTGCGCTGGCGGCCCGACCGCGATCCCCGCTCCTGCGGCTACGACCAGCTCGACCGCCCGGTCCGGTTCGACGTCGACCAGGTGCTGCGCGGCGACCCGACGGCGACCGTGGCACCGGCCACCGCCGGCCCCGCGTAGCCTGTCGGCGAGACGATCACGGAGGCCCACGTGTCCCGCACCGCCGACCGGATCCGCCGGGTCCGCCGCACCATCGCCGGCCTCGCCGTCGTGCTCCTGCTCACCGCCGGCTGCACGCTGCCCACCTTCGCGCCGCGCACCGAGCCCGACGGCGCGGCGGCCGCCCCGGGCACCGCGCCGACCTGGAAGGCCTGCCCGGAGGTCGCCAACGACCTGGTCGGGCGGGGCGCGCCAGACATGCGCTACGAGTGCGCCCGGATCGCGGTGCCGCGCAACTGGGGCGCCGGCGCCGGCGCCACCACCGGCCCGGGCGCCGGTGAGACGTTCGAGATCGCCCTGCTGCGGGCCCGCTCGACGAAGCAGCGCGACCGGATCGGCTCGTTGGTGATCAACCCGGGGGGTCCCGGCGGGTCCGGCGTGGACACCGCCGTCTACCTCTCGTTCGGGCCGGCGTTCGGCGGGCTGCCGGCCGCCGTGACCGACCGGTTCGACATTGTCGGCTTCGACCCGCGCGGGGTGGCCCGGTCCAGCCCGGTGAAGTGCATCCCCGACGCCGACCTCGACGCCAGCTTCGGCTCCGACCCCGATCCACGCAGTCAGTCGACCTTCGACGACTTCGTCGCGCTCAACCGCCGCATCGGCCAGGGCTGCGGCGACCGCTACGGCGACCAGCTTCCGCTCTACGCGACCGAGCAGGCCGCCCGCGACATCGACGCGGTCCGCGCCGCGGTCGGCGACGACAAGCTCACCTACCTCGGCTACTCCTACGGCACCCTGCTCGGCGCCACCTACGCCCAGCTCTACCCCCAGCGCATCCGGGCGCTGGTGCTCGACGGCGCGGTCGACCCGCGGCAGGGGCTGGTGGCCGGCTCGGAGAGCCAGGCCAAGGGCTTCGAGCGGGCATTCGGCAACTTCAGTCGCTGGTGCGCGGCGAACGCCGGGCGCTGCCCGATCGCCCCCGACGCCCGGGCCGCGGTGACCTCCGCGATCGACAAGGCCCGGGTCTCACCGGTCCGGGGCGCGAACGGGCGGGAGGCCACCTCGGGTTGGGTCTTCTACGCCATCATCTCCTCGCTCTACACCGAAACCGGCTGGCAGGAGCTGGCCCGCGCGATCGACCGGCTCGAGGGCGGCGACCCGGTGGAGGTGTTCCGGCTCGCCGACGCGTACGCCGGCCGCGAGGACGACGGCCGTTACTCCAACCTGTTCGACGCCAACCTCGCGGTGAACTGCGCGGACGAGGACGAGAAGCCGAGCCTGCAGCGGATCCGCCAGTTGCAGTCCGAGTGGCGGGAGAAATATCCGCTCTTCGGGCCGGCCCTGGCGGTCGGGATGCTCAGCTGCGTCGAGTGGCCCGGCGGGCGCGACCCCTACCCGACCGGCGCGGCGGCCGGCGCGCCGCCGGTCGTGGTGGTCGGCACCACTGGCGACCCGGCCACTCCCTACGAGCAGACCGGGGCGCTCGCCTCGATGCTCGGCGTCGGCCGGGTGCTCACCTGGGAGGGTGAGGGGCACACCGCCTATCCGCAGACCGCGTGCATCACCGACGCGGTCGACGCCTACGTGATCGAGCTGACCGTTCCCAGACAGGGGCTGCGCTGCCCGGCCCGCTGACCGGCGGCTCCGGCGGCAGCTCGATGCCGTGCTTGCTGGCCAACTGTTCCAGCAGGGCGCGCATCCGGCGCACGTCGGCCTTGAGCTGCTCCTGCTCCTCGTGCTCGAAGGCGTCGTCGTCGACGATCAGCCGGCTGGCGAAGTGCGCGGTGATCAGCGGGATGACCAGCAGCACCATGGTCGAGATGAGCAGGGCGGCGAGGGTACGCCCCTGCCAGGTGGTCGGTGAGATGTCGCCGTAGCCGACGGTGGAGGCGGTGACCACCGCCCACCAGACCGCGTCGGCCGGGCTGCGCGCCTCCACCTCGCCGTAGATCACCCCGGCCACCGCGATCATCAGCAGATACGAGGTGATCAGCGTCCGGGGGGAGTTGGCGAACCAGACCAGCGCCCGGTAGACCCACCGGAACGGCAGCAGCAGGACGTCCATGCCGGTCATGCTGCCCGGTCAGGGCAACCGGCGCGTACCCATCGGCCCTGGTCGCTGTGCCAGGCTCAGCGGATGGCTGACGTGATCTTCCGGGCGGCCGTCCGGGCCGACCTGCCCGCCGTGCTCGCCCTGCTCGCCGACGACGTGCTCGGCAGGACCCGCGACGTCACCGAGGTCGACGCCGCGTACGAGCGGGCGTTCGCGGACGTCACCGCCGACCCGCGCAACCACCTGATCGTGGCCGAGGCGGGCGGTGAGCTGGTCGGCTGCCTGCAGATCACCTACATCCCCGGCCTCGGCCGGCACGGCGCCGAGCGGTCGCTGATCGAGTCGGTCCGGGTCCGCTCCGACCTGCGCGGGGCCGGCCTCGGCCGGCAGATGATGACCTGGGCCATCGACCAGGCCCGGGAGCGCGGCTGCGGCCTGGTCCAGCTCACCACCGACAAGTCCCGCCACGACGCGCACCGCTTCTATCTGGGCCTCGGCTTCGTCGCCAGCCACGAAGGCATGAAGCTCCCGCTCTGAACCGGGCCGATCATGCAGTTGTGGTGCCACGCACAAGCCGTAAAAGGGTGCGCAACGCCCACCACAACTGCATGATCGACAACGGGAGCGGTCAGGCGTCGACCAGACGGCCGTCGCGGAGGGTGAGGGTGCGGTCGGCCAGCTCGATCAGAGCCGGGTCGTGCGTGGCGACCAGGACGGTCGTGCCCCGGGCGCGTACCACCGCCCGGAGCAGGTCCATGATCGACCGGCCGGTCTCCGAGTCGAGCTGACCGGTCGGCTCGTCGGCGATCAGCAGGTCCGGCTCGTTGGCCAGGGCCCGGGCCACGGCCACCCGCTGCTGCTGCCCGCCGGAGAGCTCGTACGGCCGCTGCGCCGCGTGCCGGCCGAGCCCGACCAGTTCGAGCAGCATCGCCACCCGCTCCTCCCGCTCCGCCGCCGGCACCCGGGCCAGCCGCAGCGGCACCCCGACGTTCTCCGCGGCGGAGAGGATCGGTACCAGGCCGAAGGTCTGGAAGATGAAGCCGACGGTGCCGCGGCGCAGCTCGAGCAGCTCCTGCTCGCCCGCGCCGCTCAGGTCGTGCCCGGCCACCACCACCCGGCCGCTGTCCGGCCGGTCCAGCCCACCGACCAGGTTCAGCAGGGTGGTCTTGCCCGCGCCCGAGCGGCCCCGGACGGCGAGCAGCTCGCCCCGCCGGGCGACGAACGACACGTCCCGCACCGCGTGCACGGCGCGTTCGCCCCGACCGAAGGTCCGGTTCAACCCCTCGACCCGGAGCACCTCGTCGTGCTGCCCGGCCTCGCCGACGAAACCGGTCGACGGCTCCGCCGCCCCGGTCGTCGCCGTGCCGATCCCGGCGTGCGCCTGCCCGGTCGCCGCCACGTGCCGTGCGCTCATGCCGACACCTCCCTTCGGTCGGCGCCGGCAAGAGGTTCGACCGCACTGCGCCTGATGATTCGCTCGCTACGCTCGCTCATGCTTCCGCCTCCCGTTCGGCGCGGGCCTGGTCACCGGGCCGCACCTCGACGTGGTCCGGCTCCAGGTTGAGCCGAACCCGGTCTCGCATCGCCAGCGCCTCGACGAAGGCGGCCGGCAGCTGCATCCGTCCGGTCCGGTCGAGCACCGCGTACTCCTCGCTGACCAGCTCGGTGTTGCCGTCCGCGCCGATCCGCGCGGTCCGGCGTACCTCCGAGGCGGTCCGGCCGTCGCGAATCGCGACGGTCCGCCGGACCTGGCCGGCCACCGCCTGGTCGTGGGTGACCACGACGATGGTGACGCCCAGTTCGGCGTTGATGGTGCGCAGCGCGGTGAAGACCTCCGCGCCGGTGGCCTCGTCGAGCTCGCCGGTCGGCTCGTCGGCGAAGAGCACCTCCGGGTCGTTGGCGACCGCGACCGCCACCGCGCAACGCTGCTGCTCGCCACCGCTGAGCTGCCCCGGCCGCCGGTCGGCGCAGTAGCCCACCCCGACCATGTCGAGCAGCTCCCGGGCCCGCTGCCGCCGGGCCCGACCACCGCGCCGGCCGGCCAACTGCATCGGCAGCTCCACGTTCTCCAACGCGGTCAGGTACGGCAACAGGTTGCGACCGGTCTGCTGCCAGACGAAGCCGACCTTCTGCCGCCGGTAGCTCAGCCGCCGGCGGGCGGAGAGGTTCAGCAGGTCGTAGTCGGCCACCCGGGCGATGCCGGCGGTCGGGGTGTCCAGCCCGGAGAGGATGTTGAGCAGGGTGGACTTGCCGGACCCGGAGGCGCCGACGATCGCCACGAGCTCACCCCGGTCGATGACCAGGTCGAGTCCCTGCAGGGCGACAACCTCCACCCCCTCGGTCTTGAAGATGCGGACCAACCCGTCACAGACGATGTGGCCGCGCAGCCGGTCCCGGCCGCCGGCCCGCTCGGCCGCGCGCTGCGCGGCCCGCTGTTGCAGGGCCGCCAGGTCCGGTACGGCCGTTGTCTCGGCGGTAGCGGTCATCTCAGGTCTCCTCTCCGAGCCGGAGCACCTCACCGAGGCGCAGCCGGCGGTTGTTCAGGGCCTCGACGGCGATCGCGAAGCCGAGGGCGACGGCCCCGAGCACGACCACCGCGGCCACCAGACCAGGCTCGAACGCCACCCGGACCGGGATGCCGCTGGTGAAGGCGGACAGGCCGAGCAGCGGGGTGAGCAGCAGCGGGAGCAGCGCACCCACCACCGCGCCGGTGAGCACCGCGACACCGACCAGCGGGGCCAGCTCGACCAGCAGCAGGCCCCGCCACTGCCGGCGGGACAGGCCGAGGGTACGCAGCCGGGACAGCACCTGCCCGCGGGCTCGCGCCCCGGCCAGCACGGTGAACGCGATGGCGAGCAGGCCGAGCACGGTTCCGCCGGCCGCCCCGGCGACGAAGGCGAAGACCAGCAGACCGTTCACGCCGCCCCCGCCCACCTGCCGCCGCGCCTGCTCCCAGGTGAGCACCTCCACGCCGAGCGGCCGCTCGCCGCCGGTGACGGTCCCGCTGTTCTGGAACCGGGACTGGCCCTCGTCGCCGACCCGCCGCAACGTCTCGGTGTCGAGGTCGTCGCCGGCGACCAGGAAGCCGGTCGGCGCCGGGGCGTTGCTCCGCTCGGGCAACGCCTGCCAGGGCAGGATGACGAAGCGGTTGGTCTCCGGTCCGAGCAGCGGGAAGTCCGCCACCGCTTCGGCCACCCGGAACTCGTATCGCAGACTCTGTATGCCGATGAAGGCGGAACCGTCCAGACCCTCGTGGGCCAGGTCGGCGGCGAGCGCCGGAGAGACCAGCGCGGGCACCGGGCCGCCCGAACCGCGCGGGGTCAGCAGCGCCTCGGGGACCGACACATCGGTGCCGCTCTGGCGGGCCAGCCGCTGCAGCGCCGGACCGTCGACCAGCAGCACGGTGGCCACGCCGAGCTGAGCGTCCGTGCCGCTCGCGTCCGTCAGCAGGCGCTGTCCCGGCTGGTAGGCGACCGCCGCTGCGGCGCTCACTCCGGGCAGCTCCTCCAGTTGGGCACCGGTGTCCGCGGCGAGCCGGTCGCCCTGGATCAGGGCGTCCGCGGGCACCGACCGGGTCGCGGCCCGGTCCCGGCTCGTCTCGACGCCGGCCGCCACCACCGCGCAGAACGCCGCGGTGGCGATCGCCAGGACCACCACGACCAGCGGGGTGGCCGCGACCGACCGGCCCGCCCGGGCGGTGCCGAGGAAGGCGACGCTGCCGCGGGTCCGGGCGGCGAGCCGACTGGCCAGCCGCAGCGGCCACGGGTACGCCCGCAGCGCCACCACCGCCGCCGCGACCGCCAGCAGCACCGGCAGCGAGAGCAGCAGCGGATCGAGCTCGCCGAGGGTGAGGCCCCGGCGGCGCAGCAGGACGACCGCCAGTCCGGCCAGCAGGAGCAGGCACACCTCCACCAGCACCCGACGCGCGGAGGGGCGGAGCCGGATCAGGTCGCGCCGCCCGGTGGCCCCGGTCCCGACGGCCAGGGCGGCCACCGGCAGGGCCGACGTGAGCAGCACGGTCGCGGCCACCGCGACCGGCAGGGTGTCGCCGGACGGGCCCGGTACCAGCCCGCCGAGCAGCCACCCGATCGCGGCGGCGGGCAGGACGACCAGCAGCGACTCGGCCAGGCTCCGGCGCACACCGGCGCCGGCCGCCCCGCCACGGGCCCGCAGCAGGACGAACTCGTGGCGTCGGCGGCGCACGGCCAGCGTGGCCGCGAGCACGACCAGCCCGGCCAGGGTCGCCAGGACGCCGACCCCGACGATCGCGAGGATGGTACGGGCGGAGGCGAGCGCGGCGGCGAACGCCCGCAGCGGCACGTCCACGCCCTGCACCAGGTTCCGCCCCTCCGGGGCGGTCCGGGACATCTCCCCGATGCCGTCGATCAGTTGGTCCAGTCGCCGCGCGTCGACGCCGTCCACCCCCAGCCGGTAGCGCCAGCTGAACTGGGTGGGCCATCCGGCGGCGGCCTGCCGGTCCAGCGCGGCGGGGTGGACGACCCCGACGGCGTCGAACGGCTCCCCGTCGCCCCGCGGCTCGGTGACCCGCAGCGTCTGCGGCAGGGTGTCCCAGATGCCGGCGGCATGGTCGCGGGGCTGGAACACGCCCACCACCGTGATCGCGGTGGGCGGGCCGCCGGCCAGGCGTCGCAGGGAGGCCAGGCGCAGTCGGCTGCCGACCCGCAGGTTGAGTTTGCGGGCGACATCGTCGGCCAGCGCCATCTGCACCGGCTGCCCGGCCGCCCCACCCTGCGGCCATCGACCGTCGAGGAGCGTGCCGGCCTCCTCGACCCCCGGCATCGCGCGCGGGACCAGGTCGACCAGGAGATTCTGGGCCGCCAGGTCCGGGCCGGTCAGCCGGCCAGGCTCGCCGTCGGCGACGTACCACCGTTGGTCGATAAGATCCCCCACGATCGGCGGCATCCGGGACTGCAGCGTTGCGAGTTCCCGCTGCTGAGCCTCGACGAGGGAGGTGCCGTTGTTCGCCGCGGTGAGAGGTTCGGTCGAGTAGGTCAGGTCACGCTGCGCCGGCGGCGCGGCGGCCAACTGTTCACGTAGGCCCTGCTCGGCGAGCCGGTTCACCGCCCGGGGCACGCCGCTGATCAGCAGCGTGACGACTGCCGTCAGCACCGCCAGGAGCAGGAACTGCCCGCCGTACGCCCGGACCCGGCGGGCGACCGCGCCGATGCTCATCGCGCCACCCCCGCGCGTCCGGTCCGTCCGCTGCACCCGGTCACCGATCTCCCCCGATCCGAAGCTGTGCCGCCGCCACCCGGTGCCGGATGCCGACTGCGATGAACGCGCTGCAGGCGAGCGCCGCCAGCAGCAGGCCGAGGGCGGTCAGCCCGATCGGCGTCCAGGGCAGCGTGAAGGCCGCCTCGGGCACCGGCCGGCCGGCGGCCGGCGTGAGGATGACCAGCGGCGCCATGGTCGCGCCCACCCCCGCACCCAGCAGCAGCCCGACGCCGACCCCGATACCGGCCAGGAAGGTCTGCTCGGCCAGCAGCGCCCGGGCCAGCAGCCGCGGGGTCGCGCCGAGCGTGTGCAGCACGGCGAACTCGCTCAGCCGGTGCCGGGCGGTGGCCCACACGTCCACCATCAGCCCGACCAGGGCCAACAGCACCGATCCGAGCGCGGCGGCGAGCAGCGCGGTCCGCGCCCCCCGCCAGTACGGGTCCCGGGCGGACGCCTCGGCCACCTCGTGCCGGTCGACGACGGTCGTCTGCGGCAGCTCGGCCACGGCGCGCAGCGCCGCGGCGTGCCCGCCGTCGTCGGTGCCCAGCCACCACTCCGGCACCGGCCGGACGGTGCCCTCGGCCCGGATCAGCCAGTCCACCGCGGCGGGCAGGTCGAGCAGGATGCCGTAGCCGGCGGTGGTCGGCACCGACTCGATCTCCCCGACCAGCTTCACCGGCACCGACGCGCCGGAGAGGGCGAGGTTGACGGTGTCTCCGGTGCGCAGGCTCAGCGCATCGCGGACCGCCGGGGTCATCAGCGCCGGCACCGGCGGGCTCTCGCCGGTGGGCACGACGGCGAACCGGGACGGCGGCTGGAACGCGAACCGGCCGCCCTCCATCAGGTTGACCTGGTACTCGGCGCTCAGCCCGGTGGGCGTGGCGGACAGCTTCGTGACGCTACGGGGGTCGCCGTCAGTGGCCTTCCACCCGTCACCGAGCTGGAGCGGCTGTGCCGCGCCGTCGGCGCCGACCCGCTTCAGGTCGGTCACGTCGAGCCGGTACGCGGTGCCGGCCGCGACACCGCCGTCCGCCTCGAACCCGGCCAGCCGCAGCTCGCCACCGACCTCGGGCAGCGTGACCCGGAACGGGACGGCCCGGCCGCTGCCCGGGGCGGTGACCGCCGGGAGTCGGAAGGCCAGGCCGTCCGCCCGGGTCAACAGCATCGAGACGGCGATCTGCTGCGGCTGCACCGCGTCCCGCACAGGGGTACGCACGGTGCCGGTCAACGCCCGGGTGCCGGCCGGCAGTTCGACCCCGGCGAGGGCGCCGCGCTCTCGGGCCAGCCGCTGGTACAGCGCCGACACCGGCTCATCGGCCAGCCGGTCGCTGAGCCGCACCAGCCCGGCCGCGTTCGCGGTGTCCAGGCTGACCACCGTCGTGGGCAGGCTGTCACGGCCGAGGCGGATCTCGTCGCGCCAGGCCGGCAGCACCTGCTGCACGCCGGGCAGCGCGGCCAGCTCGCCGGCCCGGCCGAGCGGCGCGACCCCGGCGCGTTCGGTCAGCCGCAGGTCGGCGCCGACGCTGTGGCTGGCCTGCTCGACCTGGGACCGCTCCCCGGTGCTCACCAGCGACCAGGCGAGGGTGCTGCCGCCCACGGCGAGGGCGAGCAGCAGCACCGGCCCGGCGTGCGGGCGCCGGCCGGCCTGCCACATGCCGAACATGGTCGCCGTCCAGAGCCGACGGTTGACGAACCGCTCGGCGAAACGGGTGGCCGGCGGGAGCAGCCGCAGCGCCACCGCCGCGCCGGCCAGCACGCCGAGCGTGGGCGCGGCGACGAGCAGCGGGTCGAGGCCGAGGCGTTCCCCCGCGCCGGCCAGCGGCGAGTCGTACTGGCGCAGCTGCACCCAGGCCAGCACCGCGAGCGCGACCAGCGCCAGATCGAAGCTGGCCCGCTGGGCGGCTGCCGCGCGGTTGGGCCGGGACCGGGCCGCCATGTCGGCCACGTAGGTTCCCGCCCCTCGAAGGGTGGGTGCGACCATCGCGACCAGGCAGCCCGCCGCGGTGGCCACGGCCACCGCCCAGAGCAGGGTCGGGTCACCACCGGCGAGGGTCGGGCCCGCGGTCGATCCGGCGTCGACGTGCCGCAGCGCCTCGCCGGCCAGCAGCGGCCCGAGCAGGGCGGCCGGCAGCACGACGAGGGTGGCCTCCCGGGCGGTGAGTCCGGCCAACTGCCGGCGCGCCGCGCCCCGGGCCCGCAGCAGCGCGGTCTGGCTGCGCCGGTCCTCGTGCAGCAGCGCCGCGACCAGCACCAGGGCGTACCCGCCGAGCACCACGATCAGCAGCAGCGGGGTGGCCAGGGACGAGCGTCCCACCAGGTCGGCCCGGGCGGTCCGGTCGAACAGCCGGTTCATCGCCGTGACCGCCTGCGCCGAGGAGCCCAGACCGGCCGTTTCCGGCACGTCGGCGATCGCGGTGTTGACCGTCGCCCAGAGGTCGGGCAGTCGGTCGGCCGGCACGGCCGTGAGGTCCGGCTCGACGACCCAGGCCGCGGAAACCGAACCCGGGAAGGTCGCCGCGAAGTCGGCCGGGTCCAGCACGAACGGTCCGTACGACGTGGTGGACTCGGCGGCACTGCCGGCGCCCACGCCGGGTGCCAGCCGCCAGTACGGGTCGGCGGCGTCGCGCGGCCGCCAGGTGCCGGCGAGCAGCAGTTGGCTGGGCCGACCGGAGCGGCGGTCGAGCATCGGCACCCGGTCGCCGGCGGTCAGCCCGAGCGCGCCGGCGACCTTCTCCGGCAGGGTGACCTGCAGCGGGGTCGCCTTCGGACTGGGCCAGGCGCCGGCGGTCAGCTCGGCGTGCGCCGGCAGGTCGTCCAGGGTGGCCAGGTTCGCGAAGATCGGGTCGTCACCGCTCCGGCTCACCGAGCCCAGCGGGCCGGTGAGTTCCCGGCCGCTGCCGTAGCGGGCGCCGTCCACGGCGACCGGCGCGCCGCCGAAGCTGGCGGTGAAGCCGTCCCGGACGGTCTGGTCACGACGGGCGAACTCGGCCGCGTCCTGACCGCCGGAGCCGCTCACCAGCAGGCTGCGCTCCTCGACCGGGGCACCGGCGAGCAACGCCTTCTGACCGGCCGCCACCGAGCGGCGGCTGTAGTCGGCGAGTCCGGTGACCAACGCGACCGCGACCAACGCGGCAACCACTGCCGCTGCCAGCAACCCCCGTGCCTCGCGGGCCCGCCTCCACACCAGCTTCATCCGACGCCCTCCCCTGGCCCCGGTCGGGCCGACGATCAGGGAGAGCGGTCACGCGCCCGGAAAGGTTCGCGCCCGTTACTTGATCGTTATTCCGTTGTGGAGCCGGCGGGCAGCCGTGCGTGACCGGCGTCACCGGCCGCGCGGCGTCGGCGCGGCGGTCGGCCGAACGACCGGGAACCGGCAGCCGGCCTGGTCAGCGGACGGGGTGTCAGCGGGGGCGGTCGCGGTCCCGGGAGGGCTGGACGCGCTTCGGTTCGCCGGGCATCTTGGGGTGATCCGGTGGGTAGGGCAGGTCGCCCTGGCCGGCGGCGGCATCGCGTTCGGCCCACTCGAGCAGCGGGGTGATGTCCCACGGGGTTTCGTCGATGTCGGCGTGCGGGTCGCCCCGCTCGGCCAGCCGGCCGGGGACGCTGGCCAGGTCGAAGTCGTCCGGGTCGACGTCGGGCAGCTCGTCCCAACTGACCGGGGTGGAGACGGTTGCCCGGGCGTTGGCGCGCAGCGAGTAGGCGCAGGCGATGGTCCGGTCGCGGGCCATCTGGTTGTAGTCGACGAAGACCCGGCTGCCGCGCTCTTCCTTCCACCAGGCGGTGGTGACCAGCTCGGGCCGGCGCCGTTCGAGCTCGCGGGCCAGCGCGATGGTGGCCCGGCGCACCTCGACGAACGTCCAGCGGGGGTGGATGCGCAGGTAGACGTGCACGCCCCGACCGCCGGAGGTCTTCGGCCAGCCGGTGGCGCCCAGCTCGTCGAGCAGGGCGCGCAGCTCACCGGCGGCCTGTGCCGCGTCGGCGAAGTCGGTGCCGGGCTGCGGGTCGAGGTCGATGCGCAGTTCGTCGGGGCGGTCGACGTCGGCCGCGCGGACCGGCCACGGGTGGAACACGACGGTGCCCATCTGCGCGGCCCAGGCCACGTGTGCCAGGTCGGCCGGGCAGAGCTCGGCCGCCTTCCGGCCGCTGGGAAAGCTGATCTCGGCGGTCGCCAGCCACGGGGGCGTGCCCCGGGTGGGCACCCGCTTCTGGAAGAACATCTCGCCCTCGATGCCCTCGGGGAACCGCTGCAGGGTGGTGGGTCGCTCGCCCAGGGCGCGCATGATCCCGTCGCCCACGGCGAGGTAGTAGTGGAAGACGTCGGCCTTGGTGAAGCCCCGCTGCGGGAAGATCACCCGGTCCGGGCTGGTCAGCCGGACGGTGCGCCCGGCTACCTCGATCTCGGTGACGATTGCCTTTGTGGTGCCGCCCATCTGGCGACCATATGCGACAGGTGCGACGTCGGGCGTACCGTTGGCGGGTGAGTCTTGACGACACTGAACTGCCCCGCACCGAGGAAGAGTGGCGGGTCCGGCTGACCCCGGAGGAGTTCCGGGTGCTGCGCGAGGCCGGCACCGAGCGCCCGTGGACCGGCGAGTACGTGGACACGAAGACGCCGGGGGTCTACCACTGCCGGGCCTGCGGGCTGGAACTGTTCTCCAGCGACACCAAGTTCGACTCGCACTGCGGCTGGCCGAGCTTCGACGACGCCATCCCGGGGCGGGTCAAGGAGATCGAGGACCGCAGCCTCGGTATGGCCCGCACCGAGATCCGCTGCGCCCGGTGCGACAGCCACCTGGGCCACGTATTCCACGGTGAGGGCTTCACTCCGAAGGACACCCGGCACTGCGTGAACTCGGTCTCCATCCGGCTGGAGCCGCGCTGAGAGTAGGACTTGCCGGGGTCGGCCATCCGTTGGCGTCGTCCTCGCCGTGCGGCAGACCGGCCGCCGCTGGCCGGCCGCCGCTGACACCGGCTGCTTGACCGGCCGCCGCCGACCGGCGACTCTCCGCCGGTCAGCCGGCGGCCGGCGCCGCCATCAGCCGCACCTCGGCGCTACGGGACTGCTCGATGCGCTGGGCGAGGTCGCGGATCCGAGGATCGGTGCCGGCGGCCAGGTGCGCCCGGGCCAGGTCGGCCGCCGCCCGCTGGTGGGCGGTGAGCACCTCACGCAGCACCCGGTCGACGTCGGCGCCGGTGGCCGTCCGCAGCTGGGCGAACTCGTCGGCGGAGACCCCGTGCCCGTCGTGCACGTGCCGCCCGGAGCCGGCCGGCGGGCTGGCGGCGGCGAGCCACGCCCGCATGGTGGCCAGTTCGTCCGCCTCGGTCGCGTCGATCGCGGCGACCAGGGTCCGCAGCTGCGCGTCGGTGAGCCGGTCACGGACCAGCCGGACGATCTCCAGGGTCTGCTCGGTGTGCGCCACCATCATGGTCAGGAAGAGCACGTCCAGGCCGCTCGGCGCGGTCGCGGCGGCGGCCGGGGCGGACGGGGCGGACGTCGGTGGTGGCGACACCGCGGACGGCGACGCCGGGCCCGCGGCGCAGCCGGCGGACAGCAGCAGGGCGACGAGCGGCGGCAGCACCCAGCGGCGGGTCATGCCGTCCTCCGAACTCCGACGGGAGGGGACGGGGGCGCGGCCCGGTGCCGGGACGGGCCGCGCCCGTACGGTCAGAGCTGGCTCCAGAGCGCCGGCACGTTCGGCGGCTCCCAGCCGGCGATGGCGGTGTGCGCCTGCCGGCAGCGGTAGCTCCGCCCGCCGTAGGTGACCTGGTCGTTGACCTGGTAGGCGCGGCCCGCCGTCCAGGTGCCGCCGACCGGTGGGTTGGTCGGCGGGGGCGGCGGCGTCGGGGTGGGCGGGGGCGGCGGCGGAGTGGTGGGCGGCGGCGTCGACCCGCCGCCGCCGATCTGCAGGTCGATGCAGGAGTAGAACGCGTTGGCGGTGTCCGCGATGTTCCAGATCGCGAGGACCTTCTGCCGGCCGGAGTAGCCGCCCAGGTTCACGGTGTGCGACACGGTGGCGCCGGGCTGCTGGCCTCCGCCGTTGACGACGGCGACGCGGGTGTTGCCGATGTAGTACTCCCAGTTGCTGGTGGCGTGCCGGGCTGTGTTGACCCAGGTGAAGGTCACGGTGCTGCCGACCGAGGTGGCCGGCCAGCCCCGGCTGTCGTCGTTGAGCACGGCGAAGTGGGCGATGTTGGCGTGGCAGTTGCGCAGCCCCTTCGGGCCCTCGACGCTCTGCGGCTCGTACTTGATCTGGCCGCAGTCCGGAACCCGGTTCTGCGCGCAGAGCGCCTGCCGGCTCGCCGGCGAGGACACGTAGCCGTGCGCCTGGGCCGGGGCGGCGATGGCGAGTGAGGACACGACGGCACCCGCCGCCACGAGCGGGACGGTGATTCTTCGACGCATGGTGGCACCTCCGTTGCCTGGTGACGATGCCTCCAACATAAATTAAACTTTATTAACAGTAAAGACCCCTGTCGATAAAAGACATCGGTGATCACGGATGCGATGTCAGAGCACCAGGGTGCAGCCTCGCTCGTCGACCCGGTCGGCCGTGTCGTCGTCGAGCCAGACCCCGCCGGTGGCCAGGTAGCGGAACCGGTACACGCCGGGGCGGAGCCGCACCGTCACCGTCCGGGTGCCGTCCCGGCGGGCCACCAGCTCGTGCCGGCCGGGCTCCCAGTCGTTGAAGCAGCCGACCACGCTGACCGCGCCGGGCGGGATGTCCCGGGGCAGGCAGAAGGTGATCCGGGTCAGGTTGCCGAAGAGCTTGTTGCGCTTGATCACGGGGGGACCTCCAGCGGGCTTCGGGGCCGTCACCAGGCCTAACGGCCGACACGCCGAAGCCGACACGCCGCACCGGGCGGACCGGCTTGCGGCATTTCGCCCCTCCGGGACCAGGAGTGGCGCAGGCTGAGGGCACATGTCCTGATTCGGGGGGTTTCTCGTGGCAACCTGTGAGAGCTGCGGCAACGACTACTGGATGTCGTTCGAGGTGCGGACCGTCAGCGGTGACGTGCACACGTTCGACAGCTTCGAGTGCGCGATCCACCGGCTGGCGCCGATCTGCGAACACTGCGAGATCAAAATCGTCGGGCACGGCGTCGAGGTCTCCGGCCGGTTCTTCTGCTCCGGGCACTGCGCCAGGGCCGTCGAGGGCGCCCAGGGCGCCGAGATCCGCGACGCGGTCGGCGCCCGCCCCGCCTGAGGCGGCAGCCTGGGGTACGGTCGTCCGATGCGGCCGTTCACGGGCGTTCTGCCCCCGCCGCGCTCCTGACGGAGCGCCGCGCCTCCGACCGACCGGTTGACCCGGCTCGGTCACCTTGCCGTACGCGCTCCGCCGACGTGGTCCCCAGTCCGCGGTTCACCCCTCTCGGAGCGCCCGCATGTCCTCTCGTCGTACGCCGTCCGCCCGCCGCTCGGCGGCCGTTCCCGACGCGCACGTCCGCACCGGCCTGATCCAGATCACCGTCACCGGAGTGCTCTGGGGCACCACCGGGATCGTCGTGCACCTCGTCCACCACGGCACCGGGCTGAACCCGGTGGCCATCGGCTTCCATCGGCTAGCGATCGCCGCGCTCGTACTCTCGGCCTTCGCCGCCACCCGGCTGCGGCCGATGCTGGCCGCGCTGCGCGCGGCACCGCTGCCGCTGCTCTTCACCGGCGTCGGGCTCGGCCTCTACCAGGCGCTCTACTTCGCCGCCGTGGCGCTGGCCGGGGTCGGCGTGGCCACCGTGGTCAGCCTCGGCCTGGCCCCGGTGCTCACCGCGGCGTGGGAGTCCGTCCGCGCCCGGCGGGTGCCCGGGCCGCTCCGGCTGGGCACGCTGCTGGCCGCGGTCGCCGGTCTCGTCCTGATCACCGGAGCCGCCGCGCAGCCCACCGCGGCGGCGCCCCGACCGCTGCTCGGGCTGCTCGCCGCGGCCGGGTCCGGGCTCGGCTACGCCGCGACCACCATGGTCAGCCGGCACGTCTCGCAGCACACCGCGCCGATGACGTTGACCACCATCTCCACCACCGTCGGCGCGCTGGCCCTGGCACCACCCGCCCTGGCCGTGGGCCTGACCGTTCCGGCCCGCCCCGAGGTCGTGGCCCAACTGCTCTATCTCGGGGTGGTCACCACCGCGCTGGCGTACGCGCTCTTCTACGCCGGGCTGCGCACCACCGAGGGCAGCGTCGCCGCGGTGCTGACGCTGGTGGAGCCGCTGACCGCGGCGGCGCTCGCCGTCGCCCTGCTGGACGAGCCACTGCCGGCCCCGGTGATCATCGGCGGGGTGCTGCTGCTGGCCGCGGTCGCGGCGACGTACCTGGCGCCGGAGCGACCCTCCGCGCCACCGCCGTCGCCGGTCGCGCCGCCCGGCCGGCTCGCCGCCGTGGGGCGCGAGGCCGGCGAGGGCCCGGGCGCCGCGACGTAGCGTCGGGCCGTCCGCGACCGCGGCCTACCATCGCAGGATGCCGTCGCAGACGATCGAGGTACGCACCGCCGCCTTCGCCGACCTCGACACCCGCACCTTCCACGACCTGCTCAGGCTGCGGATCGACGTGTTCGTGGTCGAGCAGGACTGCCCCTACCCGGAACTCGACGGGCGGGACGTCGAGCCCGGCACCCGGCACCTCTGGCTCACCGGCGGCGACGATCCGCTGGCGTACCTGCGCATCCTGGCCGACCCGGGCGGCGTGGCCCGCATCGGTCGGGTGGTGGTGGCCCCGCGGGCCCGTGGCGGCGGGCACGCCGGCCGGCTGATGGCCGAGGCGCTGGCCGTGGTGGGCGATCGCCCCTGTGTGCTGGACGCGCAGTCCTACCTGGTCGACTTCTACGCCCGGCACGGCTTCACCGTTGCCGGCCCGGAGTACGTCGAGGACGGCATCCCACACATTCCGATGCGCCGCGAGCCAAGCCATTGACCGATGCCGATAGATGTGGGAGTCTGCCCAGCGGAGCCAGCATGGGAGCCGCGTGAGCGCGGGCTCGGGAGGGGCAACTCCCGGCCGTCCGGGCGTCGTCGTCCGACCTCTCCCCCGGGGGGCCCTCGTGTCCACTGCACTCCGATCACCCCGCATCCTCTGGCTGCTCGCCGTCGCGGCGACCGCCATCCTGCTGCTGACCACCGCCCTGGCCAGACCCGTCTCCGCGCACGGGTCGGTGGTCGACCCGGCGTCCCGCAACTACGGCTGCTGGCAACGCTGGGGCAGCGACTTCCAGAATCCCCGGATGGCCACCGAGGATCCGATGTGCTGGCAGGCCTGGCAGGCCGACCCGAACGCCATGTGGAACTGGAACGGCCTGTTCCGCGAGGGCGTCGCCGGCAACCACCAGGCGGCCATCCCGAACGGCCAGCTGTGCAGCGGCGGCCGCACCGCCAGCGGGCGCTACAACGCCCTCGACACGGTCGGCGCCTGGAAGACCACACCGGTCGCCAGCAACTTCCGGGTCCGCTTCTTCGACCAGGCCAGCCACGGCGCCGACTACATCCGGTTGTACGTGACCCGGCAGGGCTTCAACCCGCTCACCGAGCCACTGGGCTGGGACGACCTGGAACTGGCCGGCCAGATCGGCAACACCCCGGCGTCCCAGTGGAAGCCGGAGACGGGCGGGGTGTCGATCGAGATCCCGGCCAGCGCGCCGGGTCGTACCGGCCGGCACATCGTCTACACCATCTGGCAGGCCAGCCACCTGGACCAGTCCTACTACCTGTGCAGCGACGTCGACTTCTCCGGCGGACCGACCACCCCGCCGCCGACCACTCCCCCACCGACCACGCCCCCGCCCACCCCGCCGCCGCCGGCGGGGGCCTGCACGGCGACGTACCGGGTCACCGGGCAGTGGACGGGCGGCTTCCAGGGTGAGGTCCAGGTGACCGCCGGCGGCTCGGCGCTGCGCGGCTGGTCGGTGAGCTGGACCTACGGCAACGGCCAGCAGATCAGCTCGGCGTGGAACGCGACCGTCTCGACCACGGGGTCACTGGTCACCGCGCGCAACGTCGGCCACAACGGCAGCCTCGGGGCCGGGGCGAGCACCACCTTCGGCTTCCTCGGCTCGTGGAACGGCAGCAACCCGGCGCCCGCGCTCACCTGCACCGGAACCGGCTGATCTCCATCGGATCCCCGGCCGGGGTCGCGTCCCACTCCCTCCGGGCGCGGCCCCGGCCGGCCCGGTGCCGGCGCGAAACGGATTGCCGGTCGGGTCGCCGGTCGGCACCATGTCTCCCGTGGCGGAGATCAGAGTGCTCACCCCGGACGACTGGAAGGCCTGGCGCGAGGTACGCCTCGGCGCGCTGGCGGAGGCCCCGTACGCCTTCGGCGCGCGCCTGTCCGACTGGCAGGGCAACGGGGACCGGGAGGAGCGGTGGCGAAACCGCCTGGCGATCCCCGGCTCCCACAACCTGATCGCGGAGTTCGACGGGCGGCCCGCGGGCATGGTCAGCGGCGTCCCCACCCCGACAGCCGGCACGCTGGAGTTGATCTCGATGTGGGTGCACCCGGCCGCCCGGGGCCGAGGCGTCGGGGACACGCTGGTGAGCAGCGTCGTCCGGTGGGCCCAGAAGAGCGGCGGCGACCAGTTGCGGCTCGCCGTGACGCACGGAAACGAGGCGGCGGTCGGGCTCTACCGGCGCCACGGATTCGTGACCACGGGAGAGCTCGGCGACCTCATGCCCGACGGCGTCCACCGGGAACAAGTGATGGTCCGGAACCTCGACCGGTCATGACGCGAGGGGCGGCTTGACGGCGACGACCGGCTCCCCCGCCCGAGCGGACGTCCTCCCGTCGGTGTCGAACTGCTCCATATGTGAACCGGGGGCACGCTGAACGTGCCGATCGGTGTGCTCCTGGCGGTCCAGAGCGCCCCGGTCAGCGGACCCGGAGCTGTCCGGCCGGCACCGGGCGGTTCATATCTGGAGCAGTTCGACAGCCTGCGTAGGTAGACCGGCGGCCACCCGACGGGGCCGGACCGGCTTGGCCGTCAGACCAGGCAGTTGACGATGTCGGCGACCGAGCGGCGGCGGCCGGTGTAGAACGGGACCTCCTCGCGTACGTGCCGGCGAGCAGCCGAGGCCCGCAGGTCACGCATCAGGTCGACGATCCGGTGCAGCTCGTCGCCCTCGAAGGCGAGCATCCACTCGTAGTCGCCGAGCGCGAACGAGGCGACCGTGTTGGCGCGCACGTCCGGGTAACCGCGGGCCATCCTGCCGTGCTCGGCGAGCATCTCGCGCCGCTCCGCGTCGGGCAGCAGGTACCACTCGTAGGAGCGGACGAACGGGTAGACGCAGATGTAGTGGCGGGCCTCCTCGCCGGCGAGGAACGCCGGGATGTGGCTCTTGTTGAACTCGGCCGGCCGGTGCAGGGCCATCTGCGACCAGACCGGGGTCAACGCCCGGCCCAGCGTGGTGCGGCGGAACCGCAGGTACGCGTCCTGCAGGGCGTCGCTGGACGGCGAGTGCCACCAGATCATCAGGTCCGCGTCGGCGCGCAGGCCGGCCAGGTCGTACGTGCCGCGGACCACCACGTCCTTGCCGGCCAGCTCGGCGAACAGCCCCTCGACCTCGTCCGTCACGTTGTCCCGCAGCGACGGCAGCGGGCTGCTGGCCCGGAACACCGACCACATGGTGTAGCGGATGCTCTCGTTCAGCTCCCGCAGCCGGGCCGCGTTGCTCTGCTCCGTCATGTCGCCGATCCTCCCAGTGCAGTGATGATCTCGTCGGCCGCCGTCTCGCCCGAGCGGACGCAGACCGGAATGCCGACGCCGTCGTAGCCCGCGCCGGCCAGGGCCAGGGTCGGGTGGCCGGCCCGCAGCGCGGCCCGGACGCCGGCCACCCGGTCGGTGTGCCCGGGCGGGTACTGCGGCAGCGCCCCGCCCCAACGCTGCACGTGCCCGTCGACCGGTGCGGGCAGCGGAGCGCCGAGCACCGCCGACAGCTCGCGGTGCACGGTGGCCGCCAGGTCCTCGTCCGGGCGTTGCAGCTGCGCCTCCTCGCCGTACCGGCCGACCGAGGCGCGCACCAGGGCCAGCCCGTCGGGGCGGCGCAGATGCCCCCACTTGGTGGTGAAGAAGGTAGCCGCCTTGATCAGCAGGCCCTCGGTGCCCGGCACCAGGAAACCCGAGAGCGCGGGCAGCTCCGGCGCGGGCAGTGCCAGGGTCACCAGCGCGACGCTGGCGTAGTCCAGCCTGCCCACGGCGCCGGACAGCTCCGGGGCCGGCCCGGCGAGCAGCCGGGCGGCCGGCCGGGCCGGCACGGCGAGCACCACGGCGTCGACCTCGACGTGCTCCGGATCCCGGGTCGGGCCGACGGTGAGCCGCCAACCGGTCGGCGTCGGGCGCAGCTCGCGGACCGCCGCGTCCCGGCGGATCGTCGCGCCGCTCTCCCGCTCCGCCGCCTCGACCAGGGTGCCGAGCCCGCCGACCAGGGTGCCGAAGACCGGGGCGCCCGGGGCGCGGGGCGCGGCGGCCTGCGCGGCGCGGACCGCGCCGACGAGGGTGTGCTCCACCCGACCCGCCCGGGCCAGCGCCGGCATCGTGGTGACCAGGGAGAGATCGTCGGCACGGCCGGCGTACACCCCGCCCAGCATCGGGTCGACCAGCCGCTCCACCACCTCGTCGCCGAACCGGGACCGGACCAGGGCGCCGACCGACACGTCCTCGTCCGGGCCGAGCAGCGGGCGGCCGTCGTCCCGGTCGGCGTCCGCGTCCGGCGTCGCCACTGTGGTCACCTTGGCCAGGTCACCGGGTACGCCGACCAGGGTGCCGCCCGGGATCGGCCGCAGCCCGCCGTCGACGGCGAGCGCGGCCTGCCCGACGGTGGGGTGGACGATCCGGTCCGCCAGCCCGAGCCGGCGGGCCAACGCCACCGCGGCCGACTCGCCGCCGGCCGGGTCGCGCATCAGGAAGGACTCCGCGCCGAACTCCACCGGCTGACCGGCCAGCTCGCCGGTGCGCAGCTTGCCGCCGAGGGCGCCGGACTGCTCGTACACCGTGACCTCGGTGCCGGCCGGGGCGCGGTCGCGCAGCCGGACGGCCGCGGCCAGCCCGGCGATCCCGCCGCCGACCACCGCCACCCGCCAGGGCCGCCGCATGTCGCTCAGCCCCGGTCGGCCTGGCCGGCGGTCAGCTCGTGCACCAGCGCGACCACCCGGGTCAACACCTCCGGGTCGGTCTCCGGCAGCACGCCGTGGCCGAGGTTGAACACGTGTCCCGGCGCGGCCCGCCCTTCGGTCAGGATCCGGCGTACCTCGGCCTCGACAACCGGCCAGGGGGCGAGCAGCACGGCCGGGTCGAGATTGCCCTGCACGGTTTTGTCGGGGCCGATCCGGCGGGTGGCCACGTCGAGCGGGGTACGCCAGTCGACGCCGACCACGTCCGCGCCGGCCTCGCCCATCGCGCCGAGCAGCTCGGCGGTGCCCACCCCGAAATGGATCCGGGGCACGCCCGCGTCGGCGAGCCCGGAGAGCACGGTCACCGAGTGCGGCAGCACGTAGCGGCGGTAGTCCGCCTCCGACAGCGCGCCGGCCCAGGAGTCGAAGAGCTGCACCGCGGAGACCCCGGCCGACACCTGGACCCGGAGGAACTCCAGCGTGACCTCGGCCAACCGGGCGCAGAGCGCGTGCCACAGCTGCGGATCGCCGTACATCAGCGCCTTGGTCTTCGCGTGGGTCCGCGACGGCCCGCCCTCGACCAGGTAGCTGGCCAGGGTGAACGGCGCGCCGGCGAAGCCGATCAGCGGGGTGTCGCCCAGCTCGGCGACGAGCAACCGGACCGCCTCGTCGACGTACGGCACGTCGTCGCGGGTGATCGAGCGGATCCGCTCGACGTCCTCGGCGTCGCGCACCGGCTCGGCCACCACCGGACCGGTGCCGGGCACGATGTCCAGGTCGACCCCGGCCGCGGCGACCGGCACCACGATGTCGCTGAACAGGATCGCCGCGTCCACGCCGTGCCGGCGCACCGGCTGGAGGGTGATCTCGGTGACCAGCTCGGGGCGACGGCAGGACTCCAGCATCGGCACGTTCGCCCGGATCTGCCGGTACTCCGGCAGGGAGCGACCGGCCTGACGCATGAACCAGACCGGGGTGTGCGGGGTCGGCTGACGCCGGCAGGCCCGGACGAAGGGCGAGTCGCCCGGTCCGGCGGGGGCGGATTCTCCGTCTCGGGCGGCAGTGCCCGTGGTGTCCGTGCTCATCGCGGCAATCGTGCCACGTGCGGGGGCGCCCCCAACGGCCGCCGCCCCGCTTTGTGACCCGTCCCGCCCGGCGCGCTCGACGGCGACCGCCCGCCGTGGTGGCACGGGCCACGCCGCCCGCGTCGGCGCGCCGTCCCGGCGGTGGCGAGGGCGCGGCATAGGCTGCCGGCATGGCCCCCCCGATCGCGCTCCCGGAGACCTTCGCCCGCGCGGTCTCCGGGCTCCGATCCGCGGCGCCCCGACCGGAGATCGTGCTGGAGGAGGTCGGTGCGCCGCAGCGGCTCGCCCCTTACGCCTTCGCGCTCTCCGCCAGCGTTCTGCGCGACGGGGAAGAGGTCTCCACCGGACGGCTGATCCTGCTGCACGACCCGGCCGGGCACGAGGCGTGGCAGGGCACCCTGCGGCTGGTCACCTACGTGACCGCCGAACTGGAGGCCGACCTGGCCGCCGACCCGCTGCTGCCGGGCGTGGGCTGGACGTGGCTGACCGACGCGCTGGACGCCCAGGACGCCGGCCACCGGGCCATCGGCGGGACGGTCACCCAGACGATGTCGACCCGGTTCGGCGATCTGGCCGGCCCGCCAGCCGCGGGGGACGTCGAGATCCGCGCCTCCTGGACGCCGGTCGACGACGACCTGGCCCCGCACCTGATGGCCTGGTGCGCGCTGCTGGCCTCGACGGCCGGCCTGCCACCGCCCGGGGTGACCGCGCTGCCGGAGCGTCGCCCCGCCGGCGCGGCCTGACCCCGGGTCGGCCGCTCAGAGGTAGTTCTCGGCCTCGTCGCAGACCTTGTTCAGGCCCTTCGTGGCCTTCTCGTACTCGCTGCGATTGCCGGCGGACGCCGCGGCGAGCGCGGTGGTCAGCTTGTCCAGGCAGCTGGCGATGACCTTCTTCTGCCGGGCCTGCTCGTCGCGGTCGTTGCGGGTACCGGTGAGGTCCTGCTCGGTGTCGGCCAGCTTGTCCTGCATGCCCTGCAGGTCGACCCGGACCTTCTCGAGCTCCTTGGTGTTCGCCGCGATCGTGCCGTCCCGCTCACTGACCTGACCGGAGAGGCGCTGCTCGGTCCGCTCCAGCTCGCCGCTCTTGGTCACGTACAGGCCGGTCATCACGCCGCCGAGGACGAAGAGCAGACCGGCCACGAGGGCCAGGATCAGCACCGGGCGGGTCTTGCCGGCGGTCGGGGCGGTGGGCCCGTACGGCGGGACAGCGCCGGGCGGCGCCGACATCGGCTGCCCGTAGGCCGGACCGGAAACCGGCGGCGCCGACATCGGCTGCCCGTAGGCCGGACCGGAGACCGGCGGCGCCGACATCGGTTGGGCACTGGCGGGCGCGGGGTACCCGCCCGGCGCGGCGACCGTCGGGAACGCGGTGGTCGGCGCCGCGTACGGGTCCGCGGGCGGGGCCGAGAACGGGACGGTCGGCGCGGTGGGCGGCTCCGGGTGGGCGAAGCCGTAGCCGCCGGGCTGCTGCGGCGCCGGCTGGCCGGTGCCGTACTGCGGGTCCGGCTGCTGCGGCGGATAGGGGGTGCCGGCGGGCGCCGGCTGACCGGGCGCGGCCGGCGGCTGCGCCGGCTGACCGGGCGCGGCCGGCGGCTGCGCCGGCTGACCGGGCGCGGCCGGCGGCTGCGCCGGGTACGCCGACGGGAAGCCCTGCGGCCCGGTCGGTGGCTGGGACATCTCTTTCCTCCAGGTGAGCTGGCCCGACGCCGGGCAGGCGCGACGGACCGGACGTGGTACGGCCAGGTACCGCCCGGGTGGTACGACCCGGGCGGGTGTCGGTGTCGCGACCGGAGACGGCCGCGGTGGGGGTGGCTGTCGCGCGCGGCGCCGATCAGCAGATCTTGAAGCCGTCGCAGGCGGTCTTGATGGGAACAGCGAGGCCGATGCCCTCGGCGTCACGTGCCTTGGCGGTGGCGATGCCGACCACCTGCTTGCTGCCGTTGATCACGGGGCCGCCCGAGTTGCCGGGGTTGATCGGCGCGTCGAACTGGATCGCCGGTGGGCCACCGGGCTCGGCCTTGCGGAACGCGCTCACCACGCCGGTGGTGACGCTGTCCTCCAGCCCGAGCGGCGCACCGACCACCACGATCTGCTGGCCGGACTTCACCGCGGTCGACGCGGCGACGAGTCCGGTGAACTTGCCGGTGGTCCGCAGGTGGGCGATGTCGTTGGTCTCGTCCACCTTGACGATGGTGGCCGGAAAGCGCTGGTCGGTGCGCTCCAGGAAGACCTGCCGGCCGCCGCTCTCCCAGACCGCCTCCACCACGTGGAAGTTGGTGAACAGGTTCGTCCCGCCGCCGGCGGCCGGTTTCCCGATCGCGAAGGCGGTGCCGGTGAACTGACCGGCCCGGACCCGGAACACGCTGGGCAGCGCGGCGCTGGCCACCGCCTCCGGGTTGAACGTCGCCCCGGCCTGCTTCTCCAGCGCCTCAGTGCGCTGCTCCAGGCCGTCGAAGCGGGCGCCGTCGTCGCCCTGGGCCTGCGCCAGCTGGCGGTCGGTGTCGGCGAGCCGGCCGGTGAGCCGGTCGATCTGATAGGCCTGGAAGCCGGCCAGCCCGGCCAGCACCAGCACGACCAGCACGGCGGTCAGGGTGAGCCAGCGCCGCCGGCGGGGGCGGACCGGCGGCACCGCGCCCGGCGGCATCGGGTAGGCGGGACCACCTGCCGGCCAGCCGGGACCGGCCGGGTAGCCGGAGTCGGCCAACGGGGTGGTCGGCTGCGGCGCTCCGAACGGCGCGGGAGCACCGGGGCCTACCGCTGGCGCGGTGGCGGGGCCGCCGGGCGGGGCCGAGCCGGGCGCCGGGGCGAACCCCGGCGCGGCGGAGGTCGGCCCGGCGAAGCCCGGTGCGGCGAAGCCCGGCGGGGCGGAGGCCGGTGCGGCGCCGCCCCACGGCCCGGTGTTCGGCGGGGACGACCAGCCGCCCCGGGCGGCCGGCACGACCGGTGGGTGCGCGCCGGCGACGGACGGCGCCGGCTGACCGGTGGTCGACCAGCCGGACGGGGCCGGGGCGGATGCTGGCGGAACGGCCCCGGGCGGGGTCGGTTGCGCGGGTACGCCCGGCTGACCGGCGATCGGGGACGCACCGGGCTGCCCGAAGCCCGGGGAGGGCGCGCCGGGCTGACCCGAGGCCGGGGACGGCGCGCCGGGTGCCGGCTGGGCCGGCCAGGGTACGCCGGCGGCCACCGGCTCGATCCGTGGCGGCAGCGGCCCCGGGCGGCCGGCCGGCGGACCCGCCGTGCCGGCGTCGCCGGCTCCGGCCTCCGCCGGTGCCCCGTCCGCCGAACCGTAGCCAGCCGAACCGTAGCCAGCCGTCATGATCGCCACGTCCTCCCCGTTGACGCCTGTGCCGCCGCGTCACCTGGACCCTGGCCGGCGGCTCGATGGACCGTACCGGCGTGAACGGGCTTTGTCTTCCCCGATGTCCGCTCCGGAACAGCCATCTTCCGCCACCCGACCGACACACTCCGGACCGGCTGCACCCGCCGGATCGTGTCGCGCACTAGGGTTGTCAGGTGACCGACGAACCACCCCTGCGCCGTCGGGCCGCCGAAAGCCGAACGGGAAACGAACCGCACCACCCGCCGTCGGCCCCGCCGGAGCCGGCGGACGCGGCGACCGACCCGACTTCCGGCGGGCCCGTGCCGCTGACCGCTCCCCGCGAGGGGACCCCGCAACCGGTGGCCACACCGGAGGAACTCGCCGAGGTCGTAGCCCGTTTCGCCGCAGGCAGCGGGCCGGTGGCGCTGGACGCCGAACGGGCCTCCGGCTATCGCTACAGCCAGCGCGCCTACCTCGTGCAGCTGCGCCGCGCCGGCGCCGGCACCGCGCTGATCGACCCGCTGCCGCTGGCTGACCTGACCACGCTCGACGAGGCGATCGGCGAGGCCGAGTGGGTGCTCCACGCCGCCAGCCAGGACCTGCCCTGCCTGGCCGAGGTGGGGCTACGACCGCGCCGACTGTTCGATACGGAACTGGCCGCTCGGCTGGCCGGATTCGAGCGGGTCGGCCTGGCCGCACTGACCGAGCAGCTGCTCGGGTTCACCCTGGAGAAGCACCACTCGGCTGCCGACTGGTCGAACCGACCGCTGCCCGAGTCCTGGCTGACCTACGCCGCGCTCGACGTGGAGCTGCTCACCGACCTGCGCGACGCGCTCGACGAGGAGCTGACCCGGCAGGGCAAGTCGGCGTGGGCGGCGGAGGAGTTCGCCGCGCTGGTCCGCACCGGCGCCCGTCCGCCACGGGTCCGCGCGGAGCCGTGGCGGCGCACCTCCGGCATCCACCGGGTACGCGGGGCGCGGGCGCAGGCCCGGGTCCGCTCGATGTGGTACGCCCGCGACCAGATCGCCGCCCGACGGGATGCCGCCCCGGGCCGGGTGCTGCCCGACTCGGCGATCATCGCCGCGGCGGAGCTTGATCCGAAGGACGAGCAGAGCCTGCTCACCCTCCCCGGCTTCGGCGGCCGCTCGGTACGTCGACTGGCACGTACCTGGCTTTCCGCGCTGGACGACGCGCGGCAGTTGCCGGAGGACGCGCTGCCGGTCGCCCCGGTGGTCGAGGGTCCACCGCCGCCGCACCGGTGGGCGGAGCGGGACCCGGTTGCCGCGGCCCGGCTGGCCCGGTGCCGGGAGGTGGTGCTGCGAATCGCCGGCGCGCACAACCTGCCCGCCGAGAACCTGATCGCCCCCGATTCGGTGCGCCGGCTCGCCTGGGTGCCGCCAGAGGAGATCACCGAGGAGACGGTGGCCGAGACGCTGCGCGGCTTCGGCGCCCGCGAATGGCAGATCGGCCTGCTCAACCCCGACCTGGCCACCGCCCTGACCGACCCCGGACCACCCCCACCATCCGAACCCAGCGCGTGATCATGAGGTGGGCGGCGATTCTGTAGATCGAAGTCGCCGCCCACCTCATGATCGGCAGACCGCACGGCCGGGCCCGGGCCCGGGCCCGGGCCCGGGCCCGGGGTCGGGGGTTGGTGTGGGGTGGGCCACACGGGGGGTGGTGTCGGGGTTGGTTACTGGCGAGTAGCATCCGGGGGAAACGCCAGTGCCGCGACCTTCGTTCGGTTCGTGATGCCGCCTGCCGGCACCACGGCCGACACGTGGTCGAAGAGGAGGCTCAAGTGCCCCGTGAAGTCCGGGATGTCGTGTTCGTCGACGGCGTCCGTACCCCGTTCGGCAAGGCGGGTGGCATGTACGCCAACACCCGTGCCGACGACCTGGTCATCCGCTGCATCCGCGAGCTGCTGCGCCGTAACCCGCAGCTGCCCCCGGAGCGCGTCGAGGAGGTCGCGATCGCCGCCACCACCCAGATCGGCGACCAGGGCCTCACCATCGGCCGGACCGCCGCCCTGCTGGCCGGTCTGCCCAAGACGGTGCCCGGCTTCGCCATCGACCGGATGTGCGCCGGCGCGATGACCGCGGTGACCACTGTGGCCGGTGGCATCGCGATGGGCGCGTACGACATCGCCATCGCCGGCGGCGTCGAGCACATGGGCCGCCACCCGATGGGTGAGGGCGTCGACCCGAACCCGCGCATCATCGCCGAGAAGCTGGTCGACCCGTCCGCACTGGTCATGGGCGCCACCGCGGAGAACCTGCACGACCTGGTCCCGCACATCACCAAGGCGCGCACCGACGCGTTCGCGCTCGCCTCGCAGCAGAAGACCGCGAAGGCGTACGCCAACGGCAAGCTCCAGGACGACCTGGTGCCGGTCTCGATCCGCGACGCCGAGGGCGCCTGGGGTCTGGCCACGGTGGACGAGGCGCCCCGGGACACCTCGATGGAGAAGCTCGCCACCCTCAAGACCCCGTTCCGCCCGCACGGCAAGGTCACCGCGGGCAACGCGGCCGGCCTGAACGACGGTGCCACCGCGAGCCTGCTCGCCGACGAGGCGACCGCCCGCGAGCTGGGCCTGCCGGTCGCCATGCGGCTGGTCTCGTACGGCTTCGTCGGGGTGGAGCCGGAGGTGATGGGCGTCGGCCCGATCCCGTCGACCGAGAAGGCGCTGCGCATCGCCGGGCTGAGCATCGACGACATCGGCCTCTTCGAGCTGAACGAGGCGTTCGCCGTGCAGGTGCTCGCGTTCCTGGATCACTTCGGCATCGCCGACGACGACCCGCGGGTCAACCAGTGGGGCGGCGCGATCGCCATCGGGCACCCGCTCGCCTCGTCCGGGGTGCGGCTGATGACCCAGCTCGCCCGGCAGTTCGCCGAGCAGCCCGAGGTCCGCTACGGCCTCACCGCCATGTGCATCGGCATCGGCATGGGCGGCACCGTGATCTGGGAGAACCCGCACTGGACGGAGTCCGGCAAGCCGGCTCAGGGGGAGGGCAACAAGTGAGCGCGCTCGCCGCACCGAACGAGGTCGTCACCAGGGCCCTGCTGCGCCAGGTGGCCGTGCCGGGGCTGGACCGCCCCGCCGCCCTGATCACCCTGGACAACGGCTTCGACCACACCAAGCCGAACACCTTCGGCCCGGCCGGGCTGACCAGCCTGGACGAGGCGATCACCGCGGCCCTCGCGGCGGACCCGGCCTTCATCGCGGTCACCGGCAAGCCGTACATCTTCTGCGTCGGCGCGGACATCACCGGCCTGCCGCTGCTGGCGGACCGCGCGCAGGCGCTGGAGATCGGCCGGCTCGGCCACCGGGTCTTCGCCCGGCTCAAGGACAGCGCCGTGCCGACCTTCGCGTTCGTCAACGGCGCCGCGATGGGCGGTGGCCTGGAGCTGGCGCTGCACTGCCACTACCGGACGCTCTCCGGGGGCGCTGCGGCCCTCGCGCTGCCCGAGGTCTCCCTCGGCCTGATCCCCGGTTGGGGCGGTACCCAGCTGCTCCCGAACCTGATCGGCATCCCGGCGGCGACCCAGGTGATCATCCAGAACCCGCTGATGCAGAACAAGATGCTCAAGCCGAAGCAGGCCGCCGAGCTGGGCATCGCCGACGTGCTGCTGGAGCCGGCCGACTTCCTGGAGCGCTCGCTGGAGTGGGCCGCCGGGGTGGTGCGCGGTGAGGTCACCGTGACCCGGCCCGAGGTCGACAAGGACATGTGGGCGGGCGTGCTCTACTTCGCCCGGCAGACCCTGGACCAGCGGCTGCACGGCGCGGTTCCGGCAGCGTACAAGGCGCTGGACCTGCTGGAGACGGCGAAGGACGGGGACTTCGCCGCCGGCACCGCCGCCGAGGACGAGGCCCTCGCCGACCTGGTCTTCTCCGAGGAGCTGCGCAGCGGCCTGTACGCCTTCGACCTGGTGCAGCGGCGGGCCAAGCGGCCGGCCGGCGCGCCGGACAAGAGCCTGGCCCGCCCGGTCACCAAGGTCGGCATCGTCGGCGCGGGTCTGATGGCCAGCCAGCTCGCGCTGCTCTTCGCCCGCCGTCTCCAGGTGCCGGTCGTGATGACCGACCTGGACCAGTCCCGGGTGGACAACGGCGTCGGCTACGTGCACACCCAGATCGAGAAGGCCGTCAGCAAGGGCCGGATGGACAAGGGCACCGCCGCCAAGCTGTACGGGCTGGTCAGCGGATCGGTCGACAAGGGAGTCTTCGCCGACGCGGACTTCGTCATCGAGGCGGTCTTCGAGGACCTGGCCGTCAAGAAGCAGGTCTGGGCCGAGCTGGAGAAGATCGTCAAGCCGGAGGCGGTGCTCGCCACCAACACCAGCTCGCTCTCGGTCACCGCCATGGCCGAGGAGCTGGAGCACCCCGAGCGGGTGGTCGGCTTCCACTTCTTCAACCCGGTCGCGGTGCTGCCGCTGCTGGAGATCGTCCGGGGCGAGCGGACCGACGACGCCACGCTGGCCACCGCGTTCGCGGTCGGCAAGCAGCTGAAGAAGTCCTCGGTGCTGGTCTCCGACGCCCCGGCGTTCGTGGTCAACCGGCTGCTCACCCGCTTCCTCGGCACGGTGTTCGCCGCCGTCGACGCCGGCACTCCGCTCGACGTGGCGAACAGCGCGCTGGACCCGCTGGGTCTGCCGATGCGCCCCCTCGCCCTGCTCCAGCTCGTCGGCCCGGCGGTCGCGTACCACGTGGGCGGGACCCTGCACGCCGCGTTCCCGGACCGGTTCGGGGTGAGCGAGAACCTCAAGCGGATCGCGGACTCCGGCCAGCCGATCGTGGTCGAGGACCGGATCAACGAGGAGGTGGCCAAGCTGCTCGTGGTCGGTGACCAGCCACTCACCGCCGAGCAGGTACGGCAGAACGCGCTCGACGCGCTGGCCCAGGAGATCCGGTTGATGCTCGACGAGGGCGTCGTCGCCGAGGCGCAGGACATCGACCTGTGCATGATCCTCGGTGCCGGCTGGCCGTTCCACCTGGGCGGCGTCACGCCGTACCTGGACCGGACCGGCACCGCCGAGCGGGTCACCGGCCAGCGGTTCCTGCCCCGCGGGGCGGCGAGCCTGCGCGCCTGATCCCACCCCGCTCCCCCGGCATCGCGGTGGCCGGCAACGTCCCACGGACGTCGCCGGCCACCGCGATCGTTTCTGCGCTCGGCGGCGGATTTGGCGGACGACCGGCCGTTCAGGGACAGCGGCACGGGCACCCGGCTGGCTAACATCACCCGTTCTGCTTTTCTGACCAGGAGCTGACCCATGTCCTACCCGCCCGACGACTCCTACCCCCCGCCCTCCGGGCAGGGTTCGTACCCACCGCCCCGCCAGCCGGGCGGTTACCCCCCGCCCCAGCAGGGCGGCTACCCCGCGGCGCAGCAAGGGGGCTACCCCGGACAGAGCGGCCACCCCGGACCACAGCAGGGCGGCTACCCCGGGCAGAGCGGCTATCCCGGGCCGCAGCAGGGCGGCTACCCCGGACAGGGCGGCCACCCCGGAGCACAGCAGGGCGGCTACCCCGGGCAGGGCGGCTACCCGGAGCCGCAGCAGCACGGCTACCCGGAACCGCAGCGCGGCGGTTACCCCGGTCCCCAGCAGGGCGGATACCCGGGGCCGCAGCAGGGCGGGTACCCCGCCGAGCAGGGGGGCTACCCGGGGTCACAGCAGCCGGGCGGCTACCCGCCGGCGCAGCGGCAGCCGGACGCCTACCCGCCCGCCCAGCAGCCCGGTGGCTACCCGCCGCCGCAGCAGGACGGCTTCGGACCCCAGCCCGGCCAGACGTACGGCGGCGACCAGGCCGGCTCGGTCCTCCCGCCGCCGCCGAAGAAGTCCCGCACCGGCCGGATCATCCTGATCGCGGTCGCCGTGGTGCTGGTGCTCTGCCTGGGCGGTACCGCCGTCGCCTGGTTCGGCCTGAAGGACGAGGTGAGTGAGGGCGTCGAGGCGAGCCGGACGCGGGTGGAGGCCCCGGCCACGCTCGCCGGGCGACCGAAGATCACCGACCCCGAGCTGAAGTCGCTCTCCGACCAGATGGTCGCCGAGATGAAGAAGACGGCGCAGAACGAGACGAGCGCGGTCGGCGCGTTCTACGGCGACCCGGCCAAGCAGGACCTGGTGATGGTCATCGGTGTCTCCGGGCTGATGGCCGATCCGAAGAAGGAACTCGACGACGTGGTCACCGGCCTGGGCACCGAGCTCGGTGTCAAGGAGATGACCCCGGTGGAGGCCGGTCCGCTGGGCGGCGAGGCCCGCTGTGGCGACGGCAAGGCCGAGAGCGCGCCGCTGGGCGTCTGCGTCTGGGCCGACAAGGGCAGCGTCGGCGCGGTCGTGGTGTTCTTCAGCTCCGCCGAGAAGGCCAAGGCCGATTTCGTCACGATGCGCGGCGAGATCGAGAAGCGCGGCTGAGCCGGAGCCGACACGGGGCCCCTGCCACCACCCGGTGGCAGGGGCCCCGCCGCGTCAGGCCGTCCCGCGCTCGTGGGTCGAGCCGGTCACGGGGCCGGCGTCACTCGGCCGCCGGCGCCGCCGTGGCAGCCGGCGTCGCCGTGGCAGCCGGCGTCGCCGCCCGCTCGCCGGCGCTGCGCAGCACGCAGAACTCGTTGCCCTCCGGGTCGGCCAGGAGGACCCACCCCGAGCCGTCGGACCGGCGGTGGTCGGCGACCTGCGTGGCGCCGATGGCGAGCAGCCGCTCGACCTCCTCGTCCCGGGTCCGGTCGGTCGGTTCCAGGTCCAGGTGCAGCCGGTTCTTCACCACCTTGTCCTCGGGTACGGCGAGGAAGAGCACCTCCGGACCGCCGGGCGGCAGCAGCATGGCCTCCGGGTCGCCGGGGAAGTCGTCGGGCTGGCGGGGGCATTCGAAGACCTGGGCCCAGAACCCGGCCAGGGCGTAGGTGTCGTGGCAGTCGATGCCGATGTTGTGGATCCGTGCGCTCACGGTCGCTCCTTCGAGCTGGATGACCGCGCTCCGCAGTGCCGGCAGGTCAGCGGTGGCCGGCGCGGGGCGCGGGACTGGTCATGGTGGACATCACCACACCCCCTCTCGGTCGTCAGGCTGACGCGGACGATCTTCGCAGCCGTGCCGGCGGCCCGCAACCCCCGTGGCCAGCAACCGCCGGCAGCCCGCAACCCCTGTTGGCTGGGTCAGCGCCCGGTGGCCGGCTCCGACCCGCCCCGCCCCTCGACCGGCACGGCGACCGCCGCAACCACGTCGGCCGACGGCAGGGTGACCGTCACCTCGAGGCCGCCACCGGGCTGGGCGACCGCCTGCACGGTGCCGCCGTGCGCGTCGCAGACCGCCCGGACGATGGAGAGCCCCAGGCCGGAGCCGCGGGCGCCGGTACGCTCCCGCCCGCCGCGCCGGAACGGCTCGAAGAGCCCCGGCACGTCCGCCGGATCGACCTCGAAGCCGGTGTTCCCGACCACCAGCCAGGAGCGCTCGCCGTCCGAGCCCGTCCGCACCCAGAGCCGCCCGTGCAGGTGGTTGTAGCGGACCGCGTTCTCGATCAGGTTGCCGGCCAGCCGGTCCAGCAGGCCCGGGTCGCCGACCACCGGGGCGGACTCCAGCGACGTCTGCACCCGCAGCCCGATCCGCTCCACCTCCCGGCGCATCGCCGAGAGCGCGTTCGCGGTGCCGGTGGCCAGGTCGCACTCGGTACGCCGGCCGAGCCGGCGACCGGCCTGCGCCTCGCTGCGGGCCAGCACCAGCAGCGCGTCGACCAGCCCGTTGGCCCGCTCCGAGGCGTCCCGGACCACGGTGGCCATCCGGCGGTACTCCGCGATGTCCGCCTCGTCGTCGCTGAGCGTCACGTCGATCTCGGTCCGCATCACCGCGAGCGGAGTGCGTAGCTCATGCGAGGCGTTGGCCACGAACCGCTTCTGCGCCTCGAACGCGGCGGCGATCCGGTCCAGCATCGCGTCGAAGGTCTTCGCCAGCTCGGCCACCTCGTCGTCCGCCCCCGAGTAGCCGATCCGCTGGTCCAGGGTGGCCTCCCCCAGCCGCTGGGCGGTGGCGGTGACCTGGTGCAGCGGGCGCAGCGCCCGCCCGGCCACCGCGTACGCGCCGGCCACCCCGACCACGCTGATCGCCAGCAGCGCCACCAGGCCCTTGGCCAGCAGCTCGCCGGAGGCCGCGTCGACCAGCTGCCGCTGCCACTCGGCGGCGTCCAGCGCGCGGCCGTCGGCGAGCACCACGGTGGTGCCCGGCAGCAGCTCGTCGGTCGGGCGCAACGCGTCGCGGACCAGCAGCCAGGCGAGCAGCACCAGGATCGCGCCGGCACCGACCAGCAGCACCCCGTTGAGCAGGGTGAGCCGCAGCCGCAGGGTCGGCCGCAGCCGGGGCCGCCGGCTCGATCCGTTGCCGGGCGCGGAGGCGTTCACGGGGCCTGCCTTTCGTTCGCGACTGCGGGGCTCGCAAGCTCACTCCTCGCGCTCACGGGGCCTGCCTTTCGTTCGCGACTGCGGGGCTCGCAAGCTCACTCCTCGCGCTCACGGGGCCACCTCGGCCGTGCGGTAGCCGGCGCCCACCACCGTCTCGATCAGCGGCGGATCGCCGAGCTTCTTGCGCAGCGTCATCACGGTGACCCGGACGATGGTGGTGAACGGATCGGTGTTGGCGTCCCAGACCCGCTCCAGCAGCTCCTCGCTGGAGACCACCGCGCCGCGTGCCTTGAGCAGCTCGGCGAGCACCCCGAACTCCTTGTTGGTCAGCTCGACCGGCACGCCGCCCCGGGTGGCCACCCGCCGGGCGGGATCCAGCACCAGGTCGGCCACCGAGAGCACCGGCGGCGCGGCCGGCGTGGCCCGCCGCCCCAGCGCCTGCACCCGGGCGACCAACTCGTCGAAGGCGAACGGCTTGGGCAGGTAGTCGTCCGCGCCCAGCTGCAACCCCTCGACCCGGTCCGCCACCGTGCCGCTGGCGGTGAGCATCAACACCCGGGTCAACGCGCCCGAGGCGGCCAGGTCGGCGCAGATCTGGTCGCCGTGCACACCGGGCAGGTCCCGGTCCAGCACCACCACGTCGTACCGGGTGACGAAGGCCAGTTCGTGCCCGGCATCGCCGTCGTAGGCGACGTCGACCGCCATGCCGCGCTTGCGCAACCCCCGCGCGATCGCGTCGGCGAGGTTGCGCTCGTCCTCCACCACCAGTACCCGCATGCCGGCCTCCTCGCTACTGACCCCCGACAACCTAGTGCCGGCCACCAAACCAGCGTCCCTCGCCGCGCAGCTCCACCCGCCGTTGCCGAAGCCCGCCGGCTTACGCGATGCTGTCCGGCGGCCAGCCACCTCGACGGACGGACGCGCAGATGACCGCAGCAGCCCCGCCCCGGACCCGGGACATCGTCTACCGCGGGTTCCGCTTCCCGGCCGACCTGGCGTCCGGCACCACCACCGAGGGGCTGCGTGGCGAAGCGGGCGGGCTGCTGCTGGCCGAGCCGGACGGTGCCCCAACGACCCGACCCGGGCCGGACGACGACGACCGGCGGTACGAGTGGGGCCGCTGGACCGCGCCACCGGTGCCGGTCGGCTTCGCTGTCGGCGAGGTGGTTCCGTCCTGGACCGCGCTCACCCCCGCGGGCTGCTGGATCGAGGTCGAGCTGCGCGGCTGGCACGACGACGCCCCGGCCACCGTGTGGTACGTGCTGGGCCGCTGGGCGGCCGACGACCAGGCGTTACGGCCGACGTCGGTGCCCGGGCAGCGCGACGGGGCCGCCCGGGTGGCCACCGACACGCTGGTCGTCACCGGGGCCACGGTCACCGGCTGGCAGGTGCGGGTGACCCTGCTCCGGCCGGCCGGCAGCACGCTGACCCCGGTGCTGCGCACCGTGGGCGCGGTCGCCTCCGGCCCGGAGACGGCCGCCAGCCCGGACGTGACGGCCGGCCCGGACACGGTGGCCGGTCCGGACGGCGTACCCGACCGGCGCGACACGACGACCGCCGTGGACCCCGCGCGGCGCACCGCTCACGGGGTCGTGCTGGCGGTGCCCCGGTACTCCCAGCGCCTGCACGCCGGGACGTACCCGCAGTGGGGCGGCGGGGGCGACTCGTGGTGCAGCCCCACCTGCACCTCGATGGTGCTCGCCTACTGGGACGCCGCGCCGCCCGCCGAGCGCTACGCCTGGGTCGATCCGCCCGGTCCCCGGCCACTGGTGGTGCACGCCGCCCGGCACTGCTTCGACCACGCCTACGCCGGCGCCGGCAACTGGCCGTTCAACACGGCGTACGCCGGGCTGCACGGGGTCGACGCGTTCGTCACCCGGCTGCGCTCGCTGGCCGAGGCGGAGGCGTTCATCGCGGCCGGCATCCCGCTGGTGGTCTCCGCCGCGTTCACCGCCGGCGACGTGCCCGGGCTCGACTACGACACCCGGGGACACCTGATGGTGCTGGTCGGCTTCTCCCCGAGCGGGGACCCGGTGCTCAACGACCCGTACGCGCCGGACGACGAGGCGGTGCGGCGGACGGTGGACCGGGGCCGGTTCGAGGCGGTCTGGCAGCACGGCAGCGGCGGGGTGACGTACGTCATCCGCCCGCCCGGGGTGCCGCTGCCTCCGGCGCCCGTGCAGCCCAACTGGTGACCGCCCCCGCGCCGGCTGATCCGCCGACCTCGCAGCCGGCCGGACCGCGATCTATCGGCGCAGCTGCCACAGTCCGTACGACCCGTCGCGCCGCCGGCAGATCAGCCGGTCGCCGCCGGTCTGACAGTCCCCGGCGGCGTCGGTGAGCACGTCCAGCGGCCGGACCGTACCGGTGGAGAGGTCCAGTTCGGCGACGAGCAGGCCCCCGTCCGGGTGCCGGCGCAGCCCGATCACCGGATCGTCCAGGCGGGCCGGCCGGACCAGATCCCACCGCCCCAGCTCACCGATCACCCGACCGGTCGCCGGGTCGAGCAGGCTGAGGTCCTCGGTGCCTGGTCCGGCGCTGCTCTGCGCGCTGGCTATCAGTTGGCCGTGACTCGGCGTCACCGATGCCCACCGGTCGTCCGTCCAGCCCGGCCGCCCGGATGCCGCGTCCAGCGTCCGTAGCCCGCCGGAGCGGGTCTGCAGGCAGACCACCCGGCCGCAGTCCATCGCGTAGAGAGCCTGGTCGACCGGCGTCCGCCAGCGCCGGTCCAGCCGGTCCAGCCCGTACGCGCTGACCACCGGCGGCGTGCCGCCGATCGTGAGCAGCAGGTCACCGACCACCTGCACGCTCTGCGGCCGCCCGTCCGCCGGACCCCACAGGTCCTTCGTGACGAGCACCTCCCCGGTGCTGGCGTCGCGCACCTCGACCCGGCCGGCCGCATCGTTGTGGACGATGCGGTCCGCCCTCGCCTCGGTGAACCGCAGGTTCACCTCCCCCGGTGCGACGTCGGCGCGCCAGCGCAACGTGCCGCAGCACCTGTCGACGGCGCGCAGCGTGCCGGCCCGGTCCCAGTCGCCCGAAGCGAGCAGCAGGTTGCCGTCGGCCAGCTCCACCGCGGCGCCCGGCTGCTGCCACCGAAGCGCGCCGGTCGCCCGGTCCACCACCATGGTCACGTTGGCCGCGCCGTCCGACGTGGCGTCGTAGCCGGTGACCAGCAGCGTCCCGGCCATGGCGGTGACCGTCCAGAACCGGCCGTTCACCGGCAGCGGCGCCTGCCAGGCCGGCTCCCCGCCGGGCAGCCGGTAGGCGGCCAGCCGCCGCTGCCGCCCCTGCTCGACGGTCGGCTCGACGAGCACGAAGAGGTCCCCGGCGACGAACGCCTCCGCACCGAGCCGGGCCGACACCACCACCACCGCGCTGCGGCGCTGCACCGGGGTGCTGGCTGCGAGGCCGGCGAGCACGAGCAGCAGCACCAGCGCGCAGCGCAGCGGCCGGCCGGCGCCCCGGGGCGGCCGGGGCAGCGCCTCCGATTCCGGCTCGTGGCGCAGCTCGCCCAGCTCGATCGTCGGCCCACTGCTCATTCCCGCCACCGCCACGCGCCGAAGGAGCCGTCCAACCGTCGGCACACCAGAGTGCCCGGGCCGGCCTGGCAGTTGCCGGCAGCGCCGGTGAGCACGTCGAGGAGCTGGGCGCGCCCGGCGGTGACGTCCAGCTCGGCGACGACCAGCCGGCCGTCCCCGACGAGCCGGATGCCGAGCATCGGCGCGTCCGGGTCGTTCGACGACGCCAGCTGCCACGTACCCAGGTCGGCGACCAACCGCCCGGTGCCGGCGTCCAGCACCGCGAACCTGCCGCTGATCTCCTGCTCGCGCAGGACGAGCAGCCGGTCCGCTTCGGCGGCGAGGACGAACGCCCACTCCGTTGAGCTCCATCGCAGCGTGCCCGTCGCCGGGTCGAGAGCCTGGATCCCGCCGGCCCGCAGGTAGGCGCAGAGCACTTCCCCGCAGTCCATCAGGTATGACGTCGTGGCCAGCTCGACCGCCCAGCGCTGCTCGAGCCGGTCCAGGTCGTACCCGGCCAGTGACGGCCGCCGGTCTCCGGGGGCCGGCCGGGCCCCCTGGTCGCGGCCGGACAGCAGCAGGTCACCGATCACCTGGATCGGCTGTTCCTCCGGCGACACGGGGAGGCCGAGGTCGGTACGGCGCAGCAGGTCGCCGGTCGCAGCGTCGCGCACCTCCACCTCGCTTCCCGGCCGGACCAGCACGACCCGGTCGATCACGCCGTTCCGGATCCGGAACTGACTTCCCGGCGGCGTACTGGGCGCCGACCAGAACGGACGACCCGAGCGGACGTCCACCATCTGGACGGTCGCCGAAGCGGGGCCGGGGGGCGTCTCCAGGAAGACCCGCCCGGCCGCGTCGAGCCAGCCGAACCCGGGCTGCCGCCACCGGACTTGACCGGTCTGCGCGTCCAGCGCGATCGTCTCGGGCTCGCCGTCCTGGCCGCCGACGTAGAGGAGCAGCGCGCCACTGCCGGCCTGGACCCGCCCGAGCTCACCGGTGAACGGCACCGGGATCCGCCACAGGGGCGCGGGTCGCTGCGCCTCGCGGGTCGCCCGGTCGGGCAGCGGGTAGGCGAGCAGTTCGCGGTTGCGGTCGGTCACCCCCTGGATCGGCTGCGAGATGAGCAGCTGGTCGCCGGCGAGGAACGCCTCGGCGGTCGGGGACCCCGGCACGACCGCGCTGACGCGGCCCGCGACGGACTCGGCCCCGGCCACGGTCGCCAGCACGAGCAGCAGCACCAGGACGATCCGCAGTGGACGGCCGACGGGCGGAAGGCGGCGCTCGGGTGCGTCCGTGGCCGGGCCGTCGCGCAGTTCGCCCAGGTCGATGACCGCCATCCGCCGTCCCTCCGTCACCTACCGCAACCGCACCCCCGGCAAACCGGCCGTGGACGTACCGGCCCGGCAAATGCGACGCATCACCGCCTGTACGATGGCGCGTCGTGGCTGTGCCGGTGGTAGATCCCTCGCTGAATCCCGTTGCCGAAGCCGACCTGGTCGAGGTCCGGCCGTCGCTGCGGCCTCGACGCCGACCGGCTCGCGCCGACCTGTTGGCCCTCGGAGCCTATGTGCTGCTCGGCGTTCTCGTCTGCCTCAACTACTGGGGAGACGTGCAGGGCCGGGTCTCCTCGCACCTGCCCACCGACCACAGCTGGTTCGAGTGGCTCTTCGCCCACGGCGCGTACTCGGTGCGGCACCTGGAGAATCCGCTCTTCACGGCCCGCCAGAACGCCCCGGACGGGGTGAACATGATGGCCAACACCTCGCTGCTCGGGGTGACCCTGCCGTTGGCGCCGCTGACCATGCTGCTCGGCCCGCAGGTGATGTACGCGCTCTATCTGGGCGGCGCGCTGGCCGCCACCGCCGGCACCAGCTACTGGGTGCTCTCCCGGCACCTGGTGCGCTCGCGCGCGGCGGCCTTCGTCGGCGGCGCCTTCCTCGGCTTCGCGCCCGGCATCGTGCACCACGCCAACGGGCAGCCCAACTTCGTCTCCAACTTCCTGCTTCCGCTGATCGTGCTGCGGGTGCTGCGGCTCGGCGAGCCGGGCCGGTGGCGGCGCAACGGGCTGGTGCTCGGCCTGCTGGTGGCGTACCAGATCTTCATCAACGAGGAGATGCTGCTGCTGACCGCGCTGGCCTGCCTGGTCGTCGTGCTGACGTACGCCGTGCAGCGGCCGAGGGCGGCGTGGGCCGCGGCCGGTCCCTTCGCCGCCGCGCTCGGCGTCGGCGGCGGGCTGGCCCTGCTGCTCACCGCCTACCCGATCTGGTTCCAGTTCAACGGGCCGCAGTCCTACCGGGGGCTGCAGGGCGGGGTGTTCCACAACTGGGGCGAGGACCTGGCCGCCTTCGTCACCTTCGCCCGGGACACCGTGGCGGGCGATCCCGCTGTCGAGCAGACCATCGGCCTGACCGAGCAGAACACCTGGTTCGGCTGGCCGCTGGTGCTGGTGGCCCTGACGGCCCTGGTGCTGCTGGTCCGCCGGTCGTTGGTGGCCCGGATCCTGGCCGTGCTGGTGGTGGTCTTCAGCGTCGCGGCGATCGGGCCGCGGGTGCGGCTGGGCGGCGTGGAGACCGGGGTGTACGGCCCGTGGCACTACATCTCGGACGACCTGCCGCTGGTCGAGATGATGATGCCGACCCGGCTGACCCTGGTGGTCGCCGGGGCGGTGGGCGTGCTGCTCGCGCTGGCCTGGGACGCGGCGTCCCGGGCCGGGCGTCCGGCCGCCGGCCGGGTGCGGGTGCCGGCCCAGCGCACCGGCGAGCCCGCCGACGCCGACGGACCCTCGTCCGAGGTCGCCGCGCCCGCGTCGACCGGGCGGCGCTGGCTGCGCCCGGTGGGGTACGCGGCGATCACGCTCGCCGTGCTGCCGCTGGTGCCCCGGCCGCTGCCCGCCCAGCCGGTGGACCCGCCACCGCACTTCATCACCGCCGGCGGCTGGCGGCCGTACGTCCCCGCCGGACGGACCCTGGTGCCGGTGCCGATCCCGAGCAACGTGCACGGGCTGCCGACGCTGCGGTGGAGCGCACTGACCGGGCAGGAGTTCCCGGTCCCGGGCGGCTACTTCATCGGCCCGAACGAGAAGGGCGAGGGCGTCTTCGGCGCGCCGAACCGCCCCACCAGCACCCTCATCTACTCCACCATGGACTCCGGCACCGTCCCCCCGCTCACCGACGAGAACCGCCGGCAGGCGGTCGAGGACCTGCGCTGGTGGCGGGGGTCGGTGGTGGTGCTCGGGGCGCATCCGCGGGAGGCGGTGCTGCGGGAGTTGATGACCGGCCTGCTCGGCCCGCCGCAGCGGGTCGACGACGTCTGGCTCTGGGACGTCCGGCCCCTGGTCGGCTAGCCGGTCCCCCACCTGGCCGCCGGCCGCGGCGGGCCGGCGGCCGGGGCAGTCGACCGGAAAGCGCTCAGCCCACCCGGTCGCGGACGTCCCACACCAGCGCGCCGTCGATCTCACGGCCCGGCCCGAGCAGGTCGTCGACGGCCCGGCGGACCGGATCACCGTGGACCAGCACACCCTGCACCACCACCGCGGCCCGCCAGTGCCGCAGGTCCGCCACGGCCTGCTGACGGTCCGCATCGGTGATCACCGGCACCTCCCCGGTCTCGGCGACCCGCCGCAGCAGCACGGCGGTGGGCCGGTCCGGGGCACCCCAGCGCGCCGACGGGTCGTCCCGGGCGCTCGGGCCGATGAAGTAACCGCCCGGAGCCGGGAACGCCAGCCCGGTGCGCGCCGACCAGAACATCGCCGGGCTGAACGCCGCGCCGGTGACCGGCGGCACCGCGACCAGCGTCCGGCCGGCCGGCACGTACGCCCGCCACCCGCCGTCGGCCACGAACGGCGGGACCGGGGCGGTCGGCACGGTACGGATCGGGGTCGGCGTGAGCGGCAGCAGCGCGGCGGCCACCGCCCCGGCCCAGAGCAGCCGCACCGGCACGGCGGGCCGTGCCGGTGCGGGGCGCACTTCGCGGACCCGCTCCAGGGAGAGGGCGAGCAGGATTCCCAGCACCGGCACGCAGACCAGCGGGAAGCGCGCCGGCACCGCCAGGTCGAGCAGCGGCAGTCCGGCCACCAGCCGGTACGGGCCGGGGATGCCGGTGTCCGCCCCGTTCACCCGGATCTCGGCGCCCAGCGACAGCAGGGCGAAGAGCAGCCCGCAGCCGGCCAGGGCGCGGACCAACGGCCGCCGCCGGAGCCAGATCACGATGACCACGGTGAGCACCAGCAGCCCGGGCCCGAAGAACGAGTTCTCCTCCGTCGGGTTCGGCGAGAGCAGCCCCGGCAGGTAGTCGTCGCCGACCACGGTCTGCCGGGCGGCGGCGGTGAACGACGCGGCGTCGAGCTGGTAGCCGTACGCGTCGAAGGCCATCCCCCGGTAGTGCTGCGGGCCGAGGAACTGGAACCAGAGCGGGTACGCCAGCAGCACACCCGCCACCGCGGCACCGACGCCGACCCGGCCGAGCAGTGCGGGTGCCGCCCGGCGGGCCGCGGCGGGGTCGGCGAGCGCGTACCCGACGACGAACACCCCGGCGGCGAGGGCCAGGAAGACCAGCACCTCCTCGCCGAGGAAGACCTGCCAGGTGACCAGCAGGCCGAGGCAGATCCCGGGCCGGGTCACCCGGCCGCCCGCGGGCCGGAAGACCAGGGCCAGGATCGCCGGCACCAGGAACTGAGCGGCCATGTGCAGGTGCGCGCCGGCCTGCGACACCATGCCCGGGGCGAAACCGCAGAACAGTCCGCCCACCGCGGCGGCGGCCCGGGAGGTGACCAGGCGGCGGCGCAGCAGCACGTACCAGGCGGTGGCGGTGCCGGCCAGGCAGCAGAGCACCGCCACCGTGAACGCGGCCTGCGAGCCGAACAGCAGGGTGACCGGGGTCAGCGGCACTCCGAGGCCGAGCACCGAGGTGTTCGCCATCAGGTTGACCCCGTCCGGCGCGTTCAGCGCGGTGCTGTACAGCGGGTTCTCCAACCCGACCACGGCCCGGGCCGCGCGGGCCAGCATCCACTCGAAGAGGACCTGGTCGCCCGCCTGGTGGAAGAGCCGGCCCGGGTGGCGCCACTGGCCGCTGGTCAGCAGCAACGCCAGGCCGAGGTAGCCGGCGACCACCAGCGCGCCCGGCGTCCAGGCCGGGCCACGCGGTCGGCGCGGCTCCGCCTCGACCTCGGTCCGGGCGGTCGTCCCGGTGGCCATCAGACCGCGCGGTCGGTCAGCGCCCGCACGTCCCAGACCCAGACGTCCAGCTCGCGGCGGCCCGGACCGACCAGCTGCTCGACGGTACGCCGCAACGGCTCCGCGTTCTGTTGGCGCACCGGCAGCACCAGGATCGCCGCCCGCCAGTGCCGCAGCTCGTCCAGCGACCGTCGGCGCTGCCGGTCGTCCAGCTTGGACGTGCGGCCGGTGGTGGCCACCTCCTCCAGCAGCTGGCCCACCCCGCTGGGCCGGCCGCCGAACCGGCCCGGGTCACCGGTGTTGCCGTTGCGCGGCGCGAGGAAGTAGCCGCCGGGAATCTTGAAGTCGAGGTTGGTGGCGGCCGCCCAGCGCATGCCGTGGGTGTTGCCCATGCTGGGCACCGGGATCGGCACCAGCGTCTGGTCCGGTCCCACGTACGCCCGCCACCGGTCGGTGGTGATGAAGTCCGGCACCGGCGGGCGGGAGACCACCCGCAGCGGCATCGGTGCGATCGGCAGCAGCGCGAGCACCAGGCCGGCGACGGCGAGCGTCCGCACGGTACGCCGGTCGGCCGGGCGCAGCGACCAGGCGCGCTCGACGGCGAGGGCCAGCAGCATCGCGATCACCACGGTGGTGATCAGGCCGAACCGGGTCGGCACCACCGCGTCGAGCAGCGGCAGATGGACCAGCCACTCCCACGGGCCGGTGAACAGCTCCCGGTCCCACCAGGAGACCCGCTCGCCGAGGGAGAGCACGGCGAAGAAGACGCCGGTCGCGGCGAGGGCCCGGACCAGCAGTTCCCGGCGCAGCCAGGCGACGATGCCGACGGAGAGCAGGGCCAGGCTCCAGCCGAAGAAGGCGTTCTCCTCGGAGTAGTTCGGGGCGAGGTTGATGTTGGCCCGCTGGTGGCCGCCGAGCGTCGGGGAGCCGGGGGCGAAGAAGGCGGCGATGTCGTTGCCGTAGTCCCGCACCGCGTCACTGAGCCCGTGGTAGGCCATCGGCCCGGCGAACTGGATGTAGAGCGGGTACGCCAGCAGCGCCCCGGCCAGCACCGCGCAGGCCGCCAGCCCGGCGCCCAGCGGACGCCACGCCGCCGACCAACGGGCCGGCTCCTGGACGAGCACGGCGAGCAGAAAGACCCCGCAGGCCAGCGCGGTGAAGAGCAGGATCTCCTCGTTGATGAACGCCTGCGCGGTCACCAGCAGGGCCAGCAGCGTCCCGTCCCGGAGCGGCCGGCGGGACCGGGTGAGCACCAGCACCCGCCACACGATGAACGGCAGCAGGAACTGGCTAATGATGTTCGGGTGCCAGTTGGCGTGCGAGAGCATCGCCGGCGAGAACCCGCAGAACCAGCCGCCGACGGCCGCGGCCAGTGGGGTGCGGACCAGGTGCCGGGAGAGCACGAAGTACCAGGCGGCGGCCGTGCCGGCGAGACCGAGCGTGACCAGCAGCACAAAGGAGACCGCCGGGCCGAAGAGCAGCGTGATCGGCACCATCGGAATGCCGAGCGCGAGGACGGCGGTGTTGGCCATCAGGTTCACGCCGTCGGGGTAGTTGAACTGTTCGGTGTAGAACGGGAACTCCCCGTGCAGCACCACGCGCACGGAGTGGGCGAGGAAGAACTGCACCTGCGCCGGGTCGCTGCTGTAGAGCGAGGCCACCCGACCGGCGGGGTCCACCCAGATCCGGCTGGTCACCCAGAGCGCGGCGAGCAGGAAGAGCCCGTAGACCGCGAGGTCCTGCCGGCGGCGGGTCCACCGGCGTCGGGGCTCGGGGGTGGGCGTGCCGGCGTCGTCGGCGGTCTGGGCCGCCCCGGACCGCGCGGCGTCGTCCACCGCGGCCCTGCCGTTACCGGCGGCGGTTTCCGACGGCGCCTCGATGGTCGCGGTCCGCGTGGCGAGGGCGGTGGGGACACCCACGGCGGCGTCGGTCTCCGGAACGGACTCGGCGCGGGGCTCGGCAGGCGTCACAGTCGGCGGAGTCTACCCGAGCGCCGAAAAAGCACTAAAGCCACCGCGTCGGTCCTTTGTGGTGCACCGTCCGGTGTGCGCGGTCAACCCGGTACGAGGTGCCGCGCCGCCCTGGTCGGACATCTCGTACTATGACGCTTCCGACATCAGGGTCGAGCGATCGGGGGCGTACAGGTGGCTCGAGTCCGCGGGCGCGGCAAGCTGGCCACCGCACTGCTGGCGGTGCTGCTGGCCACGACGGCCTGCGGTCCGGTCGCCGACCGACAACCCGGCGACCTGCGCGTCGGCTACGACAGCCTGGACGGCGACCTCGCGGTCTGGCCGCCCCGCGGGAGCCTGGCCGGCGACCCGGCGGTCACCGCCGCGGTCACCGCCGCGGTGCGGGCCTGGCGGTCGCCGGCGGACGACCGGGTGCACCTCTCCTCCTCCGGGATCCTCTTCGCCGGCGAGGTGGACGGCGCGCCGCTGGCCCTGGTCGCCGCGGACGTCCCCGGCGAGAGCGCCTCCTGGCTGTTGCAGCTCACCCCCGACGGCGAGCGCTACACGGTCGGACGGGCCACCGAGTACACCGACCCCGGCTACCTCGTCTACTCCGACGTGCTGCCGGTGCAGACCGCCGCCGGACGCCGCTACCTCACCTCGGGCCGGGTGGAGCGTCTGCTGGGGCCGGACGGTCGGGCCCTGCCGACCCGCGACGGCATCAGCGCGGCGGTCGACGTGCCGGCCTGCCGGGCGGTGCCGGTGACGGCCACCCTGCGGGTCACCGAGTCGCTGCCTCGGGGCCGCGTCGCGGACCGGATGCTCGACCTGGGCACCGGCACCACCGACCCGCGTTACCCGTTGGTCCGCGACGAGACCGGCTCCGGCAAGCGGGCGCTGACCGGGTTGGACACCTGCCTGCTGGCCGGCGAGCGGGGGCCGTTCGGCAGCCTCCCGCGCCGGGTGGGCGACCGGACCGCCCCGCAGTCGGCGCCGGAGTCCTGGCCGATGGCGAAGGTGGCCGTCCGGTCGCTCGGTGAGGTGGCCCTCGGTGGCGGCGAACCGGCCGAGCTGGAGCAGCTCACCTGGGAGAGCGCCACCGGCCCGATGACCGCGGTGGTCTACCGGCCGGCCGGCGGCGGCGCCCCGGTGGTCTCCCCGGCCGACCGGACCGCCCCGCTGCAGACGTACCGGCTGCCGGTGCCCGGCCAGCCGTTGGTGGTGCTCAGTTGGCGGGCCAACCGGGACAGCTCGCTGTCGGCGCCGCCGGGCACGCCGCTGCTGGTGGAACGGCCGGGGCTGGTGGTCGTGCCGGAGCCGGAGCGCGCCGAGACGTTCAGCCTGGCCGGGACGGGCAAGACGCAGTACCGGTCGGTCGGCGGTCGCTGACCGGTCGCCTCGCACGACGCGACGGCGGGCGACCCGTCCGGGCCGCCCGCCGTCGTTCGCGTCAGTTCTGCGCGGCCGCGTCGTCGGCGGCGAACCCGACCGGCTCGACCGGCGTGCCGTCCAGCCCGGAGATCCAGCCGGTGACGTCCCGGGCCACGTCCTGCGCGGTGAGACGCAGATCGGTGAGGATCTGCGCCCGGGTGCCGTGCGGGTGCCAGTCCGCCGGTACGCCCAGGTCGCGCAGCGGGACCCGGACGTCGGCGTCGCGCATGGCCTGGCCGAGCGCGTCGCCGACGCCACCGACCCGCACGCCGTCCTCGACGGAGACCACGAGCCGGTGCCCGGCGGCCAGCTCGACCAGCTCGGCCGGAACCGGGCGGACCCAGCGCGGGTCGACCACGGTGACCCCGTAGCCCTGCTCGGCGACCCGGGCGGCGACCTCCATGCCGAGGTGGCCGAAGGCACCGACCGCGACCAGCAGCACGTCGGTACGCGCCGACTCGACCAGCACGTCGACCGAGCCGACCCGGCGTACGGCCGGCAGGTCGGCGGCGACGGTGCCGGTCGGGAAGCGGACCACCGTCGGGCCATCGTCGACCCCGATCGCCTCGCGCAGCTCCTCGCGCAGCGTGGCGGCGTCGCGGGGCGCGGCGATCCGCAGGCCCGGCACCACCCCGAAGACGGACATGTCCCAGATGCCGTAGTGGCTCGGCCCGTCCGGACCGGTGATGCCGGCCCGGTCCAGCACGAAGGTCACTGGCAGCTTGTGCATCGCCACGTCGAGCAGCACCTGGTCGAAGGCGCGGTTGAGGAAGGTGGCGTAGACCGCCACCACCGGGTGGAGCCCGCCGAGCGCCAGGCCGGCCGCGGAGGTGGCCGCGTGCTGCTCGGCGATGCCGACGTCGTAGGTGCGCTCCGGGTACTTGCGGGCGAGCGCGGCGATGCCGGTCGGCTCCGCCATCGCTGCCGTGATGCCCACCACGTCGGGCCGCTCGTCGGCGATCGCGACCAGCTCGTCGGCGAAGACGTGCGTCCACTTCACCGAGGGGGCGGCGACCAGCTTGCCGGTCTCGATGTCGAAGGCGCTGCCGGGGCCGTGCAGGCAGTCGGCCTCGTCCTCCTCGGCCGGCCGGTAGCCGTAGCCCTTCCGGGTGACCGCGTGCACGATCACCGGGCCGCCGAAGTTCTTCGCGGCCCGCAGCGAGGACTCGACCGCGGCGATGTCGTGCCCGTCGACCGGACCCACGTACTTGATGCCGAGGTCCTCGAACATCGCCTGCGGGGCGACCGCGTCCTTGATCCCCTTCTTGACCGCGTGCAGCACCTCGTACATCGGCCTGCCGACCAGCGGGGTGGAGCCGAGGGCGTCCTTGACCGTGTCGAGCACCTTCTCGTAGCCCGGGTTGAGCCGCAGTGAGGAGAGGTGGTCGGCGAGCCCGCCGATGGTCGGCGCGTAGGACCGGCCGTTGTCGTTGACCACGATCACGAGAGGGTTGCCGGCGGTGGCGATGTTGTTCAGCGCCTCCCAGCACATGCCGCCGGTCAGCGCGCCGTCGCCGACCACGGCGACCACGCTGCGCGACTCGCCGCGCAACGCGTACGCCTTGGCCAGCCCGTCGGCGTACGAGAGGGCGGTGGAGGCGTGCGAGTTCTCGACCAGGTCGTGCTCGCTCTCCGCCTGGCTCGGGTAGCCGGAGAGGCCGCCGCGCTGGCGGAGCCGGTCGAACCCGGCCTGCCGGCCGGTGACGATCTTGTGCACGTACGCCTGGTGGCCGGTGTCGAACAGGAGGCGGTCCCGCGGCGAGTCGAAGACCCGGTGCATGGCGAGTGTCAGCTCGACCACACCCAGGTTGGGGCCGACGTGCCCGCCGGTGCGGGACACCTTGGCGATCAGAAAGTCACGGATCTCGGCGGCGAGGATGTCCAACTGTTCGGTGGACATCCGCTTGACGTCCTGCGGGCCCCGGACCGTGGCCAGCAGCCTGCCGTGGTTGGCCGTGTCCTCTTCAACACTCATGAGGGCAGAGTCTAACGGCCGTTCGGCACTCCGCAGCCCGGGCCGACAACCTCCGGGGGCGCGGCAGGGCGCTGAGCAGCCGGTCAGGAGCGGATTCGCAGCCGGCGCGGTGGCACCACCGGGCCGGCGTCCGGGCCCGGCCCGGCAGGGGTCCAGGAGCCGAGCACGGCCGCCCGGGCGGCCCCGGTGACCGAGCGGATCGCGCCGGGCAGGCCGTGCCAGGAGAGCCAGCCGAGCAGCGCGAAGGCGTACGCCTCCTTGGCCTGCGCCGGCACGCCCAGCTCGTCGGTGGTGCGCAGCCGCCAGCGGCCCGCGCCCAGCGCGGCCAGCCGGCCGCACAGGGTGGGATTGCGCACCCCGCCGCCGGCGGCGATCACCTCGGCCACCCGGTGCCGGTCACACTCGGCGGCCACCACCCGGGCCGTCAGCTCGGTCAGCGTGGCCAGCACGTCGTCGGCCGGGACCGGCTCGCCGAGCGCGGCCAGCCTCTCGTCCAGGTAGCCGGCGTGGAACAGCTCCTTGCCGGTCGACTTCGGCGGCGCGGCGGCGTAGTACGGCTCGGCGAGCAGCGCGTCGAGCAGGCGCGGGTGCACCCGGCCGGCCGCCGCCCGGGCGCCGTCGAGGTCGCAGGGCCGGTCCAGGAAGCGGCGGGCCGCCGCGTCGAGCAACGCGTTGGCCGGCCCGATGTCGTACCCGAGCACCGGCGCGCCCGGGGCGACCACCGTGAGGTTGGCGATCCCGCCGAGGTTCAGCGCGGCCCGGGCCCGCGGCCCGGCCGCGCCGTCCGGCGCATCGGCGTCCGGGGCACCGGCGTCCGGGGACAGCAGCAGCGCGTCGAAGGCCGGCACCAGCGGCGCGCCCTGCCCCCCGGCGGCGATGTCCGCCGAGCGCAGGTCGCTGAGCACGGGTACGCCGACCCGGGCGGCCACCCGGGCCACCGCGCCGAGTTGGAGGGTGCCCCGGGCCACGCCCTGCGCCACCCAGTGGAAGACGGTCTGCCCCGGCGAGACCACCACGTCGGCCGCGCCGCCGGCCAGCTCCACCCCGACCGCCGCCGCCTCGGCGAAGACCTCGCCCAGCCGGTTGTCCAGCTGGCAGACCGCCTCGATGGTGGTGACCGCCGGGGGCAGCAGCGCGCCGATTCGGGCCCGCAGCTCCGCGTCGTAGTCGAGGCCGCGGTGCCCCAGCGGTCGCAGCCACAGGGTGTCCCCCTCGGCGGTGAACTCGGCGGCAACCACGTCCACCCCGTCGTACGAGGTGCCCGACATCAACCCGACGATCTTCACCGCGCCAGGTTAGCGGCCCACCGTCGGCCCCCGACAGCTCGCCGCCACGCCCTCAGCTCTGCTTCAGCGACGGCAACACGCTCTGCTTCGGCCACGGCAACACGCTCTGCTTCAGCCACGGCGACGGCCGGTGTCCGGATACCGGACGGCGGCTGTTGCCGCGAGTGAAGCAGAGCAAAGGCGGCGAACAGGGGCGCCGCCGGATCGGCCCGGGCAGTCCGGCAGCGGCACTCAGCCGGCCGTCAGCAGCACTCAGTCGGCCGGCAGCAGCAGCCCGACCAGCTCGACGTGCTGGGTCATCGGGAACAGGTCGAACCCGCGCAGCGCGGCGAGCCGCCAGCCCAGGTCGGCGAAGGTGCGCACGTCCCGGGCGAAGGCGGCCGGGTCGCAGGCCACGTACCCGATCGCCCGCGGCCCCGCGGCGGCCAGCTCGCCGACCACCCGGGCCCCCGCGCCGGTACGCGGCGGGTCGAGCACCACGACGTCGACCGGTCCGGTGATCCGCCGGCGGGCCAGCGCGGTCTCCACCCGGGCCGCGACCACCTCGACCCGAGGCAGGTCCCGCAGGTTCTCCCGAGCCGCCGCGACACCCTGCGCGGCCGCCTCGACCAGGGTGATCCGGCCGGTGTCGCCGACCCGGGCGGCCAGCGCCGCGGCGAAGAGCCCGGCCCCGCCGTAGAGGTCCCAGGCCGACTCCCCGGGGCGCGGGTCCACCAGCTCCAACACCGCCGCGACCAGGGTGTCCGCCGCCGCGGGGTGGACCTGCCAGAACGCGGTCGCCGGCAGCTTCCAGTCCCGCCCGGCGGCCACCTCGCGGACGGTGGTGGGCCCCTCGACCTCGGTGGCGACGCCGTCGACGACCGCCGAGACGGAGACGTCGCCGCCGGTCGAGGCGACCGTCTCCACCGCCTCGGCCTCCGGCCAGCGGGCACCGCTCGCGCTGAGCACCGGCAGCTGCTGGATCGCCGGGTGGGCGATCAGGCAGCGGTCGATCGGCACCACCTCGTGCGAGCGGTGCTTGAGCAGGCCGGCCCGGTCGGCCGCGTCCACCGCGTAGCGGACCCGGGAGCGCCAGCCCAGCGGCCCGCCCGGCAACGCCTCGACCCGGACGCCGAGCCGGTCCAGCTCGGCGTCGGTGAGCCCGCCCAGCCGGGTCAGCTGTTCGCGTACCACCGCGACCTTCCACTCCAGTTGCGCCGCGGGCGCGACGTGCTGCAGGTCGCAACCGCCGCAGCGGCCCGGCCGGGCGTACGGGCAGGGCGCCTCGACCCGGTCCGGGGAGGCCGACAGCACGGTCACCGCGTCAGCCCGGACGAAGCCGCGGTGCACCTCGGTGACCTCGGCGACGACCCGCTCGCCGGGCAGCGCGTGCCGGACGAAGACCACCTGCCCGTCAACCCGGGCCACGCAGTGCCCGCCCGGGGCGACCTGGCCGACGGTCAGCTCGACCCGCTCCGCCTCGGCCAGCCCACGCTCCTCGCCCCCGCCACCCGTCTCCGGGCCGCCCGGGCCCGCAACCGGCTCAGTCACGACCGCTCCCGGACTCGCCGGGCGGCGCGGAGACCACCGGCGGAACGTCCGGCGGCAGGGCGCTGCGCGGCACCACCCGGGGCCCGCGGGCCGGGCCGAGGGAGAGCGTGGCGTCCAGCCGGTCCAGGTCCTTCCTCGCGGTCGAGGCGAGCTGCCACGGCACGCTGGTCACCATCACCCCCGGTTCGAAGAGCAGCCGGGTCTTGAGCCGCAACGCGCTCTGGTTGTGCAAGAGGTTCTCCCACCAACGCCCGACCACGTACTCGGGGATGAAGACGGTGACCACGTCGCGCGGCGACTCCCGGCGGGTGTTGGCGACGAAGTCCAGGATCGGCCGGGTGATCTCCCGGTACGGCGAGTCGACCACGGTCAGCGGCACCGGCAACTCCCGCCGCTCCCACTCCTCCTGCAGGTCCCGGGTGTCCTTCTCGTCCACGTTCACGGTCACCGCGGTGATCGTGTCGGGTCGGGTGGCCCGGGCGTACGCGATGGCCCGCAGGGTCGGCTGGTGCAGCTTGCTGACCAGCACGATGGCGTGATTGCGGGCGGGCAGCACCGCGCGGCCCTCGTCCGGCGGGGTCAGCTCGGCCGAGACCCGGTCGTAGTGCCGGCGGATGCCCAGCATCACCACGTAGATCAGCGCCATCGCGGCGATCGCGATCCAGGCGCCGAGCAGGAACTTGGTGATCAGGACGATCACCAGCACGGCGCCGGTCATCACCATGCCGAAGGTGTTGATCGCCCGGGACCGGTAGATGCGGCGGCGCGCCTCCGGGTCCCGCTCGGTGCGCAGGTGTCGGTTCCAGTGCCGGATCATGCCGGCCTGGGAGAGGGTGAACGAGACGAACACCCCGACGATGTAGAGCTGGATCAGCTTGGTCACCTCGGCCTGGAAGCCGACGATGAGCACGATCGCGAAGACGGCGAGGAAGACGATCCCGTTGGAGAGCGCCAGCCGGTCGCCCCGGGTGTGCAGCTGCCGGGGCAGGTAGCGGTCCTGGGCGAGGATCGAGCCGAGCACCGGGAAGCCGTTGAACGCGGTGTTCGCGGCCAGGAAGAGGATCAGCGCGGTCATCCCGGCGACCACGTAGAGCAGGATCGACCCGGAGCCGAAGACCGTCTCGCCGAGCTGGGTGGTGACCGTCTTCTGCACGTAGCCGGCGGGTCCGGAGACGATCTGCGCGGCCGGGTCCTCGACGAACTGCAGGTGGGTCAGGCGGGCCAGCCAGATGATCCCGACCAGCATGCTCACCGCGATCACACCGAGCAGCAGCAGCGTAGTGGCCGCGTTGCGGCTCTTCGGCGCCTTGAACGCGGGCACCCCGTTGGAGATCGCCTCGACCCCGGTGAGCGCGGCGGCACCCGAACTGAACGTCCGCAGCAGCAGGAAGACCAGGGCGAACCCGGTCACGCTGTGCTCGGCCTGGATGACCAGATCGGCGCTGGGCGCGCGGAGCTCGTCGCCGAGCACGAAGACCCGGACGAGGCCGGTGAGGAGCATGCCGACGATCACGATCACGAACCCGTAGGTGGGGATGGCGAACGCGGTGCCCGACTCGCGCAGCCCGCGCAGGTTGACCGAGGTCAGCAGGACCACCGCGATCACCGCGATCATGACCTTGTGGGTCGCCACGAAGGGCACCACCGAGCCGAGGTTGGCCACCCCGGAGGAGACCGACACCGCCACGGTGAGCACGTAGTCGACCAGCAGCGCGCTGGCGACGCCGAGGCCGAACTTCGGTCCCAGGTTGACCGAGGCAACTTCGTAGTCACCGCCGCCGGAGGGGTAGGCGTGCACATTCTGCCGGTAGCTGGCCACCACGGTGAGCATCACCACGACCACGGCGAGCGCGATCCACGGGGAGAACACGTACGCCGAGGCGCCGGCGATGGAGAGGGTCAGCAGGATCTCGTCGGGCGCGTACGCGACGCTGGAGAGCGCGTCGGAGGCGAAGACGGGCAGCGCGATGCGCTTCGGCAGGAGGGTGTGCTGCAGCCGGTCGGACCGGAACGGTCGACCGAGGAGGAGTCGCTTCAGCAGCGAGGTGGGACTGGCCACGAACGCCAAGGGTACGACCACCCCGCCGGGATCGGTGGGGTGGGCGATCATCGGCCGCCGTGCCGGCGCGGTACGGTCGGTCCCCGTTCCCGGCCGGGACGTGGCAGGCTCGCACTCGACGGGTCCGGCGCGGACGGGTACGCACCTTGGGAGGGAAGCGTGCATGTCGTGATCATGGGTTGTGGGCGGGTCGGGTCGACCCTCGCGCACAGCCTGGAGGCCCGCGGGCACTCGGTCGCGGTGATCGACCACGACGCCGACGCCTTCCGCCGGCTCGGCCCGGACTTCGCCGGGATCACCGTGACCGGCGCCGGCTTCGACGGTGACGTGCTGCAGCAGGCCGGCATCGAGCGGGCCGACGCGTTCGCCGCGGTCTCCAGCGGCGACAACTCCAACATCATCTCGGCCCGGCTGGCCCGCGAGACGTTCGGCGTCTCCCGGGTGGCGGCCCGCATCTACGACCAGCGCCGGGCGCAGGTCTACGAGCGGCTCGGTATCCCGACCGTGGCCACCGTCCGGTGGACCGCCGACCGCATGCTGCGGCACCTGGTGCCGGAGGGGAACGTCGAGATCTTCCGCGACCCGACCAGCACGGTGTCGATCGTCGAGGTGCCGTTGCACAAGGACTGGGTCGGCCGGTCGGTACGCGCGCTGGAGGAGACGACCGGGGCGCGGCTGGCCTACCTGACCCGGTTCGGCATCGGCACCCTGCCCACCGCGTCCAGCTTGGTCCAGGAGGGTGACCAGGTCTTCATGCTGGTCACCGACGACATCGTGGCGACGGTCACGTCGGCGGCGGCGACGCCGCCGGAAGGGGGGCACTGAGCCATGCGGATCGCCATCGCCGGCGCCGGCAACGTCGGCCGGTCGATCGCCCAGGAGCTGATCGAGAACGGCCACCAGGTGATGCTGATCGAGCGGCAGCCGAAGATGCTCCGGCCGGACCGGGTGCCCGCCGCCGAGTGGGTGCTCGCCGACGCGTGCGAGCTGGCCAGCCTGGAGGAGGCCAACCTCGCCGGCTGCGACGTGGTGGTCGCCGCCACCGGCGACGACAAGGTCAACCTCGTGGTGTCGCTGCTGGCCAAGACCGAGTTCGCGGTGCCCCGGGTGGTCGCCCGGGTGAACCGGGCGGAGAACGAGTGGCTCTTCACCGAGCAGTGGGGCGTCGACGTCGCGGTGAGCAAGCCGCGGGTGATGGCCGCCCTGGTCGAGGAGGCGGTCACGGTCGGCGACCTGGTCCGGCTGATGACCTTCCGGCAGGGCGAGGCGAACCTGGTGGAGATCACTCTGCCGCCGACCGCGCCCTACGTCGGCCAGCCGCTGCGCGCGGTACCGCTGCCCCGCGACTCCGCGCTGGTGGCGATCCTGCGCGGCAAGCGGGTCCTGGTGCCCAGCCCGGACGACCCGATCGAGGCCGGCGACGAGCTGGTCTTCGTCTGCACCGCCGAGGTCGAGGACGCTGTCCGCGCGGTGGTGCTCGGCGCGGACAGCGTGGAGCGCACCCGCGAGTCGAGGTGACCACCGCGCCGCGCAGGCGGCGCGGCGCTCAGCCCCGCGCGGGGCGGGTCAGTTGCCCGGCAGCGGGGCCGGCTGGGGCTCCCGGGTCACCCGGCGCACCGTCCAGACGGTGATCAGCAGCAGCAGCGCGTACGGCGGGTAGCCGAGCGTCAGCCGGGCCACGCCTAGCGCGGTGTCCTGGTGGGCGAGGTAGAGACCGGCCTGCACACCGACCTTGGCCAGCCAGACCACGCCCCAGAGCACGGTCAGCCTGGTGAACGTCCGCACCAGCCGCGGGTCGTCGCGCCACTCGGACTTCCCCTTGGCGACCAGCACCGACCAGATCCAACCCACCAGCGGCTGGCGGATGACCGCGGAGAGCAGCAGGGCCAGCCCGTAGCCGATGCCGTAGAGGATGCCGGGGAGGTAGAAGTCGCGCTCGTCGCCCGTCCGCCAGGCGATCGCGGCGCCGATGGCGACGCCGAAGAGCCCGTTGACCGCGTGTCGAACCGGGCGGCGCTGAGCCAGCCGCAGCCCGGCGATCAGCAGCGCCACGGCCACCGAGGCGATCACCGCGGGGCGCAGCTCACCGATGATGTTGGCGATCACGAAGACCACCACCGGGATGCTCGACTCCACGAGCCCGCGCCAGCCGCCGAGCTGGTCGGCCATCTGCTCGGCGACGGTGGGTAGCCGCTCGTCGTCGGGCCCGGTCTCCGGCTGGGTGGCCCGGTCCTGTCCTGTGGTCATCGGCCGTCCGTCCGCCCTGCCGGCGCCGTCACTTGGGCGAATCCAGCTCGTAGTACGGGTTGTAGATGACCTTGCGGTCGTCCCGCAACGCGCATCGGCCGCGGGCGGTGAGGTGCCGGCCGGGCTCGATGCCGGCGATGTGCCGCCGGCCCAGCCAGACCAGCGTCACCACGTCGCTGCCGTCGTAGAGGTCGGCCTCCAGCGTGGGCAGGTTGGTCCGCGGCGTGTAGACCACCGTGCGCAGCCGCCCGGTGACCGAGACCACCTGACCCCGGGAGCACTGCCGGGCCGGCACGCAGCCGGACTCGGTGCTCTCCCGTTGCAGCTCCTCCGCTTCGATCTCGGCCTCGCTCGCGGTGAGCCGTTGCAGGAAGCGCCGCAGCGACACCCGGCTCTCGTCGGTCGTCATGACCTCCGCGTCACCCTCTCCACGCTGGCCGGCATCGCGCCGGCGCTGGCCCGGTCCCGGCGTCGCCGGGACCGTCCCGCCAGCGTACGCCGACCCGGTCGACACCGACGGCCCGGTGACCGTCGGTCAGACCTGCCGCGGCCGCGCGCCGTCCGGCGTGGCCCCGGCCTGCTCGGCCTGCTCGGCCTGCTCGGCGACATCGCGCGGCAGCCGCAGCGGCAGCGGCTCGCGGACCGGCTTGGCCTCGTTGCCCCGGTCGACCACCAGCCCGTCCAGGCACTCGGCCAGCGGGCCCGCCGCGGCCGGGTCGGTCGCCACCGTGCCCTGGTAGACGCCGCGAACCATCCAGCGCGGGCCGTCGATGCCGACGAAGCGCAGATCGGTCACGCCGTCCTCGGTACGCACCTGGGCCCGCAGCTCGGTGCCGTACTCGCCCTCGACCTCCTGGGCGGCGGTGCCGTCGCTGAGCAGCGACTGGCGGATCTCCTCGCGCACCTCGTCCCAGATCCCCTCGGACCGGGGGGCGGCGAAGACGCCGAGCTGCAGCGCGTTCTGCCCGTGCACCAGCACCACCTGCTGGACGACACCCTGCTGGTCGGCCTGCACCCGCACCTCGACCTCCGGCACGGCCGGGATGTGCAGGCTGCCGAGGTCCAGCCGGTCCACGCCGGCCGGGGCCTCCGAGATGTCGTACGGGCCACGGATGAGCACCGGGACGGCGGCCTCCTCGCTCTCGAGGTCGAGGACCACCTCGGCGGCCCGCTCGTCACGGCTCTGCCGCCCGTCGCCGGCCCGCTTTCGGGAGAAGATCACTGCGTCCACCCTCCGCTGTTCGCGTTCACCCTGTCACCTCTTCGCTGCGCCGGTCCGCCGGCGGCGGCACCAGCCCGGCATGCCCACCGGTGGAGCCGTGCCCGCCGGTCCCCCGTCGGGACGGGGGCAGCTCGGCCACCGGCTGGAAGTCCGCCCGCGCCACCCGCTGCACAACGAGCTGGGCGATCCGGTCGCCACGGGAGATCTTCGCCGGTGTGGACCGATCGTGGTTGATCAGGTTCACCAGGATCTCCCCCCGGTAGCCGGCGTCGACCGTACCGGGCGCGTTGAGCACCGTCACACCGAGCCTGGCCGCGAGACCGGACCGGGGGTGGACCAGGCCCACGTACCCCTCCGGGAGCGCGATCGCCAACCCCGTCGGCACCAGGGCACGCCCGCCGGGGGGCAGCTCGATGTCCACGGCGGCCAACAGGTCGGCCCCGGCGTCGCCGGGATGGGCGTACGCGGGCAGCGGCAGCTCGGGATCGAGCTGCCGTACGGGCACGGGCACGAGGTCGGTCACGGTTCCCCTCTTCCGTCCGGATCTGCGGTGACCCTGCCATCCTGCCGGGTACCCGGGCCGCCGTCCGCCGTACCCTCGGACTGTGAGCCTGTCGCCGTCGTCGCCACCCCCGGCACCGCCCGTGCCGGCCCCCGCCGAGCACTCCGAGCGGCTCAGCCTGCCCTGGTGGCTCTGGCTGGCCGGGCTGGCGTCCGCCGGGCTGCTCGCCACCGAGATCTGGATGGGGGCGCCCGGCCTGCGCGCCTGGTTGCCGTTCGCGGTGCTGCTGCCGGTCACCGTGGCCGGCCTGTGGTGGCTGGGCCGGATCCGGGTCGCGGTCCACGACGGCGAGCTGTGGGTGGACGACGCCCACCTGCCGGTGCGGTACGTGGCCGACGTGGTTCCGCTCGACGCCGCCGGCCGCCGGGAGGTGCTCGGCGTCGGCGCCGACCCGCTGGCGTTCGTGGTCCAGCGGCCATGGGTCAGCGGCGCGGTCCAGGTGGTGCTGGACGATCCGGCCGACCCGACCCCGTTCTGGGTGGTCAGCACCCGCCACCCGGTCGAGCTGGCCGAGGCGGTCCTCGCCGCCCGCGACGCCCGCTGACGGCGGAGTCCACCCGAGCCCGAGGCGGTCCTCGCCGCCCACTGACGGGTAACCCGCCCGACCCCGGGGTCGGTGCGGTCCGCGCTCAGGGCCGGTCGGACGACCCGGGCAGGGCTGACGGCGGGCCGGGCAGCACCGGACGCTTGCGGCGCAGGTCGGTGCGGACCTGGTCGCCGAGCGACCGGGTGGCCCGTCGGTTCAGGTAGCTGGCCACGGCCGCGCCGGTGAGGAAGGGCCCCAGCGTGGTGAGGTTGCGCCCGAAGCGGCGCAGCACGGTGTCCCGGAGTTCCCGGCGGGCGGCGGTGCCGAGGACCGCGCCGACGCCGGCGCCCGGCATCATCGGATTGACCCCGCGCTGAGTGGCCCAGGCGTGCACCAGGGCGACCGCGCGCGGGCCCCGGCCGGTGGGCAGCGGGACGCGGTAGATCTCGTGCAGCTCGCCGATCAGCTTGAGCTCGATCGCCACCACGGCGACCGTCTCCGCGGCCAGCAGCACCGGCGCGGAGAGCAGGGTCGGCGTGACCGCCCACTCCACCGCGGCGACCCCGCCGCCGGCCGCGCCCACCCCGGCGGTCGACCGGGCGGCGTTACGGACCAGCCGGTCGGCCAGCGCCTCGTCGTCGAGCCCCTCGAAGTGCCGGCGCAGCGTGGCCAGGTCACGGACGGGCACGTGCGGCGCGACCTCGGTGACCGTGTCGACCATCCAGCGGACCGCGGCCCGCGGCTTGAACAGATCGCCCAGCCCGCGGGCGCGGGCCTGGCCGACCAGCCGGCCCAGCAGCTGCCGGCGCCGGACCGGCGCGATGTCGTCCGCGGTCAAGGCCGCCACGGTGGCGCCCAGCTCCGCCGGGTCGCGCTCGGGCGCGCCACCTCGCTCGCTCATCGGTTCGACCTCCCGGGTGGCTGACGCCGTCGTTGGCTACCCGTTACGAGTCAAGCAGCTCCCCACGATCGGCGCACGGTGACGCCGGCAGCGGCGGCCTCGCTCTGGAGGCCGCCGCCGGTTTGGACAAAGGTCAGACGCACTCGCGGCAGATCAGCTCGCCGTTGCGCTCGACCGCCAACTGGCTGCGGTGGTGCACCAGGAAGCAGCGGGCACAGCGGAACTCGTCCTGCTGCATCGGCAGCACCTTGACCGTGAGCTCCTCGTCGGCCAGATCGGCTCCGGGCAGCTCGAAGCTCTCGGCCACTTCGGCCTCATCGACGTCCACGGCGCCCGACTGTGAGTCGACGCGTCGGGCCTTGAGCTCTTCCAGGCTGTCCTCGCCGAGGTCGACCTCGTCGCGACGCGGGGCGTCGTAGTCGGTGGCCATCGGTTTCACTCTCCCATATCGATGTTGTCGCTTCCGGTTGTAACGCCGGACGACGCTGTTTCGGTTCCGCTGGCCGGCCACCCGTTGTGTCGGTCACCCGACCCGGGATTCCGTCCCGATCGAAGCCTCCGGGGTAAACCCCCCGGCGAGCGCGGTACCTTACCCCCCCTTTGGGCGAGGCATGTATACCGCCCTCGGCGCAGAGATGTACGCCCCCGCACGGGAAGTTGTTCCCAATGTGACTCAGGCGACACGAAGATAGGGGTAGTAGTACCTGGTTCCCGGGTGGCGCGCCGGCATGTCCGGCTGTTTCCACGCGACGGCCGGACAACAGTTAACCTCAGCGGCGTACCCGGCGGCCGGGGTGCGGCGCGTCTGCCTGCGGTCGCCGCCACCCACCTGGAGTCCGGGGAGCACCCAGATGAGTTTTGCGCGAGTGCGGGCGCTCGTTGTCGTCGGCCTGCTGGCGGCTGTCGCCCTGGTCTTCGTGGTCGTCGCGGTGGTCCGCGACACCCAGGGCAACGCCGGCACCGCCAAGGGCTGCCCGGAGGGCTGGCCGCTCGCCGACGTCACCCTCCGGGAGTACAAGGACGTCAAGATCAATGTGCTGAACGCCACCGACAACCGAGGGCTCGCCGGCAACGTCGCGGACGACTTCCGCAACCGCAAGTTCCAGGTCAAGAAGGTGAGCGACGCGCCGAAGGGCGTCGACGACGTGGCCGTGCTGCGGTTCGGCCCGAAGGGCGTGGGGTCGGCCCACCTGCTCCGGGCGTTCTTCCTCAACAACGCCGACCGGGAGTACGACCCGAAGCGGACCGACGACACGGTGGACGTGGTGCTCGGCAACAGCTTCCAGCAGCTCGCCACCACGACCGAGGTGAACCAGTCCCTCGGCGACCTCGGCTCGCCCGAGGCGCCGCCCGGCACCTGCCCCGTGTCCAAGGACCAGTGATCCGCCGCCGACCCGGCGGCGTACCGTCCGGCCGGGTCGGCGGCCCTGCTGGCGTCGGCAGGCGATCAGGCAGGCGGGCGTCGACGTCGGCCGGCGGTCGTCAGGGACCGCCGGAGGCGTCGAGGTCGGCGAGCCGGTCGTGCAGCGGCGTGAAGAGCGCCGGCGGGGCGGCGATCACCAGATCCGGCCCGGCCGGGCGATTGTCGAGTCCGGCCACCCGGAGCCCGGCCTCGGTGGCCACCAACGCCCCGGCGGCCTGGTCCCAGGCTGCCAGCCCCTTCTCGTAGTAGGCGTCCAGCCGCCCCTCGGCGGCCAGGCAGAGGTCCAGCGCGGCGGCACCCAGCCGGCGGATGTCCCGGACGTGTGGGATCAGCTCGGCGACCACCCGGGCCTGGTGCGCGCGTCGCTTCGGGTCGTAGCCGAAACCGGTGGCGACCAGCGCCTGGCCCAGGTCGGTCTCGGTGGAGCAACGCAGCCGCTCGCCGTCGCGCCACGCGCCGCCGCCGGCCGTGGCGGTCCACTCCTCGCCGGTCGCCACGTTGCGCACCACCCCGGCGACCACCTCGCCGTCCACCTCGGCGGCGAGCGACACGGCGCAGTACGGCAGCCCGTACAGGTAGTTGACGGTGCCGTCGATCGGGTCGACGATCCAGCGCACGCCGCCGGCGCCGACCGGCCCGGTGTCGCCCGCGCCGTACTCCTCGCCGAGCACCGCGTCGGTCGGCCGGACCCGGCGCAGCGCGTCCAGCACCTGCCGCTCGACCGCCCGGTCCGCCGCGGTCACCACGTCGGTCACCGTGCTTTTTGTGGCGGCCACCGAGACGCCCTCGGCCCGCATCCGGTGCGCCGTCGCGGCGGCGTCCCGGGCCACCTCGATCGCGATCTCCAGCAACTCCCGGGGTGGCGGCGGCGTCGTACGGTCCATCCTTCGTCCCCTTCCCGCACGACCGGGGCGTTCCCGCTCACGCGCGAGTATCATCCTTACAAAGTCCACATCTGCGTCGAATTGGCGGTCCCCGCACCCGGTACGCCGTGCGGCGCAGGATGATCGCCGCAGACGGCGTTACAATTCACCCCTGCCCACGCGCCACCGGCGGCCGAACGACAGGCCGACCGGGGACACGGGGGCTCCTCAACCACATCGCTCGGCACGGTGGCCCCGCTGCGCCGGACGACCCGGCCGTGCTCGCTCTTCGCCTCCGGAAGGTCATTCGTGACAGAACCCCGCCAGACCGGCGCCGACGTTCGCTCGCTCACCGACACCCTGATCGCCCACGCGCAGAGCGCCGGCGGCCAGCTCACGTCGGCCCAGCTCGCGCGCACCGTCGAGTCCGCCGAGGTGACTCCGGCCCAGGCCAAGAAGATCCTGCGGGCGCTCTCCGAGGCGGGAGTGACCGTGGTCGTGGACGGCTCGGCGAGCACCCGCCGCCGGGTCGCCGCCGCCCGCTCGGCCACCCCGGCGTCCCGGGCCACCACCGCCAAGACCACCAAGAAGGCCGCCGCGCCCGCCCCGAAGCAGGCGCCCGCCGCCGACGAGGCCCCCGCGCCCGCCCCGCGGAAGGCGACCGCGCGCAAGGCCGCCGGCACCACCGCCGAGGTGGCCGCCAAGGCGGCAGCACCGGCCAAGGCGGCGAAGGCGACCCGCGCCACCAAGGCGACCGTGGCCGCGACCGCCGGCAAGTCGGGCAAGGCCGGGGCGGAGGGCGCCGAGGGCGAGATCGACCCGGAGGAGCTGGCCGCCGAGATCGAGGACGTGGTGGTCGAGGAGCCGGCCGAGCTGACCAAGGCCGCCGAGGCCGACGCGGCGAGCTCGGCCACCGACAACGACTTCGAGTGGGACGACGAGGAGTCCGAGGCGCTCAAGCAGGCCCGGCGTGACGCCGAGCTGACCGCCTCCGCCGACTCGGTCCGGGCCTACCTCAAGCAGATCGGCAAGGTTCCGCTGCTCAACGCGGAGCAGGAGGTCGAGCTGGCCAAGCGGATCGAGGCCGGGCTCTACGCCGCCGAGCGGCTGCGCGCCGCCGACGAGGGCGAGGAGAAGCTCACCCGCGAGATGCAGCGCGACCTGATGTGGATCTCCCGCGACGGCGAGCGGGCCAAGAACCACCTGCTCGAGGCGAACCTGCGGCTGGTGGTCTCGCTGGCCAAGCGCTACACCGGCCGCGGCATGGCCTTCCTCGACCTGATCCAGGAGGGCAACCTCGGTCTCATCCGGGCGGTCGAGAAGTTCGACTACACCAAGGGCTACAAGTTCTCCACCTACGCCACCTGGTGGATCCGGCAGGCGATCACCCGCGCGATGGCCGACCAGGCCCGCACCATCCGCATCCCGGTGCACATGGTCGAGGTGATCAACAAGCTCGGCCGCATCCAGCGGGAGCTGCTCCAGGACCTGGGCCGCGAGCCCACCCCGGAGGAGCTGGCCAAGGAGATGGACATCACACCGGAGAAGGTGCTGGAGATCCAGCAGTACGCCCGGGAGCCCATCTCGCTCGACCAGACCATCGGTGACGAGGGCGACAGCCAGCTCGGTGACTTCATCGAGGACTCGGAGGCCGTGGTCGCGGTCGACGCGGTCTCGTTCTCGCTGCTGCAGGATCAGCTCCAGCAGGTGCTCCAGACGCTCTCCGAGCGCGAGGCGGGCGTGGTGCGCCTGCGCTTCGGCCTCACCGACGGCCAGCCGCGCACGCTGGACGAGATCGGTCAGGTCTACGGGGTGACCCGGGAGCGGATCCGGCAGATCGAGTCGAAGACCATGTCCAAGCTGCGCCACCCGTCCCGGTCACAGGTTCTCCGGGATTACCTGGACTGAGCCGGAAACGTCAACTCGGTGTGTCGTTCTGAGCACCACGCGTGCAACACCGGATGGTGATCCGCCGGTTGCACGATTGTGATCGTTGACGTGGCACCCTTGGTGCACGGCACACTGTCCCTGCCATGTGTGACCTCGGTCCCCCGCGGGCACACAGGGAAGGCCAGGCGCGACAAGGATGTTGCACGATAGGTGAGCAACGACCGAAGAGATTGTTCATCGGTGACGACCAGAGGAGGAAGGCGATGACCCCGACCCTCACGCCGCCGCCCGAGACGGTGAGCCCCCCGGCCGCCGATGAACGGTGCGACCGCTGCAATGCTGCCGGCAAGCTCCGGATCACTCTGGCGGGTGGGAGCGAGCTGGTGTTCTGTGGGCACCACGCGAACAAGTACGCCGAGGATCTCGTGAAGATCACCGTGCGGTTCGCGACGGACCCGGAGTTCAGCTGGCGTGGCGCCGATCTGGTGGCGAACTGAGTCCATAACTAACCCGACATAGCCGGCCGGAGGCACCCGAGGGGTGCCTCCGGCCGGCTTTTGCGTCCACCTCTGCGCCAGACTCACCCCGTCGGCCCATCGTGATCATGAGGTCGACGGCGGAGGCGATCGCCGAAACGCCCGCAAACCTCATGATCGACCCGCCCGGCGGAAAGCCGGCCGGGTGGGTCAGAGGGTCTGGACGGTGGCGATGCGCTCTTCGAGCTGCTCGATGGTTGCCTGGGCGCTGGGCGGGCCACCGCACAGCCGGCGCAGCTCGGCGTGGATCTTGCCGTGCGGCTGGCCGGTGCGGTGGTGCCGGGCGGCCACCAACGCGTTGAGCTGCCGCCGCAGCGCCACCCGACGCTGGGCGGCACTCATCGGTGCCGGCGGCGCCGTCGACGCCGCAGCGGCCGGCTCAGCCGCCCGCACGGCCGCCTTGCGGCGCTGGTTGGCCAGCTGCTCGGCCTGCCGCTTGGTCAGCAGCATGCTGACCTGATCGGCGGTGAGCAGACCGGGCAGGCCCAGGTACTCCTCCTCCTCGGGGGTGCCGGCCTGGGCAGCCGTGCCGAACGACGCGCCGTCGAAGATCACCTGGTCCAGCTCGGCGGTGGCGGAGAGCGCCGCGAACCGCTTCTCCAACTCGCCGCTGGCCTGGTCGTCGCGCTGGGCCCGCTCCAGCAGGTCGTCGTCGAAGCCCTCGCGGTCCTTCGGCTTGCCCAGCACGTGGTCGCGCTCGGCCTCCATCTCGCTGGCCAGCCCGAGCAGGTGCGGCACGCTGGGCAGGAAGACCGACGCGGTCTCCCCCTCGCGGCGGGCCCGGACGAACCGGCCGATCGCCTGGGCGAAGTAGAGCGGGGTGCTGGCGCTGGTGGCGTAGACCCCGACCGCGAGCCGCGGGATGTCGACCCCCTCGGAGACCATCCGCACCGCGACCAGCCAGCGCTGCTCGGACGTCGCGAACGTCGCGATCCGCGCGGAGGCGCCTGCGTCGTCGGAGAGCACCACCGCGGCCCGCTCGCCGGTCAACTGCTCGATCAGCTTCGCGTACGAGCGGGCGGTCTGCTGGTCGCTGGCGATGACCAGTCCGCCGGCGTCGCTCATGCCGGCCCCGCGCAGCACGCTGAGCCGGGCGTCGGCGGCCCGCAACACCTGCGGCATCCAGTCCCCGGCCGGATCCAGGGCGGTCCGCCAGGCCTGCGCGATCAGATCCTGCGTCATCGGCTCGCCGAGGCGCGCCGCCAACTCCTCCCCGGCGTTGGTCCGCCACCGGGTCTCCCCCGAGTACGCGAGGAAGAGCACCGGCCGGACCACCCCGTCGCGCAGCGCGTCGGCGTAGCCGTAGACCGAGTCGGCGCGGGAGCGGAGCAGTCCGTCGCCGCCGCGCTCGTAGCTGACGAACGGGATCGGGTTGTCGTCGGAGCGGAACGGGGTGCCGGTGAGCATCAACCGGCGTACCGCGGGCTCGAAGGCCGCCTTCACCCCGTCGCCCCACGACCGGGAGTCGCCGGCGTGGTGGATCTCGTCCAGGATGACCAGGGTGCGTCGCGTCATGGTGCGCCGCCGGTGCACCTGCGGGGCCATCCCGACCTGGGCGTAGGTGACCACGGCCCCGTGGAAGTCGGCCGAGGAGTGCAGGTCGGCGTTGCGGAAGGCGGCGTCGAGCTGGATGCCGACCCGGGCGGCGGCCTGCGCCCACTGGCCCTTCAGGTGCTCGGTCGGGGCCACCACGGTGACCGCCTCGACCGTGCCGTCGGCGAGCAGTTCGGCGGCGATCCGCAGGGCGAACGTGGTCTTGCCCGCGCCGGGCGTGGCGACCGCGGTGAAGTCCTCTGAGCGGCGGCGCAGGTACTCCACCAAGGCCTTGCGTTGCCAGGCGCGTAGGGCCGGAAAGGTGTCGATCTCCGGCAACCTGGCTGCCACGCGTGGGCTCCTCTCCGACCGCACGAAGGCGGACCCCGGCCGAGGGCTACGGGTACCGCCGCCCATGAAAACGCCTCCGCGCAAGAACCTGCCGCGAAGGCCGACTCAGCATAACCAGCGGGCGCCGCTCGGCCCAGGCGACACCACCCTGGTCACATCCGACGCCTCAGTGCCATCCGTCACGGCCGGCCCGCCGAGCGGGCCGACGCCGGTCACGAACTCCGCCGGCAGCCTCGCCGGAGCGGGCCGGGGCCGGTCACCAGAGCGGGCCGGGGCCGGGCCCCCGGGTGCGCGGCGGGCGCAGCGTCGCCACCGGCGCGGCCCAACGGCGGCGCAGCGCCACCACCCGGAGCCCGAAGACCAGGACCGCGGCGGCGGTGAGCGGCAGCGTGCCGGCGAGCCCCAGACCGTGCAGCACCGCCACCATGATCGAGCCGGCGAGCGCGGCCACCGCGTAGATCTCACGGCGCAGCACCACCGGAATCTCCCCGGTGAGCAGGTCCCGGCCCAGCCCGCCGCCGATCGCGGTGAGCATGCCGATGACGCAGGCCCCGACCGGCGGAACCTGGGCGTCGAGGGCCTTGAGGGTGCCGGTGACGGTGAAGAGCGCGAGCCCGGCCGCGTCCAGCACCAGCACGGTGGTGCGCAGCCGGGCCAGCTGGGGATGCAGCCAGAAGACCGCGGCCGCCGTGGTCACCGCCGCGGTGGCGTAGCGCCAGTCGGCGAAGGCGAGCGGGGGCACCTCGTCGATGGCCAGGTCACGGAAGATCCCACCGCCCAGGGCGGCCACGAACCCGACGAAGACGACACCGAAGAGATCGAGCCGTTTGGCCACCGCGGCGGAGGCGCCGGAGGCGGCGAAGACCGCGACACCGGCCAGGTCGGCGAGGAGCAGGGCGGTGGAGGTGGTCACCGCAGCAGGCTACGTGGGCGGCCGGAAGGGCCGCCCCGGTTCACTCGCCCCAGGAGTCGTAGATCTCCTTGCACTTCGGGCAGACCGGCGAACCCGGCTTGGCAGCCTTCGTCACCGGGAACTTCTCGCCGCACAACGCGATGACGAAGGTGCCCATCACGGCACTCTCGGCAATCTTGTCCTTACGGACGTAGTGGAACATCTCGGGACCGGTGTCAGCGTCCTTCAGCTCTGGACGCTCGAGGACCTCTGTACTCACGTCTGCACCTCCAACCGACAAGTCTGGCAGGTCGCCGCGGTCCGGTCCACTTCACCCGTTCCGGAGACGGCGTCGTACGGTGATCGTTGTGACCAACTTTCACATCCGTTACGGCGCCGAGGTGGCCAAGGCCCTGCGCGACGCGCGACCCGTCGTCGCCCTGGAGAGCACCATCGTCTCGCACGGTCTACCCCGACCGGAGAACCTGCGGGTGGCCCGGCAGATCGAGGCGACGGTCCGGGCGGCCGGCGCGGTCCCGGCCACCATCGGCATGGTCGGCGGCGCGCTGGTGGTCGGCCTCGACGACGCGCAGCTGACCCGGCTCGCCACCGTCGACGGCGTGGCCAAGCTCTCCGTCCGCGACCTGGCGGTGGCGGCGGCGGCCGGCGCGGACGGCGCGACCACCGTGGCGGCGACCAGCGCGGTGGCCGAAGCGGCGGGAATCGGCGTCTTCGCCACCGGCGGCCTGGGCGGGGTGCACCGGGAGGCGTCCCAGACCTTCGACGAGTCGGCGGACCTGATCACCCTCGCCCGGACCCCGATCGCGGTGGTCTGCGCCGGGGTGAAGTCGATCCTCGACGTGGGCGCCACGCTGGAGCGGCTGGAGACGCTCGGGGTGGGCGTGGTGGGCTACCGCACCCGACGCTTCCCCGGCTTCTACCTCACCGACGGCGGCTTCGACCTGGACTGGTCGATCGAATCCCCCGAGCAGGTGGCGGACGTGCTCGCCGCCCGGGCGCAGCACGCTGTGCACGCCGGCGCACTGATCGTGGCCAACCCGCTCCCCGTCGACGAGCAGCTCGACCCGGCGTTGCACGACCGCACCCTCGCCGAGGGCCTGGCGCGGCTCGAACGCGACGGGATCACCGGCAAGGCCGTCACCCCGTACCTGCTCGCGCACTTCCACTCCGCCACCGAGGGCGCCAGCCTGACGGTGAACGTACGGATCATCCTGCGCAACGCCGACCTCGCCGCCCGGATCGCGGTGGCCGCCGCCGCGCGCCGCACCGACACCCCGGCATGACCCGTCCGCGACGGGTCGTCATCGTCGGCGACGTGCTCACCGACGTGGTCGCGGTGCTGGCCGGGCCGCTCGCCACCGGCTCGGACACCTCGGCAGAGATCCGGTTCAGCGGTGGCGGGCAGGCGGCCAACACCGCCGCCTGGATCGCCGCGCAGGGCGCGCCGGTGACGCTGGTCGGCGCGGTGGGCGACGACGACGCAGGCCGCGACCGGGTGGCCGAGCTGGCGGACGCGGGCGTCGACTGCGCGGTGCAGCGCGTCGCGGGCGAGGTGACCGGCACGGTCATCGTGCTGGCCGGCGACGACGAGCGGAGCATGATCAGCCAGCGCGGGGCGAACCTGCGGCTGTCCGCCGAGCACGTCGAGCGGGCCCTCGCCGCGGTGCCCGACGCCGGGCATCTGCACCTCTCCGCGTACACCCTGTTGGACGCCGGGTCGCGCGGGGCCGGGCTGCGCGCGCTGGCCGCCGCCCGCGAGCGCGGGCTGAGCACCAGCGTCGACGCGGCGTCCGCGGCGCCGCTGCGGCGGGTCGGTGCGGCGGCCTTCCTGGCCTGGGTACGCGACGTCGACCTGCTGCTGGTCAACGCGGACGAGGCGACGGTGCTGGCCGGCGGGCTGGACCCGGCGGCCCAGGCGCGGGCGCTGTCGGCCGCGGCCCGGCGGGTGGTGGTGAAGCGGGGCGCGGCCGGCGCGGTCTGGGTGGACCGGGCGGCGACGGTCAGCGTGGCGCCGGCCCGCCGGGTGGCGGTGGTCGACGTCACCGGCGCCGGGGACGCCTTCGCGGCGGGCCTGCTGACCGCCTGGTTGGGCGGCGCGGACCCACGGGCGGCGCTGGCCCGGGCCGGCGACCTCGGTGCGCTCGCCGTCTCGACGGTCGGCGCCCGCCCCGCCCCCTGACGCCGCTCCGGTCAGGGCTCGGCGTCGATGACCTTGTGCGGCCGCTCCTCGGCGGTCAGGCTCATCGGCGGGGTGTCGTCCTGGTGCCGGGGGTGGAACCGGTTGGCGAGCCGGTGCTCCTCCTTCGGCGGCCGGTCGTTGGCCAGCAGCACGGCGAGCCACGGGATGAGCACCATGCCGAGGGCGCAGAGCGACAACCAGAGCCAGAGCATGGGTGCCTGCGCGCCGACCAGGATCGCACCGACCACCACACAGGCCACCCGGACGCCCATCATCAGGATGTAGCGGCGCTGGCGACTGGTGAGCTGGTCGTCCTGGCTGCGTGAGGCGTCGGTGATCAGGATCGGCTGGTAGGCCTGACGCTTCACCACGGACCTCCTCGAGGGGACACGCCCATCCTGTCACTCCCCTGCCGTGATCAGCGAGATTCGACGCGGCAGCGCTCGTATTACGTTCGTGGTACGCTCCGCGCGTGGGCAGCAGGTTCAGCTTCACCGACGAGGCGTTGGCCAACCTGAAGGTCTACGACGTCACGCCCGGGGAAGTCTGGGAGGCGCTGCACAGCACCCGGCGGGTCATCCGTCACCTGGGCGACGACGTGATGGTCGTCTACGCCGCCGCCCGGCGGGGCCGCCGGCTGGCGGTGCTGCTCGCCGAGGCCGACGGCACCGACAACGACTGGGACATCCTCTCCGCCCGCGAGCTGAGCGACGTCGAGTCAAAGCGCTACGACGAGGCCGTGCGGAGATCTCGCCGATGAGGAGGCGGTGACGATGCACCGTAACGACGCGACCAAGCAGTTCCACAGCGGCGACGACCGGCTCGCGGAGCTGATCGACGAGAGCCCGCCGGTGGAGCTGCCGACCCCCGACACCGACGTGCCGATGGTGAGCCGGTCGGTCCGGCTGCCGCTCGAGACGTACGAACGGGTGCGGGCGGTGGCCGACGCCCGCGGCATCGGCGTCACCACCCTGATGCGCCAGTGGATCGAGGCGGGCCTGGCCGACCTGGACGACTCCGCCACCGTCTCGCTCGCCGACGTCCGCCGGGCGATCGCCTCGCTGGCCCACCCCACCGCCGCCTGAACGCCGTTCCACCGGTGCCGCCGGCCGCTGCGGCGGCCGGCGTCCGCGCTGCTCGGCAGGTCGTGCGCCGAGAGCCGACGGCCGGCGTCCGCCCCGCTGGCGGGCAGTGCGCCGGAAGCTGACGGCCGGCGTTCGACCCTAGCGTCAGCCGGTCGCCTTCGCCTTGGCCGCCGCCTTCATCTGCTGCTTGTACTCGCGGACGCGGCGCAGCGAGTCGGCGTCGGTCACGTCGGCCACCGAACGGTGCGCGCCCGGGTCGCCGTACCCGCCGGCCGCCTCGCGCCAGCCCTGCGGCTGGACGTCGAACCGCTTGCCCAGCAGGGCGAGGAAGATCTGCGCCTTCTGCTTGCCGAACCCGGGCAGCTCGGCGATCCGACCCAGCAGCTCCCTCCCGTCGGCGACGTCGGCCCAGAGCCGGGACGCGTCGCCGTCGTAGCGCTCGACGAGCACCCGGCACACCTCCTGCACCCGGGCCGCCATCGCCTTGGGGAACCGGTGCAGCGCCGGCGGCTGCGCGAAGACGGCGACCAGCTCCTCCGGGTCGTGTTCGGCGAGCTCCCGGGCGTCCAGATCACGGCCGAGCCGTTGAGCCAGCACGTACGGCGAGGAGAACGCCTTCTCCATCGGCACCTGCTGGTCGAGCACCATGCCCACCAGCAGGGCGAGCGGGCTGCGCTCCAGCAGCCGGTTTGCTTCCGGGTCGATGGGCAGCACGAGCGTCATGTGCCCCATCCTGCCCGGTCGCCGGAGCGGCAGGCGTACCGCCACCCCGACGTCGGCGTGCCAGCTCGGCGGGTGAGGCCATGACGCCGCGCCCGATCTCCCGGGTGGTGCCGGGCCGGGACGGCGCGGGGGGCAGGATGACGACGTGGACGAACACGACATGCTGCTCTCCCCCGCCGGGGTCGAGGCGTTGCGTACCGCGCTGACCCGGGCCGGCTTCACCTCGAACGGGATCGCCAACCGGCTCGGCCCGCAGGGCACCGGCGGGGTGGCCCGCAACGACTACCGGGCCGCGCTGCGGGCCACCGAGGAGCGCGACCCGCTCGGCACGCTGATCCGGGTGTTCATCTGCGACCAGACCGAGGCGGAGGCGACGGTGGCCGCCGCGCTCGCGCCGCTGGACGTGGCGGAGGCGCTCGCCGGCGGGCTGGTCGAGCGGCACGGCGACGGGCTGCGCGCCGGGGTGGACCTGGAGCCGTACGGCGACGACTGGTGGGTGCTCGCCGACGTGCCGGCCAGCGCCCGGCCGGGGCGGCCGCTGCACGCCGAGCACGTGCTCGGCATCGGCGGCGCGACCCAGACGCTGATCGGCGCCGCCGTCCGCCGGCCGGTGGGCACAGCGTTGGACCTGGGCACCGGCTCCGGCGTGCAGGCCCTGCACCTGGGCACGCACGCGCAGCGGGTCACCGCCACCGACGTCTCTGACCGTGCGCTGCGCTTCGCGGCCACCACGGCCGCGCTCAACGGCCAGGACTGGGAGCTGCTGCGCGGCGACATGGTCGCGCCGGTGGCCGGCCGCCGGTTCGACCTGGTCGTGAGCAACCCGCCGTTCGTGGTCGGCCCGGGCACCACCACGCACGTCTACCGCGACTCCGGCCGGGTCGGCGACGCGATCGGCGCCGAACTGGCCGCCGCCGCGCCCGACCTGCTCACCGAGGGCGGCACGATGCAGTACCTGGCGAACTGGGTACACGTCGCCGGCGAGGAGTGGGACGAGCGGGTGGCCGGCTGGTTCGCCGGCACCGGCCTGGACGCCTGGGTGATCCAGCGCGAGGTGGCCGACCCGATGGCGTACGTGAACCTCTGGCTGACCGACGTGGGCGAGACGGCCGATCCGCAGCGGATGGCCGACTGGCTGGACTGGTTCGACGCGCACAAGGTGGAGGCGATCGGCTTCGGCATCGTCTCGCTGCGCCGCGGCGGGCACGCCGCTCCGGTGGTCCGGGTGGAGGACCTGCGGCAACGGGTGGAGCCGCCGATGGGTGACCAGATCGCCGCGTGGTTCGACCGCCAGGACTTCCTCCGGGTACGCGACACCGAAGGGCTGCTCGCCGAGCGCTACCGGGCCGCCGAGGGTCTCCAGCTGCGGCAGGAGGCGACCATGGGCGACGAGGGCTGGGCGGTGGACCGGCAGGTGCTGGCCATGCCGCGCGGGCTGCGCTGGACCGAGGAGGTCGACCCGCTGGTGCTGGCGCTGGTCGGCGGCGCCGACGGTCAGCTGCCGCTACGCGATCAGCTCGCCCTGCTCGCGGCGGCGCACGACGTGCCGGTCGACGAGTTGGCCGAGGCGGCCGGTCCGATCGTGGCGCACCTGGTGGAGCGCGGCATCATCGAGCCGGTGGCCGGCTGATGGCGGCTTGCACGGCCACCGGGGCCGGCGGCCGGTCGAGGTGCGTACGGAGGACGGGCTGATGCGGGCGGTGGTGCAGACGGTCGGCCGGGCCAGCGTCACGGTCGACGGCGAGGTCGTCGGCGCGATCGACGACGGGCTGCTGGTGCTGCTCGGCGTGACCCACACGGACACCGTCGAGACCGCCCGGACGATGGCCCGCAAGGTGCACGAGCTGCGCATCCTCGACGAGGAACGGTCCGCGGCCGACACCGGCGCCCCGATCCTGGTGGTCAGCCAGTTCACCCTCTACGGCGACGCCCGCAAGGGCCGCCGTCCGAGCTGGACCGCGGCGGCCCCGGCGGAGGTGGCCGAACCGCTGGTGACCGAGGTCGTCGAGGCGCTGCGCGCCCGTGGCGCCACGGTGGAGACCGGCCGCTTCCGCGCCCACATGCTGGTCGAGAGCGTCAACATCGGCCCCCGCACCCTCCTCCTGGACCTCTAACCAACCCCATCCCCACCGCCTCCCCCGCCAGACCCTGTCGATCAAGAGGTTCGCGTCAGGATCGGCAGTCGATCTGACGCGAACCTCTTGATCACCGAGGCAAGGCAAGGTGGGGCGGGGCGGGGAGTCGGGAGGTTAGGAGAAGAGGCCGCGGCGTTGGATGGACTGGCGCAGCCAGCCGTCGAGCTGGGCGGTCCAGTCGGTGCGGTCCAGGGTGGCGTAGTCGACGGTGAACCGGCCGAAGGCGTCCCGGCCCTCGGTGAGCAGGCCGCCGCGCTTGTCCATCTCCAACACCACCTGCATCTGCTGCGGGTCGGCGATGAAGGTGACCTCCAGCTGGTTGATCGCGCGCGCGTACTGCGCCGGCGGGTGGAACTCGATCTCCTGATAGAACGGCAGCGTCTGCCGTACGCCGTAGATGTGGCCACGCTCCACATCGGCCCGGGCGAACCGGAAGCCCAGCCGCAGCAACGCCTCCAGCAGGCGCTCCTGCGCCGGCAGCGGATGCACCGCGACGGCGTCCAGGTCGCTCTTGTCCACCGCCCGGGCCACCTCCAGCTCGGTACGCAGCCCCATGGTCATGCCGTGCAGGTGCTGCCCGTAGAGCTCGGTGACCGGGGTCTCCCACGGCACGTCGAAGCGGAACGGGATCTCGTGGCGCTGGCCGGCCGCCAGCCGGAACGCGCCGGTGACCCGCTGCCGGTGGAACTCCTGGTCGGTGTTGTAGTCGTTGTCACCGCTCTCGACCTCGACCCGGGTCATCAGCCCCAGCGCCACGTACTCGACGTCGACCTCATGGTCGCCGCCCACCACCTGGATCCGCCCCTCCAACTGGCCGCCCGGGCGGCAGTTCGGGTTGGCCAGCACGGTTTCCACCGACGGGCCACCGACACCCATCGCCTGCATGAGCCGCTTGAAGACCACAACACCCTCCGTCGCCTGTCCCGGTCGGCCAAGTCGGCCAACCGCTGGCACGGTAACCGGGGCCGGCAAGCCCGCCCGGCCGACACACCCGGCCCGGCGGGCCCGCCCGGCCGACGTACCCGGAACGCCTCGTTCGGTTCGGCGACGGCAAGCCGCGGCCGAACCGACCGGGGTGGCGAACCTCCGTCGATCCGACCGGATTCCTGTCGGGTCCCCGATCGCCTCACTCCCGTTTTACGCCCCGCCCGCCAAGCTGTTTGTCACCGGCGGCACTTTGGCCGGCACGGCACCACACGGACACGGGGAGAGAAGACGATGGCCCAGCAGATGACGGAGCACCGGACGCGCCCGGCCGCGGGCACCGACACCGACCCGGGCACCGAGACCCTGATCGACCTGGACGCGACCGACGAGCGCGGTGTCTCCACCGACCTGGTCCGGGCGTACCTCAACGGGATCGGCCGCACCAAGCTGCTCACCGCCGCGCAGGAGGTCGAGCTGGCCAAGCGGATCGAGGCCGGGCTGTTCGCCGAGGAGAAGCTGGCCACCTGCACCCCCGTCTCCGACGAGCTGCGGGCCGACCTGGCGCTAATCGTCACGGAGGGTCGCGCGGCCAAGAACCACCTGCTCGAGGCGAACCTGCGGCTGGTGGTCAGCATCGCCAAGCGCTACACCGGCCGGGGCATGGCCTTCCTCGACCTGATCCAGGAGGGCAACCTCGGTCTGATCCGCGCGGTCGAGAAGTTCGACTACGCCAAGGGCTACAAGTTCTCCACCTACGCCACCTGGTGGATCCGGCAGGCGATCACCCGCGCGATGGCCGACCAGGCCCGCACCATCCGCATCCCGGTGCACATGGTCGAGCAGGTCAACCGGATGGTCCGGGCCCGCCGCGAGCTTTCGGTCACGCTCGGTCGGGAGCCCACGGTCGCCGAGGTCGCCCGGGCGCTGGACATCCCCGAGTTCCAGGTGATCGAGCTGATCTCGTACGACCGGGAGCCGGTCAGCCTGGACCAGGCGGTCGGCGAGGACGGCGAGAGCGCGCTGGGCGACTTCGTCGCCGCGGTCGACCCGCGGGACGAGCCGGGCGACGCGGCGGCGAACGGCGAGTTGCGCAACGAGGTGCACATCGTGTTGGCCACCCTGTCCCAGCGTGAGCAGGCGGTCATCCGGCTCCGGTTCGGGCTCGACGACGGCCGGCAGCGCACCCTGGACGAGGTTGGCCGCGAGTTCGGCCTCTCCCGGGAGCGGATCCGGCAGATCGAGAAGGTGACCCTGCTCAAGCTGCGCGCCCCGGAACGGGCGCAGCGTCTGGAGGCGTACGCCTGCTGACGCACCTGGTTCCACGGAAGGCCCCGGCGGTGCGCCGGGGCCTTCCGTGCTGTGGAGGTGCTTGACGCAGCCATCGATCCGGGATACAAACCAATCGGTTATAGAACCCGGAGGTTATCAAGAGGTGGGCACCGATCTGCTGGACGCGACCTTCGCGGCGCTGGCCGACCCGACCCGGCGGGCGATCCTCGCCCGGCTCGCGGCCGGCGAGGCGACCGTGACCGAGCTGGCCGCGCCGTTCGCGATGAGCCAGCCGGCCATCTCCAAGCACCTCAAGGTGCTGGAACGCGCCGGCCTGGTCAGCCGCGGGCGGGACGCCCAGCGCCGACCCTGCCGGCTGGAGGCCCGGCCGCTGCGGGAGGCCACCGCCTGGCTGGCCGGCTACCGCGACTACTGGGCGCAGAGCTACCAGCGCCTCGACGCCCTGCTCGACGAGCTCCAGGCCGTCGAGCGGGCCGACGAACGTGGCGCCGAGCGGGCCGACGAGCGCGGCCGTGCGCGGGCGAACACCGAAGGCCGGGGCGGCCGGCCCGGTGGCGGCGGCCGATGAGCAGCCCCGACGATCCGCTGGTCGTGCACACCCCGGGCGATCGGGAGATCGTCCTCAGCCGGGTGTTCGAGGCGCCGGCGCACCTGGTGTTCGCCGCCTTCACCCGGCCGGAGCTGCTGGTCCGCTGGTACGGCGCGCGCGGCTGGCGGCTGGTGGAGTGCGACGTCGACCTGCGGGTCGGCGGGCGGTGGCGCTACGTGTCGCAGGGGCCCGACGGCGACCGGATGGTCCAGTCCGGCGTCTACCGGCAGGTGGAGCCGGCGCACCGGTTGGTCTGCACCGAGCTCTTCGACGACCAGTCCTACCCCGGCGAAACGCTGGTCAGCCACGAGTTCACCGAGCTGGCCGGGCGCACCACCGTCACCACCACGCTGCGCTACGCCACCGCCGAGGGGCGGAACACCGTGCTGCGCTACCCGATGGCCCGGGGCTACGGCGAGGGCCTCACCCGACTGGCCGAACTGCTGCACCTGACAACGACGATGCGAGGAGAGACACCGTGAACTGGACGCTGGAAGTGGTGATCGTGCCGGTCTCCGATCTGGACCGGGCGAAGAAGTTCTACGCCGACCAGCTCGGCTTCAACGTCGACCACGACACGGTCGTCGGCGACGGCGCGCGGATCGTGCAGCTGACCCCGCCCGGCTCGGGCTGCTCCGTCGTGATCGGCAAGGGCGCCGTCCCGGAGATGCCGCCGGGGTCGCTCAAGGGGCTGCAACTGGTGGTGCCCGACCTGGAGCAGGCCCGCGCGGAGCTGGTCGCGCGAGGCGTGGAGGTCAGCGAGATCCAGGTGCTGGGCGCGAACCCGCAGCCCACCCCGCATCCGCTGGACAACGTCGGCTTCGTCTTCTTCACCGACCCGGACGGCAACTCCTGGGCGGTCCAGCAGATCTCCGACCGCGCCTGACCCGGCACACCGCCGGCGCCGGCCCTCACAAGCGGCGAGGGCCGGTGTCGGGGCGATCGGTCGCCGAGCCCGTTCGCACCGTGGCGTGCAACACGGAGAGGCCGTCGGGGCGGACGAGCACCGGGTTCAACGTGAGCGCACGCACCCGTGGCTGTTCGTCGGCGAGCCGGCCGATCCGCAGCAGCAGGTCGGTCAGGGCCACCAGGTCCACCGGCGCCGCACCCCGGTGCCCGCGCAGCAGTGGCGCCGCCCGGGGCTCGTCGACCAGCTCCGCGGCGTCCCGATCGGTCAGCGGCACCGCCCGCCACGCCCGGTCGCCGAGCAGCTCCGTGGCGACGCCGCCCAGGCCGAAGCCGACCACCGGGCCGAACGCCGGATCCTCGACCATCTCGACCACGCAGGCCACGCCGGGCGGGACCATCGGCTGGACCAGGACGTCCGCGCCGAACAGCGCGGACATCTCGGCGTACGCGCGGCGCACGGCGTGCGCGTCGGGCAGGTCGAGCCGGACCGCTCCGAGGTCGAGCCGGTGCCGCAGCCCGGGGGCCGCCGCCTTGAGCGCCACCGGGAAACCGAGCCGCTCCGCGGCGTCGGCCGCCTCCTGCGCCGAACACGCCGGCACCGACTCCACCACGTCGATCCCGTACGCGGCGACCAGCCCGGCCACGTCCGTGCCGTCGCGGCGCAGCGCGGCCTGTCCCGCGGCACGGTCGATCCCGGGCAGCTCCGGCAGACTGCCGGACGGGCGGCGCAGCCAGTCCGCGTAGCGGTGCACCCGAGCGAGCGCCCGAACCGCCTCCTCCACACCCCCGTACGCCGGCATCCCGGCCGGCATCCGTCCAGCCAGGACCGTCGTCACCACCGGTTTGCCGGTTCCGAGGACAGCCGGCAGCGCGGCGGTGAGGTCGGCGTCGGCCGGCTGCCCGGGCAGCGGCGGGGCGAGCACCACCGCGATCGCATCGACGCGCTCGTCCGCGGCGGCCCCGGCGAGCGCCGCGGCGAACTCGACCGCACCGGCGCTCGGGCCGACGTCGCGCGGGTAGCCGTCGGCAAGGGTCAGGCCTTGGGCGGCGCAGGCGGTGGCGGCCAGCCCGGTGAGCGCCGAGGAGTTGCCGACCACGGCGACCCGCGGGCCGGCCGGCAGCGGCTGGTTGGCCAGCAGGACGCCGACGTCCAGCAGTTCGGCCACGGTGTCCACCCGGATCACCCCGGACTGGGCGAAGAGCGCGGCCACCGCCACCTCGTCCGGGCCGGTGGAGTCGCCCACCCCGGCCGGGCGGGCCGGCGAGGCGAGCGCCACCACCGGCTTCGCCCGCCCGATCCGCCGGACCAACCGGGCGAACTTGCGGGGATTACCGAAGGTCTCCAGGTGCAGCATGATCACGTCGGTGCCGGGGTCGTCCTGCCAGTACTGGAGCAGGTCGTTGCCGGAGACGTCGGCACGGTTCCCCGCCGACACGAAGCTGGACAGGCCGAGCCCGCGCCGGTCCGCCTCGGCCAACAGGGCCACCCCGAACGCGCCGGACTGGCTGAAGATGCCGACCCGACCGGCCGGCGGCAGCCTCGGGGCGAGGGTGGCGTTGAGGCGTACCACCGGGTCGGTGTTCGCCACACCGAGGCAGTTCGGGCCGACCACCCGCATGCCGGCCGCGTGCGCGGCCCGGACCAGCGCCCGCTGCGCCGCCGAGCCCGCCGCGCCGGCCTCGGCGAAGCCCGCCGAGATGACCACCAGCCCGTGCACCCCGGCGGCGGCCGCGTCGGCGACCACCGTCGGCGCCGCCTCCGGCGGGACCGCCACCACCGCCAGGTCGACCGGCACCCCCGCATCGGCGGCCGAGGGGTACGCGGGCAGCCCGGCGACCGTCGACGCGTACGGGTGCACCGGGACGAGCGTGCCGGCGAAGCCGCCGTCGCGCAGGTGCCCGAGCACGGCCGCGCCCACCCCCTGCCCGGTGGCGCTGGCACCGTAGACCGCCACCGCACGCGGGGCGAGCAGCCGGGCGATCGAGCGCGCCTCGGTGCGGTGCTCCCGGCCGCGCTGCACCTCGAGGGTCGCCTCGGTGGGCGCGATCGGAAAGGTCAGGTGCACCACGCCGTCGGCGAACTGGCGCTGCACCTGGTAGCCGAAGTCGGAGAAGACCCGCAACATCGCCCCGTTGGCCGGGAGCACTTCGGCGACGAAGTGCACGATGCCGACCCGGCGGGCCGCGTCGGCCAGGTGCTCGAGCAGCACCGAGCCGATCCCCCGACCCTGGTAGGCGTCCTCCACCACGAAGGCCACCTCGGCCTCGGGCGCCGCCGGCCCGAGCCGCTCGTACCGGCCGACGGCGACGATCCGCCCGCCGACCAGCACCACGAACGCCTCCCGGTCGTGGTGGTCGACGGTCACGAAGCGCTGCAGATCACGCTCCGGGATCCGCGGGTACGGCGAGAAGTAGCGCAGGTAGCGGGTGCGCTCGCTGAAGCGCGCGTGCATCGCCACGATCGCGGGCGCGTCCTGCGGGCGGATCTGTCGCAGCTGGACGGTGGTGCCGTCGCTGAGCAGCACGTCCACCGGTTGCTCCACGGTCGTCACCGGCCGTCCTCCTCCGGCCGGCTCAGTCGCGCGGGTCGTACGGGTCGAGCCCGAGCAGCGGGAAGACCGTCTTGCGCGTCGCCGCGATCGCCCGGTCCACCGCGTTCGGCTCGCCGGTCGGCTGCCACGGCTGGTGTGCCGGGTCGGCGTCGTCGGTCATCCGCAGCGGCACCTCCCGACCCGGCCGGCGGGTGGCGGCCAGCTCCCGCCAGGCCGGTGGAGTGAGCGTCGCCGGGTCGATCGGCTCACCGCTGGCCACCGCCAGCAGGTGGGTCCAGGCCCGGGGCACCACCTCGACCAGCGCGTAACCGCCGCCGCCGGTGGCGACCCAGCGGCCCTCGCAGAGCTCGTCGGCGAGCGCCCGCAGCGCCAGGTAGGTCGCCCGCTGCCCGTCGACGGAGAGGTGCAGGTCGGCGAGGGGGTCGAGCCGGTGCCCGTCCGCCCCGCACTGGGTGACCAGCAGCTGCGGGCGGAACGCGCGCAGCACCGACGGGACGATCGCGTGGAACGCCCGCTGCCAGCCCGCGTCGTTGACGCCCGGGGGCAGCGGCATGTTGACCGCGGTGCCCTCCGCGCCCGGGCCGCCGGTCTCGTCCGGGAAGCCGGTGCCAGGGAAGAGAGCGAGCGGGGTCTCGTGCAGGCTGACCGTCAACACCCGCGGGTCGTTCCAGAAGACCTGCTGCACGCCGTCGCCGTGGTGCACGTCCACGTCCACGTACGCGATCCGCTCGGCGCCGAGGTCGAGCAGGCGGGCGATGGCGACGGCAGGGTCGTTGTAGACGCAGAACCCGGCGGCCCGGGCCGGCATCGCGTGGTGCAGCCCACCGGCCACGTTGACCGCCCGGCGGGCCTCGCCCCGCCAGACCGCCTCGGCGGCGGCCACGCTCGCCCCGGTGATCAGCGCGCTGGCCTCGTGCATCCCGTCGAAGACCGGATTGTCGGAGGTGCCCAGGCCGAAACCCGCGAAGAGCGGATCGCTCGGCGCGGCCCGCACGGCCGCCAGGTAGCGCGGGTCGTGCACCCGGGTGAGCAGCGCGTCGTCGGCCGGCTCCGGCTTGACCAGGCGTACCCCCGGCCGGTCCAGGACGCCGAGCTCGCGGGCGAGCGCGACGGTCAGCTCCACCCGGACCGGGTCGAGCGGATGGTCACCCATGTCGTAGGCGAGCAGGGACTCGTCCCACACCACCACCGTGTCGTCGGACATGGGCCCATCGTCGCACGTGGACCGGCGGCGACCCACCGCACGCGCTGCTCAGACCCCGGGTGTCGGCCCGGTGGCGACCGGGCGGGCCGGGTCGGCCACCCAGCTGCTCCACGACCCGACGTAGAGCGCGGCGTCCGGCCGGCCGGCGAGGTGCAGGGCGAGCACCGCCTGCGCGGCGGTGACCCCGGAACCGCAGTAGGCCCCCACCGGTCGCTCGTCCGTCACCCCGGCCGCGGCGAACCGCGCGCGCAGCGCCTCGGCGGCCGGGAAACGTCCGCCCGGGCCCACGTACTCCGGCGCGGGCAGGTTCGCCGCGCCCGGGACGTGCCCGGCCACCGGGTCGATCGGCTCGGTCTCGCCCCGGTAGCGCGGCGCGGCCCGCACGTCCAGCAGCAGCCCGTCGCCGGCCGCGAGCCGCGCGGCCGCCGCCGCGTCGAGCACCGGCAGCGCGCCGGGCCGGACCGTGACGTCGCCCGGCTCCGGCTGCGGCACCTCGGCCGTGCCGGGCAGGCCGGCGGCGGCCCAGGCCGGGTAGCCGCCGTGCAGCAGGCGGACCTGCCGGTGCCCGGCCCAGCGCAGCGTCCACCAGGCGCGGGCCGCGGCCATGCCGTCGCCGCCGTCGTACACCACGACGGGGTGACCGGCGCGCACGCCGGCGGCCCGCAGCGTCGCCTGCAGCGCCGCCGGGTCGGGCAGCGGATGCCGGCCGGCGGCGCCGGGCGGCCCGCAGAGGGCGGTGTCCAGGTCGACGAAGATCGCGCCGGGCAGGTGGCCGACGGCGTAGTCGTCCCGGCCGGGCGGGCCGACCAGGCGCCAGCGGACGTCGAGCAGGGTGGGCGGATCGGCGGAGTCGAGCTCGGCGGCGAGCCGGTCGGGCTCGACCAGCAGATCGTCGGTACCGGACATGGCGTCCAGTCAACACCATCCGCACGGCAAGCCCGCGGTTCGGCGACGGTCGTTACTCGTACAACGCGGTAACATCGATCACCGGAGGACCACTGCTGTGAGACACGACCTGGTTGTTTCGACTGATCGCGCAGTTGACTCCGCCGCCGAAAGGGGACGGAAGTGAACAGACACGACCTGGTCGACACGACGGAGATGTACCTGCGCACCATCCTCGAGCTCGAGGAGGAGGGTGTGCCGCCGCTGCGCGCCCGGATCGCCGAGCGGTTGAAGCAGAGCGGCCCCACGGTGAGCCAGACGGTCGCCCGGATGGAGCGCGACGGCCTGCTCACCGTCGAGGGCGACCGGCACCTGATGCTCACCGCGCAGGGCCGCAACACCGCGGTCTCGGTGATGCGCAAGCACCGACTCGCCGAGCTGCTGCTGGTGAACGTGATCGGCATGCCCTACGAGGAGGCCCACGACGAGGCCTGCCGGTGGGAACACGTGATGAGCGACGCCGTCGAGAAGCGGGTCTACGACCTGCTCAACCGGCCGACCCGCTCGCCGTACGGCAACCCGATCCCGGGGTTGGAGGAGCTCGGCTCGCCGGAGCCGGAGGCGACCTCGGTGGTCGAGGGCGAGCGCAACCTGGCCTTCCCCGGCCTCTCCGGGCCGGTGGTGGTCCGGCGGATCTGCGAGAGCGTGCAGACCAACGCCGACGTGCTGCGCCAGCTGCACGCCGCGGGCGTCGACCCGGGCGCCACGGTGACCGTGGCCCAGGAGCGCGACGGGGTGTCGATCGACCGGTCGGGCGACCGCATCCGGCTGCCGCGCGAGGTCGCGTCCCGCGTCTTCGTCGCCGCCGGCTGACCCTCAGCCGTGACCCGGCGGCCTCCCGTCCCGCGGACGGGGAGCCGCCGGGCGATGTGCGTCACAGCTCGCGGGTGTTGAGCTTCTTGGCCAACGCCACCAGCTCCGCGGCGATCTTGTCCACGGCCGCCTTCGCGGTGCCGCGCGGGCTGACCCAGCTCAGCGTGGCCAGCCGACCGTCGCTGGAGAGCCAACCGACCTCCGCGACCGGGCCGTGCCCGCCCGTCGCGGCGGTGGCCCGCCGGAACGCCTGCTGACCCAGCCCGGTGACCTTGGTGGCCGAGTCCGGCACCACGTCGGCGGCGAAGGTGGCCTTGTCCATCGAGGTCTCGGTGACGGTCAGGGTCAGCTCCGGCAGGGTGGCCTTGTCGGCCCGCACCACGCAGCTGTGCGTGTCACCGCGCTCGCTCGCCGCCGCCACGTCGAACCGGGCCTTGACGTGCTTCTCGATCACCGCGAAGTCCAGCAGCCGGCAGGCGCCTCCGGAGGAGGCGGCGGCCACGTCGACCGCGACCGGCGCCGGCGGCGGCACCGCCACCGGTTCGCGCTCCGACGCGCAGCCGGCGGTCAGCAGTACGGCCGAGGCGACGAGCCAGATCCGGGCGCGCAATGGAACCTCCGCGATCGTCGGCAGGGGGTGCCCGCCGTTGTCCGTCGGACACCGTACGGGCAACCCCCGCCGGACGGAAGACGTGGCGCCGAAAGACCGCGCCGGGGTCAGTCGTCGACGTACGGGCAGTGCCGGCAGCCGCGGCCGCAGCAGGTGCCCCGGCGGGCCAGGAAACCGGCGGTGAGCACGAAGAGCCCGGTCGCCGGGTCGAGGTAGCCGGCCTCCCCGGCGGTCAGGGCGGCGGCGTGCGCGGCGAGCAGCCGCTCCCGGTCCGGATGCTCGGGCGGCAGCCGGGACGGGTGCGGCTCGGTCAGCGCCCTGGGCGCCAGCGGACGTCGCTCACCGGTCACCGGCGCAGTCTAGGAACACCGGCCGGCGGTCAGCGGAACCGGGCCAGCGCGTCGACCAGCGCCGCACCCTCCAGGCCTGCGGCGAGCAGCAACCGCAGCAGCACCCGCGCCTTGTACGGGTCGAGCAGTCCGCCGTTGAGCAGCCCGCGCCGTTGCAGGTCGGTCTCCGAGCCGACCGCCCCGTACGTCTGGCGCAGCACCGAGCCCGCCCCGGAACGGGAGGTGAGCAGCACCGGCATCCGCCCGGCGAGGTCACCCAGCACCGGGGCCAACGCCGACGGCACGTGCCCCACCCCGAAGCCGGCGACCACCAGCCCGTGGTGGGTGTCGGCGACCCCTGTCAGGAGCAGGCCGTCGTCGTCCAGGGTGACCGGGTAGAGGGCGACCCGGGTGGCGTCGAGCCGGTCCGGGTCGACCGGCGGCAGTGGGTCGCGACGCCGCGGCCGGGTCAGCACCCGCACCTCCCCCTCGATCACCTGCCCGATCGGTCCGGCGTTCGGCGAGGCGAAGGTCGCGGTACTGGTGCTGTGCGTCTTGCGGACCCAGCGGGCGGCGTGCACCTCGTCGTTGACCACGACCAGCACGCCCAGGTCGCGGGCCGCCGGCGCGGCGGCGACCCGGGCGGCGGCGAGCAGGTTCGCCGGCCCGTCGGCGCCCGCCAACGTGGGATTGCGCATCGCGCCGGTGAAGACCAGCGGCGCGGCGTGCGGCCACACCAGGTCGGTCAGGAACGCGGACTCCTCCAGCGTGTCGGTGCCCTGGGTGACCACCACCCCGGTCGCCCCGCCGGCCACCGCCCGCGACGCGTCGTCGACCACGTCGAGCAACTGACGGTAGGTGAGATTGGCGCTGGGCACCGCGTGGACGTCGCGGACCTCCAGGGGTACGCCCAGCTCGTCGAGGCCCGGCACGGCGGCGGTGAGGTCCGCGCCGGTGAGCCGGGTAACCACGCCGGGTCGCGACCGGTCCACCCCGCCCATCGCGATGGTGCCGCCGAGGGTGATGAGCGCGATGGACACCGCCGCGACCTCCGTTCCGCCGCCCGGCCGGCCGGGCGGCCTCCGGACCGTACCCGTGCCGCACGGTCCGGCCAGCGGCGGCCGGCGGCGGGGGCCGATAACCGGTGCGGCGGCAGCCTGTCCGGCGGAGGCTCACCTGATGCCGTACCGACTGTGCGAGACCGACCCCGCGCGGGACGCGGTCGGCCGGTTGACCGTGGTGGCGTTCCTGCCGGACGGGAGCTGCGCCGCCGTACCCGATGCGGACGGCCGGCCCCGGCTGCCCGGCGGGTCGGTGCGGCCCGGCGAGCACCGGCTGCTCGACGCGGGCCTGCGGACCCCTTGGAGACCGCCGGGTTCCGGCGGCAGCGGATGCACCCGTTCGCCGCAGACGGCGACCACTGGTACGTCTGGGCCGACGCGACCGCTATGCCGGCGGACGACTGCTGGTCAGCCACTATCAGGCCCTCGGTGGCACCGACCTGGACGCCGCCGCGCACCTGCGCCGGCTCGGCTTCCCGGTGGTCGGGGCGAGCGGCGCCGATCCGAGCGCGACCACGGCCTGGCTGGACGCCGGAGCGCTCCCGCCGGCTTAAATGCCGCGCCCGCCCGTGGAGCCCGCCGGTAGGGTCCGCGAGGCCCTCCTGGGCGAGCCGCCCGGATCGCCGCCGGTGCGGCACCGCGTCCGTTTCGCACAGACAGGCAAGCACGTGAGCCAGCATGTCGCCGATCCGCCGGCCTCCGCGACCACCCGAGCACCGTCGCTGCTGCGGAGCCGGAACTTCCTGCTGCTGTGGAGCGGCCAGACGGTCAGCGAGCTGGGCACCCGGATCGCCGGCGTGGCGGTCCCGCTGCTGGCCGCCGACACTCTGCACGCCAGCGTCTTCCAGGTATCGCTGCTCACCTTCCTGGCCTGGCTGCCGTACCTGGTGTTCTCCCTGCCGGCCGGGATCGTCGCGGACCGGGTGGACCAGCGCCGGCTGATGATCCTCTGTGACGTGGGCCGGGCCGCGCTGATGCTGGCGCTGCCGGTGGCCGCGCTGGTCGGTCAGCTCACCCTGAACTTCCTGTACGCGGTGGTGGGGCTCTCCGGGGTGCTGACGGTCTTCTTCACCGTGGCGTACAAGAGCCTGCTGCCCCGGCTGGTGCCGACGGCGCAACTGGTCGACGGCAACGCCAAGCTCATCATGAGCCAGGACGGCGCCGAGTTGGTCGGCCCGACGGTCAGCGGCGTGCTCATCGGGCTGGTCGGCGCGACCCGGACGTTCTTCAGCAACGGGCTGGCGTTCCTGCTCAGCGCGGTCACCCTGCTGCTGATCCGGGAGGCGGCCCCGGAGAACCCACCGGCACCTCGGGAGCGGGTGCCCCTGCGGGTGGAGATGACCGACGGGCTCGGCTTCATCCGCCGCCAACCGATCCTGGTGAAGATCCTGGCGTGCACCACCACCTCGAATTTCTTCGTGATGGCGTCCGCCTCCATCGAGGTCACCTTCATGCTGCGCGAACTGCACGCCGCACCGGTGCAGGTCGGCCTGGTCTTCTCGGTCAGCGCGGTCGGCGGGCTGGTGGTCGGCGCGCTGGCCGGGCGGCTGTCCGCCTGGATCGGGTCGGCCCGGGTGATCTGGGTGGCGATGGCCGTGCCCGGCCCGTTCTACCTGCTGATGCCGCTGGCCCGCCCGGGCTGGGGCGTGCTGCTCTACGGCGTCGGGTTGGCGGCCTTCTCCGCGAACGCGGTGCTGTTCAACGTGGCGTCGACGACCTACCGGCAACGGATCACCCCGCCGGCGATCCTGGGCCGGGTCAACGCGGCCTTCCTGTGGATCTGCTTCGGGGTGATCCCACTCGGCGCGCTGGTCGGTGGGACGCTCGGCACGGCGCTGGGCCTGCGGACGGCACTCTGGATCTGCGTGCTCGGCACCTGGAGCGCCTGTCTTTTCGTGGTCTTCTCCCCGCTGCGTACCATGCGGGACATGGCCGAACCGGGCGCGTCGGCAGCGGTTTCGTCGTAGGGTCCGGGCAAGCTCGACCGGGACCATCGACGCCGCGGAAGGGGCCGGGATGAGAAAGATCATCGTCCAGATGAGTGTCTCGCTTGATGGCTACTTCGAGGGGCCGGGCGGTGACATCAGCTGGCACCAGGTCGACGACGAGCTGCACGAGCACTTCAACGCCGAACTCCGCACGATGGGCGCCTTCCTCAACGGACGGACCACCTACGAGCTGATGGCCGCGTTCTGGCCGACCGCCGATCAGGAGCCGTCCAGCCCGGCCCCGGTGAAGGAGTTCGCGGCCATCTGGCGCGACATGCCGAAGATCGTCTACTCACGCACGCTCGATCGCGCCGAGTGGAACGCCACCATCGTCCGGGAGGTCGACCCCGACGAGGTGCACCGGCTCAAGGCCCAGCCCGGCGGTGACCTGGCGCTCAGCGGCGCCGAGCTGTTGGCCGCCTTCGCCCGGCACGACCTGGTCGACGAATACCGGACCTACGTGCACCCGGTGCTGCTCGGCCGGGGCCGCCCGCTCTTTCCCATCCGGGACGAGCGGACGCAGCTGCGGCTGGCCGAGAGCCGGGTCTTCGACAACGGCGTGGTGCTGCTCCGCCACGAGCGCGCGGTGGGCTGAGGCGCCACGCCCCGATCGCGGACGCGCCCTGGCCGGCGGCGGCTCAGACGCCGACGCCGCTGGTCTCGGTGACGACCCGGGCCAGCAGGTCGGCGAACGGGCCGGGTCGCTCGAAGAGTGACCGGTGGCCGGCCCCGTCGAGGACCACCCGCTCCTTGCGGGGCGCCTGGAGCTGGTCGTACCACTCCTGGAGCAGCGCCAGCCGGCCGGGCACCTCGTGGGCGCCGTCGACCAGCCAGACCGGCACCTGGAGCTGGCGCACCTGGCGCCGGAGGTCCACGTCCTGCAGCTTCGGGTAGAGCGCGTCGAACCCGTCCAGCGGCCCGACGAGCGCGTGCACCTGCTCCAGCAGCGTGTACTCCGGGACGTCGACGATCCCCGACGTCCCGGCGCCCGGCCGGTCGTAGTCGAAGGCGCCCGCTTCGTTGGCGAGCAGCGCCTCGTAGGCGTACATCCGGTCGTAGGGCGGCGGGCCCAGCTCGGTGAGCTGATCGGCGAGGCCGTCACGGCCGGTGCGGCGGGCCCAGGCGACGGTGTCGGCGTGCTGGCGGCGGTCGGCTTCGCGCAGGTCGACCGCCTGCCCCACGCCGACGTAGGCGTGAAACAGCTCGGGGTGGCGCTGCACGGCGGTGACCCCGACCAGCGAGCCACCGGAGTGCGCCACCAGGTAGATCTTCTCCTGCCGGAAGCGCGTCCGTAGCCGCTCGACCACGGCGACGAGATCGGCGACCTCACTGTCCAGGGTGAACGACGACGACGGTGCGAAGGTGTCCCACGATTTCGCCGCCCCCCGCCGATCCAGGGTGGCCACCACGAACCGCTGCTCCAGCGCGGCGAGGTGCCGACGCATCGCGCCGATCTCCGACGAGCCCGGCCCGCCGGGCACGAAGAGCAGCACCGGTGCGGCCGGGTCGGCCCCGCGCAGCATCAACCCCAGCGAGCGGGACCCGGTGTCCATGGTGCTCAGCTCGGCGATGCCACCGTCGATCCGGTCGGTGCGGGCCGGCAGCGCCGCCACCACCGCCACCAGCAGGACCACCGCCGCCAGCAGGCCCGTCGCACCCCGGCGCAGCCACACCCACCCCGGCCGGCGCGGCGCAGTGGTTGGTTCCTGGGCGGCGGCGGGTTCGCCGGCGACAGCCGATCGGCCGGCGGCGGTCCGGGTCGCCCGGCGCCCGGCCCGGGTCGCGCGCCGGGCGAGGCCGGCCCCGTAGGTCGCGCCGACCAGCAGCGGCAGCAGCGTGAACAGGCCGTGCAGGCCCCGTCCGAGCAGCAGCGCGGCGACACCGAAGCCGCTCAGGTGCGGGGCGTCCACGGTCGGACCACGCAGCCGGATCCGCACCAGTTCCACCGCCACCGCGAAGAGCACGGGCCCGGCGAGCATCGCCCAGCGCGACCGGCTCAGCCAGCCGGCCACCAGGCCGACGGCGAGGCTGACCGCGACCGACGCGACGGCCTCGAAACCCGTGCCCGGCCCGCGCGGCGTCCAGTAGCCGACGACCAGCCCCCAGAGCAGCGGCGGCAGGAACGCGGCCACAAGACGCGGCGTGGGACGCGGGAACGACGGCTTCGCCATGAACACCTCACCAGGGTCGGGCCCTCGGGAGCCCGAGCCTACTGATGATCGATGCCACGCTCTGTCCCACTCCGGTGACGATGAGCCTCCGCTCGACCGGCCGCCGCTTCCCTCGGGTCCGCGCGGGCGGCTCGGCGCCGACGCCGGAGCCTCGTCACCCCATCCAGACCATCGCCTGCCCGTGCCCCCGGGTCCAGGCGAGCGGCGTCCCGTCCAGCGCGAGCACGTTGTGCATCGCCTCGCCGGGCGACGCCGGCAGCGAGGCGTGGGGCAGCACCTCCGGCGCCTCGTTCGCGAGCCAATGGCCGGGCAGTGCGCGTACCAGCTCGACGAACGCGTCGCGCCGTGGCTGGGGCACCTGGTAGAGCACCGAGGTGTGGAACACCACGAGCGTCGCGTCGGCCGGCGCCTGAGCGGCCAGCGCCGGCAGGTCGTCCACCAGGTCACCGCGGACCAGCCGCGGTGGCTCGGCCGCGGCGACGGCGGCCGCGGCGCGCAGCCGGGCCCGGCGGTGGGTCTGTTCCGGCCAGATCAGGGCGTCCAGCCAGGCGATGTCGGCCGGGTCGGTCACGTCGAGCGGGTTCAGGTCCAGACCGGCCCGCCACACCACCTCGGGCCGCGCGGCCGGCACCGGCACCCCGACCGCGGCGCAGTCGAGCACCGGCTCGCCCGCGCCGACCTGACGCTCGCCGTAGCGGTAGGCGTACCGGTCGGGGTAGAGGCAGAGCCCGGCGGACGCGCCGACCTCCAACAGGGCGAGCGGCTGCGGCAGCGCGGCGAGCGCCGGCAGCAGCACGGCGCACCGCCCGGCCTCGTTCGTCTGGGTGGCCCGCACCCGCATCTGCGCCGCGATCGCCGGCCAGTTCGCCACCACGTGGTCGTGGAAGGCGGCCGGGTCGTCGAGCGGGCCGCCGAGCAGCCGTACGACGCCGAAGAGCAGGTTCGGCTGCCGCTTGGCCGGCGGCAGCTCGTCGAGCAGGTCCAGCAGCTCGCGGTCACGGGACACCGCGAGCGACAGACGCTCGTACGAGGGTGAGACGTCCCGCGTCTCCCGGGTGGCGAACTCGACGTACGCATCGGCGGTCGTCATCCTCCGATCCTCGCAACCGATCCCGGCCGCTGTCCCAGGTCCGTGACGCAGCTCCCACCGGGCCCTGCGCCCTCGACGAGAAGATGTTCCGGTCGAACTACGGCCCGCTCTTCGCCCAGCCCTGACCCCGGCGCACCCGTCCGCCCTGGTGATACGGCATCATCGAGCTACCGGCGACTGGCGGCACAGGGATGGTGGAACCATCGGGGAGCCTCTCGCGGGCGTCGACCGCCTGGGCGCCCGCGCCGAGGAGTCCCTACCCAGATGACCAGCGCATCCACCGAGATCACCACGTCGGGTCCGGCCCGGCTGCTGCCCGGCGCGCCCGTCGCCGAGGCCGTCCTGGCCGAGACCTCCGCCGCTGCCGCCCGCCTGGCCAGCCGCGGAATCATCCCGAGCCTGGCCACCATCCTCGTCGGTGACGACGACGCCAGCGCGCGCTACGTCGGCATCAAGCAGCGCCAGGCCACCGCCCTCGGGTTCGCCTCCCCGCACGAGCACCTGCCCGCCACCGCCACCCAGGACGACCTGCACCGGGCCATCGCCCGCTTCAACGCGGACCCCGCCGTGCACGGGCTGCTCGTGCAGTACCCCGTACCGGCGCACCTGGACTACGACGCGGCGTTGCAGACCATCGACCCGGACAAGGACGTCGACGGCATGCACCCGCTCAACATGGGCCGGCTCGCCGTCGGCGTGCCCGGCCCGCTGCCGTGCACCCCCGCCGGCATCGAAGCGCTGCTGGCGTACTACGACATCCCCGTGGCCGGCCGTGAGGTCGTCATCCTCGGCCGCGGCGCCACCCTCGGGCGGCCGCTGGCGATGCTGCTGTCGCAGAAGCGCCCGACCGCGAACGCTGCCGTCACCGTCGTACACACCGGCGTCCCCGACTGGCCGCGCTACACCCGCCGCGCCGACATCCTCGTCGCCGCCGCCGGCGTACCCGGCATCGTCCGACCCGAGCACGTCAAGCCGGGTTCCGTCGTCATCGGCGCCGGCGTCCGCTACGACGGGCGACGCCTCCTGCCGGACGTGGACGAGGCCTGCGCCGAGGTCGCCGGCGCCATCACCCCCCGGGTCGGCGGGGTCGGGCCGACCACCGTCGCGATGCTGTTCCGCAACGCCGTACGCGCCGCCGAGCGCGCCAACCAGTAAGCCGGGAGTCCGCGGATACCAGTGACCGCCCGACCCGGTACCGGGTCGGGCGGTCACTGGTGTTCAACCGCTTCGCAGCAGACGCTGCGCGTACGTACTGGCGCAGTACCAGTATCTGAAGCGTGCGCTATTCGCCGTTGTCGCCCACGTTCGGCGAGGCGGTGACAGCGCAGACGAGTATCCGACCGTCCAAAGTGCCGACCGCAAGGCGGCCGTCACTCAACCGGACCATGGAGAGCGGGACAACCGGGTGGCCGTCTACCTGGAGGTGCTGCCGGTCTTGCACAGACCCGTCCTCAGCACGCAGGATCACCAGTTCCCCCGAGTTGAACGCGACGTAGACGAAATCGCCGTCAGCGTCCAGCGCGGTGGCCTGGTGGTCTGCCTTGAAGACCCATTGCAGCTCACCGGTCGGATAGGCACGGCGGACCACGAAAGCGTTCCCACGCAGCAGTCCCGCCCGGTCATGGACTTGCCCGGTATGCACAAGGGCGGGCCCGGACTGACCGGTGAGGTAAGCACCGCAGCCGCCGAACAGATGACCATTCCGCGACTTGTCCCATTCGAGCGGGAACAGGCGTCGTATGGAGCCGTCTTGCGCATCGACCGAGACCACCCACTTCCCTCGCCAGGATTCGTCCTTCCGGCCTTGAAGAAATAACAGGTCAGGCGCATACCGGACGTCGAAGAAGTGGTTAAAAAGGTCGTATCGCCCGAGCTCGATGGCTGCCGGGTCCACGTCCGTGGAGGAACAGACAAAGGCCCTGCCTGCCCCTACCCGCGTGTTGTGCTCGGTGTCTCGTATTGCCCATCGGCCATCGGAACGCGACACCACCACAGCAGGGAACTGCAGTTCACGGAGCGTCTTGACCGCGCCCTTGTCTATGTCGATCTCCGCTAGGACACTCGGATCGAGCGTCCACCGCCGGCTCTCGAACCGGGGCGGCGTTTGCGTCAGTGCCAGCGCCGTCCGCTCATCCGGTAGAACCTTGACCTGGCATCCCACACCATCCACCGGAAGCTGCCACAAGGGCTCCTCGATCGTCGGGGACCAGCACTCCAGGCGGACACCCTCAAGCGCGGCCACGATCCGACCGTCGGGTAGCGAATCCACCGCCCAAACCCCGCGCCGCACTACCCAACGCAAGCCGCGGTCATCGCAAAACTTCTCGATGACGGCCGCTGCGCTGGCCGGGTCGGTCCGTGGTTCGTCGGGAACCGGGGTCTCCCCGTACGGCATCCGCAGCATCTTCTCGGTTGCGTGGTCCCAGTCGTCACGACGGATCGAGCAAGCCAGGGACGTGGTCCCGAATCGCTCCTCATCTTCGTCACAGGGAATCGCCAGAACCATGTCGAGTGTTTGCGAATCGCGCCACACGATCCGCCGTACCTCGCGCGGATGTTCGAGCAGAGACATGGTGACGCCCGTGGTGAGGTTAAGAAGCAGAAGCTCGCCCTCATAGGACCACCCACCGTCGTAGGCCCCTGTGCCGATGGCCGCCAGCGGCAGCGTCGGGTGGCAGGCGATCGCGTTCGCCGGCCAACGGGTCGTACTGAGGTGCAGCAGGCTGAGGTTGCCGGATTCGTACACGGCCAGTGGGTACCAGCCTGGTTGCCGGCGTGGCCGGCTTGAGACGTCGCGACCATGCCACTGAGGCCGATCGAAAACGCCGCCGACAACGACTAGGCGTCCATCCGGCGTGCTCACAGCGACCCGGGGTACACCGACTTCGCGAAACGGGCCAGAGCCCAATACTCGGTCCATCCGGACCTCAAGGGCGCTCACCGAGGAGTGCTGGGTTCGATTCTCTTGATCATGCAGTGATGATGCCGTGCTCTCCGCCAATCGGCAAGGCCGCGGCCTGCGCGAGCCGCCTTCACCGGTCAGGTCTGGTAGCCGCATCCGCGGCTCGGGCTTGGAGATAGTCGGCCCAGTCACGCCGGGCGAGTCTGGCCCACCTCTCGGCTGTAGTGATGTGCACACCGAGGAGACCATCAAGAATCGCGGCGGGCAAGTCCTCGGCAAGAGCAATGAGTGCCCAGGCTGTAGGACCTGGGCAGCTCGGGAGCTACTTGCGCTTACCTGACTTCGACGGAGTCTGCGACAGCGCGCTAGCAGCCGCCGTCTTGTCCGCCTTGGACGACTTCGGGTTAGCTAGCACCTTGCTCGCCGCCGAAGCAGCTTTTGCACCAGTCTGCCGATTGTTCTTGGTCATGTTCCACCACCTCCTCCGCAGTTTGATCTGCGGCCTGAGATGTGGTGTCATGCTGGTTCTGACGCGCAGCGACCACCACGTCTCTGCCGCAGCGACCGCCCTTACCCCTACAGGTTCGGGCGGTCGCTGTCTTTCAGCCGCCGGCTGGCTCCGCAACCGTCATGATCACGGATCACCAGCCGTCGGCCGTCGTCATCGACGAATTCCGCGTTGCATTGAAGGCAATACGGCTCGGTTTCAGCTGCAGCCGCTGGTGGAGCCGCAGCCCTCGCAGACGTAGCAGCTGCCGGCCGGGCGCATCTTCGTACCGCAGGTGAAGCAGAGCGGCGCGTCGGCGGCCTTGCCGATCACGGCCTCGAGCAGTTCGGTGCTGGAACCGACCGACGGCGCCGGCTTGGCAGCGACGATGTCGACGGTCTCCTTGGCCGGCTGGGCGACCGGGCCGGTCTTCGGCTCCTCCGGCTTGGTCTCGACCGGAGCGGACGACGCCATCGCGGTGAGCTCGGCACCGGTCACCGCGGCGCTCTCCGCCTCGGCCTCGGCCCGCAGCTGGGCGGCCCGCTCGCTGGCGGTGAAGATGCCCAGCTCCGCACGGCGCTCGTAGGGCAGGAAGTCCAGCGCCAGCCGACGGAAGATGTAGTCCATCACCGAGGCGGCCATCCGCACGTCCGGGTCGTCGGTCATACCGGCCGGCTCGAAGCGCATGTTGGTGAACTTGCTGACGTACGTCTCCAGCGGAACGCCGTACTGGAGGCCGATCGAGATGGCCACCGAGAAGGCGTCCATGACCCCGGCGAGGGTGGAGCCCTGCTTGGACATCTTGAGGAAGACCTCGCCGAGGCCGTCGTCCGGGTAGGACGACGCGGTGAGGTAGCCCTCGGCGCCGCCGACGGAGAAGGAGACCGTCTCCGACGGGCGCTTCTTCGGCAGCCGCTTGCGCACCGGCCGGTACTCGACGACCTTCTCCACCGCGGCCGGGGCGGCCGGGGCGGCCTCGACGGCGGCCGGCTCGGTGGCCTTGTTGGACTTGGCCACCGAGAGCGGCTGGCCGACCTTGCAGTTGTCCCGGTAGATCGCCAGCGCCTTGAGGCCGAGCTTCCAGCCCTCGAAGTAGATCTTCTCGACGTCCTCGACGGTGGCCGCCTCCGGCATGTTGACCGTCTTGGAGATGGCGCCGGAGACGAACGGCTGGATCGCCGCCATCATCCGCACGTGGCCCATCGGGGCGATGGAACGCTCGCCCATCGCGCAGTCGAAGACCGGGTAGTGCTCCGGCTTGAGGCCGGGGGCGTCCACCACGTGGCCGTGGTCGGCGATGTGCTCGACGATCGCCTCGACCTGCTCCTCGGGGTAGCCGAGGCTGCGCAGCGCGCGCGGAACGGTCTGGTTGACGATCTGCATCGACCCGCCACCGACCAGCTTCTTGAACTTGACCAGCGCCAGGTCCGGCTCCACGCCGGTCGTGTCGCAGTCCATCATGAAGCCGATGGTGCCGGTCGGCGCGAGGACGCTGGCCTGCGAGTTGCGCCAGCCGTTCTTGTCGCCGATCTTGTTGCCCTGGGTCCACTGCTTGGTGGCCTCGCGGACGATCGCGGTGGCCACCGTGCCGGCCGGCTTGATCTCGTCGTTGGCGGCGGCGTGCTTGCGCATGACCCGCTTGTGCGGCTCCGCGTTGCGGGCGTAGCCGTCGTACGGACCGACGACGCCGGCCAGCTCGGCGGAGCGGCGGTAGGCGGTGCCGGTCATCAGCGAGGTGATCGCCGCGGCGACCGAGCGGCCCTGCTCCGAGTCGTACGGCATGCCGGAGGCCATCAGCAGCGCGCCGAGGTTGGCGTAGCCGATGCCGAGCTGCCGGTAGGCCCGGCTGGTCTCACCGATCTTCTCGGTCGGGAAGTCGGCGAAGCAGATCGAGATGTCCATCGCGGTGATGACGAACTCGACCGACTTGACGAACTTCTCCACCTCGAAGCTGCCGTCGGCGCGGAGGAACTTCATCAGGTTCAGCGAGGCCAGGTTGCACGAGGAGTTGTCCAGGTGCAGGTACTCGGAGCACGGGTTGGACGCGGTGATCCGCCCGGTCTCCGGGCAGGTGTGCCAGTCGTTGATCGTGTCGTCGTACTGCAGGCCGGGGTCGGCGCACTCCCAGGCGGCCTGGGAGATGGTGCGGAACAGCTTCTTGGCGTCGATGGTGTTGATGACCGAGCCGTCCAGCCGGCCACGCAGGTCGAAGCCGCCGCCGTTCTCCACCGCGGTCATGAACTCGTCGGAGACCCGCACCGAGTTGTTGGCGTTCTGGTACTGCACGCTGACGATGTCGGAGCCGCCGAGGTCCATGTCGAACCCGGCGTCACGCAGGGCGCGGATCTTGTCCTCCTCGCGCGCCTTGGTGACCACGAACTCCTCGATGTCCGGGTGGTCCACGTCGAGGATGACCATCTTGGCCGCCCGCCGGGTGGCGCCACCGGACTTGATGGTGCCGGCCGAGGCGTCGGCGCCACGCATGAAGCTCACCGGGCCGGAGGCGGTGCCGCCGGAGGAGAGCAGCTCCTTGGAGGAACGGATCCGGGACAGGTTGACCCCGGAGCCGGAGCCGCCCTTGAAGATCAGCCCCTCCTCCTTGTACCAGTCGAGGATCGAGTCCATCGAGTCGTCGACCGCGAGGATGAAGCACGCGCTGACCTGCTGCGGCGACGGCGTGCCCACGTTGAACCAGACCGGCGAGTTGAAGCTGAACACCTGGTTGAGCAGCATCCAGGTCAGCTCGTGGGCGAAGACCTCGGCGTCCGCCGGGTTGGCGAAGTAGCCGTACTCCTCACCGGCGGTCCGGTAGGTGGTGACCACCCGGTCGATCAGCTGCTTGAGCGACCACTCCCGCTCCGGGGTCCCCACCGCGCCCCGGAAGTACTTGGTGGTCACGATGTTCGCCGCGTTGACGCTCCACGACTCGGGGAACTCCACCCCGCGCTGCTCGAAGTTGATCGAGCCGTCCCGCCAGTTCGTCATGACGACGTCCCGGCGCTCCCAGCTGACCTCGTCGTACGGGTGGACCCCCTCCGTCGTCCAGACCCGCTCGATCTTGAGGCCCGCGCCAGCCTTGCTCCGTGACCTGCTCGCTGTCACACCATCCCCCGGCATCTCATCCGCCCCCTCGTCCACACGGCCGCCTGCCGCGCGATCCGACTGTCAGTAACTCGCAAAAAATCAGCTGGTACGGCCGGCGGCCTCGACCGCGTCGGCCCCGTTGCTCTCCCGGGCGCGGGCCGCGGCCCGCAGCGTCTCGATCTCGCGCTCGAAGTCGGCGAGCGAGTCGAAGGACCGGTAGACACTGGCGAACCGCAGATAGGCGATCTCGTCCAGGTCACGCAGCGGGCCCAGGATCGCCAGCCCCACCTCGTGGCTGGGGATCTCGGCGGCGCCCTTGGCCCGCACGGTCTCCTCGACGCGCTGTGCGAGCAGCGCGAGCGAGTCGTCGTCCACCGGCCGGCCCTGGCACGCCTTGCGCACCCCGCCGATGATCTTCGTCCGGCTGAACGGCTCGGTCACCCCGCTGCGCTTGACCACCGCGAGGACGGCCTCCTCCACCGTGGTGAACCGCTTGCCGCACTCCGGGCAGGACCGTCGCCGCCGGATGAGCTGGCCGTCGTCGGCCTCCCGCGAGTCGACCACCCGGGAGTCGGCGTGCCGGCAGTACGGACACCGCATCGCTGACCTCCTTGATCGACTGCGGCCGCACCGGGCACTCCCGGACGCGATCGGCCACGGCGGCGCCATCGTCGAATGGCCGCCCGCCGTGCGACTGTACGGGAGTGCGGTCGGTAGTCGGACCCAACCTATAGGCAACTTACGCCCATGTGACTACTACATCTAGGGGTCGACCGTATGTCGCCGAGGGACCCCGGTCAAGTTGGCCGGCGTGTCCGGCGCGTCACCCGGCACCTCGGCCGATCCGCCCCGCCCGACCCGGCCGCGCCTCGGTGACCGACCCGCCGGGAAGCCCAATGGGCGGACCCTCTCGGGGTTACCGTCCGGCCGGTCGAGCCCACCCGACCGTCCGGCGGAGCGGCCGATCGGAGCGGCGAAGCTTCGAACACACGTACCAACCGACGTATCATCTATCAGAACAGGCGTACGAGGGGAACGGTTTTCGGCGCGACACGCCGGTGAGACGTCGTACAGATGTTTGAAAATGACCGATCTCACCTATACGGTCAAGAACAACCGGTCGCGGCGGATCTCACCGCACCGGCCACCGCACCACCCCGACAGCGCACCATCATGCACAACCGCACCGCCGCACGCACCACGAGCCGCCAAGGCACCCAGCGCCGACCAGGGAGGACGGACGTGACCGAGGACCGGGCCAGCCGGCCGAAGAACCCGCAGCAGATCGCCGAGGCGGGTCCACCGGCCACTCGGCGCCGGAGCGCCGCGCGCAGCCGGACGGGCCAGCCCGCCGTGCGCCCGGTCACTCCGGTGGTCAGCGCCTTCCCCGACCCCGCGTCGGTCGACCTGACCGCCCGGCAGCGGCGGATCCTGGAGTTCATCCGCACCTGGGTGGAGCGGCACGGCTACCCGCCGAGCGTCCGGGAGATCGGCGAGGCGGTCGGCCTGGTCTCGCCGTCCAGCGTCGCCTACCAGCTCAAGGAGCTGGAGAAGAAGGGCTTCCTGCGGCGCGACCCCAACCGCCCCCGGGCGGTCGACGTCCGCGCCCCCAGCGACATCGTCGACGACGAGCTGACCCGCGCCCAGCGCCCCACCCCGGCCTACGTGCCGATGCTGGGCCGGATCGCCGCCGGTGGGCCGATCCTCGCCGAGCAGGCGGTGGAGGACATCTTCCCGCTGCCCCGCGAGTTGGTCGGCGAGGGCGAGGTCTTCATGCTCCAGGTCAAGGGCGACTCGATGCTCGACGCGGCGATCTGCGACGGCGACTGGGTGGTGGTCCGCCAGCAGCCGACCGCCGAGGCCGGCGACATCGTGGCCGCCATGCTCGACGGTGAGGCGACCGTCAAGACCTACCGCCGTCGCGACGGGCACGTCTGGCTGATGCCGCAGAACCCGGCCTTCGACCCGATCCCCGGCGACGACGCCACCATCATGGGCCGGGTCGTCGCGGTACTGCGCCGGATCTGACGCCGCAACGGGTGACCGCCGAGCAGGCGCTCACCCGTTGCCATGCCGTCCAGCGGTCGGGCGAGGCTCAGTAACGGTCGCCGCGGTAGGCGCGACCGCCACCGGGGTACTGGTCGTAGGGATCCCCGTCGTCGCGCCGGCGCCCACCACGCTGACCCCGGTAGTCCGGATCGGGCCCACCACGCCGGGGCGGCTCCGCGCGACCGCCGCCGTAGCCGCCACCTCGAGGCGGTTGCCCGCCGCCGGGCTGACCGCCGTAGACGCCGCTGCCGGGTCGCCCGCCAGCGGGCGGGCGGCCCCCGCCGGAACCCCCACCGCCGTAGACGCCACCGCCGCCGGCCGGACGGGCACCGCCGTAGACGCCGCTTGAGCCGCCGGCCGGTCGACCACCGCCACCTGAGCCGCCGGCCGGTCGACCACCGCCACCTGAGCCGCCGGCCGGTCGACCGCCGCCGTAGACGCCACCACCGGCCGGCTCCGCAGGGCCGCGGCCCGGGCCGCCGCCGTAGACCCCGCCGCCCGCGGGGGCGCCGCCGTAGACCCCGCCACGGGCGCCCCGGTCGTCGTCCGCCCGGCCACCGGGCAGGTCGTCGTCGCGCTCCGAGCCACCGGGCCCCTCGTCGGGGGCCGGCTTGCGCCGGGCCCGCAGGATGCCGACGATGCCGGCGCCGACCAGCAGCGCGCCGACCGCGCCGACAGCGGCGATCAGATAGGTGAGGTCGGTCAGGCTGAGGCTGCTGAACCAGGACGGGCCGGCAGCCGACTTGGCGGCCGACTCGTCGGCGACCGGCACCGCGCCGGTGGTGGAGGGGGTGTAGCTGAGGATGTCGACCGGGTCTTCCTCGGTGAACTGCCCGCCGTCGGAGACGGTGAGGAAGGTCTTCCCGTCGGTCGAGTAGCTGATCGCCTCGCCGAACGGGTCGGTCAGCGGCGTCACCCGAGGCTTGCCGGTGGTGAGCGCCCCGACGATGTCACCGCCGGCGACGTCGTACTCGAAGGCGTCGGCGTAGGTCCGCAGGACCACCTTGCCGCCGTCGGGCGACCTGGTGGCCCCGGTGATCGCGACCCGGCCGAAGGTGTTGAGCGGATTCTCCGTCTGCGTCTTGGGCAGCGTGATCTCGCCGACCTTGGCCATTGGCACCGGGTCGGTGTCGCCGTTCTTGAGCGCGCCCGACGGGCGGTAGATCTCGGCCTTGCCGGAGGTCACCTTCGTGATGATCAGCGGCTTGTTGTCATCGCCGATCAGCAGCGCCTCGGCGTCGTGCGGCTTGCCCTCCGGGTAGGAGAGGCGGTGCAGCACCGGCCGCTTGGTGCCGGCGACCGGCATGGTCCAGACCGCCACCCGCTCGCGGCGGGTCTTCGACGTGACGTTGTCACCGGTGTCGGCGATCCAGAGCGTCTTGGCGTCCGGGGAGAGCGCCAGGTCCTCGGTGTCGAACGGGCCCCCGCCGGAGTAGCTGACCGGGTCCTTCGAGATCTTGCATTTGGTGTCGAGGTAGAAGACCCGCTTGCGAGCCTCGATCTCGGTGCCGTCGTTGATGACGATGTAGCCGCTCTTCGTCGCCACCAGACCGGAGAGCTCACGCAGTCGCTCGTCGGCGATCGTGCACCGCTTCTTGCCCGGTACGGGCTCGGGGGCGGGGGCGGCCGGGGCGGGTGCCGCCAGTGCGGCTCCAGTGAACGCCACGGTCGCCCCGAGCATTCCGAGGGCGACCGTGACCGAGGAAACAGCGCGGCGCATTGCGCCAGTGTCGCATGTCCCAGGTTTCCACCGGGTGACGCCGGTACGGCTCACGCCCCGGCCGAGACCGCGCGGCCCTCCTCGTACGGGGCCAGCTCGGCGGCGAGCGCCTCGTTGACCCGCACGTGCAGCCGGGTGCCCTCGGGCAGGTGGGAGGTGCTGAGCACCTCGCCGTGCCGGTGCACCCGGGCCACCAGATCGCCCCGGTCGTAGGGCAGTACCGCCCGGACCTCCACCGCCGGCTGCGGCAGCCGCGCCTCGACGGCGGCCCGCAGCTCGTCCATGCCGCGTCCGGAACGGGCCGAGGCGAAGATCGCGTCCGGCCAGAGCCGCTTCAACCGCAGCAGGGTCTCCTCGTCGGCCGCGTCGGTCTTGTTGACCACCAGCAGCTCGGGCAGCCGGTCGGCGCCCACCTCGGCGAGCACCTCGTGCACCGCCCGGACCTGCTCCTCCGGATCCGGGTGGGTGCCGTCGACCACGTGCACCACCAGGTCGGCTTCGGCGACCTCCTCGAGCGTCGAGCGGAACGCCTCGACGATCTGGTGCGGCAGGTGCCGGACGAACCCGACCGTGTCGGAGAGGGTGTAGAGCCGCCCGTCGGCCGCGGTGGCCCGGCGGGTGGTCGGGTCGAGGGTGGCGAAGAGCGCGTTCTCGACCAGCACGCCCGCGCCGGTCAGCCGGTTGAGCAGGCTGGACTTGCCGGCGTTGGTGTAGCCGGCGATGGCCACCGCGGGGATCGCGTTACGGGAGCGACGGGAGCGCTTCGTCTGGCGTACGGTCCGCATGCCCTTGATCTCGCGGCGCAGCCGGGAGATGCGGGTGCGGATCCGGCGTCGGTCGGTCTCCAGCTTGGTCTCACCGGGACCACGCAGACCCACGCCACCGCCGGCGCCACCGCCGCGGGCGCTACCACCGGTCTGCCGGGAGAGCGTCTCACCCCAACCGCGCAGTCGGGGCAGCAGGTATTCGAGCTGGGCCAGCTCGACCTGCGCCTTGCCTTCCTTGCTCTTGGCATGCTGGGCGAAGATGTCGAGGATCAGCGCCGTCCGGTCGACGACCTTGACCTTGGTGCGCTGCTCCAGGTTGCGCAGCTGGGACGGCGAGAGCTCACCGTCACAGATGACCGTGTCGGCGCCGGTGGCGAGCACCACCGAGCCCAGGTCGTCGACCTTGCCACGACCGATGTAGGTGGCCGGGTCGGGTCGGTTGCGCCGCTGGATGAGCCCCTCGAGCACCTGAGAGCCGGCGGTCTCGGCCAGCGCGGCCAGCTCGACGAGCGAGTTCTCGGCGTCGCGCTGGCTGCCGTCGGTCCAGACGCCGACGAGCACCACCCGCTCCAGCCGGAGCTGGCGGTATTCCACCTCGGTGACGTCGGTGAGCTCGGTGGAGAGGCCGGGGACCCGCCGCAGCGCCTGCCGCTCCGACAGCTCGAACTCGCCGGTGGTGGCGTCGAGCTCCTCGTCCTCGAAGGGAACGACGACGGTGTCCTGGTCTCGCAAGCTGTTCTCCTGTCCGTTCTGCCGGGTACTGAGCAATCCTGACATGTAGCAACGCCCGACGCACCTGCTATATGCCCGTGGCCGTACCCACCGGTAGCGGGGTCGGATGCCGGTCGAGCTGGGCATGCGGGTAGAAATGCGAGTCGAGCCGCTCAGCGCTGACGGAGGGAAAACTGTGGCCATCACCCGCTTGCCGAGTGCCGGATTCTCCATCACGATCCGGATCGCCGTACCGGCGGACGCCTCGTCGATCGGGCGGTTGACCACCTCCGTCGGGGAGGCCGGGGCGATCGTGACCGCGCTGGACGTGGTCGACTCCGACCCGACGCACGTGCTCGTCGACCTCACCTGCGACACCGCCGACGCCGGGCACGCCGACCAGGTCGTCGAGGCGCTGACCGCGCTCGACGGCGTGGACGTGCGCAAGGTCTCCGACCGGACCTTCCTGCTGCACCTGGGCGGCAAGATCGAGGTCACCCCGAAGGTCGCGCTGCGTACCCGCGACGAGCTGTCCCGGGCGTACACCCCCGGGGTGGCCCGGGTCTGCATGGCGATCGCGGAGAACCCCGCGGACGCCCGGCGGCTGACCATCAAGCGCAACACCGTCGCCGTGGTCAGCGACGGCTCGGCGGTGCTGGGCCTGGGCAACCTCGGGCCCGCCGCGTCGCTGCCGGTGATGGAGGGCAAGGCCGCGCTGTTCAAGCGCTTCGGCGGGGTGGACGCCTGGCCGGTGGTGCTCGACACCCAGGACACCGACGAGATCGTCGCCATCGTCAAGGCGATCGCCCCGGCGTACGGCGGGATCAACCTGGAGGACATCGCCGCGCCGCGGTGCTTCGAGATCGAGGCCCGGCTGCGCGAGGCCCTGGACATCCCGGTCTTCCACGACGACCAGCACGGAACCGCGATCTGCGTGCTGGCCGCGCTGACCAACGCGCTGCGGGTGGTGGGCAAGCAGCTCGCGGACGTCCGGGTGGTCGTCTCCGGCGCCGGCGCGGCCGGCACCGCGATCATGAAGCTGCTGCTGCGCCAGGGCGTCGGCGACATCATCGCGTACGACCGGCAGGGCGCCCTGCACCGCGGACTGACCGACCTGAACCCGGCCTGGCAGTGGCTCGCCGACAACACCAACAGGGAGAACTACGCCGGCGACCTGCCCGGAGCGATCGACGGCGCAGACGTCTTCATCGGGGTGAGCGCGCCGAACCTGCTCACCGGTGACGACATCGCCAGGATGGCCAAGGACGCGATCGTGTTCGCGCTGGCCAACCCGGACCCGGAGGTCGACCCGCGCGAGGCGCGCAAGTACGCCGCGGTCGTCGCCACCGGCCGGTCGGACCAGCCCAACCAGATCAACAACGTGTTGGCCTTCCCGGGTGTGTTCCGCGGCATGCTGGACGCGCACGCCGAGGAGTTCACCGAGGAGATGGCGATCGCCGCGGCCCGGGCCATCGCGGACGTGGTCGGCGAGGAAAAGATCAACCCCACGGTGATCGTGCCCAGCGTCTTCGACTCCCGGGTCGCCCCGGCGGTGGCGGCAGCGGTCCGCGCCGCCGCCAACAACCCGTCTCCGGTCCCCGCCGCCGACCCCGGCCCCGCCGACCTCCCCGAGATCGCCGCCGGCGCCTCCGCGACCCCCTGACCGTTCCGGCGCCCCAGCCGCCCGGCATTCCCGCCGGGCGGCACGGCCCGCCCGGCGCCGCCAATGGAAGGCACAAGCCACCCGGCACCGCCCGGGAGAGGAAGGCCGTCACACGCTTTGCTCTGCTTCAGCCACGGCAACACCCGGTGTCCGGATAGCGGACGCCGGGTGTTGCCTCTGCTTCAGCAGAGCGAAGGCTGCGGGAAGGTTGGCGGCGGGCCGCCGGCTGACGGGCGTGGCACCGCCAGGTCGGCGACATCGCGGTGTGCGGCGGGCCGGGACACCGCCATGTCGGCGACATCGCGGCACGCGGCGCGGCCGGGACACCGCCAGGTCGGCGTAACAGAGTCGATCATCCGCAGGGCGGCCGGGTCATCCGCAGCGCGGCCGGGTCAGGGCAGGAGGGTGGCCGGTCAGGGCAGGAGGGCGGTGGGGATGACCTCGCCGGTGGCGAGCAGGACGGCGGGGCCGGCCAGCCAGCAGGAATCCGGGGTGACGGTGACCGTGAGACGACCGCCGGGGACGTCGACCGCGACCACGCCGGTGTCCCGGGAGCCGTCGTGCAGGGCCACCGCGGCCACCGCGCAGGCACCGGTGCCGCAGGAGAGCGTCTCGGCCGAGCCCCGCTCGTAGACCCGCATCAGCACGTGCCGGTCGGCCCCGTCGACCGGGTCGCCGGGAGTGATGAATTCGACGTTCACCCCGGCCGGGAAGACAGTCGGGTCGAAGCCGGGCGCCCGGGTGAGGTCCAGCGCGGGCAGGTCCAGCCCGGCGGGCAGCGAGCAGACCAGGTGCGGGTTGCCGACGTCCACCGCGGTGCCGGTCAGCGTCAGCCCGCCCAGGATGGCCGTGGAGGCGTCGTACAGCCGGGGGCGGCGCATCTCGACGGCGATGGTCTCCTCCCCCTCGACGCGCGCGCGCACGACGCCGGCCCGGGTGGCCACCGGCAGCACCGCGCCGTCCGACGTGGCCAGCCCGGTGTCGAGCAGGTAGCGGACGAAGACCCGGGCACCGTTGCCGCACATCTCGGCGTACGAGCCGTCGGAGTTCCAGTAGTCCATGAACCACTCGGCCTCGCCGGCCTGACCGGCGCCGTCCGGGTGCTTCGCCGCCCGGACCACCCGCAGCACGCCGTCCGCGCCGATCCCGCGCCGCCGATCACAGAGCCCGGCAACCAGGCCCGGGGTCAACTCGAGCTGATTGTCCGGATCGGGCAGCACGACGAAGTCGTTGCCGGTGCCGTGCCCCTTGGTGAACTCCACGTACCCATCATCGCGCAGCGGCCGGCACCAACCGCAGGGCGGCCTCGATCAGGTCGGGCGCGGCCGAGTCGAGCCAGTGGATGCGCGGGTCACGCCGGAACCAGGAGCGCTGCCGGCGGACGAACCGGCGGGTCGCGCGAATTGTCTCCTCGTGCGCCTCGGCTTCGGTCAGCTCCCCGGCGAGAACGCGCAGCACCTGCTGGTAGCCGAGCGCGCGGCTGGCCGTGCGGCCCTCCGGCAGGCCGTGGCCGACCAGCTCCCGGGTCTCGGCGACCAGCCCGTCGGCCCACATCCGGTCGACCCGCCGGGCGATCCGCTCGTCCAGCAGCGGGGTGTCCAGGTCGACGCCGAGCTGCACCGACGGGTAGTACGGGGTGGGCGCCGGCAGCGAGGCGGTGAACGTCCGCCCGGTCAGCTCGATCACCTCCAGGGCCCGGACGATCCGCCGACCGTTGCCGGGCAGGATGCCGGCGGCGGCGGACGGGTCGACCTCCCGCAGCCGCGCGTGGAGCGGTGCCGGGCCCGTCTCGGCCAGCTCCCGTTCCAGCCGTTCGCGTACCGCCGGGTCGGTGCCGGGGAACTCGAAGCGTTCCAGCACCGCCCGGACGTAGAGCCCGGAGCCGCCGACCAGCAGCGGCACCCGACCCCGGGCCAGGATGTCGTCGATCGCCGCGCGGGCCAGCCGCTGGTACTCGGCGACGCTCGCCGGCTCGGTCACCGCCCAGATGTCCAGCAGGTGGTGCGGCACGCCGTCCCGCTCGGCCGCGGTGAGCTTGGCGGTGCCGATGTCCATCCCCCGGTAGAGCTGCATCGAGTCGGCGTTGACCACCTCCCCGTCGAGGGCGTGCGCGAGCGCGATGCTCAGCGCGGACTTGCCCGCCGCCGTCGGCCCCACCACCGCGACCACGGTCCCGACCGGCGGGCGGCTGCCGCCGGGGTCGGTCGGCCCGGTCACGCCGGGGTCCAGCTGGCGACGAGGTAGGCGACGCCGTAGGGGGCCGCGTCGTAGAGCAGTTCGCCGCGCCAGTCGCCGCCGGCAGCCCGGGCCGCGCCGGCCAGCACCTGCCAGGGCGCCCGCCCGGCGACCCGCAGCTGCGCCGAGAGCACCGGGTCCAGGCCGAGCAGCGCGTCGGCGTCGGCGCCGGCCAGGGCGGCGGCGACCGCTCGGTCGTACGGCTCGGCGCGCGGGTCGTGGTAGCCGGGTGACTTCTCGCCCCGGCAGGCCGAGGAGTCGCCGAGCACCAGCAGCCCGACCCGTGGGCTGTGGTCGTGCACCTGCCCGGCGAGGTCGCGTAGCAGCGCCGGCCCGGCGTCGGCGGCGACCTGGACCGCGGCCACCGGCGGTCGCGGGTCGTGGCGGGTCAGCAGCCAGGCGCCGATGGTCAGGCTCAGCGGCAGCACCGAGCCGCGGTCGGGCAGCGTCGGGTCGAGCGGTACGGCCAGGTCGACGCCCCAGGGTTGCAGTGAACCGGTGGCCGGCGGGCCGATCCAGCCGGTGACGGGCCCGTCACCGATCAGCACCACGGCGTCCGGCCGGTGGGCGAGCAGCGCGGCGACGGCGCTGTCGCAGGCGGCGCGGAGCTCGTCCAGTTCGGGCGCGACGGCGCCGGCCACCTCGGGCACGAGCAGGGGCGGATGCGGGCAGACAGCGGCGGCGACCAGTGGCACCCGATCACCGTAGCCGGACTTCCCGGTGAGTCTCCGCGCCGATCCGGTCATCCGGGCGCTAGGACACCGTATGGTCACGGTCGGCGATAGGCGCTCGACGGGGACCGGGTCGGACCTGTGACAATGCCGGGAGAAACTTGGCTGCGCTGTGGCGGTGATCGGGAGACTGCTCTTCCGACGCCGGGAGAACGAGGATGGGCACATGAGCGACTGGACTGCCTTCGGACGGGTGGACGCGGACGGCACCGTGTACGTCAAGACCGCCGAGGGTGAGCGGGTGGTCGGATCCTGGCAGGCAGGGGCACCGGAGGAGGGGCTGGCACACTTCGCGCGCCGCTTCGCCGACCTGGTGACCGAGGTGGACCTGACCGAGGCCCGGCTCAACTCCGGTGCGGCTGACGCCGGCCACTCGCTGACCACGATCCGCCGGATCCGGGCCTCGCTCGCCGAGGCGCACGTGGTGGGCGACATCGACGCGCTGGCGGCGCGGCTGGACAAGCTCGCCACCGTGGCCGAGGAGAAGGCCGGGGAGGCCCGCGCGGCGCGGGACGCGGCCCGCGTCGAGGCGCTGGCCCGCAAGACGGCCCTGGTCGAGGAGGCCGAGAAGCTCGCCGCCGAGTCGACCGGCTGGAAGACCGCCGGCGACCGGCTCAAGGAGATCCTCGACGAGTGGAAGACGATCCGCGGCGTCGACAAGAAGACCGACGGCGAGCTGTGGAAGCGGTTCGCCGCCGCCCGGGACGGCTTCACCCGCCGGAGGGGCGCCCACTTCGCCTCCCTCGACGCGCAGCGCAAGCAGGCGCAGTCGGCGAAGGAGGAACTGGTCGCCGAGGCCGAGAAGCTGAAGGAATCCACCGACTGGGCGGCCACCGCCAACCAGCTCAAGGACCTGATGACTCAGTGGAAGGCCGCGCCGCGTGCCTCCAAGGAGGCCGAGCAGAAGCTGTGGGACCGGTTCCGGGCCGCGCAGGACGAGTTCTTCACCCGGCGCAGCGAGGTCTTCTCGGCGCGCGACAACGAGCAGCGCGCCAACCTGGAGCGCAAGCAGGCGCTGCTCGCCGAGGCGGAGGCGCTCGACGTGGACGCCGACCCCAAGGGCGCCCAGGCGAAGCTGCGGGAGATCCAGGCACAGTGGCATGAGGCCGGTCGGGTGCCGCGTGAGGCGGCGGCCGGGCTGGAGCGGCGGCTGCGGGTCATCGACGACCGGGTCCGCGAGGTGATGGACTCGGCCTGGCGCCGGACCACCCCGGCCGACAATCCGCTGCTGGCCCAGATGCGGGCTCAGGTCGCCGAGGCCGAGGAGCGGCTGGCCCGCGCCCAGGCGGCCGGTGACGCCCGGCGGGTCCGGGAGGCCGAGCAGGCGCTCGCCTCGAAGCGGCAGTTCCTCCAGCTCGCCGAGCAGTCCGGCTGAGCTGACGTACGTCGGAAGCCCCGGTCCGTGCGGACCGGGGCTTCCGTGCGTCCAGCGTGACTGCCGGGCCGGCAGCCGGGATCAGCGCGTGGCGCAGGCGCTGTCGGCCGCCGGCGCGGCGGCCGGGGCGCCGAGCCCGGGCAGCCCGAGCAGCACCCCCGGGGTACGCGGGGAGCGGCCGGCCTCGGCGGCGTCGCCGGCCTGGGTCCGCCGGTGCGACAGCGGTTCACCGTCAGCGTTGAGGTGGTGCGGGGCGGCGTAGGTGACGGTGGTGTGCACGATGTCGCCGGGGCGGATCTGCCCGGCGAGCGCGCCCGTCGCGAAGTGCACCAGCCGGCCGTCGCGGGCCCGGCCGGAGAGCCGACCGGTCCGCTCGTCCTTGCGACCCTCGCCGACCGCGACCAGCACCTCGACGGTTTCCCCGAGCTGGCGCTTGTTCTCCGCCCAGGTGATCTCCTCGACGCAGGCGATCAGCCGCTCGTAGCGCTCCTGGACCACCTGCTTGGGCAGCTGTCCGTCCATCGTGGCGGCCGGGGTGCCGGGGCGCTTGGAGTACTGGAACGTGAAGGCCGAGGAGAACCGGGCCTCGCGGACCACGTCGAGGGTGCGCTCGAAGTCGGCCTCGGTCTCGCCGGGGAAGCCGACGATGATGTCGGTGGTGATCGCCGCGTCCGGCATCGCCGCCCGGACCTTCTCGATGATCCCCAGGTAGCGGTCGGACCGGTACGACCGGCGCATGGCGCGCAGCACGTCGTCGGAGCCGGACTGGAGCGGCATGTGCAGCGAGTGGCAGACGTTCGGCGTCTCGGCCATCGCGGCGATCACGTCGTCGGTGAAGTCCTTCGGGTGCGGGCTGGTGAACCGGACTCGCTCCAGACCGTCGATGTCGCCGCAGGCGCGCAGCAGCTTGCCGAAGGCGAGCCGATCGCCGAACTCGACGCCGTAGGAGTTGACGTTCTGCCCGAGCAGGGTCACCTCCAGCACGCCCTCGTCGACCAGCGCGCGGACCTCGGACAGGACGTCGCCGGGGCGGCGGTCCTTCTCCTTGCCGCGCAGGGAGGGCACGATGCAGAACGTGCAGGTGTTGTTGCAGCCCACCGAGATCGACACCCAGCCGGCGTACGTCGACTCGCGGCGGGTCGGCAGCGTCGACGGGAAGACGTCGAGGGACTCCAGGATCTCCACCTCGGCCGCGGTGTTGTGCCGGGCCCGCTCCAGCAGCACCGGCAGCGAGCCGATGTTGTGCGTGCCGAAGACCACGTCGACCCAGGGCGCCTTGCGGACGATGTCGCCGCGGTCCTTCTGGGCCAGGCAGCCGCCGACTGCGATCTGCATCCCGGGGTGCTTGTCCTTGACCGGGCGCAGATGACCGAGGTTGCCGTAGAGCCGGTTGTCGGCGTTCTCCCGGACCGCGCAGGTGTTGAACACCACCACGTCGGGTTGCTCGTCGGCCTCGGGCGCGCGGACGTAGCCGGCCTGCTCCAGCAGCCCGGAGATGCGCTCGGAGTCGTGCACGTTCATCTGGCAGCCGTACGTCCGCACCTCGTAGGTGCGCGGGCTGCCCGCCGCTGCGGTAGTCATGACGAGGACAGCGTATCCGGGCCCACCGGATGGACCAGAACCGAGGAGGAGCCGTGTGCCGGAGCATCAAGACCCTGCGTGAGCCGTACACCCCGCAGGTGACCGACGCCGACGTCGAGGCGGCGGCGCTGCAGTACGTCCGGAAGATCTCAGGCTTCCGGGCGCCCGCCGCGCACAACGCCGCCGCCTTCGACGCGGCGGTGGCCGCCGTGGCGGAGGCCACCCGGACCCTGCTCGACCAGCTCGTGGTGCGCGGCGGGGCCGCGCCACGGGACGGTCAGGCCGCCGCGAGCACCGGGGCGACGGTGTCGGGGGCCCACCGCGAGCGGTGACACTGGGACCAGCCCCGGCACCCGGGGTCGGCCTCGGTGCAGAGCCGCTGGTTGCTGAGCACCTCGCCGTCGTCGGTCTCCTGGACGTCGAAGTGCACCGGGCGGATCGTCCCGTCCGGGGTGACCAGCAGGTGCCGGCCGGCGTCGAGGGTGTCGTCGCGTAGCAGGCAGTTGCGGTCCAGCAGCCGGGCCAGCCCGGCGATGCTGGCGTGCTCGGAGAGCCGGTCGGGCACCCCGTAGCAGTCCACGATCGTGGCGAACTCGCCCGGCGCCTGCCAGACGTCGCAGATCACCGCGTACGTGGGCAGCCGCGCGGGGTCGGCGACTGCCAACGGCATCACCACCCGACCGAGTGCCTCCGCCAACGCCGGGTAGACCGCCACGGGTCGTACCTGGTCGATTCTCCAGTTCCACAGCTCGGTCATGCCGCCTCCTCGCTGCGTTCGTCCCACCGGCCCCGGACCGGGCCTTACTGACGATGGTGAGGTGCATTTGACCCCAGCCGGGGGCAAGTTACCGGTCTGTGACCATTCCGGGCAAAATTTACTGGACCGGCATTGCTCCTAGTAGCGGGAAGATGACAGATTATCGGGTATGGTGCCGCTTCGCCGCTCGACACGGGCGACCGTTCTCAGCGGATGACGACCCGGTGCTCGCCGGCCGGGAGCAGTTCGCCGACCACCGGCGCGCCGGGCAGCTCACCGGCGACCAGCAGCCCGCCCGAGGTCTGCGCGTCGGCCAACAGGAGCCGCTCCTCCTCCCCGGCGGCGCCGAAGTCGGTCCACGGGCTGACCCAGTCCAGGTTGCGCCGGCTGCCGCCGCTGACGTGGCCGTCCCGGACCGCCTCCCGGGCCCCGGCCAGGTAGGGCACCTGGGCCGCGTCGATCGCCACGGTCAGCCCGCTGGCCCGGGCCAGCTTCGAGGCGTGCCCGAGCAGGCCGAAGCCGGTCACGTCGGTGCCGCAGCGGATGCCGGCGGCCACCGCCGCCCGGGCGGCGTCGCGGTTCAGCGCGCTCATCGTGGCGACCGCCTCGGGAAACCGCTCGCCAGTCGTCTTGTGCCGGGTGTTCAGCACCCCGACGCCGAGTGGCTTGGTCAGCGACAGCGGCAGCCCCGCCCGGCCCGCGTCCAGGGTGATCAGGTCCTCCGGGCGGACCACTCCGGTGACCGCCAGCCCGTACTTCGGGCCGTCGTCGTCGACGCTGTGCCCGCCGGCCAGGTGGCAGCCGGCGTCGCGGGCCACGTCCTGCCCGCCGCGGAGCACCTCCCGGGCCAGCTCCAGCGGGAGCACGTCGCGCGGCCAGCAGAGCAGGTTCAGGGCGACCAGCGGGGTGCCGCCCATGGCGTACACGTCGGAGAGCGCGTTGGCCGCGGCGATCCGGCCCCAGTCGTAGGCGTCGTCGACGACCGGGGTGAAGAAGTCGGCGGTGCTCACCAGGCCGGTCCGCTCGTCCAGCCGGACCACCGCGGCGTCGTCGCCGTGATCCAGGCCGACCAGCAGCTCCGCGGTGCCGGTCGCCGGGCCGAGCCCGGCCACCATCGCCTCCAACTCGCCCGGCGGGATCTTGCAGGCGCAACCGCCGCCCCGGGCGTACCGGGTCAGCCGTACCGGTTCGGTCATCCCCCCATGATCCCGGCACGGGGTCCGTCACCGCCACCGCAACGAGACCGATTCGCGGTCGAAATCGGACACCCGACGCCGATCGCTGCTGGTGTTACCGCTCCGTGACCAACCGAGTTGCGTTCCGCCACATCCCCCCGCCTACAGTTGCCCAACCGGGGGTCATCGCACCCCTATCCGGGAGACGACAGGGACGGTGGACGACGTGACGACGGGCGAACCGCTCATCGTGCTGGACTCGGTCAACAAGTGGTTCGGGCCGCTGCACGTGCTGGACGACGTCTCGCTGTCGGTCGGCCGGGGCGAGGTTGTCGTGGTGATCGGGCCGTCCGGCTCCGGCAAGTCGACGCTGTGCCGCGCCATCAACCGCCTGGAACCGATCAACTCCGGCACCATCACTTTCGACGGCCAGCCGCTGCCGGCCGAGGGCAAGGCCCTGGCGAAGCTGCGCAGCGAGGTCGGCATGGTCTTCCAGTCGTTCAACCTCTTCGCGCACAAGACGATCCTGGAGAACGTCACCCTCGGCCCGATCAAGGTACGCAAGGAGAAGCCGGCGGTGGTCCGCGAGCGCGGCCTGGCCCTGCTCGACCGGGTCGGCATCGCCAACCAGGCCGACAAGTTCCCCGCCCAGCTCTCCGGCGGCCAGCAGCAGCGCGCCGCGATCGCCCGCGCGCTGGCCATGCAGCCCAAGGCGATGCTCTTCGACGAGCCCACCAGCGCGCTCGACCCGGAGATGGTCGGCGAGGTGCTCGACGTGATGACCTCGCTCGCCAGCGACGGCATGACGATGGTCGTGGTGACCCACGAGATGGGCTTCGCCCGGCACGCGGCGAACCGGGTCATCTTCATGGCCGACGGCCAGTTGGTCGAGGATGCTCCGCCGGCCGAGTTCTTCGCGAACCCCCGCAGTGAGCGGGCCCGGGACTTCCTCTCCAAGATCCTCACGCACTAGGCGTCCGTACCAGGAGCGCGCCATCCCCCGGCGGGTCCAACCGAAGAAGGAGAAGAGTATGCGTATCACGCGTGTAGCGGCGCTCGCGGCGGCCGCCACCTTGGCGCTCGGCCTGACCGCCTGCGGTGGCGACGACGCCGGCGAGGGCACCGGCGCCGGCAGCAAGTCGTTCGCCGCCGGCAGCACGATGGAGCGGCTCAACAAGGCGCAGGCCATCAAGATCGGCACGAAGTTCGACCAGCCCGGCTTCGGCCAGAAGGGGCTGTCCGGCAAGCCGGAGGGCTTCGACGTCGAGGTCGCGAAGATCATCGTCAAGGAGCTCGGCATCCCCGAGGACAAGATCGAGTGGGTCGAGGCCCCCTCGAAGGTCCGCGAGGACGTGATCGTCAACGGCACTGTCGACCTGGTCGCCGCGACGTACACGATCAACGACAAGCGCAAGGAGCGCATCGCCTTCGCCGGGCCGTACTACGAGGCCGGCCAGAACATCATGGTGAAGAAGGACGACGCCGCGATCACCGGCCCGGACTCCTTCAAGGACGGCACCAAGAAGGTCTGCTCGGTGACCGGCTCGACCCCGGCCGAGACGATCAAGCAGTACGTCAAGGACGTCGCCACCCAGCTGGTGCTCTTCGACACCTACGACAAGTGCCGGGACGCCCTCAAGGGCGGCCAGGTCGACGCGGTCACCACGGACAACGTGATCCTGCTCGGCTACATCGCCAAGGACGAGGCCTCGTTCAAGCTCGCCGGTGACAACTTCACCAAGGAGCCGTACGGCATCGGGGTGAAGAAGGAGGACACCGACTTCCGCAACTTCGTCAACGACACGCTGGACAAGGCGTTCGCCGACGGCAGCTGGAAGAAGGCGTGGGACGACACGGCCGGCAAGTTCGGCGCCGAGCTCGGCAGCGCCCCGACCGTCAACCGCTACTGATCTGATACCGCCGATCTGGAGGGTGGGAGGAAGACCGACCCGTGAGTGTTCTCATCGACAAGTTCGACGTCTTCGCGGGTGGTTTCTGGCTCACCCTCCAGATCTGCGTGCTCGCCGCGATCGGTGCTCTGATCCTGGGCGCCATCGTGGCGGTGCTCCGGATCTCACCGGTCCCGCCGCTGCGGGCGGTCGGCACCGGCTACGTGAACATCTTCCGGAACATGCCGCTGACCGTGGTGATGTTCTTCGCCGCGTTCGGCCTGCCGGCGCTCGGTTCGAACGCGGACTTCCTCCGCGTACCCGGCCTCGAAGCGGTCTTCAGCCGGCTCGACACCGACCTGCCCTACTTCCGCTTCGCGCTGATCGCCCTGGTGCTCTACACCGCGGCGTTCGTCTGCGAGGCGTTGCGCTCGGGCGTCAACGCGGTGCCGGCCGGGCAGGCCGAGGCCGCGCGGTCGTTGGGGCTGACCTTCGGCCAGAACCTGCGGTACGTGGTGCTGCCCCAGTCCTGGAAGGCCTCGATCGTGCCGCTCGGTTCGGTGATCATCGCGATGATCAAGAACTCGGCGCTGATCGGCTTCTTCGGCGTGGTCGGTGACCTGTCGGCCACGGCCGACCAGCTCACCGGGGCCGAGGGTTACGCCTTCATCCCCGTCGCCATCGGCATCTCGATCGGATACCTGATCATGACGGTTCCCCTCGGCGCCCTCCTCGACCGGATCGAGAAGCGGCAGGCGGTGGCCCGATGAGCCAGCAGACCGTCCTCTACGACGTACCCGGGCCCCGGCAGCGCCGGATCACCCTCGTCAGCAGCCTCGTCGCCACCGTGCTGTTGCTGGTCGGCGCGTACTTCCTGATCTACCGGCCGCTCAGCGACAAGGGCCAGTTCTCGATGGAGCTCTGGGGGCCGCTGATCGACCCCGCCAACGAGAACTTCTCGCTGGTCTGGGACCGGATCGGGCTCGGTCTCAAGAACACCCTGATCGCGGCGGTGCTGGCGATCATCTCCTCGCTGGTGATCGGCACCCTGCTGGCGGTCCTGCGGATCCAGCTCAAGAGCCTGGCCCGGCGCCGGTTCACCGGGTTCGCCACCCCCGTGTCGTACCTGCTGCGCGGGCTGAGCGTGCTGCTGTCGGCGGTCACCCGGGTCTGCGTCGAGGTGTTCCGCGGCCTCCCGGTCGTGATCACCATCTTCTTCGTGGCCCGCGGCTTCCCGGAGTTCGGCGTCACCTTCGAGACGCTCTGGTACCTGGTCATCGGCCTCACCATCTACAACTCGGTGGTGATCGCCGAGATCCTCCGCTCCGGCATGGAGGGCCTGCCCGGCGGGCAGGGCGAGGCCGCGGCGGCGATCGGTCTCTCCCCGCTGCAGACCACCCGGATGATCCTGCTGCCGCAGGCGTTCCGGATCATGCTGCCGGCGCTGATCAGCCAGCTGGTGGTGGTGCTCAAGGACACCTCGCTCGGCTTCATCATCAGCTACGAGGAAACCCTGAACATCGGCAAGCAGATCATCGGTGTGCTGGGCAACCCGATCCAGGTCTACGTGGTGATCGCGGTGCTCTTCATCGCGGTCAACTACTCGCTGTCGAAGCTGGCCCAGTACGTCCAGCGCCGGCTCTCCCGGGGCCGCAAGACCGCCGGGACCGCGGGGCAGAACCCGCCGCCGGCAGCGCTGATGTCGCAGGCCGAGGGCGGCGGCATGGGCGGCGGCGTCTGAGCCACGCCGCAAGAACGACGAAGGGCCGCCCCGACATTCGGGGCGGCCCTTCGGTCAACTGCCCCCGGCCGGTTGCCCGGCCGGGGGACGGGGCTGAGAGTTCGGGTCAGCGGGCGATCTCGGTGACCCGGGACTCGCGGACCACGGTGACCCGGATCTGACCGGGGTAGGTCAGCTCCTCCTCGATCTGCTTGGCCACGTCCCGGGCCAGCACGGCCGCGCCGATGTCGTCGACGTCGTCCGGCTTGACCATCACCCGGATCTCCCGGCCCGCCTGCATGGCGAAGACCTTCTCCACGCCGAGCTTGCTGGCCGCGATCTCCTCGATCCGCTCCAGCCGCTTGACGTACGCCTCCAGGCTCTCCCGGCGGGCGCCCGGCCGTCCGCCGGAACAGGCGTCGGAGGCCTGGGTCAGCACCGCCTCGATCGTCTGCGGCGGCACCTCGTTGTGGTGCGCCTCGATGGCGTGCACCACGTCCTCGCTCTCGCCGTACTTGCGGGCCAGGTCGGCGCCGATGATGGCGTGGCTGCCCTCCACCTCGTGGGTGAGCGCCTTGCCGATGTCGTGCAGGAACGCCGACCGCTTGATGGTCGGCACGTCCAGCCGCAGCTCGGCGGCCATGATGCCGGCGATGTGCGCGGTCTCGACCAGGTGCTTGAGCACGTTCTGCCCGTACGACGTGCGGTAGCGCAGCCGGCCGAGCAGAGTGACCAGTTCGGGGTGGATCTCGGTGATGCCGACCTCGACCAGCGCGTCCTCGGCGGCCCGCCGGCAGAGCTGCTCCACCTCCTGCCGGGCCAGGTCGTAGACCTCCTCGATCCGGTGCGGGTGGATCCGCCCGTCCAGGACCAGCTTCTCCAGGGTGAGCCGGCCGACCTCCCGGCGGACCGGGTCGAAGCAGGAGAGCAGCACCGCCTCGGGGGTGTCGTCGATGATCAGATTGACCCCGGTCACCGACTCGAAGGCGCGGATGTTGCGCCCCTCGCGACCGATGATCCGCCCCTTCATCTCGTCCCCCGGCAGGTGCAGGACGCTGACCACGCTCTCCGCGGTCTGCTCGCTGGCAACCCGCTGGATCGCGTCGACCACGATGTGCCGGGCACGCTGTTCGGCGGTGCCGCGGGCGTCCGCCTCGATGTCCCGGACCAGCAGCGCGGCCTCGCGCTTCGCCTGGGTCTCGATCGCCTCGATCAGCTCCGCCCGCGCCGCGTCGGCGGTGAGCCCGGCCACCCGCTCCAGCTCCCGGCGGCGCAGCTCCTCCGCCTCGGCCAGCTCGGCCTCCCGCTGGTTGAGCGCGGTCTCCCGGGCGGCCAGCGCCGCGCTGGCCGCGGTGAGCTGCCGCTCCCGCTCGGCGAGCCGCTCCACCTCCTCGGTGTGCAGCCGCTCCCGCTCGTCCATCCGGGCGGCCCGCCGCTCCACCTCGGCCGCCTGCTCCCGGGTCGTCGCGGCGAGCACCGCGACCTCGCGTTCGCCACTGCGCCGGGCGGCCGTGCGCAACTGCTCCGCGTCGGCCTCCGCCTGCTTGTGGGCCCGCTCCAGCACGGTGTCGGCCTCGGCGCGGGCGTCGTCGAGCATCCGCCGGGCCTCGGCCCGCGCCGACTTCGCCTCCGCGTTCGCGGCCGCGGCCTCGGCCCGGGCGGCCGCCGCCGCGGACTTCGCCACGTCGATGGTGCTGTTCGCCTGGTCGGCCGCGCTGCGCAGCGCGGCAAGGGACTGCTCCTGGCGGTCCTTCTCGGCGATGAAGGCCGGGTCCTCCGGAACCGGAGCCACACCGATCTGGCGAAGCGCCCGGATGCCGAACAGCACCGCGCCGACCACCACCACGGTCAGGATCAGTACGGCGGCGAGGAGCACGATGTCGAAGGCGCTCATGCCAGCACTCCGCTACGCTGCGTGCCGCCATGAGGCACCGCCGCCCTGAGCCGATGATTCACTCGCTGACGCTCGCTCATGCCGGCACCCCGCTGCGCTGCGTGCCGCCATGAGGCACCGCCGCCCTGAGCCGATGATTCACTCGCTGACGCTCGCTCATGCCGGCACCCCGCGCGGACCGCTGCTTAACCTGTGCCGCCCCGCCATCGCCGCCTCCCCTGAACGTCGGCGCCGCAGTGACCGTGCCGACGGCACGCTCCCGCGACTCTGGACGCCCGACCGGAGCGGCTGGCCGTGGGTGGGTAGCTTTCTCCGCCGGCGGTGCCCTCGGGCATCGTCGGCGGCCGGGTGCAGTTGTCGCGAGCTCCGGGCCGGCCTGCCCGGAGCTGTCGCCAAAGGCCGATGAGTCGGCCAAAGTGATGCTGTTCTGTTACGAGATCTATGTTGTGCGCTTAGCCTGCGCTGGTCGGGCAATGTGAGCCTGTATGGCGAGGCTAGGTCGCGAGGGGTGGTCTGGTCAAGAACTCATGATCAAACCCCCCGAACGGAGAGAAGTTGTGACGTCACTCACCGCTGATGTCGCCTCGGACACCACCGGACAAACGCGGCGAGGCGAGCGGCGTCATGCCGGTCCCGCGCCTGTTCAGTGGCCCAGGACGCTGGGCAGGAGGCGGGAAGCCGGCGGTGCCGGTCGCCCGGTCGACAGCGATCGGTGACATCGCGGCATCCGGTGCCGTGGATCCCGCCGGTCGTCGAAGCGAAGTGGATCGTCCGACGCCGCCGGTGGGCCGGGTCCCGTCAGTGCGCGCCGGCGGCGAGCGCGGTGGTGACCAGCGCCGCGTTGTCCGCGACGGGCTCGCCGCCCGGCAGCTGGAGCGTGTCCTCCAGACCGATACGGGTGTGCAGGCCCCGGCGGACCGCCTCGGCGAGCACCGGCCAGGTGGCCGGCCCCTCGGCGTGCAGCAGCACCGGCGGGGTGTCGTCGCCACCGGTACGCCGGGCGTCTCCGCCGGCGGCCGGTAGCGCGGCGAGGATCCGGGCCGCGTCGGCCAGCGCCACCGCTGGCTGCTCGGCCATGCACTCGACGAGGATCCGGCCCGCCGGCACCCGCCAACGCCGGTAGGCGGCAACCGCGTCGACCATCCAGAGCCCCGCCTCCACCATGACGCCCCGCTCGTGCAGCACGGCGGCGACCGCCTCGGCGCCCTCCTCGCGGGCGTTGACCGAGGCGAAGTCGGGCAGCCCTCGCCAGGCCCGGATGGCTGCCACCCGGGCGCCCGGGTCCGGCTCGATCCAGGCGCCGGTGCTCACCCCGATCGCCAGGCCGGGCCGGGCAGCCCGGATCGCGGTCAGCGCATCGGTGATCACATCGGGGCGCAGCGACTCGGCGCCGGTGGCGTCCCGCGGATGGACGTGCACGGCCGCCACGCCGAGCGCGGCGCAGCGGGCCGCGTCGGCGGCCAACTCGACGGGGGCGAGCGGCACGGCGGGGTGCTCGTCACGACCCCGCCCGCCGTTGAGGCACGCCTTCAGCACGGCTCGCACCGCCTCGGCGCACCGGACGGACACCTGCGGCGTCGACCGGCTTCCCTGGCTCGCCGCGAGCCGAGCTGGCCGCCGGTCACCCGGCCGGCCGGCTGTCGCGGTCGAGTTCCCCCTCGGCATCGGCGAGCGCGTCGGCGTCGATCTGCTCGGCGAACTCGGCGGCCTCGGCGCTCTGCGCCGCGAGGGCGTCCTTCACCGCCCGGATCGCCACGCCGGGCGGGTAGCCCTTGCGGGCCAGCATGCCCACCAGCCGGCGGAAGACCGCGTCAGGCTCACCCCGGGCGGTACGCAGCTTCCGCTCGACCAGGGCGCGAGCGGTCTCCGCCTCGGTCTCCTCGCTCAGCTCACCGAGGGCCTCGCTGGCGACCTCGCCGTCGACACCGCGCTGGCGCAGCTCGTTGGCGAGCGCCCGCCGGGCCAGGCCGCGCCCGTTGTGGCGGCTGGAGACCCAGGCCCGGGCGAACGCGGCGTCGTCGATGATGCCGACCTCGTCGTAGCGGTCGAGCACCTGGGCGGAGACCTCGTCGGAGATGCCCCGCTTCGCGAGCGCACCGGCCAGCTCGGCCCGGGTGCGCGGGCGCACGGCGAGTTGGCGCAGGCAGATCTCCCGCGCCAGCTCCGCCTCGTCACGCGGCGGAGTCGGCGAGCCGCCGCCGTCGGCCGCGTCGGGACCGGCGTCATCGGCGCCTGCGGGGCGGGATCGCCGGCCTCGGCGAGGAGGAGGTGGGGTGTTGGCGTCGCCCGAACGGGGCGGGCTGGCATCCCAGCCCCGCCCCGTCCGGGCTCGTCGTCCTGCCACGGGTCAGATCAGAAGTCGACCGGCGGCAGCTCCGGCCCGCCGGCCGCGTCGCCGGCGCCGATCCCGACGCCGAGCTTCTCCAGGATCTTCTTCTCGATCTCGGCGGCCACGTCCGGGTTCTCCTTGAGGAACTCCCGGGCCTTCTCCTTGCCCTGGCCGAGCTGATCGCCGTCGTAGGTGTACCAGGCGCCGGACTTGCGGATGATCGCCTGCTCCACGCCGACGTCGATCAGCGAGCCCTCGCGCGAGATGCCCTTGCCGTACATGATGTCGAACTCGGCCTGCTTGAACGGCGCCGCGACCTTGTTCTTCACGACCTTGACCCGGGTGCGGTTACCGACCACGTCGGTGCCGTCCTTGAGGCTCTCGATGCGCCGCACGTCGAGCCGGACCGAGGCGTAGAACTTCAGCGCCCGACCACCGGTGGTCGTCTCCGGGCTGCCGAACATCACGCCGATCTTCTCGCGGAGCTGGTTGATGAAGATCGCCGTGGTGCCGGTGTTGCTGAGCACACCTGTGATCTTCCGCAGCGCCTGGCTCATCAGCCGGGCCTGGAGGCCCACGTGGCTGTCGCCCATCTCGCCCTCGATCTCGGCGCGCGGCACCAGGGCCGCCACCGAGTCGATGACGATGATGTCGAGCGCGCCGGAGCGGATCAGCATGTCGGCGATCTCGAGTGCCTGCTCGCCGGTGTCCGGCTGGGAGACGAGCATCGCGTCGGTGTCGACGCCGAGGGCCTTCGCGTACTCCGGGTCGAGCGCGTGCTCGGCGTCGATGAAGGCCGCGATGCCGCCGGCCCGCTGGGCGTTGGCCACCGCGTGCAGCGCCACCGTCGTCTTACCGCTGGACTCGGGGCCGTAGACCTCGACCACCCGGCCGCGCGGCAGACCGCCCACGCCGAGCGCGACATCGAGCGCGATGGAACCGGTCGGGATCACCGCGGTCTGGATGACCGGCCGCTCCCCCAGCCGCATCACCGAGCCCTTGCCGAACTGCTTGTCGATCTGAGCGAGAGCAAGGTCTAGTGCCTTCTCCCGGTCAGGCCCTGCTGCCATGGTTGCCACCCCTGCCTTCGCCGGCGTCTTTGCTGAGCTTCGCGTCACGCGGACACGCTAGGCGCTGGGTCCGACAGAAAACCAGCCGACGGGCCGCGAGCTGTGGACGAGCACCCCGCTGTGGACAATAGCCGAACAGGTGTACGACTCGGCAAGCGACACGCGGGGCGACGGAAATCGCTGCTCAGCGTAGTCGCGCGGGCACCCGGTCGGGGTACGCGGCGCAGACCGCCCGCCACACCAGGTGCGTCTGCTCCCCCGAGGCCAGCGCCTGCTCGATCGTCCGTCCGTCGAGCTGGGCGAGCACCTGGTCGCGGGCGATGCTGGCCGCGTAGCCGGGGCCGAACGCCTCCTCCAGCCGCGCCCAGAAGTCGGTCAGCCGCACGTGATCAGCCCTCCTCGTCCGGTGCCCCGGTCGGCACCGGCCGCAACGCTAGCGCCACCAGGGGCACGGCCGCGACCGCCGCGAGCAGGGCGAGGACCGGATAGCCGGCCATCCGCATGACAAACCCGCTGAGTGCGGCGGCTCCCGCGCCGGCCAGCCCCATGGTCAGGTCGGAGAGCCCCTGCACACTCGGGCGGATGCCCGTCGGCACCGACTCCGAGAGCAGCGTGGAACCGGCCACCATGGTCCCCGACCAGCCCAGACCGAGCAGGAGCAGGCCGACGGAGAGCCGGGGCGTGTGGTGCCCGGCGGTGCCGGCGACCGCGCACGCGGCCAGCAGCAGCCCGACGCCGCCGAGGATCACCGGGCGCCGTCCCAGCCGGTCGGTCAACCAGCCGACCAGCGGGGCGAGCGCGTACATCCCGGCGATGTGCAGGCTCAGCACGATGCCCACCACCCGCAGCACGTCGGCGTCGGAGTGCGACTCGCCGAGCCGTACCGGGGTCATCGACATCACCGCGACCATCACCAGGTGGCCCACCGCGACCGCGGCGATGCCCAGCCGGGCGGCCGGCCGGCCGCGTACCGCCGACCAGGCAGCCCGCATGCCGGCGCCGCGCCGGGCGGTCGCGGCCGGTGCGGCGACCGGGCCGGCCGGGGCGTCGGCCGCCGCCAGCCGGCGCGCGGTGAGCAGCGGGTCCGGCCGCAGCAGCACCAGCAGTACGGCGGCGGCGAGCACGAACGCGGCCGCGCTGAACGCGAACGGACCGGCCAGCGGCGGCAGGCCCCAACCGCCGGTGGTGTGGTCGGCCAGCGCGGCGAAGTTCGGCGCGGCCACCGCGCCGATGGTGGTGGCCCAGACGATCAGGGAGAGCTGCCGCCCCCGGCGCGCCGGTTCGGCGAGGTCGACCGCGGTGTAGCGGGCCTGCAGGTTGGCCGCGCTCCCGCCGCCGAAGAGCAGCATGCCGAGGAAGAGCAGAGGCACCCAGCCGGTGGCCGCGGCCAGCACCACCAGCACGCCGCCGGCCGCGCCGACGAGGTAGGCGACCACCAGGCCGGGTCGCCGGCCGTGCCCGGTCATGATCCGGGTGACCGGGACCGCGAGCAGGGCCCCACCGACCACGCCGCAGCTCTGCGCGAGGCCGGCCGCCGCCGTGCCGGCGATCCGCGCGGCGAGCAGCGCGCCCACCGCGATGCCGATGGTGACCCCGACGCCGCCGATGATCTGGGTGGCGAAGAGCAGCCGGAGGGTACGCCGCTGGATCGGCGCGACGTCCGGGCGGACCGGGGCCGGCGCGGTGAGGTCGGTGGCCATGCGAACTCCTCGCCGGTAAGGGGTGTCGAGCGTCCCCATCCTTGCGCACCCGGGCCGGCCGGCGGCAGTCGGTTTCGCTGTCGGCCGATCCCACCCGGACGACGGAAACGGGGTCGGCGGTGCCCCTGCGGGGTCGTGACGCGGCGACCCGCGCCTTCGCCGACCAGCTCGGCCCGGGGCCTGGCCCGGCGCTCGGTCGCCAAGGACGTGTTCCGCAAGATCACGGCGGGCGGCTGAGCGCCGCCGGCTGTCAGGCCAGCGCGCCGGCGACGACGGTGAGGTCGGCGACCAGTCCCTCGTACGCCTTGTCCTGGTCGTCGGCGCGCAGCACCGCCGACGGGTGGATGGTGGCGAGCAGCTGGGCCGGCGGGCTGTCGGCCACCTTTCCGGCGCTGTCCACCGGCACCCGCTGGAAGTCCTCCGGGTGCTGGGCCGACGCCGGCCAGGGCAGCAGTTCGCCGCGCTGCCGGGTGACCCGGAAGTTCGGCCCGAGCAGCGCCTTGGCGGCGGTGGCCCCGAGCACCACGACGATCTCGGGGTGCAGCCGGGCGAACTCCGCGACCAGCCAGGGTCGGCAGGCGGTGATGTGCACCCGGTCCGGGGTCTGGTGGATGCGCCGCTTTCCGCGCAGCTCGAAGCGGAAGTGCTTCACGGCGTTGGTCAGGTAGATGTGCCCCGGATCCAGGCCGGCGTCGTCGACCGCCCGGCGCAGCAGCCGGCCGGCGGGCCCGACGAAGGGCAGTCCCTTCTGGTCCTCCATGTCGCCGGGCTGCTCGCCGACGAAGACCACCCGGGCGCTCTCGTCACCCCGGCCGAAGACAGTCTGCGACGCGTCCCGGTAGAGCTCGCAGCCCCGACAGCCGCCGGCCGCGGCCCGCAACTCGTCGAGGGTGTCCGCACCGGGCGGGATGAACCGCTGGGCGCCGGGGGCGGTCTCGGTCTGCTCGGCCATGCCGACTTTATATACCTCTTCGGGCGGCATCGCCGGGTACGCCGCCACGGCCGGAGCGCTGCCCGGCCGCGGCGCACCGCGGCTGCCGCCGCACGTCAGTACCCGCCGCCACCACCGCCACCACCGCCGGACATCAGCGCGATCACCACGATGATGATCACGATCACGGCCACCGCGATCGCGATCCAGATGCCCCTCTTCGTGCCGGTCGAAGCCATCCTGGCTCACCTCCGGCACCGCGCTTACCCGCCTGCACGGCCGCCACGCCCGGACCGCCTGGGCAGCCGGTCGCGCCGGCCCGGTGGGCGCGGCTCAGGCGGTGAACCCGGTCGGCCGCGGCGGCCGGACGGCACGGGCCACCGCGTCGGCGAGCGGCCCGATGTCGGCGTCGGCCAGCGAACTGACCGTGATCCGCAGGCCGGGCGGCCCGGCGATCCGGTAGAGCGCGCCGGGCGCCACCGACCAGCCGCCGTCGCGCAGCGCGGTCACCGCGCTGGTCTCGTCCGGGACGGGCAGCCAGACGTTGATGCCGCTGCGGCCCTGCCCGGAAAGCCCGCGCTCGGCCAGCGCGACGAGCAGCGCGTCGCGGCGCCGGTCGTAGCTGTCGGCCGCCCGATCGACCAGCTCGGCGACGGCCGGGTCGCGCCAGAGCGCGAGCAGGAGCCGTTGCAGCACGGTGGAGACCCAGCCCGCGCCGACCCGGGTCCGGCCGGCCACCCGGGCGACCGTGGTCTCGTCGCCGACCAGCACCGCCAGCCGCAGGTCGGGGCCGAAGGGTTTGCTCGCCGAGCGGAGGAAGGCCCAGCTCGGGGTCGCCCCGGCCAGCGGGTGCAGCGGCACCCGGGCCAGCTCGGCCGCGTGGTCGTCCTCGATCAGCAGCAGGTCCGGCCGGTCGGCGAGGAGTTCGCGCAGCGCCGCCGCGCGGGCCGCCGAGACGGCGGCTCCGGTCGGGTTCTGCGCCCGGCTGGTCACGATCAGCGCCCGCGCCCCGGCCGCGAGCGCCGCCGCCACCCCGGCCAGCACCGGCCCCTCGTCGTCGACCGGTACGCCGATCGGTCGCAGCCCGAGCGCGGCGACCAGGTCGAGCAGGTTGGCCCAGCCCGGGTCCTCCACCGCCACCGCGTCACCGGGGCGCAGGTGCGCGCCGAGCAGCCGCTCGATGCCGTCGAGCGCGCCGCCGGTGAGGGTCAACTCCCCGGCGGGTACGCCGTCGGCGGCGAGCCGCGCCCGGGCCGCCTCGGCCAGCTCGGGCAGCACGCCGGCACCGGAGTAGCTGACCGGCGGGCCGGCGTCGGCGGCGAGGGCGGCCAGGTGTGGGCCGAGCGGGGGCAGCAGGCCCGGATCCGGTTCACCGGCGGCGAGATCGCGCAGGCCGGGGGCGCGCGGCGGGGCCAGCGCCGCGCGGGAGGCGGCAACCGGCGGCCGGGACCGGACCCGGGTGCCGTGCCGGCCGGCGGTGGCGACCAGCCCCCGTTGGCGCAGCTCCTGGTAGGCGCGGGCGACCGTGGCCGGGCTGACCGCCAGCTCGGTCGCGAGCGCCCGGACGGGCGGCAGCGCCGACCCCGGCGGCAGGGCGGCGGTGCGGATGCCGGACTCGATGCTGGCCGAAATCTCGACTGCCGTGGTCCCGGTGACCTGATAGCGTGCTGACACAAATAAGAGATTGTACTAGAACAAAGGTGGACCCGATGCGCCCAGTCGACCGGAGCACCTATCCCCGGACGCCGCGAACGACGGCGAGCCGCTCCCGGGACCGGATGAGCTACGACCGGGCCGTCGCCCACGAGGTGCTGGACGAGGCGTACCACTGCGCGCTCGCGTTCACCGTCGACGGCGAGCCACGGGTGCTGCCCACCCTGCACGTCCGGATCGGCGACACCCTCTACCTGCACGGCTCGACCGGCAGTCGGCCGCTGCTCGCCGCCCGGGGCGACGGGCTGTCGGTCTGCGTGGCCGTCACCCTGCTCGACGGGCTGGTCTACGCCCGTTCGCAGTTCCACCACAGCGCGAACTACCGGTCGGTGGTCGCGCACGGCACCGCCCACCTGGTCACCGACGAGCGGGAGAAGGCCGACGCGATGACCGCCCTGGTGGAGAAGGTCGGCGCCGGACGCGCCGCGGAGAGCCGACCGCCGAACCGCCGGGAGCTGGCCGAGACCGCGCTGCTGGCGCTGCCGCTGCGCGAGGTCTCCCTGCGAACCCGCACCGGTGGCGTCAGTGAGGACCCGGCCGACCTCGTCCTGCCGCACTGGGCCGGGGTGGTGCCGCTGCGGCTGACCAGCGGCCGACCGGAGCCCGACGCCGGCGTGACCACGCCCGTCCCCGGCTACCTGCGGACGGCCCGGTCGCCGTGGCACGAGCCGGCGACGATGCGCGGCGAACACGTCGTGCTGGAGCCGCTCGACCTCGCGCACGCCGACGAGCTGCACGCCGCCACCGCCGAGGAGGAGGTCTGGCGGCACCTCGGCACCGCCCTGCCCGCCGACGCGGCCGGGACCGCCGAGGTGGTCGCCACCGCGCTGGCCGCACAGCACCGGGACGAGCGGGTGCCCTGGGTGCAGCGCTGCGCGGTGACCGGCGCCGTGGTCGGCACCACCTCCTACTACGAGGTGGATCCGGAGCGGCGGGCGGTCGCGATCGGCTACACCTTCCTGGGCCGGCCCTGGTGGCGTACCGGGATCAACACCGAGGCGAAGCTGCTGCTGCTCACTCGGGCCTTCGACGAACTGGGCGCGCTGCGGGTCGTCTGGCACACCGACATCCGCAACGAGCGCTCACAGCGGGCCATCGAACGGCTCGGCGCGACCCGCGAGGGCGTGCTACGGATGCACCGGCAGCGCGCCGACGGGTCGTGGCGGGACACCGTGCAGTACGCGATGACCGTCGACGAGTGGCCCAACGCACAGCTCGCGCTGCGGGAAAGGCTTCGCCGGACGGCACCGGTGGCGTGATGATGGCGGGCGTGCTGGGCATCACCGACCTCGGAACGTACGTGCTGGGCACCGTGGCGATCATCCTGTTGCCCGGGCCCAACTCCCTCTTCGTGCTCTCCACCGCCGCCAAGCGGGGGGTGGGGGCCGGCTACCGGGCCGCCGGCGGCGTGTTCCTCGGCGACGGGGTGCTGATGGTCCTCTCCGCCGCCGGGGTGGCCTCGCTGCTGCAGGCGTACCCGTCGCTCTTCCTGGTGGTCAAGTACGCCGGCGCGGCGTACCTCGGCTACGTGGGGTTGACCATGCTGCGCGGCGCGTGGCGGCGCTGGCGCGACCGCAACGACCCGAGCACGCCGCGGCTGATCGACGCGGCGGAGCCGGCGGCGATGCGCAGCCCGTTCCGCAAGGCGCTCGTGATCAGCCTGCTCAACCCGAAGGCGATCCTCTTCTTCATCTCGTTCTTCATCCAGTTCGTCGACCCGGGCTACGCCTGGCCGGCGCTGTCGTTCGTGCTGCTCGGGCTGATCGCGCAGGTGACCAGCGCGCTCTACCTGACCATGCTGATCTTCGCGGGCACCTTCCTGGCCGCGCAGTTCCGTCAGCGCCGCCGGCTCGCGGTCGGCGCGACCACCGGCGTGGCCGCCCTCTTCCTCGGCTTCAGCATCAAACTCGCCACCGCCAGCATCTAGGCCCGCCGGCCGATCGGGCGCCGTCACCCTGCGCCGCCGGCGGGTCAGGTGCCGTCGCCTCCGCCACCGCCACCGCCGATGCCGGCGCCGCCCGCCGTGCCGCCGAGGCCGTACCCGGGCGGCACCGGCTCGTCCGGTGGCCGGCTGACGTGCGCCGACTCGCGGATCTTTGCGGACCAGTCGGCGTGCGCGGCGGCCGCCGCGTGCCGGTTGATCGCCATCCGCAACCATCCGTCCACGGTGGACACCCAGTCCCGCCGGTCGGCGTCGGCGTGCCAGATCCGGAACCGGCTGATGCTCTGGTGGGTGATCCCGGCCAGGGCCAGTCGGCGGTCCATCCAGAGGATCACCTCGAGGCCGGCCGAGTTGGCCACGAAGACGACCTCCAGCTCGGTGATCGGGCCGGCGTAGAGCGGCGCCACCCAGAAGCCGACCCGCTGATGCAGCGGCAGGGCCTGCGCCACCCCGGGCAGCCGGGCGTCGACCAGCCCGGCCTGGCGCAGGGTGAAGCCGAGGGTGTCCAGCGCCGCCAGCACATGCGCCTGGGTGGGCAGCGGGTGCACGAAGACCGGCACCATCGCGCCCTGGTCCAGCTCCGGCTCGACGGCCACCTCGGTACGCAGCCCCATCCGCAGGCTGAGCAGCGGCGCCCCGCCGAAGATGTTCACCGGGGTCTCCCACGGCATCGGGAACTGGAACGGGATGGTCCGGCCCCGGCCGGCGGGCAGCACGAACCCGCCGGTCAACTCCGCCTGGTGGAACTGCACCAGGCGGCGCGGCGCGGACGGGTCGTCCGGCTCGGCCGTGGTGACCAGGCCGAGCCGGACATGCCGCACCGACACGTCGCGCGCGCCGGCGATGACCGTGACCCGACCGGGTAGGCGCAGCCCGGGGCGGGTGCTCGGGTTGGTCAGGGCGGTACGCACCGACAGGCCGGTGCGGCCCGACTCCGGTGACACCCCCGTGTACCGCACCGGACCCCCTCCGTCCCCGGACGCGCGCCCGCCCTCAACTTTGGCGGACCGCGCCGGTGGTCACCCCGGGTTCGGCGAAGCGTCCGATTTATCGCAACCGGCGTCCGCGCGGCACCGGGTCGGTCTCGTCGTCGAACTCGCCGATGACCTCCTCCAGCAGGTCCTCCAGCGCCACGAAACCGATCGGCCGGGCCGGCCCACCGCCGTTGCGCACCAACGCGAGCTGGGATTGACGGGACCGCATCGCGGCCACCGCCTCGGTCACCGACGCCGCGGCCGGCAGGGTGAAGGCGCTGCTCATCAGCTCACCGGCGGTCGCCGACTGGCCGGTGGTGACCGCCCGCACCGCCTCCCGGACGTGCACCAGCCCGCAGACGTCGCCGGCGGCGTCCAGCACCGCCAGCCGGGACCGGCCACTCTCCCGGCTGACCTGCTCGACCCGCTCGGCGGGATCGTCCCGGCGGACCGTCACCATGGTGGCGAACGGCTCCATCACCTGGGCCACGGTCGTGCCCTGCAACTCCAGCATGCTGGTCAGCAGCTGGTGCTGCTCGGCGCCGAGCAGCCCGTGCTCGCGGGACTGCTCCAGCAGGATGCGCAGCTCGTCCGGGCCGTGCACCTGGGCCAGCTGGTCCTGCGGGTTCACCCGGACCAGCCGCAGGATCGCGTTGGCCAGCGCGTTGAGCGCGGAGAGCACCGGCCGGGAGACCCGGGCGAACGCGCGGAACGGCAGAGCCAGCAGCGTGGCCGAGCGCTCCGCGTCGGTGATCGCCCACGACTTCGGCGCCATCTCGCCGACCACCAGGTGCAGGAAGGTGACCAGGCCCAGCGCGAAGACCAGCGCCACCGCGTGGCTCGCCGCGTCGGGCAGCCCCACCGCGTGCAGCGCCGGACTGAGCAGGTGCTCGATGGCCGGCTCGGCGAGCGCGCCGAGGCCCAGCGTGCACAGGGTGATGCCCAGCTGCGCGCCGGCGAGCATCAGCGACAGCTCGCGCACGCCGTCCAGCGCGGCCCGGGCCGCCCGCCCGCCGCCCGCCGCGGCCTGCTCCAGTCGGTACCGCTTGCTCGCCACCAGGGCGAACTCGGCGGCCACGAAGAAGCCGTTCAGCGCCAGCAGCACCACCGAGGTGAGCAGCGCGATCCCGGGGCTCATCGGGCCCGCCTTTCGTTCGCGACTGCGGGGCTCGCAAGCTCACTCCTCGCGCTCACGCGGACACCTCGCGGCGGGGAGAGCCGGGTTCGGTGACCCGGAGCCGGACGGAGTCGGCCACGTGCCGGTCGACGGCGAGCACCTCGACCAGGGCGCGCCGGTCGGCCTCGCCGTCGTCGCCGTCGGCCAGCAGGCTGATCTCCAGCCGGTCGCCGACTTCGGGCACCCGGCCCAGCTCCCGCATGACCAGGCCGGAGAGGGTGTCGTACTCCGGGGCCTCGGGCAGCGTGATGCCGGTGCTGTCGGCGACCTCGTCGATCCGCCAGCGGGCCGGCACCACCCAGGAGCCGTCGTCCTGCCGGGCCGGCGCCCGCTCGGGCGGATCGTCCTCGTCCCGGATCGGGCCGACCAACTCCTCGGCGATGTCCTCCAGGGTGATCACCCCGGCGAAGCCTCCATACTCGTCGACCACGCAGGCCAGCTGCCGGTGACCCGAGCGGAGCCGGTCGAGCACGGTCGGCAGCGGCAGCGTCTCGGGCACCAGCAGCGGTGGTACGGCCACCGCGCTCACCGGTGTGCTGGCGCGCTGCTGCGGGGGCACGCCGAGCACGTCGGCGATGCCGACCACGCCGACCAGGTCGTCGACGCCCTCCGCGCCGCGCACCGGGAAGCGGGAGTGGCCGGTGTCCAGCAGCTCGACCACCCGGCTGACCGGCTCGTGGGCGCGCACCGTGTGCACGTCGACCCGGGGCACCATGGCCTCGCCGGCGGTCAGCTCGCGGAAGTCCAGCCCCCGGTCGAGCAGGGTGGACATCTCCGCGTCCAGGTGCCCCTCCTGGCGGGACTCGGCGATGATCTGCTCCAGGTCCTCCGGGGTGGCGCCGCTGGGCAGCTCCTCGATCGGCTCGATGCCGATCCGGCGCAGCAGCCGCACCGCGGACCGGTCGAAGAGCCGGACCACGGGACCGGCCACCTTCAGGTACATCAGGGTGGAACGGGACAGCGCCCGGGCCACCGGGACGGCGCGGGCGATGGCGAGGTTCTTCGGGGCAAGCTCACCGAGGACCATCTGCACCACGGTCGCGATGAGCAGGGCCAGCACCACCGAGAGCGGCAGGCTGAGCGACTCGGCGACCCCGGCCAGCCCGAGCAGGTCGGCGAGACCGGCGCCGAGATACGGCTCCGCGGCATAACCGACCAGCAGGGCGGTGACGGTGATGCCGAGCTGCGCACCGGAGAGCATGAAGGAGAGCCGACCGGTCACTTCGAGCGCGCGGGCGGCGGGTTGGTCACCGTCGTCGGCGAGTTGCCGGAGCTTGCCCCGGTCGACGGCCACGTAGCCGAACTCCTGGGCTACGAAGTAGCCGGTGGCGGCGGTGAGAACGATGATCAGGACTAGGCCTAGGACGATCAACACGGGAGGCTCAGGGCTCCCCGCGACGAGGTCGGGGCCATCGGATGCCGGGCACGACCCGGCTGGCTACTGCTGCCCTCCTGGGCAGAAGAGTCGATCATGCCGCCATTTTATCGGCGTCCGCTGTACGTCCGCTGGGGGTGGGCCGAAGGCGCCGGTTGTCCGGTTCACCCGGTCGGGCGCGGTCATCGGTCGGCCAACTCGTCGACGTCGAGCAGGTCCCGGTTCACCCGCCCGGCGCGGTACGCGGCCCGGCCGATCATCTGGGCGGCCACCGGCGCGGTGGCCAGCTGGAAGACCGCGACCAGCAGCACCATGCCGAGGTCGGCGACGGTACGCAGCCGCAGCGCGACCCCGGCCAGCAGGAGCAGCACCCCGAGCACCTGCGGCTTGGTGGCGGCGTGCATCCGGTCCAGCACGTCCGGGAAGCGCAGCACCCCGATCCCGGCGGCGAGCGCGAGCAGCCCGCCGGCGACCAGGAAGACGGCGCCGAGCCAGTCGGCGACGGTGGCGAGCATCAGGTGTCCTCCTCCCGTACGGCGAACCGGACCAGCGAGACCGAACCGACGAACCCGAGCAGGGAGAGCACCACCAGCACCGGCAGCGTGGTGGCGTGCCGGTTGACCGCCGCCTCGGCGCCCACCGCGCCGACCATGGTGGCGAGCAGCATGTCGGCGGCGACCACCCGGTCCAGCAGCGAGGGCCCCCGATAGAGCCGGACCAGCGCGAGCAGCGCGGTCACCGAGAACAGGACGGTGAGGACAACGGCGAGGAACGTGATCACGGACGGTTCTCCTTCTCGGCAGGATCGGTCTCCACCCGGCGCACCTCGGCGGCCGAGCCGAGCGCCCGGACGATCCGCCGTTCGACCTCGAGCACCCGGGCCCGGCTCTCGACCAGGTCCGCCGGCCCGCGGACGTCGAGCACGTGCATGTAGAGCGTTCCGGTGTCCCGGTCCACCTCGAGGATGAGCGTGCCCGGGACCAGCGAGATCGCCTCGGCGGTGAGCGCCAGGTTCAGGTCGGTACGCACCCGCAGCTGGACCGCGATGATCGCGCCGCGCGGCCGGCAGCCGGGCTGCACCGCGATCCGGGCGACGTGCGCGCTCGCCGCCACCAGCTCGGTGACGAAGCGCGCGGCGAACACCAGCAGCGCCCCGGGGCGCAGCCGGCCGCCGAACGTGACCGGCGGCAGCGGGAAGAAGACCAGCACCGCACCGCCGACCAGCAGCCCGCCCGCCAGGTTGCCCCAGGTGAAATCGCCCCAGAGCAGATTCCAGATCAGCACCAGCCAGCCGAGCGCCAGCGCCTGGTCCCGCCAGCGCCCCATCCGGCTGCGCTCCGGCCGGGTCACGGCGGACCACCGGGCAGGACGGCCCGCAGGTACGGGGTCCGGTCCCGCAGGTCGGTGGCGGCGTCGGCGGTGACGTCGAAGAGCGGACCGGCGATCACGGTCAGCGCCAGCCCGAACGCGACCAGGGCGACGGTGGCCCCGATCATCAGCCCGGGCAGCCGGGCGGCGCCGGCGTCGGCCAGCCGCGGCGCCCGCCAGAACGCGATGTTCCACACCCGGGAGGCCACGTAGAGGGTGAGCAGGCTGGTCACCGCGCCGGCCGCGACCAGCGCCCAGGGCAGCGGTCCACCGGCCGCCACGCCGGCCTGGAGCAGCCCCAGCTTGCCGAGGAAGCCGGAGAACGGCGGCACGCCGGCGAGATTCATCGCCGGTACGAAGAAGAGCACGGCGACCAGCGGTGTCACCCGGGCCAGCCCGCCGAGCCGACGCAGGTCGGTGCTGCCCGCCCGCTCCTCGACCAGGCCGGCCACCAGGAAGAGGGTGGTCTGGATGGTGATGTGGTGCACCACGTAGAAGATCGCGCCGGAGAGCCCGGCCACGGTGCTCAACGCCACTCCGAAGATCATGTAGCCGATGTGGCTGACCAGGGTGAACGAGAAGAGTCGCTTCATGTCCGACTGCGCCACCGCGCCGAGGATGCCGACCAGCATCGTGAGTCCGGCCACCACCATCAGCAACTCGTCGACCTGCCCGCCCGGGAAGAGCAGCGTCTCGGTCCGGATGATCGCGTAGACGCCGACCTTGGTGAGCAGGCCGGCGAAGACCGCGGTGACCGGGGCCGGCGCGGTCGGGTAGCTGTCCGGCAGCCAGGCCGAGAGGGGGAAGACCGCGGCCTTCACCCCGAAGGCGAGCAACAGCATCAACTGCAACGCCAGCCGTACGCCGTCCGGTAGCGCGTCCAGGCGCTGGGCGAGCTGGGCCATGTTGAGCGTGCCGGTGGCCGCGTAGACGAGCCCCACCGCGGCCAGGAAGACCATCGACGACAGGATGCTCACCACCACGTACGTCGACCCGGTCCGGATCCGGGTCTCGGTGCCGCCCAGGGTGATCAGCACGAAGCTCGCGGCCAGCAGGATCTCGAAGCCGACGAAGAGGTTGAACAGGTCACCGGCGAGGAAGGCGTTGGTCACGCCGGCGGTCAGCACCAGGTAGGTCGGGTGGTAGATGGTCACCGGGGCGGTCTCGCCGGTCTCCCCCTGTCCCTGGCCGATCGAGTAGAGCAGCACGCAGAGGGTGACCGCCGAGGAGACCACCACCATCAGCGCGGCGAGCTGGTCGGCGACCAGCACGATGCCGACCGGCGCCGGCCAACCCCCGATCGCCAGCACCACAGGCCCGTGCCGGTACGCCTGCACCAGCAACGCCACGGCGACCGCCAGCGTGGTGGTCAGCCCGACCACGCTGACGCTCCGCTGCAGCCGGGGCCGGTTGGCCAGCAACAGGGTGAGCGCCGCGCCGAGCAGCGGCACCACCACCGGCAGCGGCACCAGCCGGTTCACCGGGCCACCCGGTTCGGGCCGGGGCGCGGGTACCCGGTCATTCGACGCCCTCCCCGCGCCGCAGCCGGCGCCGCGCCGGCTCGGGGTCGACCTGTTCCGGATCGGCGTCCGGGCCCTCCCCGCCGAGGTCCGTGGTGGCCACCTCGTCCCGCTCGGCCCGGCGGATGATCTGCAGGTCCTCGAGGTCGTCCGGCACCTCGTCGTCGCCGGTCAGATACCAGCTGCGGTAGCTGACCGCGAGCAGGAACGCGGTCAGCCCGAAGGTGATCACGATCGAGGTCAGCACCATGGCCTGGGCCAACGGGTCGCTCATCCGGTCCACCGGACCGGTGCCGACCACCGGGGCGCCACCCGACCGGCCGCCCAACAGGATGAGCAAATTGACCCCGTTGCCCAGCAGGATGACGCCGAGCAGGATCCGGGTCAGGCTCCGCTCCAGCAGCAGGGTGACCCCGCTGGCGACCAGCACGCCGACGGCGATCACCAGCACCAGCGTCGGCCCCGAGCCCCCCGCGGTCATGACCGCTGCTCCCCCGGCTCGACGGCCAGGCCGCGCGCGCCGGTGCCGGCCACCTCGATGTGCTGGTCCACCTCGGCGCCGAGGCTGCGCAGGATGTCCAGCATCAGCCCGACCACCACCAGGTACACGCCGATGTCGAAGAAGAGCGAGGTGACCACGTAGAAGTCGCCGATCAGCGGGAGGTAGAGGTCGATCCGCGCGCTCTGCAGCAGCGATCCGCCGGCGAGCAGGGCGACCACGCCGGTGCCGATCGAGACGGCCAGCCCGGCGCCGAGCACCGTGCCGGCCCCGATCGGCGCCGCCTCGGCCAGCTCGTACCGGCCGCCGGCCAGGTAGCGCACGACCAGCGCGAGACTCGCCACCAGCCCACCGGAGAAGCCCCCGCCCGGCGCGTTGTGTCCCGAGAAGAGCAGGAACAGGGAGAACAGCACCACGGTGTGGAAGATCAGTCGGATGACCACCTCCAGCACGATGGAGCGTCGCCGCTCGTGCAGCCGGGCGCCGCCGCGCAGCCAGACCGGCCGGCCGGGTCGGTCCGCCCGGCGGGCCGGCTCCGGCCGGCGCGGTCGTGGCCCGGTCCGGGAGCGCTGGAAGATCAGGCTGGCCACCCCGGTCGCGGTCACCACCAGCACCGACAGCTCCCCCATGGTGTCCCAGGCCCGGATGTCGACCAGGGTCACGTTGACCACGTTGCGGCCGTACCCCTCGTCGAGTGCCAGCTCCGGAAAGGCGGCGGAGATGGCCGGCGCCTGGCGGGCGCCCGCCGCAGCCAGGGCCAGGCCGGCGGTGACCAGCCCGGCCGCCACGCCGATCGCCCCCCGGAGCCATCGGGCCCGGCGCAGCGGCCGGGCCGAGAACCGTTCCGGCAGGCGGCGCAGCCCCAGCACGAAGACCGCGATGGTCGCGGTCTCCACCAGGAACTGGGTCAACGCCAGGTCGGGCGCGCCGTAGAGGACGAAGAGCATGGCGGTGCCGTAGCCGGTCACCCCGACCAGCAGCATCGCGGTCAACCGGCGACGCGCGCGGACCGCGAGCACGGCCGCGACCGCGAGCACCAGCGCGACGACCGGTTGCAGCGGCGTGTCCCAGGCGGCGATCCGCTCCTGCCAGGGGCGGGCGGCGAGCATCGCCCCGCCGGGCAGCAGCACCAGCGCGACCAGGATGATGCCGAGGTACTGCGGAAGGGATCCGCGCTGGGTGCCGCCGGTGACCTCCACGGCCAACCGGTCGAAGCGGCCGATGACCCACTCGTATCCGGCGTTGCCGCCGACGGGCGAGCGGAGCCGGGCGAGCACCGGGGCGAGCGGGCCGCGAAGCGCGAAGAGCAGCCCACCGGCGACCAGCACCAGGCCGGAGAGGCCGAGCGCGGGGGTCGGCCCGGGCCAGAGCGCCAGGTGCGCGTCGAGGGTGCCGAACAGCTCGGCGTACGGACGGAGCAGCACGTCCAGCCCGCCGGCGAACGGACCCGCCACCAGCCCGGCCACGGCGAGCACCGCCGGCGGTACGAACAGCGACGGGGCGATCCGGGTGAGCCGGGTCGGTTCCACGTTGGGGCGGTCGGCGAACGCGCCCCAGAGGAAGCGCGCGCTGTAGGCGACGGTGAGCACCGTGCCGATCACCAGCCCGGCGAGGATCACCGGCTGGTCGGTGAACGCGGCGAAGGCCGCCTCCTTGGCGACGAAGCCGACCAGCGGGGGCACCCCGGCCATGGACGCGGCGGCGAGCACCGCGACGGCGACCAGCGGGCCGGCGCCGTGCCGCAGGCCGGAGAGCTCGCGCAGGTCCCGGGTGCCCACACCGTGGTCGATCACCCCGACCACCAGGAACAGCGCCGCCTTGAACAGGGCGTGCGCGAGGAGCATGGCCACCGCGGCCAGCGCGGCGTCCGGGGTGCCCGCGCCGATCAGCACCACCAGCAGGCCCAGCTGGCTCACCGTGCCGTACGCCAGCAGCAGTTTCAGGTCGGTCTGCCGCAACGCGGCCCAGCCACCGGCCAGCATGCTGGCCAGGCCGGCGACGACCACCACCGGTCGCCACGGCCCGACCGTGGCGAGCATCGGCGCGAGCAGTCCGATCAGGTAGACGCCGGCCTTCACCATCGCCGCCGCGTGCAGATAGGCGCTGACCGGCGTGGGCGCCGCCATCGCCACCGGCAGCCAGGAGCTGAACGGCAGCACCGCCGACTTGGAGAGCGCCCCGACCAGGACGAGCAGCACCGCGGCCACCAGGTAACCGCCGCCGGGCAACGGCCGGGCGGCGATCTCCGACCAGCGGTAGGTGCCGGCGTGCTCGCCGATCATGATGAAGCCGACCAGCATGGCCAGCCCGCCCAGTGTGGTGACGGTGAGCGCCTGGGCGGCGGCCCACCTGCTGGACCGCCGCTCGGTGCTGTGCCCGATCAGCAGGTACGAGAAGATCGTGGTCAGCTCCCAGCCGACGTAGAGCAGCAGCAGGTCGTCGGCGAGGACGAGGCAGAGCATCGCCCCGGCGAACCCGACGAGCACGCCGGCGAAGCGGGCCAGGCCGAGCGAGCCCGGGGTGAAGTACCGGGCGCAGTAGACCAGCACCAGCGCGCCGACGCCGCCGACCAGCAGGGTCAGCAGCCAGGAGAGGGTGCTCAGCCGCAGCGCGATGTCGAGCCCCAACTGCCCGATCCACGGGTAGGTCTCGACCACCGCTGACCCGTCGCGGACCGCGGGAGTGCGGGCCAGCGCCCAACCGAACGCGGCGGCCGGCGCCAGGGCCAGCACGTAGCAGGCGCGCGGGCCCCACCAGTGGACGAGGAACGGTGCGAGGAGTGCCGCCACGAGGTGGAGGATGAGCAGTACGAGCACCCGCACTCCCGGTCGTGGTGGCAGTGGCGGACGCCGCCCGCGCGGTCGGCGCCTAGGAGCGATCAGACGCCAGTTCGCTCTCCTTCGGGCACCTTTTCCGGAAATCACCCTGAACGCCGGTCTTGCCGGACCGGTCAGCGGGGCGGCATCAGGGGAGCGCGCCAAGCGGACGGCGGCGGGCGACTCACGGCGAGGGTTGAGCGGAGCCTCGGCCGGGCTCGGGAGCGGCGGGTCAGCGGGAGACGGCGTCCCCGGGGCGGACCGACTCGCTGGCGACCAGGTCGTGGCGCGGCGGCTCGGCCAGCAGGTCGGCGCGGCCGAGCTGGCGGGCGACCCGGTCCACCACCCGCTCGGCGGCGGCCAGTGAACGCACCGACAGCAGCCGGCCACGGCTCTCGCGGCGCAGCACGAAGTAGTGGACCGCCGCGCGGACCTGGCCGCGGTCGGCGGCGCTCGCGTGGGCGGTGGTGACGACCAGCTCGCGCAGGCAGCGGGCCAGCCGCTCGGCGAGTTCCAGCTCGGGCCCGTGCAGGCCGACGCGGACGGCGGCGAGATGGCTGTCGACCTTGCGGATGAGCACGTCGGTGCCGGGCTCGACGTTGCGCCGCTCGACCGGCATCCGATCCCCTCCGCCCCGATTCTTGTCCCGAGTGAAGTTACTTTATGTTGTGCATCACAAGCAAGCAGTTAAGTGAGACTTAACGCATCAAGCGTCATATCCGCCTCGTAAGCGCCGTTGCCGGACACAAACAGCGCTCCACCCGGCCGGGTTGTCACACCGGCGCGGCAGGATGGAGAGGTGGCGGATAAGACAGGCGGCCCCGACGCGGCGGGCACCGACGTGCTGGCCGGGTTCGGCCCGGCGACCCGGGAGTGGTTCCGCGCTGCCTTCGCCGCCCCCACCGCCGCCCAGGCCGGCGCCTGGCGCTCGGTCTCCGCCGGCCACAGCGCGCTGGTGGTGGCGCCCACCGGCTCCGGCAAGACGCTCGCCGCGTTCCTCTGGTCGCTGGACCGGCTGGCCCGCGAGCCCGCCCCGGCCGAGGCCCGGCACCGCTGCCGGGTGCTCTACGTCAGCCCGCTCAAGGCGCTCGCGGTCGACGTCGAGCGCAACCTGCGCGCCCCGCTCGCCGGCATCCGGCAGGCCGCCACCCGGCTCGGCGTCGCCCCACCCGAGATCACCGTCGGAATGCGCACCGGCGACACGCCGGCCGACGAGCGTCGGGCCTTCGCCCGCACCCCGCCGGACATCCTCATCACCACGCCCGAGTCGCTCTTCCTGCTGCTCACCTCCGCCGCGCGCGACTCACTGCGCGGCGTCGAGACGGTCATCGTCGACGAGGTGCACGCGGTCGCCGGGAGCAAGCGCGGCGCCCACCTCGCCCTCTCCCTGGAGCGCCTCGACGAGCTGCTGCCCGCCCCGGCCCAGCGGATCGGCCTCTCCGCGACGGTCCGGCCGATCGACGGCTGCGCCCAGTTCCTCGGCGGCGCGCGGCCGGTCGACGTGGTGCAGCCGCCCAGCGCGAAGACCATCGAGGTCGCCGTCCAGGTCCCGGTCGAGGACATGACCCGCCTCGACGAGCACGAGCAGCCGCCGGAGGACGACCTGGGCGGGCCGGGGCCCCGCCGCGCGTCGATCTGGCCGGCGGTGGAGGAGCGGGTCTTCGCCCTGATCCGGGCGCACCGCTCCACCATCGTCTTCACCAACTCCCGGCGCAGCGCCGAGCGGCTCTGCGCCCGGCTCAACGAACTGGCCGCCGAGGAGGTCGGTGACGCCCCGCCCGCCGGAGGCGGCGGCACCCGGCCGCCGGCCGAGGTGATGGCCCAGTCCGGGGCGGCCAGCGGCGCGGCGCCGGTGATCGCCCGGGCCCACCACGGGAGCGTCTCCCGCGAGGAGCGCAAGCACATCGAAGAGGCGCTCAAGTCGGGGCAGCTGCCGGCGGTCGTCGCCACCTCCAGCCTGGAGCTGGGCATCGACATGGGCGCGGTCGACCTGGTCGTGCAGATCGAGGCGCCGCCCAGCGTCGCCGCCGGACTGCAACGCGTCGGCCGGGCCGGGCACCAGGTCGGCGCGGTCTCCCGCGGGGTGGTCTTCCCCAAGCACCGCGGTGACCTGCTCTCCTGCGCGGTGGTCGCCGAGCGGATGAGTGACGGCGCGATCGAGGAGCTGCACTTTCCGCGTAATCCGCTCGACGTGCTGGCCCAGCAGGTGGTCGCGATGGTCGCGCTGGAGCCGTGGCGGGTCGGCGACCTCGCCGTGCTGGTGCGCCGCGCCGCGCCCTTCGCCGAGCTGCCCGACTCCGCGCTGCACGCCGTGCTCGACATGCTCTCCGGCCGCTACCCGTCGACCGCCTTCGCCGAGCTGCGTCCCCGGCTGGTCTGGGACCGGGCCGCCGACCTGCTCACCGGCCGTCCCGGCGCGCAGCGACTCGCGGTGACCAGCGGGGGCACCATCCCCGACCGAGGCCTCTTCGGCGTCTTCCTGGCCGGCGCCGAACGCGCCGCCCGGGTAGGTGAGCTCGACGAGGAGATGGTCTACGAGTCGCGGGTCGGCGACGTCTTCCTGCTCGGCTCCTCCTCCTGGCGGATCGAGGAGATCACCCCCGACCGGGTGCTCGTCTCTCCCGCCCCCGGGCAGGCGGCCCGGATGCCCTTCTGGAAGGGCGACTCGCTGGGCCGGCCGGTCGAGCTGGGCCGCGCCATCGGCGCCCGGATCCGCGCGCTGCTGCGGCAGAGCGACGAGGCGGCGATCAGCGCCCTGCGCGCCGGTGGGCTCGACGACTGGGCGGCCGGCAACCTGATGGCCTACCTGCGCGAGCAGCGGACGGCCACCCGCTCACTGCCCGACGACCGGACGATCGTGGTCGAGCGGTTCCGCGACGAGCTGGGCGACTGGCGGCTCGCGGTGCACAGCGTCCTGGGTGCCAAGGTCAACGGGCCCTGGGCGCTCGCCATCGGGCGTCGGCTGGCCGAACGCTACGGGGTGGACGCGCAGGTGATGCCCTCCGACGACGGCATCGTGGTGCGCCTGCCCGACACCGCCGAGGAGCCGCCGGGCGCCGACGTGGTCGCCTTCGAGCCCGACGAGATCGCCCAGCTGGTCGAGGAGTCGGTCGGCACTTCCGCGCTCTTCGCCTCGCGGTTCCGCGAGTGCGCGGCGCGGTCGCTGCTGCTGCCCCGCCGCGACCCGCGCCGCCGGCAGCCGCTCTGGCAGCAGCGCCAGCGCGCCGCCCAGCTGCTCGACGTCGCCCGGGAATACGCCGACTTCCCGGTCACCCTGGAGGCCGCCCGGGAGTGCCTCCAGGACGTCTTCGACCAGCCGGCACTTGCCGAGCTGATGGGTGACCTGGCCGCCCGCAAGGTCCGGCTGGTCGAGGTGGAGACGAGCCAGCCCTCACCATTCGCCCGCTCGCTGCTCTTCGGCTACGTCGGGGCGTTCCTCTACGAGGGCGACGCCCCCCTCGCCGAGCGGCGGGCCGCCGCGCTGGCGCTGGATTCCGCCCTGCTCGGTGAGCTGCTCGGCCGGGTCGACCTGCGTGAGCTGCTCGACCCGGCGGTGCTCGTCGAGACCGAGCGGCAGCTGCGCTGGCTGACCGAGCAGCGCCGCCCGCGCGACGCGGAGGACGTCGTCGAGCTGCTCCGGGTGCTCGGCGACCTCAGCACGGTCGAGCTGGCTGAGCGCGGAGCGCCGGTCGAGTGGCTCACCGAGCTCGAGGCGGCCCGGCGGGTGCTGCGGGTCCGCATCGCCGGCGAGGAGCGCTGGGTCGGAGTGGAGGACGCCGCCCGGCTGCGCGACGCGCTCGGTGTGGCGCTGCCGGTCGGGGTGGCCGAGGCCTATCTCGCGCCGGTCGCCGACCCGCTCGGTGACCTCGTCGCCCGCTACGCCCGCACGCACGGCCCGTTCGCCGCGGCCAGCTGCGCGGCCCGGTTCGGGCTCGGCGTCTTCGTCGTGGAGCAGGCGCTGCGCCGGCTCGCCGCCACCGGCCGGGTGGTCTCCGGCGAGTTCACCCCGGACACCGCCGGCAGCCAGTGGTGCGACGCCGAGGTGCTGCGGCTGTTGCGCCGCCGTTCGCTGGCCGCGCTGCGCCGCGAGATCGAGCCGGTGCCACCCCGGGCGCTGGCCGCCTTCCTGCCCCGCTGGCAGCAGGTCGGCTCGTCCGCCCGCGGGGTGGAGGCGCTGGCCGCGGCGGTCGAGCAGTTGCAGGGCGCGGCGGTGCCGGCCTCGGCGCTGGAGCGTCTGGTGCTGCCCGGCCGGGTCGCCGACTACTCCCCCGCCCAGCTCGACGAGCTCTGCGCCAGCGGCGAGGTGCTCTGGGCCGGCTCCGGTGCGATCTCCGGTGGGGACGGCTGGGTCACCCTCGCCTACGCCGACGCGGCGCCGCTGCTGCTCCCGCCGACGGACGAGGCACTGGCCCTCACCCCGCTGCACGAGGCGGTGCTCGACGCCCTCGCCGACGGTCAGGCGCTCTTCTTCCGCCCGCTCGCCGATCGGGTCAACTGCACCGACGACGCCGCGCTGACCGCCGTCGTCTGGGACCTGGTCTGGGCCGGGCACCTCACCAACGACACCCTCGCCCCGCTGCGGGCGGTGCTCGGCGCCGGCGGGGCGCACCGGTCCCGGCCGTCCGCGCCGCGGACCCGCTACCGCCGGCCCGGCCGGGTGGCCCTGCCCACCCGCAGCGGCCCGCCCACGGTGGCCGGGCGCTGGTCACGGCTGCCCGAACGCGACACCGACCCGACCCGACGGGCCGCCGCCCTGGCCGACGTGCTGCTCGAACGGCACGGCGTGGTCACCCGGGGCGCGGTCGTGGCCGAGCAGGTTGTCGGCGGCTTCGCGGCGGTCTATCCGGTGCTCTCCGCGCTCGAGGAGCGCGGCGCGGCCCGCCGGGGCTACTTCGTCGAGGGGCTGGGCGCGGCGCAGTTCGCCGTGCCCGGCGCGGTCGACCGGATCCGGGCCCTGGCCGAGCCCGCCGACGGCGCCCGGGGGCAGGCCGTGGCGCCCCTGGTGCTCGCCGCCACCGACCCGGCCAATCCCTATGGCGCCGCCCTGCCCTGGCCGGAGCGGGCGGTCGACTCGGGTGACGGCGACGCACCGGCCAGTGGGCACCGGGCCGGCCGAAAGGCGGGAGCCCTGGTCGCGCTGGTCGGCGGCGACCTGGCGCTCTATGTGGAGCGGGGTGGCCGCACGCTGCTCTCCTTCACCGCCGACGCCGACGCGCTCGCCGCGGCCGCCAAGGCGCTGGCCGACGCGGTCCACTCCGGTGCGCTGGGTGCCATCTCGGTCGAGCGCGCCGACGGCGAGGCGGTGCACGCCTCGCCGCTGCGCGACGCGTTGACCGCCGCCGGTTTCCGGGCCACCCCCCGCGGCCTGCGCCTGCGCGGCTGACCAGCCGGTCGGGTCGCTACAGGCCGGCGAGCACCCGCTCGTAGCGGGGGCGGTCGGCGGCCGGCGTCCGGGCCTCCAGATAGTTGAGCACCACCGGACCCCGGCGGTACGACTGGCCGCCCCAGGTCGCGGCGAGATCGCCGGCGCTGGTCTCGTCGGGGAAGACGTAGACCGTGACCGCGTCGGTGGCGATCAGCTCGGAGCAGCCCAGGCCGAGCCCGTCGGGTCCACAGTCGACGGAACGGTCGCGGGGGTTGGGCACCTTCAGGCCGGCGCTCCGGAACGCGTCGATCACCTGCTTGGCTCCGGGCGCGCCGGCCGGGCGGCGGGGCAGCACCACCGGTGGCGGGCTGGCCGGGCGACGCTCGGTTGGCGGCTGCACGGCCGGGGCGTCCCCGGCCCGGGGAACCGCCGGGGGCGAGTCGGCGGCGGTCGGCGACACCAGCGGGGACGGGCTGGCCACGGCGGACGGGCTGGCCGCTGGCGGGGCGGCTGCGGGCCGGTCGCCGTCGGCACCACCGCAGCCGGTGGTGAGGGCGGCGGCGATCACGAGTACCGCGACGGCGGGCAGGCTCCGATGTGTCACCAGGGCAGTCTGCCGAACCGGCCCGGGCGGCGGCAGTGGCCGGTCGGCCAGTCGCCGTGTCCCATATCCGCCAGCTCGAAAGACCCGCGCCGCCGGGGTGGCCCCCGGCTACCATCCGGTGCCGGCGAGGGAGGGTGACGTGGACGGGATCACGGTACGGGCGGCGCGGCCGGGCGAGCGGACCGCGGTGGACACGCTGCACGAGCGGGAATGGGGCGGCCCGTACGTCATCGCCCACGACACCCGCTACGACCTGCGTACGCTGCCGACGTTGGTGGCGGTGGACGCCGCCGGCGCGCTGCTCGGCGCCCTCGCCCACCACCGCGACGGCGACGGGCTGGAGGTGGTCAGCCTGGTGGCCGGCGTGCCCGGTGGCGGCGTCGGCACCGCACTGCTGGCCGCGGCGGCGCAGACCGCCCGGTCGGCGGGGCTGGCCCGGCTCTGGCTGATCACCTCCAACGACAACCTCCGGGCGCTGCGGTTCTACCAGCGGCGCGGCCTGCGGCTGGTCGGGGTGGACCCGGGCGCGGTGGACCGGGCCCGACGGCTCAAGCCGGAGATCCCGCTGACCGGCGAGGACGGCATCCCGCTGCACGACGAGCTGATCCTGGAGCTGCGCACCGCACCCTGACCTCCACCCCGAGGCGAACCCACGTGGGCCGGGCCTCGGGCGTTAGCCTGCCGGCATGCCCGCCGCACCCTGGATCTCGCTGACCACCGACTACGGCCTCACCGACGGCTTCGTGGCCGCCTGCCACGGTGTGATCGCCCGGATCGCGCCGGGCGCCCGGGTGATCGACGTGACCCACCTGGTGCCACCCGCCGACGTCCGGCGCGGCGCGACGGTGCTCGCCCAGACCGTGCCGTACCTGCCGGTCGGGGTGCACGTGGCGGTGGTCGATCCGGCGTCGGCACGGCACGCCGCGGGATCGCCCTGGCCAGCCCGGGCGGGTTCCTGGTCGGGCCGGACAACGGGCTGCTGCTCGACGCCGCCGACGCGCTGGGCGGGGTGAGCGCCGCGGTCGAGCTGACCGACCCGGCCTGGCTGGCGCCCCGGGTGTCCGGCACCTTCCACGGCCGGGACGTCTTCGCGCCGGTCGCGGCGCGGCTCGCGCTCGGCGCGCCGCTGGCCGAGGCCGGTCCCGCGCTCGATCCGACTGAGCTGGTCCGGCTGCCGACGCCGGTGGTGACCGCGCACGCCGGGGGCTTCACCGCCGAGGTGCTGACCGTGGACACCTTCGGCAACGTTCAGCTCGCCGCCGCGGCGGAGCTGCTGGACGGGCTGCCGCCGGCGGTCCGGGTCACCGCGCCGGCGCCCGGAGCGGCCGTGGACTCCGGTCCCGACTGGCCGGCGGTACGCGGCCGGACGTTCGGCGACGCGCCTCCGGGCGCCCTGGTGGTGCACCCCGATTCGGCGGGCCGGGTGGCCGTGGCGGTCAACCGTGGTCGGGCGGTGGAGCTGCTCGGCGTGACGCCCGGTGACCTGCTGACCATCCACGGTCGAGTGCGGGTGGGCGACTGATTCTCAACTGTGGAATGCTGCCCCGGTGGGTGAGCACTGGGTTCCCGTTGCCTGTCCCTGCTGCGCCTCCCGGACCGGTGGTGGCACCTGCCCGGTCTGCTTCTGGACGGACGACGGTCAGTCCGACACCGACGCCGACGTGGTTCGCGGCGGCCCCAACGGCGACCTGAGCCTGACCCACGCCCGACTCAACTTCGCCGTCTACGGCGCCAGCCACCCGCGCTATCAGGACATGGTCCGCCCGGCCCGCCCGGACGAGCGCCCCTGACCCCCGACCCGCCCGCGGCGCCGGAGGGCTCCGGGCGGTCGGGCCCGGGTCAGCAGCGCGGCACGGTGGCGCCGTAGACGGCCGAGATGTACGCGTGGCTGACGTACTGCCCGCTGGCCAGGCGGTTCCACCGGGTGGTGGTGCGGTACGGCCCGCTGACCGACTGGCCGGTCACGTAGCACTCGATCGGCACGTTGGCGTAGCGGGCGGCCAGTCCCCGGACCGCGTAGCCGGTGCCCGCGCCGCTACGGATGTTGAGTGGCCCGTCGCCGACCACGCCACGCGATCCGCCACCGGTCCACAGGTAGGCCACGTCGACCCAGGCGTTCGTGGTGAGTTGCAGCCCGTCCCAGAAGGTGCCGTCGGCCAGGTCGATGCCGGCCGGGTTGAGCACGGTACGGCCGAACTGGTCCCGCCCACCGTTGTAACCGGACTGGTAGGCGGCCTGCGCCTCGGGCCGGCCCTGCGGCAGGTCCTTCCAGTTCTCCCGGACCCAGCTCGGGTTCCAGTAGTCGTCCCGGGTGTTCCACGGCCCGACGTCCCAGACCGGGGCGTACTCGCAGCGGCTGCCGGTGGTGGTGCAGACCCGGACGGTGTAGTCGCCGCTGTTCTGCGGCGCGAGCCCGCGCCGGGACGGCAGCGCGACGAAGTGGTCCCGCGGTTGGACGATCCGCCCGTTGGCGGTGGTCTCGCCGACCAGCCCGATCCGGGTCGCGTACACCCGGTAGGTGCGCGCGGGGATGGTGGCGGAGACCGCGGCCCGCGAGTCCGCGCTGAGCTGGACCTCGGTGACCGTGGCGGCGGCCCGGGCGTCGCGGGCGGTGAGCACCACCCGGGTCTGCACCCGGGTGACCGGCCGGTCGAAGACCGCTCCGGCGGCGGCGCTGCGCCACTCGGTCCAGCCGCTCGCGCGCCAGCCGCGCACCTGGGCCTCCACCGTGGCGCCCGGGGCGGTCCGCGCGGTCACCTCGGCCCGGACCCGGGTGACCGGCCGCGACAGGGTGCGCGGCGCGGTGAGCAGGATCCCCTCGGCTGCCGCGCTGTGCGGGCTGCGGGCGGCCCGGGCCGGGCTCGGGCGGGCGTCGCGCAGCCGGAGCCCGGCCGGGGTACGCCGCACGTTGACGTCGTCGCCGTCGACGACCGAGAGATCGATGCTCCACCGGTCGACGGTCGGTGCGGCGGGAGCGAGGGTGAGGGCGGTGCCGTGGGTCGGCGCGGCCGGTACCGGGCCGGCGGCGGGCACCAGCGCGACGATGAGAGCGAGGGAGAGGGTAGCGGCGAGGACGGCGGGACGGACACGACAACGAGCTACTTTCATGTGCATTCTCCTCAGAACTCCCTGATAGTCCCCTTATCGGGAGATCGAGCGGAAGTACGGTACAAATAGCGATACATGCGAATGCGGCTCGGACGAGAGAGGATGGGAGGATGCCCGAAGGCGACACCGTCTGGAACACCGCCCGCGTCCTGCACCGCGCGCTGGCCGGTGCGACGCTGACCGCGAGCGACTTCCGGGTTCCACAGCTGGCCACCACGGACCTGACCGGCTGGACCGTGCGTGAGTCAGCCAGCCGCGGCAAGCATCTGCTGCTCCGCCTGACCGCCCCGACCACCGCCGCCCCGACCACCGCCGCCCCGGCCACCGACGCCGCCCCGGCCACCGACGCCGCCCCGGCCGACGCCGGCACCGGCGAGCCGGTGCGGGAGCGGCACTGGACGCTGCACTCGCACCTGCGGATGGACGGCGCCTGGCGGGCGTACGCCCCCGGGGAACGCTGGTCCGCCCGGCCGGCGCACCTGATCCGGGTGGTGCTGCGCAGCCCCGGGGCGGTGGCGGTCGGCTATCACCTGCACGAGCTGGCGCTGCTGCCCACCGCGGCGGAGGAGAGCCTGGTCGGCCACCTCGGCCCCGACCTGCTCGGCCCCGACTGGGAGGTGGCCGAGGCGGCCCGTCGGCTGGCCGCCGACCCGGACGCCACCATCGGCGAGGCGCTGCTCGACCAGCGCAACCTGGCCGGCATCGGCAATCTCTACAAGTGCGAGCTGCTCTTCCTGCGCGGCCTCTCGCCGTGGACGCCGGTGCGCGCGGTACCCGACCTGCCCGGCCTGGCGACCCTCGCCCAGAAGCTGCTCGCGGCGAACCGGGGGCGCTGGACGCAGAGCACCACCGGCTCGCTGCACCGGGGGCAGACCAGCTACGTGTACGGCCGACGCGCCCAGCCGTGCCGCCGCTGCGGCACCGCCATCCGCAAGCAGGAGCTGGGTGAACGGGTCACCTACTGGTGCCCGAGGTGCCAACCGGAACTCCCGGCCGGCTGACCGCCCGGGCCCACCCCACCCGCCGCCCAGAAACGGACGATTGGGTAATTCCTAACCGGCCGTCGGCGTCGCATGCTGCGTTTGGACGCTCACCGATCGTCAGCAGAGCCGGCCCGACCGGGTCGCCACGCCGGGGTGGCAACGGTCGCGCCCCGACCCCGGGGAGAGCCATGGCGATGTTTCGCAGACTCCGGGCCACCTGGACCGACCGCGCGGCGCGCGGCGCCAACGGCCACACCGTCGAGGCCGACCGGGCGGCGGCCGCCGTACCGGCCGCCCGGACCGCCGAGGGCGCTGCCGCCCCGGCACCGGCGAGCCTGGACCCCGCCGCCGTGCCGCGGTGCTTCGGCCCGGTGCCGAACTTCGCCCACAGCCCGCGGCCGGTCTGCGACGCCGACGACCGGGTGCTGGCCGGCACCGGGCTGCGCAAGTTCGTCGACGCGCTGCCGCGCCCCGGGCCGCTCGGCCGCACCGAGCTGGGCGGCTACCTGCCCGTGGCGGTGCCCGACACCATCAGCTACCCGGGCTGCGACTACTACGAGATCGGGCTGCAGCAGTACGCCCAGCGGCTGCACCGGGACCTGCCGGCCACCCGGCTGCGCGGCTATCGGCAGCTCAACCTCGGCACCGACCCGGCCGGGCACAACACCGTCGCACCGCCCGGCCGGCCGTGGTTCCTCGGCCCGCTGATCCGGGCCCGCCGGGGCCGGCCGGTCCGGATCAAGTTCATCAACCAGCTCCCCACCGGCCGGGCCGGCGAACTCTTCCTGCCGGTCGACGAGAGCGTCGAGGGGGCCGGCATCGGGCCGCTGGACGGCCCGGCGCCGTACCCGCAGAACCGGGCGGTGCTGCACCTGGCCGGCGCACAGACCGGCTGGATCAGCGCGGGCAACCCGTGGCAGTGGGTCACCCCGGCCGGCGAGATCACCCCGTACCCGAACGGGACCGGACTGACCCACGTCCCGGACATGCCACCGCCCGGAGCCGGCGCCACCACGCTCTACTACCCGAACGAGCAGAGCGGCCGGCTGATGTGGTTCCACGACAACACCGTCGGCCTGGCCCGGCTGACCGTCTACTCCGGACAGCTCGCGCTCTACCTGCTCACCGACCCGGCCGAGGAGCAGCTCGTCGCCGACGGGGTGCTGCCCGAGGACGAGCTGCCGCTGGTGATCCAGGACAAGACCTTCGTGCCGGACGACACCCAGCTCGCCGGCGAGGATCCGACCTGGGACCGGGACCGCTGGGGTTCCCGGGGCAGCCTCTGGCACCCGCACGTCTACCAGCCCCGGCAGAACCCGTACCGCGGCGGCGGGCTCAACCCGACCGGCCGCTGGGACTACGGGCCGTGGTCGCGTACCGCGACGGACGGTGGTCCCGACCTCGACGGCCACCCGCGCGCGGCCACCGACCCGAACGGGACCGGGACGGGGCACCCCGGGCCGGTGCCGAACCCGCATCACGACCCGGTGGCCGCCGCCGAGGAGCCACCGCTGACGCCGGGCGTGCCGCACCCCAGCGCGGTGCCCGAGACGTTCGGTGACACCCCGCTGGTCAACGGGGTCGCCTACCCCTACCTGGAGGTGCAGCCCCGCACGTACCGGTTCCGGATCCTCAACGCCTGCCTGGACCGCAGCCTCAACCTCCAGCTCTACCGGGCCCGCTCGGACGCGCCGATGTGGGACGACGAGGGCAACCTGCTCGACGCCGACGCCGGGGAGGTGCCGATGGTGCCGGCGGTGCGGGCCCCCGGCCGGCCCGCACAGTGGCCGGTCGACGGGCGCGACGGCGGGGTGCCGGACCCGGACGCGGCCGGGCCCGAGCTGATCCAGGTGGGCAACGACGGTGGGCTGCTGCCCACCCCGGTGGTGATCCCGAACCGGCCGGTCGGCTACCGGTACGACCGGCGTGACCCCACCGTGCTGAACGTCGACGGGCACGCCCTGCTGCTCGCCCCCGGCGAGCGGGCCGACGTCGTGGTGGACTTCTCCGCCGTGCCCCCGGGCGGCACCCTGATCCTCTACAACGACTGCCCCGCCCCGCTGCCCGGCTTCGACCCGCGCTACGACCACCACACCGACGGGCCGGACCGGACCGTCGAGGGCGGCGCACCCGCCACCCGCCCCGGCTACGGCCCGAACACCCGCACCCTGCTCCAGTTCCGGGTCAACGGCACCCCGGCGCAGCCGTATGACCTGACCCGGCTCCGGGAACGGCTGCCCCGCGCGTACGCGGCCAGCCAGCGCCCGCCGATCGTGCCGCAGCCGGCCTACGACCCGGCGATCGGCACCCGGACGACGATGGCGACGGTGGTGCCGGTGCACGCCACCACGGTCGCCTTCACCCCGCCCGGCGGCGCCGCCCCGGTCACCGTGCCGATCGCCGTCAAGGCCGTGCAGCAGATCTTCGAGCCCGGCCACGGCCGGCTCGCCGGTCGGCTCGGCGTCGCCCACCCGCACGCCGGCCCGCTCACCCCCGCCACCCTGCCCCTCGGCACCACCGACCCGGCTACCGAGATCCTCTTCGCCGCCGACCCAGCGGTCCCCGTCGGCGCCCCGGCCGACGGCACCCAGCTCTGGCGGATCGTGGGCAACAGCCGGCAGACCGAGCCGATCCGCCTGGACGGCTGCGACCTCCAGGTGGTCAACCGGGTCGGCTGGGACGGCACGATCCGGCCGCCCGACGGCGGTGAGCTGGGCTGGAAGGAGGTCGTCCGGGTCAACCCCCGGGAGGACGTGATCGTGGCGCTGCGCCCGATCGCCCCGGTCCTGCCGTTCAAGGTCGGCGACAGCGTCCGGCTGCTCGACCCGTCACGTCCGGCCGGCGCCAGGACCGGCTCGACCCCGGTCAGCCCGGTCGACGGCCGGCCCGCGCTGGTGGTCAACCAGCTGGTCAACCTCGGCTGGGAGTACCGCTGGCACACCCAGCTCGCCGGGCACCGTGACCTGGGGATGAGCCGGCCGCTCGTGCTGCGGGTCTCGCCCCGGGCACCCACCGGGCTGACCGCCACCCCCGCCCCCGGCTCGGCCACCGCGCTGCCGGCGATCGCGCTGGCCTGGACCGGCAACGGCGGTCGCCCCCCGGCCACCAGCCACCTGCTGCAGCGGGCCACCGACGCCACCTTCACCGACGGGCTCACCACGATCACCGTGGCCGCCACCGCGACCCGCTACACCGACGCCACGGTCACCCCCGGCGTCACCTACCACTACCGGATCCGGGCCGAGAACGCGGTCAGCTGCTCGTCCTGGTCGAACAGCGTGCCGGCGTCGGTGCAGCTCACCGCCCCGGCCGGGGTGACCGCGGCGGTACCGCCGGCCGCACCGCTGCGAATCTCGGTGCGCTGGGCGAACCGCTCCTTCGCCACCGGCATCGACGTGCAGCGGGCCACCAACCCGACCTTCACCAGCGGCCCGGGCACCACCGCAATCGGCGTCGGCGACAACCACCTGGACGCCGCCGTGGCCCCGGACACCACGTACTACTACCGGGTGCGGACCACCTACCTCGGCGCGGCCTCACCCTGGTCGACGGTGGCCGCGGTGACCACGCCACCGGCGCCGGCCACGCCGACCTCGGTGAGCGGCACCGCCGCCACGCCGGGACCGGACACCGCGACGGTGATCCTGGGCTGGGCGCCCGGCGCCGCCGCCGGGCCGGGCTCGGGGTTCATCGTGCAGCGGGCGCTGGACCCGGCGTTCGGCCAGGAGGTGGCCACCTTCACGGTGAGCGGACGCGGCTTCACCAACACGGGGCTGGCCCGCGGTGTGACGTACCACTACCGGATCCGGGCGTTCAACGTGGTCGGCAGCTCACCGTTCACCGCCCCGGTCGCGATCACCACGCCGCCGTGACCCGGGACGGACGGTCAGCGGGTGGGAGCGCGCAGCGTGTCACCGACCGCGCGCAGCTCGGCCAGCGCCGCGGCCACGCCGTGCAGCAGGTCGGTCGCCTCGGTCAGCCGGGACGCGGCCGGGTGCGGGCCGTCGGGACGGGCGTCCTCGGCCACGTAGCCGGCGGCGGCCACCACCAGCCGCTCGTACGCGGCGACGCCGCTCTCCAGCTGCTCGGTGAGCACCCGGTGCGCGTCGGCCAGCGGCGGCCGGGCGTCGACCGGGGCGAGGCGCAGCGCCCGTTCCACGCTCGCCACCCGGTGGGCGAGGTCCCGCAGCGACCGGTCGGCGGCGGCGGCCTCCAGCGCGGCCGGCTCGGCGATCCCGGTCAGCCGGTTCGCCATCCCGGCGAGGGTGAGCGCCGCCCGGTCCAGCCGGGCCCACGACGCGGCCGCGCCGGTGCCACGCAGCGCCACCCGGGCACGGACCCGCCGTACCTCGGACAGCACGCCGGGGCCGATCGGAAGGCGTTCGACGGCGGCGACCAGCCGGGCCCGGGAGCGGGCGGCGGCCTCCGCCGGGTCGAGCGCCGGCGGCGCCGGCTGGGCGGCCAGCGCCCGCAGGTCGATCCAGCGCCAGGCGGCGAGCGCCACCGCGCTGCCCGCGGCACCCACCCAGGCCGCGTCGGGCAGCCCGAGCCCGGCGTACGGGGTCAGCACGACCGCCGCGCCGCCGAGCCCGCCGGCCAGCACGCTCCACCGCCGGGCGGAGCGGCGCAGCCGGCTCAGCCGCCGGAAGTGCCGCGTACGCTCGTCTGCCACCCTGACCTCCTCGGACCGGCCGCTCAGCCGGCGGCGGTGGTGTCTCCGGTGCCCCGCTCGCGGGCCATGCTGGCCCGGAGCTCGTCGAGCCGGGCCGCGGCGGCCGGATCGGTGGCCGGCCCGGCCGGCGTCGGCTGCTCCGCGGCCGGCCGCTGCTGCGCGCCGAGCTGCTCGCCGGCCATGCTCGACCGGATCTGCTCCAGCCGGGCCGAGCCGGCCGAGTCGAGCGTCGCCTTCTGGATCTCGAGCATCCGGCCCTCGGCCGAGTTGCCGGCCAGCTCGGCGCGGCCCATCGCGTTGGCGTAGCGGCGCTCGATCCGGTCCCGCACCTCGTCCAGCGAGGGAGTGGTGCCGGGGGCGGTGAGCGCCGACATCGACTCCAGCGAGCGGGCCACGCTCTCCTGCATCTTGGCCTGCTCCAGCTGGCTGAGCAGCTTGGTGCGCTCGGCGAGGCGCTGCTGGAGGATCATCGAGTTGTTCTCGACCGCCCGGCGGGCCTGAGCTGCCGCGCCGAGCGCCTGGTCGTGCAGGGTCTTCAGGTCCTCGGTGGCCTGCTCGGCGGTGACCAGCTGGGTGGCCAGGGTCTGCGCGGACTGCTCGTAGCGCCCCGCCTCGGCCTCGTCGCCCCGGGTCCGGGCCTGGTCGGACAGGACCAGCGCCTGCCGGGCGTTGGCCTGGAGGCGTTCGACCTCGGACATCTGCCGGGAGAGCTTCATCTCCAGCTGGCGCTGGTTGCCGATCACCGCGGCGGCCTGCTGGACGAGCGCCTGGTGCTGGCGCTGCGACTCCTCGATGGCCTGCTGGATCTGAACCTTCGGGTCCGCGTGCTCGTCGATCCGGGCGCCGAAGAGCGCCATCAGGTACTTCCACCCCTTGACGAACGGGTTGGCCATCTCCGCGGTCCCCTCAGTAACGTCGCTCCGCCTCGACGATGCCGGGTGGGACGACCCCGCCCTGGCGCGGCAGCCTCTCCATCGTCCCAGCCGAGCGCCAGACCGGCACCCGTACCGGCGAGCCGACGGGCCGACACCCTCCGCGATCAAGCCTACGCGGACCGGGCGATGCCGGCCATGGCGTGCGTGCGGGCGGGAATCAGGCGGCGCAGACCACGTCGCGGTCGCGCTTCGCGGAGCGGACCCGGGTGCTTCGCAGGGTGGCCTTGAGCGGCGAGTCCTGGCGGACCGAGACGGCGACCTTGCCGTCCGCGCTGACCTGGCGGACGCCCCGGCCGGCGGACCTGGCCACCGCACCCGCCGGCACCTTGGCGGGCTCGGCCGGCTCGTCGTGCACCGGGACCAGCACGTTGGGCATCTGCTCGGCGAGCGCGACGGTGTCGCTGACCTCACGCAGCAGCTCGGAGAGGCGCGCGCCGAGCGCGTCGCAGATCGCCGCCAGCAGCTCGCTGGACGGCTCCTTCTGGCCGCGCTCGATCTCGGAGAGATAGCCGAGGCTGACGTTGGCGGCGGAGGAGACCTCGCGCAGGGTGCGCTGCTGCCCCTGCCGGCGCGCCCGCAGTGCGTCACCGATCACCCGGCGTAGCAGGACCATCGCACCTCCCCCTGAGGGCTGAACTCGCTCCGGGCGACCGCACGACCGGACGCGGCGGACCGCGCCGGCCCCGACCACCGGAGCCTTCCCGCAACCGTACCCGTTGCCGGGCCCGCCGACATCCCGCCCCGCCCGTCAGATCCGCCCGGCGCCGCTTCAGTGGCCGACGGCCGCCGGGTCGGCCTCGGCCGCCTCGGCGTCAGCCACGTCCGCCTCGCGGATCCGCTCGGCCAGCAGCCGCAGCGCCTCGATCACGGCGGCGGAGCGGATGTGGTCCCGACCGCCGTCGAGGTCGAGCTGCCGGACGACGGTGCCGTGCGGCCCGGCCACCGCCGTGTAGACCAGCCCGACCGGCTTGCCGTCCTGGGGCTCCGGACCGGCCACGCCGGTGGTGGCCACCCCCCAGTCGGCACCGCAGCGGCGCCGGCCTCCCTCGGCCAGCGCCACCGCCACGTCCGGGTCGACCGGGCCACGCTCAACCAGCAGCCCGGTCGGCACCCCGGCCAGCTCCGCCTTCAGCTCGGTCGCGTAGACCACCAGGCCGCCCCGGTAGACCCCACTGACCCCGGCGATCTCCACGACGGCGGCGGCGAGCAGCCCGCCGGTGAGCGACTCGACGGTGGCCAGCGTCTCGTGCCGTTCGGCCAGGCTGTGCACCACTCCCGCCGCCGGGCTGCCGACCGGCCGCTCGCCGTTGGCGTCGCTCTCCATGCCCCCGCCCTTCCCCCTCCGGCGTCCAATCAACCCGACCGGCTCCCGACCAGCCATCCTGCCCCAGTTCGGTGGATCATGAGGTGAACCAGGTTTTCCCGCACGTCAACGCCGGGGTCGACGCGACGCAGCGCTGGAGGCGGGTCAGGGGCGCGGGCGGCGCAGGCGGACGGCCTGAGCGATGTAGTCGAAACCGGTGACCACCGTCACCAGGACCGCCGCGGCCATGATCCAGGGGCCGACCGGTGCGAGGGCGTCGGGCATCGGCCAGAAGTACCAGGCGATGGCGAGGATCTGGAGCGCAGTCTTGATCTTGCCGCCACGGCTGGCCGCAATCACGCCGTGCCGGATCACCCAGAACCGCAGCGCGGTGATGCCGAGTTCGCGGACCAGGATGACCGCCGTCACCCACCAGGGCAGCCGGTCGTACCAGCTGAGCAGCACCAGGGCGGCGCCGGTGAGCGCCTTGTCGGCGATCGGGTCGGCCACCTTGCCGACCGAGGTGACCAGCCCGAAGCGGCGGGCGATCCAACCATCGACCAGGTCGGTCGCCGAGGCGATCGCGAAGATCAGACAGGCCGCCATCTGCCAGCCGGCGTGCGTCATCTGAGAGGCGACCACGGTGGCCGCGAAGACCGGTACCAGCAGCAGGCGCAGCGCGGTCAGCGCGTTGGCCGCGTTGAGCAGCGGAACCGCACGGACCACCCGGGCCGGCGTCGACTCGGTCGCCCCGGTCACCGCCGTCCTCCGCCGTGGCGTTCCCGGTACCCCACCGCGTGCCCTCCCCGCCTCGTCCGGGCCCGCCGTCACCGTGCCGCGCCGGGCGCCGCCGAGATCATCTCATCCGGTACGGCGAGCAGATCCACGCCTTCGGTACCGGTCACCGTCGCCCGGACCAGGTCGCCGGGACGCAGCGCGGAGAGATCGACACCGCCGCCCTCGGGGGCGACCAGCGTGGTGGAGCCGTCCACCTCGGGGGCCTGGTGCGCCGCCCGCCCCTCGACGACACCGTCGTCGACCGAGTCGACCAGGACCTCGACCGTCGAGCCGAGCCGCTCCTCGGCCCGCTGCGAGCAGAGCTCGTCGGCGAGCGCGCTGAGCCGGTCGTAGCGACGCTTGATGGTGGCGGCGGAGACCTTGCCGGGCAGCCCGGCGGCCTCGGTGCCGTCCTCGTCGCTGTAGTCGAACATGCCGATCGCGTCGAGCCGCGCCTCGGTGAGGAACCGGACCAGCTCGCTGACGTCGGCGCGGGTCTCGCCCGGGAAGCCGACGATGAAGTTGCTCCGCGCCCCCGCCTCGGGGGCGAGCGACCGGGCGCCGGCCAGCAGCTCCAGGAAGCGGTCGGTGGAGCCGAACCGGCGCATCCGGCGCAGCACCGGCTCGCTGGAGTGCTGGAACGACAGGTCGAAGTAGGGCGCCACACCCGGCGTGGTGGCGATCGCCTCGACCAGGCCGGGCCGGGTCTCGGCCGGCTGGAGGTAGCTCACCCGCACCCGGACGATGCCGTCGACCCCGGCGAGCTGCGGAAGCAGCTTCTCCAGCGCCCGCGGGTCGCCCAGGTCCTTGCCGTACGACGTCGAGTTCTCGCTGACCAGCACCAACTCCCGGACCCCGGTCTTGGCCAGCCACTCCGCCTCGGCGAGCAGCTCGTCCGGCGTACGCGAGACGAAAGCGCCGCGGAAGGCGGGGATGGCGCAGAACGCGCAGCGGCGGTCGCAGCCGCTGGCCAGCTTGAGCGAGGCGACCGGACCGGTGTCCAGCCGGCGGCGCAGCACCTGGCGCAGGTGCGCCGGGGTGTGCTCGTCGGTCTCCACGGCCGTCCGGGCCAGCGTGCCGTGCCCGGGCAGCGACACCGCCGCCTCGCGACGCTTCACCGGGGTGAGCGGCAGCAGTTCACGGCGGTCGCGCGGGGTGTGCGCGGTCACCGTCTCGCCGGCCACCACCGCGTCCAGCCGGGCGGCGATCTCCGGGTAGTCGTCGAAGCTGAGTACCGCCTGCGCCTCGGGGAGGCTGTCGGCCAGCTCCCGGCCGTACCGCTCGGCCATGCAGCCGGCGGCGACCACCTTGGCGCCGGTCCCGGCGGCGGCCAGCAGGGTCTGGATCGAGTCCTGCTTGGCCTTCTCCACGAAGCCGCAGGTGTTGACGACCACCACGTCGGCCCCCTCGCCGTCGGTGGTGACCTGCCAACCGTCGGCGTGCAGCCGCGCGGCCAGCTCCTCCGAGTCGACCTCGTTGCGGGCACAGCCCAATGTCAGCAGGGCGACGCGGCGGCCCGCGGCGGCGGACGACAGCTCCGGGTCGCGGCGCGGCGCGAGACGCGGCGAGCTGGAGTTGTCGGAAGAGGAGATGGCAGACACCCTCCGAGGGTACCGGGCCGATCAGGTGGTCCCACGCACGTGGGCTGCCCGGCGGCCTGGCGAAAGGCCCGGCCGCGCAACCGGCTCGGCTGCCCGGCCCACCCCTCAGCCGGCCCCGCTGGGCTGCGGGGCGGGCTCGCTCGGCAGCCGGGAGAGAGCGGTGGCGAGCAGACCGGACAGCTGGGCGGCCTCGATCCCGCCGCCGCCCGGCCCGCGGAGCAGGAGCAGCACAAGGTCACCGCGCCGGCCGACCACCCGGTCCGGGCCGGCGTACGCCTCGTCACCCACACCGGGCAGCGGCGTACCGGTGGCCCGGCCGAGCGTCATGTTGAACTGCGCCGTCACTCCCCGCCCGACGTGAAGACCGAGCACGGTGGCTCCCCTGCCGTCGACGAACGCGGCCATTCCCCGCACCTGGCCGGCGGTCCCCTCCGCCCGCGCCAACGACACCCGCCGACCGGTCGCCGCGCTCACCTCCGCGGCGGTGAGCAGCCGGTCCGGCCGGACCGCGGCGTGAGTCGCGGTGGCGGGCAGATCGGCGTCGGCCAAGGTCTCGTCGTCGGCGTCCGCACCGAGATCGGCGGGCTCGGGCGCGGCCCGCTGGACGCCCACCCCGATCACCCGCCGGGTCCACGGCCGGACCCGGGCGGTGACCACGTCACCGAGCCGGCACTCACCGGCGATCTGCTGCGGCAGGATCCAGGCGCGAAGCTGGTCACCGTGGCCGTCGTCGATGACGAGGTGATGGTTGATCGGCCGCCCCGGACCGTCGTCGGAACTCTGCCGCTGCCAGACCTGGTGCCAGAGCACCTCGCCGGTGACCGTGGCCGGGGCGACCAGGTCGAGCAGTGCCCGGAGGAGGAGGTATCCGGCGAGGCCGAGCAGCGCGAACCCGAGGGCGACGATGCCGAGCGTGACCGGACCGGCCTCGGCGAGCCGCGTCCATGACGCCCGCCCATCGCTCGACGACTGCCCGGCCGAGTCGAGGAACAACCCGCCGACCACCCGGGCGAACGTCCAGCCCAGCAGAGCGGCGATCAGGGCACGGAAGACGATCCAGCCCAGCGCCTGGCCGTACCGGGGAAGACCACCCGGATAGCTGACGCTGACCCGCCGCCAACGGCCCCCGTACGACGACCAGAGGCGACGCCGGTCGGCCATGCCGAGGTCGATCACGTGCGAGGCCACCCGGGTGACGCCGAGCGCGGCACCGTACGCCAGGTAGCGGTCCCAGACCGCGACGGCGGCCGGGGGCAGGTCCGCGAAGGACTCGTGCCCGGCGAGCCAGGCGCGCAGGCCCAGCCAGCGGGCGGCGACGGTCCGGCCGGTCGGGGTGTCGCGCTCCCCCAGGTCGCGGACCGCGACGCCGGCGAGCGCGACCGTGGTGACGAGGAACGCGGCGACGAACCCGAACTGGTCCTCGCCGGAGCGGGTCACGTAATGCCAGGCGCCGGCCGCGACCCCGGCGCCGGCGACACCGCCGAGCACGCTGAGCAGGACGACCAGGGTGCGGGAGAACCGCCGGCGGGAGAGCCCGAGCCGCCGGGCGTCGGCCAGGACCGATCGACGCAATCGCTTGGACCAGGCGGCGGACCGTCCGGCGTCGGCGAACCCCAGTGCGGTCAACGGCACCACCCCGTCGACCGCGCGTTCGGCCACCCGGTCGAAGACCTGCCGCTCGTACCGGTTGAGGTCCTCGGGAGCGCGGCCAGCCAGGTGCACCGTGGTGTGGCGCGGGTCCGGGCCGGTCTGGCGCAGCTCCAGGTAGTGGCGCGCGGCGAGGTCGAGCAGGGTGGACTCGGCGGCGTCGACGGTGATCCGCCACCGGTTGGCCAGCAGGCTGACCACCGCCGGTGGCTCCTGGCCGGGGAACTCCATGGCCGCGGGTGCGGGGGTCACGGCGGCCGGTCGGCTGGCAAGCCGGGTGATCCAGTAGACCGCGGCCCAGACGGCGAGACTCGCGAACGGCAGGCCGATCTCGATGACGGGGTCGGGAACGTCCATCGCGGCGGCGGCTAGAACTGGACGGAGACGTCGGCGCGCTCCGCGCCGGTCGCGGCGAAGTACGGCTCCGGACGGAAGCCGCCCACTCCGGCGACGATATTGGTCGGCAGGGTCTGCACGGCGGTGTTGAGCGACTGGACGGCGCTGTTGTAGAACTGCCGCGCGTAGGCGATCTTGTCCTCGGTGGCGGCCAGTTCGCGCTGAAGCTCGGCAAAGTTCTCACTCGCGCGCAGCTGCGGGTAGGCCTCCGCGACGGCGAAGAGCCGCCCGAGCGCCGCTGTCAGGGTGCCCTCGGCGTCGACCCGCGCCGCCCCACCGCCAGACGCCGTCGCCGCCGCGGCACGCGCGTTGGTCACCGCCTCCAGCGTCGCCCGCTCGTGCGCCGCATAGCCCTGCACCGTCGCCACCAGGTTGGGGACCAGGGAATGCCGGCGTTTCAGCTGGACGTCGACCTGCGCCCAGGACGCCTGGACCTGGGCCCGCAACCGGACGAGTCGGTTGTAGCCGCCGATCGCGACGATCAGCAGCACGACGACGAGCACCACCAGGACGGCTATCAGCACCAGCCCGAGGTTCATGTCACCTCACGTTCGGGTTGCTGCGCCGCGCGCATCACGGCGTCGCACCCATCATGATCGGTTCCCCGAGCCAGCAACTCAGCCCTGTCACCCATGCGACCGTCCACTGTTCGGACAGACCGCCCGCGCTGGCGTCCGAGGGCTGCCGGGGCCTTACCGGTCAGCCCGTCGCGGCACCCACCCGGGCCAGCCGGTCGAGCAGGTAGACCTCGGTGCCGGCCAGGCCGGTGGAGCAGAAGACGGAGATCTGGTCCGCGTCGGTCCGGCCGGGGACCGCCCCGGCGAGCACCGCGCCCAGGTCATGCAGCCGTCCGGCGTACGCGGGCAGCGCGGCGAGCATCGGCGGGTCGTACGCGGCCGCCTGAGCGGGCGAGTCGGTGACCAGGAGAGCGGCGCTGTCGAGCAAATCGAGCCCGAACTCGGCGCGGTCGTGCTGCTTGAAGCCGACCGCGTTGACGTGGGTGCCCGGGGCCAGGTGGGCGGCGTCGAGCACCGGTGCCTCGCTGGTGGTGGCGAGCACCACGATGTCGCGGTCGCGGACCGCCGCCTGGGCCGAGTCGACCGCTCGGGCCGGTACGTCCAGCTCGGCGCGGACCCGGGCGGCGAATGCCTCCCGGCGGGCGGCCGAGCGGCTGTGCACGGTCACCTCGCGCAGTGGGCGCACCGCTGCGGCGGCCCACACCTGCGTCCAGGCCTGCCGGCCGGAGCCGATCACGCCGAGCGTCACCGCGTCGGGTCGGGCCAGCGCGTCCACCGCCACACCCCCCAGGCCGCCGGTGCGCCGCGAGCCCAGCTCCTCGCCGACCGCCACCGCCCGCACCGCCCCGGTACGTCCGTCGTGCAGCACCACCAACTGCTCGGACTCCGGGTGGCCGAAGGTGTCGTACGAGCGGTAGCCGTACCACTCGCCGGTGAGGTGCCCGGCGGTCAGCACCATCCGGCCCCCACCCAGCGAGGCCGAGGCGCGCGGCGGGGCGACCAGCCGACCGTCGTACGCGGCCAGCACGGCGGCGCGCATGGCGTCGACCGTGGTGGCGGCGTCCAGCGCGGCGGACACGTCGGAGTCGGTGAAGAGCACGGTCATGACGGCAATCCTGCAAGCTGAAGTCAGCTTCAGGTCAACGCGCGGTGGCTTTGTTCACTCCGCCCCGGCGTGTCGGGAGGGGTCCACCCCGGTCCGGCCCGGCGGCGGCCACGCCCGGTGCTACCGTCGGCTGCGGTGGCCCGGTTCGGCCACCCCGGACGAGCGGTGGGCGTACCCGGTCAGGTGAAGACGCCCCGGCTGACGTACAGACCCGACTCGTCCCGGCCCCGGTGGTCCGGGCGCTCCCCGCAGAGGTGACGCGATGGCCTGGATCGTGCTGGTGATCTCCGGACTGCTCGAGACCGCGTGGGCGATCGCCCTGGACCGCAGCGCCGGGTTCAGCCGCCCCGTGCCGTCGGCGGTCTTCGCGGTGACGCTGGTGCTGAGCATGGCCGGCCTGGCGTACGCGCTGCGCGACATCCCGGTCGGCACCGGCTACGCCGTCTGGGTCGGCATCGGCGCGGTCGGCACCACCGTGGTGGGCATGGTGGCGCTGCACGAGTCGGCCAGCCTGCCCCGGATCGCCTGCCTGCTGCTGGTCATCGCCGGCGTGGTCGGCCTGAAGATCTTCCACTGAGGCGGCCGACGACCGGAAACCGCTCGGCCACAGGGCCGGTATCGACCCGGATGCGTATCGGACGGCCGGAATGGGTAGTCAGGGCCGCGACCGACAAGGCTCTCACCATGGAGGACATCATGGCCGACATTCCCACCACCGCCCGACCCCGCAGCAGCGCCGCCCGCATCTGCACGATCGTGGCGTTCGTCTTCGCCGTCCTCGCGATCTTCGTGTCTCCGCTGATCTTCGGCGTGCTCGGGCTGATCCTGGGCATCGTGGGCGCGGTGCTCGGCGACAAGCCGCTCGGCTGGTACGCCGCCGCGGCCAGCGTGGTCGGGGCGATCCTCGGCACCGTGATCGCCGCCGCCATCCTCAACTCCTGATCCACCACGACATCGGGCCCGCCGCACGCCGGCGGGCCCGATGCTGTCCGGGGTCAGCCTCGGTCGGCCACCAGCACCCGGTTGCCGTCCGGGTCGAGCACCGCCGCCATCCGCTCGCCCCACGGCTGTGCCGCCGGCTCGGCGACCACGGTCACGCCGGCGGCCCGCAGCCGGTCCACGGCGGCGGCGCAGTCGGCCACGTAGACCCAGAGCGTCACCCGGTCGTTGGTCAGCGTGCCCGGCTCGTCCTGCCGGCCGATGCCGAGCTGACCGGTGCCGAGGCTCAGCGCGACGTAGGCCGGCTCCCCCGACTCGGGAAAGCGGTAGGTCTCCGTGCCGCCCAGCAGGTCCCGGTAGAAGCGCAGCGCCGCCGGGAGGTCCCCGGTGGTGAGGATCGGGAAGATCTCCTCGGCCAGTGGCGCCACGTCAGTCATCGCCGCCACGGAGGCCGACCAGGACCTCCTCCAGCTCGTCCGGCTTGACCAGCACGTCGCGGGCCTTGGAGCCCTCGGACGGCCCGACCACGCCCCGGGTCTCCATCAGGTCCATCAGCCGGCCCGCCTTGGCGAAGCCCACCCGGAGCTTGCGCTGGAGCATCGAGGTCGAGCCGAACTGCGAGGTGACCACCAGCTCGACCGCCTGCACGAGCAGGTCGAGGTCGTCGCCGATGTCCTCGTCGATCTTCTTCTTGTTCTCCTGCGCCGGGGCCAGCACGTCCGGCCGGAACTCCGGCTCCCGCTGGTCCTTGCAGAACTTGACCACGTCGGCGATCTCGCGCTCGGTGACCCAGGCGCCCTGGATCCGGATCGGCTTCGAGGCGCCCATCGGCAGGAACAACCCGTCACCGCGGCCCAGGAGCTTCTCCGCGCCGGGCTGGTCGAGGATGACCCGGGAGTCGGCCAGCGACGAGGTGGCGAAGGCCAGCCGGGACGGCACGTTGGCCTTGATCAGGCCGGTCACCACGTCGACCGAGGGGCGCTGGGTGGCGAGCACCAGGTGGATGCCGGCGGCCCGGGCCAGCTGGGTGATCCGGACCACCGAATCCTCGACGTCGCGCGGGGCGACCATCATCAGGTCGGCCAACTCGTCCACGATCACCAGCAGGTACGGGTACGGCCGCATCTCCCGCTCGCTGCCGGGCGGGGCCTTGATCTCGCCGTTGCGCACCTTGCGGTTGAAGTCGTCGATGTGCCGGACCCCGTTCGCGGCGAGGTCGTCGTAGCGCATGTCCATCTCGCGGACGACCCAGTCGAGCGAGTCGGCCGCCTTCTTCGCGTTGGTCACGATCGGGGTGACCAGGTGCGGGATGCCCTCGTAGCCGGTCATCTCGACCCGCTTCGGGTCGATCAGCAGCAGCCGCACCTCGTCCGGGGTGGCCCGGGTGAGGATCGACACCAGCAGCGTGTTGAGGCAGGACGACTTGCCCGCGCCGGTCGCGCCGGCGATCAGGATGTGCGGCATCTTGGCCAGGTTGGCGACCACGTAGCCGCCCTCGATGTCCTTGCCGAGCGCCACCACCATCGGGTGGTGGTCGCTGGTCGCCGTCCGGGAGCGCAGGACGTCGCCGAGCGCCACATTCTCCGGGTCGGTGTTGGGGATCTCCACGCCGACCGCGCTCTTGCCCGGGATCGGGCTGAGGATCCGCACGTCCGGCGACTTCACCGCGTACGCGATGTTGCGGGAGAGCTGGGTGATCCGCTCGACCTTGACGCCCGGACCCAGCTCGACCTCGTAGCGGGTGACCGTCGGACCGCGGGTGAAGCCGGTCACCGCGGCGTCCACGTCGAACTGGTCGAAGACGCCGGTGAGCGCGGCGATGACCTCGTCGTTGGCCTTGCTCCGGGTCTTCGGCGCCGCACCGCCGCTCAGCATGTTGGCCGGCGGCAGGGTGTAGTCGCCGGCGAGGCCGGTCAGTGCGAGCTGCTCGGCCCGGGTCGGGGGCGCCGGCGAGTGCTCCGGCGGCTCCACCGGCCGGCGGCTGGCCGGCACCTTGCCCGGCGCCTTGCGCGGCAGCACGAGGGTTTCCTGGAGGTCGGCGCCCTCGAGGTCGTCGTCGAAGTCGTCGGGGTCGAGCGGCGGCGGCACCCGCTTCGCGGGCCGCTTGCGCGCCGGCTTCACCGGAGTCTCCTCGGCGTCCGGGGTGGACGGTGCGGCGACCAGCGTGCCGGCCAGCAGACCGAGCCGCTCCGGGATCTTGTTGATCGGCGTCGCGGTGACCACCAGCAGGCCGAAGAGCAGCAGCAGGATGAGCAGCGGCACGGCGACCCAGGCGGTCACCGCGCGCTCCAACATGCTGCCGACCCCGGCGCCCACCAGGCCGCCGGCGAAGTCACGCTGGCCCGGGTCGACCGGTTGCTGCCCGATGTGCAGCACGGCGGCGGTGGCGATCAGCATGGAACCCCAGCCGACCAGCCCGCGGCCACGGTGCTCGGGGTCGCCGGGCTGACGCATCAGCCGCCAGGCGCCGATCATCAGCAGCACCGGCACCACGACGGAGATCGCGCCGAGGAAGAGCCGGACCGTGTCGGCCAGCTGCGCACCCACCGGGCCGGCGCCGGAGAACCAGATCCCCACCGCGCTGAGCAGGGCCAGCCCGAAGAGCAGCAGCCCGGCGCCGTCGCGCCGGTGCTCCGGGTCCAGGTCGCGGGCCGAGGCCGCCTGCCGGCCGGCCGCCCGGAACGCCCAGCCGACGCCGTGCGCCAGCCCCATCCACAACGCACCGACCGCCCGTCCGACGTAGACGGCGGGGCCGGGGCGGGAGGGCCGGGTGCGGCGACGGACCGGGGCGCGGGTCTTCTTCGCCGGTTGACGGGCGCGAGTGTTCGTCGCACCGCGCGGCGACGCGCCGCGCCGCCGGCTCGCCTGAGAGGTACGGCCCGCCATAGCATCACCGTAACGGCGCGGCCCGGCAGAACGCCGCTTTTCCGGGTCGTGTCCGCGCGTCGCAGCACGGACTCCGCTGCAAGCCGTGATATCTGCCTCAGAAGGGATGCCCGATGGCGTCGCCGGGAATCGAGGACGGTCCGGACGACCCGCTGGCCGGGCACCCGCGGCGGCTGCGGCCGCTGACCGGCGAGCTGATCGCCGCGGTGCTGGGCAACCGTGGGTACGTCGTCACGCCGGACTCCGACGGCGATCTGGTCGGCCGCTGGGAGGACAACCTGATCTGGTTCCTCCGGCTGGGCGCCGCCGGGGAACTGCTCCAGATCCGCACCATGGTCGCGCCGACCTTCCCGATCGAGCAGGTTCCGGCGCTCTACGAGTTCTGCAACGGGTGGAACCACGACCAACTCTGGCCGAAGGCGTTCGTGCACGTCGACGACAGCGGTCGGGCCCGGATCTGCGGCGAGGTGATCACCGACCTGGAGCGGGGGGTGACTCCGCACCAGCTCGACCAGCTGCTCGACTGCGGCATCACCGCCGGCTGTCAACTCGCCGCCGGGGTCCGCCAGCTCCCCGGCGGGGTCGTGGCGTGACCGGGCCAGGCGAGCGGCGACCCGGCGGCCTGGGCGACCTCGCCGACCTGGTCGGGCGCAACCGTGGGCCGGCACCGCGCAACCGCGAGCTGACCGCCGCGCTCGCCGACGCCCGGGACCTGCCCGACGGCCCGGCCCGGCTGGTGGAGCTGGAGCGGATCGCCGCGCAGGCCGACGCGAGCGGCGACGACCGGTCCGCGGTGGACGCCCGGTTCGCGTTGATCGAGACGGCGCTGCTGCACGGCGAGCGGTGGCGGCTGGTCGAGCCGGTGCGGCGCTGCCTGGCCGTCCTCGACCGCCGCCCGGAGCTGTTCAGCGACGTCGAGGCCGATTCGCTCCTGCGCCACCAGCGCTGCGCGGTCGAGGCGCTGCTGGGCACCCCACGCGTCGGGCTGGACCAGGTGCGGTCCGTGGACGACCTGGCCCGCCGGGTCGGCGCCGACGCCGAGGCGGTCGCGGAGCTGCGTAGCCGGATCGCCGACCACCTGGGTGACGAGCCGACCGCGCGCGACTGGTACGACCGCTGGGCCGCGGCCCAGCCCGGGCCGGCCGACGGCTGCCCCGGCTGCGCGCCGGCCCGTCGGGCGGAGCTGCTCGCCGGCTGGGGCGAGTGGTCCGCCGCGCTGGCTGAGCTACGGGAGGTGCTGGACGGCACGGTCGACTGCACCGACCAGCCCGAGCGGGCGCTGGTCGTGGCACTGCTGCCCTGGCTGCGCACCGGGCAGCCGGAGCGGGCCGGCGCGGCGCACGTGCGGGCCTACCGGCGGCACCGCCGGGAGCGCGCCGCCTTCCCGCACCTCGCCGCGCACCTGCGATTCTGTGCGATCGGTGGGCATCCGGGCCGCGGACTGGACATCCTCGCCGAGCAGCTGCCCCGGCTCGACCAGCCGCACGACGACCTTCCCGCGATGGAGTTCGCCGCGGCCGGCGCCCTGGTCTGCACGCTCGCCGTCGAGGCGGGGCTGGGCGGGCGCACGGTGCACCGGCCGGCCTTCGGCGACCGACCGGCCACCGACCTCGACGTCGCGACGCTCGGCGCCGTGCTGCTCGGCATCGCCACCGAGCTGGCCGGCAGCTTCGACGCGCGCAACGGCACCGGGCACCAGTCCGGCCGGATGGCGGCCTGGCTGGCCGAGCGGCCGGTGGCCACGCCGGCGCCACTGCCCGCCGACACCGACCCGGCCGACGACGCCGCAGACGCGCCGCCGGACGATCAGGAGCCGCCCGAACTGGAACCGGCGCCGCTGACCCTGTCCATGATCACGAAGGCGCTGGACCGCCGGGGCGACCGGTACGCGGTGGACGACGGCGGCACGGTGGTCGGCCGGTGGGGCGCGGCGGTCATCCAGTTCCGGCAGGTCGGCGAGCGAGGTGAGATCCTGCACGCCCGGGCGCTCGCCACCCGCCGGCTGCCGGCGGGGCGGCGGACCGAGGCGTACGCGTTCTGCAACGCGTGGAACCACGACCGGCTGCTGCCCAAGGCCTACGTGCACGACCTCGGCGTCGAGCTGGCGCTGGCCGGCGACGTCAGCACCGATCTGGCGCACGGGGTCGCCCCGGCGCAGCTGACCGTCCTGCTGGACGCGGCGGTGACCACCGGCGTCGCGTACGCGGACGCGGTCGCCGCCCTACCCTGACCCGCGAGCGGCCCTGGCGGTTGCAGCCGGAGTTGTCACAGGCGGCGATCCGACAGCGACGCAACCCCGCTCCCGGCACGGGGGTGATGTCACCGTCACCCACACCGAACCGGGAGCCCACGATGATCCGTCCGTTCCGCGCCAGCGCCCTCGCCGCCGCCACGCTGCTCGGCCTGACCGCCTTCGCCGCGCCCGCCGCCGCGCACGCCCCGGCGGCTCCCACCCCGTCGTCATCCCCCACCTCCTCGCCGAGCGCCAACGCCCGGGCCGGCGAGCCGACCATCCTCGCCCGGGCGGACATCGTCTTCCTCAGCAAGGACCCGTGGCGGCCGTCCGGGCCGCTGGCGATCACCGTCGTGAACGAGGGAGCCGCGGCGGCGAAGGGCTTCTTCGTGCTGCGCCTGCCGCCGTCGACGGAGCTGACCGGGCGTGGGGACTGCCGCTCCGCCGGCGCTTCCGGCCAGGACTGGACCTGCGGCGGCGCCCAGATCCCGGCCGGCGGCAGACGCGAGTACCGGTTGACGGTGACCTCGTCCACGCCCGAGCCGGTGTTCGGCGTGAGCGCGCACGGAACGGTCGCCGGCCGGGACGCGGCCGGCGCCACCGGACGGCCCACCGAGTTCCGGGTCAACTGGCCGGACAAGATCGCGCTGCGGCTGCGGGCCAGCGCCGGCCCGGTCGTCAACGGGGAGACCACCGTGACGGCGCGGGTGACCAACGCCGGCACCTTCCGGCTCGGCGGGTACTCGCTGAACGTCATGACGCCGCAGGGCGTCCGGGTGATCGAGCCGGGCTGCTCGGAGAGCGGCCGGATGAACGGCGCGGGCTGCGAGGTGCTGCGCACCGGTGAGCTGGCCGCCGGCGCCACCGAGACGGTACGGCTACGGCTGGCCGTCACCGGGGGCAGCAAGACGGTCCGGGTCTTCCTCGGCCCGGGCAACCGCTACACCAACCCGGACACCTCGGTCACCCTGCGGCTCGCCGGCGCCGGCACCCCGCCCACGACCGCGCCGCCGGCCAGTGCCACGGGTACGCCCACCGCGGCACCGGTCGGCCAGAGCACCGGGGAACTGCCCCGCACCGGGCCGGCCGGTCTGACGTACGCCCTGCTCGGCGCGGCGCTGCTGGCCCTCGGAGCCGGTCTGCTGCTGCTCCGGCGTCGCCTCGCCCGCGGCTGAGCCGACGGCCCGCAGGCCGCCCGAAACAGACCCGGGTCGGCACCGACGTTCACGGGGACGTCGGAGCCGACCCGGGTCGACGTTGATCGGCGCCGGTCAGACCTCGACCACCGTTGGAACGATCATCGGTCGCCGGCGGTACGCGTCGTTGACCCAGCGCCCCACCGTCCGGCGGACGATCTGCTGGAGCTGGTGCGGGTCGGTGATGCCGTCCGCGGCGGCCCGGTTGAGCGCCTCGGTGACCAGCGGGATCACCGGGTTGAACGCCTCCGGGTCCTCGGAGAAGCCCTTCGCCGAGAGCGTCGGGCCGGCCACCACCTTGCCGGTGACCGAGTCCACCACCACGGTGGTGGCGATGAAGCCGCCGTCACCGAGGATCCGCCGCTCGGTCAGCAGCGACTCGCTGACGTCGCCGACGGCGAGGCCGTCGACGTAGACGTACCGACTCTTCACCCGCCCGACCAGGGCGGCGCGCCCCTCGACCAGGTCGACCACGTCGCCGTCCTCACAGAGCACCACCCGGTCCGCGGCGACCCCGGACTCGATGCCGAGCCGGGCGTGGGCGCGCAGGTGCCGCCACTCGCCGTGCACCGGCATGAGGTTGCTGGGCCGGACCACGTTGAGCAGGTAGAGCAGCTCACCGGCGGGTGCGTGACCGGAGACGTGCACCTTGGCGACGTCCTTGTGCACGACCACCGCGCCGGCCCGGGCCAGCCGGTTGATCACCCGGTAGACGGAGGTCTCGTTGCCGGGCACCAGCGAGCTGGCCAGCACCACCGTGTCGCCGGGGGCGATGGTGATGTGCCGGTGGTCGCCGCTGGCCATCCGGCCCAGGGCGCTCATCGGCTCGCCCTGCGAGCCGGTGGACATCAGCACGATCTGCTCGGGCGGCAGCGTGGTCGCCTCCTCGATGCTGACCACCAGGCCGGCCGGGATGTTGAGCAGGCCGAGGTCGCGGGCGATGCCCATGTTGCGGACCATGGACCGGCCGATCAGCGCGACCTTGCGGCCGTGCTCGATCGCCGAGTCGAAGACCTGCTGCACGCGGTGCACGTGCGAGGCGAACGAGGCAACGATGATCCGCCCCTTGGCCTTCGCGAAGATCGAGTCGAGCACCGGCCCGATCTCCCGCTCGGGGGTGACGAAGCCGGGGATCTCCGCGTTGGTGGAGTCCGACAGCAGCAGGTCCACACCCTCGGCGCCGAGCCGGGCGAAGCCGGCCAGGTCGGTGATCCGGCCGTCGAGCGGGAGCTGGTCCATCTTGAAGTCGCCGGTGTGCAGCACCAGGCCGGCCGGGGTGCGGATGGCCACCGCGAGCGCGTCCGGGATCGAGTGGTTGACCGCGAAGAACTCGCACTCGAACGGGCCGAGCCGCTCCCGGCCGCCCTCGCGCACGGTCAGCGTGTACGGCTGGATCCGCCGCTCGGCGAGCTTCGCCTCGACCAGGGCCAGGGTGAACTGCGAACCGACCAGCGGGATGTCCGGCTTGTGGGCGAGCAGGTAGGGCACCGCGCCGATGTGGTCCTCGTGGCCGTGGGTGAGCACGATCGCCTGGACGTCGGCGAGCCGGTCCAGGATCGGCCCGAAGTCGGGCAGGATCAGGTCCACGCCCGGCTGCTCGACGTCGGGGAAGAGCACCCCGCAGTCGACGATCAGCAACTTGCCGTCGTACTCGAAGACGGTCATGTTCCGACCGATGGCGCCGAGCCCGCCGAGCGGAATGATCCGCAGTCCGCCCTCCGGCAGCGGTGGGGGGAGTTCCGCCTCGATGTGCGCCTCGGTCACGCGTCCACCTCATTCTTGGACGCCGTCATTCGGCGTCCGTAGTGTCGTTCGGTCATTCAGGGAGCTCCAGACCCGCCGCCGCGCAGTCGGCGCGCAGCTGGGCGATCTCGTCGTCGGTGGCGTCCACCAGCGGGGGCCGCACCGGGCCCGCGGGCAGGCCGGCCGCTGCCAGGCCCGCCTTCACCAGGATGACGCCCTGGGTACGGAAGATGCCGGTGTACAGCGGCAGCAGCCGCCGGTGCAGGGCGAGCGCCGCGGCGTTCTCCCCCGCGTCGTACGCCTCGATCATCTGCTTGGTCAGCGCGCCGGTGAAGTGCGTGGAGGTGCCCACCACGCCGACCGTGCCGACGCCCAGCGCGGGCAGGGTGAGCGAGTCCTCGCCGCTGTAGAAGGCGAGGTTGGTGCGGCTGGTCACCCAGCTGGTCGCGGTGAGATCGCCCTTGGCGTCCTTCACCGCGACGATCCGCGCGTGCTCGGCGAGACGCACCATGGTATCGGTGGCGATCGGCACGCCGGAGCGGTGCGGGATGTCGTAGAGCATCACCGGCAGGCCGGTGGCGTCCGCGACCGCGGTGAAGTGACGCAGCAGCCCGCTCTGCGGCGGCTTGTTGTAGTACGGCGTGACCACCAGCAGCCCGTGCGCGCCGGCCTTCTCGGCGGCGGCGGCCAGCTCGATGGTGTGCCGGGTGTCGTTCGTGCCGACCCCCGCCACCACCTTGGCCCGGTCGCCGACCGCCTCCGCCACCGCCCGGATCAGCCGTTCCTTCTCCGCGTCGGTGGTGGTCGGCGATTCGCCGGTGGTGCCGTTGACCACCAGCGCGTCGTTGCCCTGCTCGTCGACCAGATGGTTCGCCAGCCGGGCGGCACCGTCAAGATCGAGCGAGCCGTCGGCGGTGAACGGGGTCACCATGGCCGTGAGCACCCGCCCGAAGGGACGGGACACCGCCCGGGCGGGGGTGTCAGGGTGGTCGTGCGTCATGCTTCCAACCTAGCGGACGAGCCTCGGCCGCCCGCCGGGGAAGGGCTCAGGAGAGCTCGGCGTGCGGGCTGGACGCCACCTCGGTGCCGTCCGGGAGGGTGGTGATCACGAAGTCGGCGAAGACGTTGGGGGCCGCCTTCTGCAGCTGGCGCAGGCACTCCACCGCCAGCTCGCGGATCTCCACGTCGGCGTGCTCGGAGGCCCGCATCGCGACGAAGTGCCGCCAGGCCCGGTAGTTGCCGGTCACCACGATCCGGGTCTCCGTGGCGTTGGGCAGCACCGCCCGGGCCGCCTGCCGGGCCTGCTTGCGCCGCAGGGTCGGGTTCGGCTCGTCGGCGAAGCGCTGCTCCAGCCCCTCCAGCAGCTCGGTGTACGCCCGGACGCTCGCCTCGGCGGCCTCGACGAACTTCTTGTGCAGCTCCGGGTCCTCGGCGATCACCGCGGGCTCGACCATGGCCGCGTCCCGCTCCGGGACGTATCGCTGGGAGAGCTGGGAGTACGAGAAGTGCCGGTGCCGGATCAGCTCGTGGGTGAAGGAGCGGGAGACCCCGGTGAAGTAGAAGGTCACCGAGCCGTGCTCCAGCACCGAGAGGTGGCCGACCTCCAGGATGTGCGCCAGGTAGCCGGCGTTGGTGGCGGTGGCCGGGTTCGGCTTCTTCCAGCTCTGGTAGCAGGCCCGCCCGGCGAACTCGGCGAGCGCCTGGCCGCCGTCGGCGTCGGTCGACCACGGCACCTCGTCCGGCGCCTCGAAGTGGGTCCACGCGACGAGCTTCACCTGGGGCTGCACCATCTCCGGCATGCCTGGGACTGTAGTGGTGGCGGCGGCACGGCCCAAGTCCGGCTCGCCCCGGTGCAACGTCAGTCACCATCACCGGCCGCCCGACGCCCCGCGGAAGGCCCGCTCGACGCCGGTCGCGTCATCCTGCGGCCCTGTCGAACTGCTCCATATCTGAACCACGTCCCGGTGACGGCAGCCCGCACCCCGGGTGTTCATATCTGGAGCAGGTCGACAGCTTCGGAACACCGGGGACAGCCCAGGCCCGGCGGCCCCGGCAGGCGGAGCCGGGCCGGGCCAGCCGGGGCCGTCAGACGTAGAGGGAGGTGAAGGGGGCCCAGGGCAGGTTGCGCAGCACCGAGAAGGCGAGCCAGGCGGCGAGGAACCCACCGATCACCTTGCTGCTGATCCGCAGCTCCGGCAGGCGCCAGCCGAACGCCTGCCGGCCGGCCCAGGCCACGAAGAGGTAGGCCAGGAAGGGCAGCGCGAAGACGAAGAGGAAGTGGTGCCGGGCGGCGGCCGGCAGGTCGGCGTGCAGCACGTACCAGAGCGCGCGGGTGCCGCCGCAGCCCGGGCAGTCCAGCCCGGTGGTGAGCTTCAGCAGGCAGGTCGGCGCGGCGTCGGGAGACGAGTGGGTGGGGTCGCTGATCAGCGCGTAGCCGATGCCGGCGGCGACGCAGCCGACCGCGGCCAGCGGCACCGCCCAACGCGGCGAGCGGTCGTGCAGCCGGACCACGAACCGGGTGAGCCGGTCGGGCTCCGGCATCGGGTAGGGCGCCGGATGGGGCGGAACCTGCCCGGCCGGCCACGGCTGAGGCGGGGCGTCCAGCGCGCCCGTCGGTGGCTGCGGCGGGCCGGCCGCGCCGTCAACGCTCGTCACGGGGTCACCGTACACCGGCGACGCCCACCAGCGCGGCGGCCAGCGGGCCGGCCAGGTCACCGCCGGTGGGCGGGGCCACCGCGTCGAGACCGAGCCAGCCGGCGAGCCGGTAGAGCTCGGCGGCGAGCGCCACGGCGGTCTCGCCGGGGTCGGCGCCGGGCTCGACCCAGGCGGCCGGCACCAGCAGCACCCGGGACTTCCGGTCGGCCTTGAGGTCGACCCGGGCGGTGAACCGCTCCCCCTGCAGGAACGGCAGCACGTAGTAGCCGTAGACCCGCTGCGGGGCCGGCACGTAGATCTCGATCCGGTAGCTGAAGTCGAAGAGCCGCTCGGTGCGGGCCCGCTCCCAGATCAGCGGGTCGAAGGGGCTGACCAGTGTGTTGCCGCGGACCCACCGGGGCAGCCGGGCCTGGGCGTGCAGCCACGCCGGCTGCCGCCAGCCGGCCACCGTGGCCGGCAGCAGCTCGCCGGCCTCGGCCAGCTCGGCGATCGCCTGCCGGGCCCCGAGCAACGGCAGCCGGAAGTAGTCGCGCAGCTCCGGCTCGGCGGCCACCCCGAGCGACCGGGCGGCGAGGGCGACCAGGGCCCGGTAGGCCTCGGCGTCGGTCGGGGTGGGCGCGTCCAGCGCCGCCGCCGGCAGCACCCGCTCTGGCAGGTCGTAGCGGCGCGCGAAGGAGCTGGTGCGCTCGGCCGCGGTGACCTCGCCGGCCCAGAACAGGTATTCCAGCGCCCGCTTCACCGCCGACCAGTTCCAGCCCCAGTTGCCGGTCTCCCGGGGTGCGTCGTGCTCGATCTCCGCGGCGGTCAACGGCCCCCGGGCGGCCACCTCGTCGCGCACCCAGGCGACCAGCTCGGGCTGCTCCTCGGCGATGCGCCGCATGCCGCCCCAGGACGCGCTGCGCGCCCGGGCCATCCGCCAGCGCAGCGCCGCGTGCAACGCGACCGGGACCAGGGACGCCTCGTGGCCCCAGTATTCGAAGAGCTCCCGGGGACGGCGGTAGGCCGCGGTGTCGAGCAGCTCGGTCGGGTAGGGCCCGAGCCGGCTGTAGAGCGGCAGGTAGTGGGCGCGTTGCAGCACGTTGACCGAATCCATCTGGATCAACCCGACCCGGTCGAGCACCCGGCGCAGGTGCCGACGGGTCGACACGCCGGCGGGCGGCGGGTCGGCGAAGCCCTGGGCGGCGAGCGCCACCCGCCGGGCCTGGGCGAGCGAGAGTGATTCCGGTGCGGTCATCGTCGGCGACCTTAATTCATGGGTACGACGCCGCAGCGGGATACTGGACCTACCGCCCCGTGAGGCATAGAACGGTGCAATGCTCACCATCCGCTCCGAGGAGCCGGACGACGCCGAGGCGGTCGCCCGGGTGCACGTGCACGGCTGGCAGGCCGGCTACGCAGGGATCATGCCGGACGAGGTGCTGCGGCGGTTGAACGTGGCGGCCTGGGCGCAGCGCCGCCGCGACGTCGGCACGGCCGACCCGGAGCATCCGTTCACCACCCTGCTGGCCGAGGCGGACGGCGGGGACGTCGTCGGTTTCACCTCGTTCGGCCCGTACCGGGTCAACCAGGACCGGGCCGAACTCGACCCGGGCTGCGGCGAGGTGCTCGCCCTCTTCGTCGAGCCGGCGCACTGGGGGGACGGCACCGCCGAGACGCTGCTGACCGCGGCGCGGGACGGCCTGGCGGCCCGGGGATGGTCGGCCTACCGACTCTGGGTGCTGGCGGAGAACCACCGGGCCCGCCGGTTCTGCGAGCGGGCCGGCCTGTCACCGGACGGTGAGCGGTCGACCTATCCGGTGCCGCTGGCCGGCGGGCGCCCGCCCGTCGGCCTGGTCGAGCTGCGGTACGCCGGACGCCTCGGCGGCTGACCCGTCCCGCGCGGCCCAGCGGCGGACCGGCAGGAACGCCACCACCGCCAGGCTGATCCAGACGTAGGTGTTGCTGCCCAGGAAACCGTCGACCCCGGTGAAGTCCTTCTCCCACGCCCAGACGATCCGACTGCACAGCAACCCGTACCCGACGATGGCGGCGACCAGCAGCAGGCGGCGCCGACGGCCGCCGGCGGGCGCCCGCACGGCGTTCTCCACCAGCAGGATCAGCGCCGGCAGCAGCCAGACCAGGTGGTGCACCCAGGTCACCGGGCTGACCAGGCACATCAGCGCGCCGGTGAGGGCGAGCCCGGTCGCCTCGTCGCCGGCCGCGGCGGCGAGGCGGGAGCGCCAGGCCCAGAGCGCCAGCGTGCCGAGCACCAGCACCAGCCAGGCCAGCGTGCTCGGGTGCTCCGGGTTGAGCCGGGCGACCACGCCGCGCAGCGACTGGTTGGAGACGAACGCCAACTCGCCCACCCGGCCGGTGTTCCAGAGCGCCTCGGTCCAGAACTCGCGGGAGGCGTCCGGGAAGAGCGCGGCGGCGAGCAGGCTCGCGCCGGCCGTGGTGGCCATCGCGGTGAGCGCGGCCCGCCAGCGCCGGGTGACCAGCAGGTAGACGATGAAGATGCCCGGGGTCAGCTTGATCGCGGTGGCCAGCCCGATACCGATGCCGGCCCACCGGTTGCCGGCCGGCAGCAGCCGCAGCAGGTCGACCGCGACCAGGAAGAGCAGCAGCATGTTGACCTGGCCGAAGTTGACCGTCTCGCGCATCGGCTCGAACGCGGCGGCGAGGCAGAGCGCCACGGCGAGGGTGAACCAGGGGGTCCAGCCGGCCCGGCGGACGATCGGGTCGAGCAGCCACCAGAGGAGCACCGCGGTCACCACCACGGTGGCGGTCACGCTGACCACGATCGCCGCCACCCACGGCAGGTACGCCATCGGCAACATCACCAGGGCCGCGAACGGCGGGTAGGTGAAGCCGTACTGCGTGAAAGGACGCAGGTAGTCGTAGATCTCCCCGCCGTCGTGCACCCACCAGGTCAGCGCGCCGTAGTAGACCTGGAGGTCGAAGAAGCCGTGCCGGACGGCGGCGACGGAGAGGAACGCGGCCACCCCCACAGCGAGCAGGAGCACGCCCACGACCTGCCCGGTCGTCCTTCTGGCACCCTGCGCCACCGTCGCCTCCCTCGCCCTGCGTAGGCTCACGTCCCATGGCTCTCGGGTACGTCCGCCCGGCGCGTCCCGAGGACGCCGGCGAGATCGCACGCATCCAGCTCGCGACCTGGCGGGTCGCCTATCGCCGGATCCTCCCCCGGCACGTCCTCGACAACCTGGACGAGGCGTGGCTCGCCCGGCGGTGGACCGCCGCGGTGCAGGAGCCGCCCTCCGGCGCCCACCGCGTGCTGGTCGCCGTCGAACAGGCCGAGCAATCGTATCTGGTGGGGTTCGCCGCCTCCGGTCCGGCCGACGCCGAGGCGCTCGCCCCCGGCGAGCCGCCCGAGGCGCTGGGCGACGGCGTCGTGGCCGTCACCGACCTGCTGGTGGAGCCGCGCTGGGGCCGGCGGGGGCACGGCAGCCGGCTGCTCGCCGCCAGCGTGGACCTGTGGCGGGAGGACGCCGCCGCCCGCGCGGTGGCCTGGGCGTTCGACGCCGACGAGGCGACCCGCAAGTTCCTCACCAGCACCGGATGGGAGCCGGACGGCGCGGTGCGTGCGCTGGACGTCGACGACATGCTGGTTCCCCAACTGCGGCTGCACGTCGCGGTCCCGACCGAGCCGGTCGAGGCGGACTGACCGCACCGCCGATCGGTCCTCCACTCCCCCGTCACCGTCGTGTCGCCCGCGCACGTCAGACCGCGCGCCTACTGTGACGCAGGAAGGGCCCAGCGGCCCGGCACGACCCACCGACGGAGCACGACCGGACGAGGGAGACGACCATGTTCGCGGACTCGCGGGCGTTCAGTGGCTTCTCGGTCGACGACACCGACCAGGCACAACGGTTCTACGCCGACACCCTCGGCCTGCGGGTGACGCGGGACGACGCGATGGGCGGGCTGCTGACGCTGCACCTGGCCGGGGACCGCCCGGTGCTGGTCTATCCGAAGGCCGACCACGCGCCGGCCAGCTACACGGTGCTCAACTTCCCGGTCGAGGACGTCGACGCGACGGTCGAGGAGCTGACCGCTCGCGGGGTGACCTTCGCCCGCTACGAGGGGATGCCGCAGGACGAGAAGGGGATCATGCGCGGTAACGGGCCGACCATCGCCTGGTTCACCGACCCGGCCGGCAACATCATGTCGGTCATCGAGCAGAGCTGAGCCGGTGGCGGTCCCCGGCACACCCGCGGACCGCCACCGGTCGCTCAGCCCTTGTCGGAGCCGTCGTTGGCGTCGCGCACGAAGTAGCGCTGGAAGATCACGAAGATGATCGCGACGGGGATGGTGGCCAACAGGGCGGCGCCCAGCTTGAGCGGATACTGACTGCCCTTGCCCAGGGAGCCACTGACCAGGTCGGCCAGGCCGCGCGGCAGGGTGAACAGGTTCGGGTCCTGCACCGCCACCAGGCTGTGCGGGAACTCGTTCCAGGAGCCCTGGAAGGAGAGGATGGTCAGGGTGATCAGCGCCGGTTTCGCCATCGGCAGCACCACCGACCAGAAGGTCCGGAAGACTCCTGCCCCGTCGATCCGGGCCGCCTCCTCGACGCTGACCGGGATCGACTCGAAGAACTGCTTCATGATGAACACGCCGGCCGCGTCGACGAGCAACGGCACGATCAGGCCGGCGTAGCTGTTGTAGATGCCGAGCTGGTTGAGCACCAGGAACTTCGGGATCAGCAGCACCACGCCGGGCACCGCCATCACCGCGATGATCGCGGCGAAGAGCCCGGCCCGCCCGCGGAAGCGCAGCCGGGCCAGCGCGTAGCCGGCGAGCGAGTCGAAGAACACCCGACCCACCGTGACCAGCACGGTGACCAGCAGCGAGTTGCCGACCCAGAGCGGGAAGTTGGTGCCGGCGAAGATCCGCTCGAAGCCGGCCAGGGTCAGCGGGTCGGGAAACGGCGAGAGCGGGTTGGCCGCCGCGTCCGGCTCGGCCTTCAGCGAGTTGGCGAGCTGGATGACGAACGGGTAGAGGAAGACCAGCCCGAAGAAGACCAGCGTGGCGTACCCCAGGAAACGGGACACCAGGGTGCGGGCGGGGCGGCGGCCGCGCCGCGCGGGCGCCGCCGCGACCGGCGGGCGGTCGGTCAGCACGGCCATGTCACGACCCTTCCGGTACGCGCCGACGCCACCAGCCGCGCCGCCGCCCGACCGGGTCCCGGTCGGCCAGCACCCGGCGCTGGATCAGGGTGAGCACGATGATGATCAGGAACAGCACGAACGAGATCGCCGCACCGGAGCCGTAGTCGAAGTCCCGGAACGCGGTGCGGTACGACAGGTAGGCCGGCGTAAGGGTGGTCTTGGCCGGATCGCCCTGGCTCATCACGTAGACCTGGTCGAAGACCTGCCAGGAGCCGATCAGGCCGAGGGTGAGCACCAGGAAGGTGGTCGGCTTGATCATCGGCAGGGTGACGTGCCGGAACCGCTGCCAGCGCGTCGCCCCGTCCAGGGTGCTGGCCTCGTCCAGCGTCACCGGGACGTTCTGCAACGCGGCGAGGAACATCAGCATGAAGGTGCCGGAGGTGGTCCAGATGACCAGCGTGATGATCGAGATCATCGCCACGCTCGGCCCGGAGAGCCAGTCCCACCAGGTCAGCCCGAGCGGGCCGCCGGCGGTCATCGCGGCGGGCGGGGAGTCCACGCCGACCGCACCGAAGAGCAGATGCAGGACGCCCCGGGAGTCGGCGAACCACTCCGGCCCGTCAATGCCGACGAAGCCGAGCAGGTTGTTGATCACGCCCGAGTTGGCGAACAGGAAGAGGAAGACCACGCTGATCGCGACCGAGCTGGTGACCGAGGGGAAGTAGAAGGCGCTACGGAAGAAGCCCTTCCCCTTGAGCATCCGGTTGTTCACCATCAGCGCGAGGCCGAGGGCGAGCGCGGTCTGCACCGGCACCACGATGCCGACGTAGTAGATGTTGTTCCGGATGCTGGTCATGAAGTCGCGGCGGTCCAGCCCGTCCTCGGTGAACAGCCGGGTGTAGTTCTCGGTGCCGACGAACGGCACGTCGGCGGTGAACGGGCTGCCCTGGCCGTTCCAGTCGGTCAGGCTCACCCAGAGCGCCATCAGGATCGGCAGCAGCAGGAACAGCCCGAGGATCACGATCACCGGGGCCATGAAGAGCCAGCCGGCGGCGTTCTCGTTGCTGCGGGTGCCGCGGCCGCGCCGACGGGGCGCGTCACCGCCCGCCGTGGCCGGCGCCGCGATTGCCTCGGTCGCCATCTCCCCTCCCTCCCTGTCCGGGCGGAGGCGGGTACGGGGGCCCGGAATCTCCCCGGCCCCCCGCACCATCGCCTCAGCTGCCGCCGAGCGCCGCCTTGGCGTTCTTGTCGAAGTTCGTCAGGACGGTCTTCGGGTCGCCGTTGGCGAGGGCCTGCAGGCCGGCCTCCAGGTCCCGCAGCACGCTGTCCATCTTCGGTGCGTTCACCGGGCCCTGCGCGTACTCGACGCCGTCGATGAAGGGCTTGTCCGCCGGGAAGGCGGCGGTGTACTGGTCACGCACCGACTGTCGGGACGGCATCACGCCGAACGCGGTGGCGAAGGCCATCTGCTGCTCGCCGCTGGTCATCGCCTCGACGAACTTGATCGCCTGCTCCTTGTGCGCCGACTTGGCGGCGATCCCCCAGCACTGGGTGAAGGAGAGCGTGCCCTGCCCCTTCGGGCCGGCCGGCAGCGGGACGACCTTGTACTTCACGTTCGGGAAGTCGTTCTGCAGCGCGCCCTTGATCCAGTTGCCCTCGATGGTCATCACGGCCTTGCCCTTGCCGAACGCCTCGCCGGACCAGCCGGCGTCGAGCTGCTTGGGGTAGCGGGCCAGGCCGGTGGTCAGCATCGTCTTGACGTACTGGAGGGCGGCCAGGTTCTCCGCCGTGTCGGCGGTGGGCTGCTTGCCGTCCTTGCTCATCAGCCAGCCGCCGTTCTGCACCATGAAGGCGCCGATCCGGTCCCGGGTGTCCCCCAGCGCCAGCGCCACCTGGCCATTCGCCTTGATCTTCTGTGCGGCCGCGGTGAGCTGGTCCCAGGTGGTCGGCACGTCCGCGTCGGTCAGGCCGGCCTTCGTCCAGAGGTCCGTGTTGATCTGCAGGGCGAGGGTGGAGAAGTCCTTCGGCGCGCAGTAGAACTTGCCGTCGTAGGTGAAGGTGGTGCGCAGGCTCTCGTAGAAGTCGCCGGTGTTGCTGATCTTGTCCCCGTACGGCTCGAGGGCGCCGACGCTGGCGTAGTCGGCGAACCGGGTCGCGTCCACGTAGAAGACGTCCGGCGGGGTGCCCCCGGCGAGGGACTGGCCGAGCTGCTGGGTGAGGTCCTGCGCGGCGGTCACCGTGGCGGTGTTGCCGGAGCTGCTGGCCCACTTCGCCGCCGCCTCCTGCACCGCCTTGGTCTCCGCGTCGCCGGAGGAGCCGATCAGGATCTGGATGTTCGCCGGGCCGCTGGACTGGGCGGCGTCACCCGAGTTGTCGTCGAAGCCGCTGCCACAGGCGGCGGAGCCGAGCAGGGCGACGGCGGCGAGGCCGGCCACCGTCGCCCGGGTGAGGGTTCGAGGTGCCATCTGGTTCTCCTGTTGGGGGAAGGGGGTTAAGCGGTGTGCCGCAGGGCCAGCGAGGGCTGGAGCAGCACGGGGGCAGGGGTCTGGTGGTCGCCGTCGAGGACGGCGGTGAGCAGGTCCACGCAGCTGGCGGCGGCCTCGGCGAGAGGCTGGCTGACGCTGGTCAACCCGATCGCGGCGGCGACCGGGGTGTCGTCGAAGCCGATCACCGCGACCGCCGGGTCGGTGCCGCGGACGGCCTGCATCGCGCCGAGCGCGACCGAGTCGCTGGCGCAGACGACGGCGGTCGGCGGCTCGGCGGCGACGAGCAGGTCGCGCATCAACCGCTCGCCCTCGGCGACGCCGTCCTCGGTCGCCCGGTCCAGGTCGGTCGGATCGATGCCGGCCGCGCGCAGCGTCTCCCGCCAGCCGGCCCGCCGGTCGTCGCCGACGCCGGATCCGGCGGGCCAGCCGAGAAAACCGATCCGGCGGTGGCCGCGGGTCAACAGGTGGGCGGTGGCACGGGCGGTGCCGGCGGCTCCGTCGACGTCGACCCACGGGTGTGCGGTCGGGTCGTCCCACGGCCGGCCGAAGGTCACGAAGGCCACGCCGCGCTCGGCGAGCCAGGCCGTGCGGCTGTCACCGTGGTCGGTGCCGGTCAGCACGAAGGCATCCAGGTCGTACGCGCTGAGCAGGTCGTCGTAGGTGGCGATCTCCTGCTGGTCGTCGGCGGCGGTGTAGAGCAGGGTGCGGTAGCCCGCGGTCTCGGCGGCCTCGGTGAGGCCGTGCAGGAACCGGTCGAGGACCGAGCCGTTGATGCCGTCCCGGGTCGGCTCGATCCGGACGGCGATCAACCGGGAGCGGCCGGTGCGCATCTGCCGGGCCGCCTGGTTGGCCCGGTAGCCGAGGACGCTGATCGCCTCCTGGACCCGCTGCCGGGTCTCCTCGCGCACGATGTGCGGCGCGTTGATCACGTTGGAGACGGTCTGGCGGCTCACGTGGGCGTGCCGGGCCACCGTCGCGATGGTCACCTTTTCGGCCACAAAATCCCTCTCGCCATCTTGAACGATCCAATTTGGATACGGCAGGATTAGATCGTTCAAGTTTCTGGAATGTTTCGCACTTTGCACCGCCCGGGACGAGTTGTCAAGACGTCCGTCCCGCCCCCAAAGGATTTGGAGCCGCCCCGTGACCGAACGCCTTCTGCAACCCCTGCTGCACGAGCTGGTGGGTACCGTCCTCGCCCCCACCAGCGCGCTGGGGGACGCGACCGGGCAGATCCGCCCGGCCGGTGTCCAAGGCGTCTTCCACGCCGACGCCCGGGTGCTCTCCCGGGCCGAGCTGCGAGTCGACGACCGGGAACCCGAGGGCCTCACCCAGGGCGCCGACGGCCCGCACGCCGTGCGCTTCGTCAACCTGGCCCGGTGGCTCGGCGACCCGACCCCCGACCCGACCGTCCGGATCGAACGGCTGCGCCGGCTCACCCCGCGCGGGCTCACCGAGGAGCTGCGGATCGTCTCCACCGCCTCGGTGCCGGTGCGGGCCCGGGTCAGCCTCGAGCTCGGCTGTGACCTGGCCCCGATCGAGGTGGTCAAGTCCGGCGACGCCACCGAGGCGCTGACCGCCAAGACCGGCCGGCCCGGCGAGCTGACCTGGGCGGCCGACGGCATCACGGTCACCGTGACCGGCGACGACGCCGAGGCCGAGGCCACCGGCGAGCGGGCCAGCACGCCCCGGCTGGCCTGGCCGGTCGACCTGCCGCCCGGCGGCACGGCGGTGCTGCACTGGCGGCTGACCGTCGACGACCCGCGGGCGGTGGTGGTCTGTCCGCCGGGTGAGCCCACCTGGTCCCGGCCGGCGCTGCGGGCCGACGACCGACGGCTGGCCCGGCTCCTCGACCGCAGCCTGGACGACCTGCGCGGCCTGCGGCTGGCCGAGACCGGCGCACCGCACGACGTCTTCCTCGGCGCCGGGGTGCCCTGGTTCCTCACCCTCTTCGGGCGCGACAGCCTCTGGGCCGCCCGGATGATGCTGCCGCTCGGCACCGAGCTGGCCGCCAGCACGCTCCGGGTGCTCGCCCGCCGGCAGGGCAGCCGGGTCGACCCGAGCACCGGCGAGGCGCCCGGCAAGATCCTGCACGAGCTGCGGCGGCACGAGTTCACGCTGGACGACGGGCTACGGCTGCCGCCGGCGTACTACGGCACGGTCGACGCCACGATGCTGTGGATCAACCTGCTGCACGACTCCTGGCGCTGGGGCCTGCCGGCCGAACAGGTCGAGCCGCTGCTGCCACACCTGGAGGCGGCGCTGGGCTGGCTCGCCGACCACGCCGACGCCGACGGCGACGGGCTGGTCGAGTACATCGACACCACCGGGCACGGCCTGGCCAACCAGGGGTGGAAGGACTCCGGCGACGCCGTCCGGTTCCGCGACGGCACCCTGGCCACCGCGCCGATCGTGCTGGCCGAGGTGCAGGGCTACGCGCACGAGGCGGCCGTTCACGCCGCCGCGCTGCTCGACGCGTTCGACCGCCCCGGCGGGGAGCGTTGGCGCGGGTACGCCGACCGGCTGGCCCGCCGGTTCCGGGCCGCGTTCTGGGTGGACGGGCCGCACGGTCCCCAGCCGGCGCTCGCCCTGGACCGGGACAAGCGCCCGGTCAACTCGCTGACCAGCAACATCGGCCACCTGCTCGGCACCGGCCTGCTCTCCGGCGAGGAAGAGGCGCAGGTGGCCCGGCTGCTCGGCAGCGAGGCGCTGGCCGGTGGGTTCGGCCTGCGCACCATGTCCACCGACGACGCCGGGTTCAGCCCGCTGTCGTACCACTGCGGGTCGATCTGGGCGCACGACACCGCGATCGTGCTCGCCGGCCTGGCACGGGCCGGCTTCCGGGATGCCGCGCTCGGCCTCGCCGACGGGCTGCTCGGCGCGGCCGAGGCGTTCGACTACCGGCTGCCCGAGCTCTACGGCGGGGACGACCGGTCGCTGGTCGGCCGGCCGGTGCCGTACCCCGCGGCGTGCCGGCCGCAGGCCTGGGCCGCGGCCGGTGGGGTGCTGCTGCTCCAGGCCGCCGCCGGGCTCTACCCGGACGTGCCCGGCGGCACGGTCCGGCTCGCGCCGCTGGCCGGGCCGGAGCTGGGCGCGGTCACGGTGGAGCGGCTGCGGGTCGCCGGCGCCCCGGTCACGGTGACGGTCGACCGAGCCGGCCACCCCACCGTCACCGGCCTACCCGCCTCACTGGCCCTGATCACCGATCCCGCCACCCCGACCGTCCCCGCCCCCCGCCCCGCCCCAACCAACACCCCCACCCACCCCTGACCCGGCCCTTCCCACCAGCGTCGATCATGAGGTTTGCGGCGATCCCGATCTCCAGAGCCGCCGCAGACCTCATGATCGACCGGTCACGGGGTGGGGGTGGATGGGGTGGTCAGCTCGGCCACCAGTTCGTCGTCCTCCATCACCCCGGTGGGGCGGAAGCCGAGCGCGGTGTAGAGGGCCGCGGCGGCGGTGTTCTCCGGGTGGTACGACAGCCGGACCGGCGGGTTGCCGTCCCGAGCGGCCAGCCAGCCGGCGAGCGTGGCCACGGTGGCCCGGCCGACTCCCCGGCCCTGCTCCGCCGCGTCGATCACCATGCCGCCGATCCAGTGTGAACCGTCGTCGTCCACGCCCCACATGACGTGGCCGACGACGGTCTCGTCCGCGTACACCGCGAGCGATCGCCACACCTCGCTGTGACTGGTCAGCAGCAGGTACCGGGCGGCCAGCGCGGCCACCCAGTTCCGCTGGTCGTCACGGGGCGCGACGTCGGCCACCGCCCGCCAGTTGTCGTCGTCCACCGGGCGGAGGGTGACCCGGCGCCCGTCCCGATCGCGGTAGTCAGCATCAATCACCGGGGCAGCCTAGGACCGCGCCGGCATGGCGGCCACGCGATAATCGGCGCCGAACTAGTCGAGCAGGGCGTCCAGGCCGACGGTGAGACCGGGGCGGTTGCGCACCGCGCGGACGGCCAGCAGCACCCCGGGCATGAACGAGGCCCGGTCGTACGAGTCGTGCCGGATGGTCAGCGTCTCGCCGGTGGTCCCGAAGATCACTTCCTGGTGCGCGACCAGCCCGGTGGCCCGCACCGCGTGCACGCGCACCCCGTCGATCTCGGCGCCGCGGGCACCCGGAACCTCGTCCTTCGTGGCGTCCGGCACCGGGCCGAGACCGGCCTCGGCCCGGGCCCGGGCGATCTGCCGGGCGGTGTGCGTCGCCGTGCCGCTGGGCGCGTCGAGCTTGCGCGGGTGGTGCTGCTCGATGATCTCGACCGACTCGAAGTGTCGGGCCGCGCGGGCGGCGAACTGCATCATCAGCACCGCGCCGATGCCGAAGTTGGGGGCGATCACCACGCCGACCCCGGGCCTGCGGGCCAGCCAGCCGCGCACCCGCTCCAGCCGCTGCTCGGTGAAGCCGGTCGTGCCGACCACCACGCTGATCCCCTGGTCGATGCACCAGTGCAGGTTGTCCATGACGACGTCCGGGGTGGTGAAGTCGACGACCACCTCGGCGCCGGCGTCCGAGGCGGCGAAGAGGCCGTCGCCCTGGTCGATCATCGCCACCAACTCCAGGTCGGACGCCGCGTCGACGGCCTTGCACACCTCGACGCCCATCCGGCCCCGGGCGCCGAGCACGCCCACCCGCAGCGGCTCGACCGGGTTTCTCTCCTGCTCGTCACTCACGGGCCACAACCTATCCCAATCAAGACGCCCCCCACCCCGCAGTCCGCACACCCTGGACTGTCGCGTCGATCATGCAGTTGTGCTGGGTGACGAAACGCGCGAATACGGCTCAACCTGGCACCACGACTGCATGATCGGCGCCGGCAGGGGGCGCGCGGGGTCAGGGGGTGCTGAAGTCGGTGGGGGCGAAGGGGCCTACCACGGCCAGGGACATCGGCCGGGCGAGCAGCTCGGCGGCGAGGGTGTTGACCTCCTCGACGGTCACCGCGTCGACCCGGGAGAGCAGCTCGTCGACCGGCATCAGGTCGCCGTAGAGCAGCTCGCCCTTGGCCAGCCGGCTCATCCGCGAGCCGGTGTCCTCCAGGCCCAGCACGAACGACCCCTTGGACATCCCCTTGCCCCGGGCCACCTCGGCCTCGGTCAGCCCGCCGGCGGCCACCCGGGCCAGCTCGGCGCGGGTCAGCTGGAGCACCTCGTCCACCTTGCCCGGCGCGCAGCCGGCGTAGACGGCGAAGAGGCCGGTGTCGGCGTACTGGCTCGCGTAGGAGTAGACCGAGTAGGCCAGGCCGCGCTGCTCGCGGATCTCCTGGAACAGCCGGCTGGACATACCCCCGCCGAGCACGTTGTTCAGCACGCCCAGGGCGAACCGGCGCTCGTCGGCCCGGTCGATGCCCGGGCAGCCGAGGATGATGTGCGCCTGCTCGGTCTCCTTCGACTCGACCAGGGTGGCCGCCGGCTGGGTGCGTACGGCCGGGGTGGTCGGGCGGTGCAGCGCGGGCACCGCGGCGTCGGTGTCCAGTGGCGTGTCGCGCAGCGCCTGCCGGACCAGCTTGACCACCGCCGCGTGGTCCAGGTTGCCGGCGGCGGCGATGACGATCTGCGGAGCGGTGTAGCGGCTGCGGTAGAAGTCCTGGATCTGCCGCCGGGTCATCGGGGTGACCGTCTCCTCGGTGCCGGAGATCAACCGGCCCAGCGGATGGTCGCCGTAGACGGCCTGGACGAAGAGGTCGTGCACCTCGTCACCGGGCTCGTCGTCGTGCATGGCGATCTCTTCGAGGATCACGCCCCGTTCGGTCTCGACGTCCGCCTCCTCCAGCACGGAGTCGGCGACCAGGTCGCACATCACGTCGATCGCCAGCGGCAGGTCCTCGTCCAGCACGCGGGCGTAGTAGCAGGTGTACTCCTTGGTGGTGAAGGCGTTGGTCTCGCCGCCCACCGCCTCGATCGCCGAGGAGATCTCCAGCGCGCTGCGCTTGCGGGTGCCCTTGAAGAGCAGATGCTCCAGGAAGTGCGCGGCACCGGACTGCGGGCCGGTCTCGTCCCGCGAGCCGACCGCCACCCAGATGCCGAACGACACACTGCGCATCGCCGGAATCGCCTCGGTGAGCACGCGCAGCCCACTGGGGAGCACGGTACGCCGTACCGTGCCGCCCAACGGGTCGTCGCTGATCGTCCGGGTCACCGCCCGGGCGGCGCCGCCGGAGCGACCCGCCCCGGCGGCCCCGGACGGAGCCACCCCCCGTCGATCCGGCGGAAACGGCGCACGAATGGCCCGACTCACGTGTTGCTCCCAGATCGACGAGGGGTGGAGGTGCTGCGGTACGGACGGTCAGCTGTGCCGGGTCCGGCGGCGCGGACGCTCGCCGCCCTCGCCACCCTCGCCGCCGCCGCCCTCGCCACGGTCGCCGCGCTCCGGGCCACGGGCACCCCGGTCGCCACCGCGCTCGCGGTCGCCCCGGTCACGCGGACCCCGGTCGCCCCGGTCCCGGCCAGCCGGCCGGTCGCCACCGGCGGCCTCACCGGCAGCCGGCGCCTCGGCGCCCTCCGGGCGGACCTTGTCCAGGTAGATCTTGCCGCGGGCGTCGATGTCCGCGATCTCGACCTCGACCCGGTCGCCGACGTTGAGGAAGTCCTCAACCCGCTCGACCCGCTTGCCGTCGCCCACCTTGGAGATGTGCAGCAGGCCGTCGCGGCCCGGCAGGAGCGAGATGAACGCGCCGAACGCGGCGGTCTTGACCACCGTGCCGAGGAACCGCTCCCCGGTCTTCGGCAGCGTCGGGTTGGCGATCCCGTTGATCCGGTCGACCGCCGCCTGGGCCGACGGCCCGTTGGTGGCGCCGACGTAGATCGTGCCGTCGTCCTCGATGGAGATCTCGGCGCCGGTCTCGTCCTGGATCGCGTTGATGGTCTGCCCCTTCGGGCCGATCACCATGCCGATCTTGTCGACCGGGATCTTGACGGTGGTGACCCGCGGCGCGTACTCCGACATCTCGGCCGGCGCCTCGATCGCGGCCTGCATCACGCCGAGGATGGTCTGCCGGGCCTCGTTCGCCTGCTGCAGCGCGGCGGCCAGCACGTCCGACGGGATGCCGTCGAGCTTGGTGTCGAGCTGGAGCGCGGTGACGAACTCCGGCGTGCCGGCGACCTTGAAGTCCATGTCACCGAACGCGTCCTCGGCACCGAGGATGTCGGTCAGCGTCACGTACTGGGTCTTGCCGTCGACCTCGTCGGAGATGAGGCCCATGGCGATGCCGGCGACCGGCGCCTTCAGCGGCACACCGGCGCTGAGCAGGCCCAGCGTCGAGGCGCAGACCGAACCCATCGAGGTGGAGCCGTTGGAGCCGAGCGCCTCGGAGACCTGCCGGATGGCGTACGGGAACTCCTCGCGCGACGGCAGCACCGGGATCAGCGCCCGCTCGGCGAGCGCGCCGTGGCCGATCTCCCGCCGCTTCGGCGAGCCGACCCGGCCGGTCTCACCGGTCGAGTAGGGCGGGAAGTTGTAGTTGTGCATGTAGCGCTTGCGGTTCTCCGGGGAGAGGGTGTCGACCATCTGCTCCATGCGCAGCATGTTGAGCGTGGTGACGCCGAGGATCTGGGTCTCGCCGCGCTCGAACAGCGCCGAGCCGTGCACCCGCGGCAGCACGCCGACCTCGGCGGTCAGCGGACGGATGTCGCGCGGGCCGCGGCCGTCGATGCGGATCTGCTCGCGCAGCACCCGGTTGCGCACCTCGGACTTGGTCAGCGACCGGAAGGCGGCGCTGAGCTCCTTCTCCCGACCCTCGAACCGACCGCCGAGCTCCTCGGCGACCTTGGCCTTGACCCGGTCCAGGGCCTCCTCGCGGTCGGCCTTGCCGGCGATCTGGAGCGCCTCGGCCACCTCGGCGCGGGCCAGGTCGGCCACCGCCGCGAAGGCGTCGTCCTGGTAGTCCAGGAAGACCGGGAACTCGGCGACCGGCTTGGCGGCCACCTCGGCCAGCTCGCTCTGCGCGCGGCACAGCTCGCGGATCGCCGGCTTCGCGGCCTCCAGGCCGCTGGCCACGATCTCCTCGGTCGGAGCGGTGGCGCCGCCCGCGATCAGGGTCACCGCGTTCGGCGTCGCCTCGGCCTCGACCATCATGATCGCGACATCGCCGTCGGGCAGGGTGCGGCCGGCCACGACCATGTCGAAGGTGGCCCGGGCCAGCTCCTCCAGGGTCGGGAAGGCGACCCACTGGCCGTCGATGTGCGCGACCCGGGTCGCCCCGATCGGCCCGGAGAACGGCAGGCCGGAGAGCTTGGTGGACATCGAGGCGGCGTTGATCGCCACGACGTCGTACGGGTGCTGCGGGTCGAGCGCGAGGACGGTCTCGACGACCTGGACCTCGTTGCGCAGGCCCTTGACGAACGACGGGCGCAGCGGCCGGTCGATCAGCCGGCAGGTGAGGATGGCGTCCTCGCTGGGCCGGCCCTCGCGGCGGAAGAACGAGCCGGGGATCCGGCCCGCGGCGTACATCCGCTCCTCGACGTCGACGGTCAGCGGGAAGAAGTCGAACTGCTCCTTCGGCTGCTTGCCGGCGGTGGTGGCGGAGAGGACCACCGTCTCGCCCAGCTGGGCGACGACGGAGCCGGCGGCCTGACGGGCGAGCCGGCCGGTGGAGAAAGTGATCTCACGGGTGCCGAAGGACCCGTTGTCGATCACGGCGGTGCGGGATTCGGTGCCGAGGTTGGTCTCGGTCATGTGCTGTCGTGCTCCTTCGCGTCGTGGGCCCACGACACGGGGAGCTGCTCAGACGGCCGGTCTTCGATCGAAGCGCCCGGGTGGCCGGCATGATGCCGGGATTCCCGGGGGCCACTACCGGAGACCGGTACGCTGACCGGCTCCCTGTCGGGTGGTCGCGCGGCCCTGTTCTTCTGTGGTACCGGAAACGGGGGAGCGGCCCGGTGGGCCACTCCCCCGTCACGTCATCGGCGCAGGCCGAGCCGCTCGATGAGCGACCGGTAGCGGTTGATGTCCTTCTTCTGGACGTAGTTGAGCAGCCGACGGCGACGGCCGACCAGCAGCAGCAGCCCACGGCGGCTGTGGTGGTCGTGCTTGTGCACCTTCAGGTGCTCGGTCAGCTCAGCGATCCGCTTGGTGAGGACCGCGACCTGCACCTCCGGCGAACCGGTGTCGCCCTCGGCGGTCGCGTACTCCGAGCGGATCTTGGCCTTGGCTTCCTGGTCGAGCGCCATGTTCTCCCTGTTTCGATGGGTTGATCAGTGGTGTCCGCCGTCCGTCCGGTGGACCGGACTCGGACCGGTACCTCGCACCCGCGGCGTCGAGCAGGCACGCGAGGCCCCACGTCGGTCATCCGACGTCCCCGCCAGACTACCAGTTGTCGCCGGGAGCACCCGGTCAAGGGCCACGTGCCGGGTTCGCGCCGCGCCGCCGGAAGCACCCGACGGGCGCCCGGGGTGGTCAGCCGAGCGCCCGGCGGGTCCGCTCGACGTCCTGCTGCATCTGGGCGATCAACGGCTCGATCGAGTCGTAGCGCACCTGACCGCGCAGGTGCGCCACGAAGTCCAGCGCCAGCCGCTCGCCGTAGAGGTCACCGTCGAAGTCCAGGGCGTACGCCTCCACCCGCCGCTCCCGGCCGGAGAAGGTCGGATTGGTGCCGACGGAGACGGCCGCCATCAGCGGCTCCCGCTGACCCCGGCGGATCAGCCGGGCGGCGTAGACCCCGTCGGCGGGGATCGCGGCGTACCGGTGGCAGAGCAGGTTGGCAGTCGGAAAGCCCAGCTCGCGGCCGCGCTGGTCGCCCCGGACCACCACGCCCTCCACCCGGTGCGGCCGGCCCAGCGCGGCCGCCGCGGCGCCCACGTCCCCGGCGTCGACGCACGAGCGGATGTACGTCGAGGAGAAGACGGTGCCGTCCCCGGCCACCAGCGGGGCGGCCTCGATCCCGAAGCCGAAGGTCCGGCCCAGCCGCTCCAGCAGCGCCACGTCACCGGCGGCCTTGTGGCCGAAGCGGAAGTTGTCGCCGACCACCACCAGCGCGGCGTGCAGGTGTTCGACCAGGACGTCGTGCACGAACGCCTCGGCCGGCAGCCGGGAGAACTCGGGGGTGAACGGCACCACACAGAGCACGTCGGCGCCGAGCGCCTCGATCAACTCCGCCTTGCGCGCCTGTTCGGTGAGCACCGCCGGGTGCGAGCCGGGGCGCACCACCTCGGCCGGGTGCGGGTCGAAGGTGACCACCACCGACTGCACGCCCAGCTTCCGCGCCCGGGCCACGGTGTGCCCGATGGTCGCCTGGTGCCCCTTGTGCACGCCGTCGAAGACACCGATGGTGACGACCGAGCGCCCCCACCCGCCGGGCGCCGCGTCGTACCCCCGCCACCGCTGCATGCCGCTCCTCCCCTGCTCTCCGTCCGGCCCCGCCGGCCGGCCCCGCGAACCCGCCGACCACGGCCGGCCCCGCCCCGCCGTCAGGCCGGCGCGAGCACGATCTCCGCGCGGGCGCGGCCGTCCCGCTCGCTGACGATAGCGATCAGGCCGCCGGCCGGGTCGAAGACGGCGTACGGCCCGGTGATGCCGGCCGGGTCCAGCGGCCCGCCGTGGGAGAGCACGGTCGCCTCGGCGGCGGTGGCGTCCCGACGCGCGAAGAACCGCTCGGCCGCCGCGGCGAGCGGCAGCGTGACCACCTCCGGCGCGCGCTCCTCCAACTGATCGAGCGTGGCGGCCTCGGCGAGCCCGAAGCCGCCCACCGCGGTACGTCGCAGCGCGGTCAGGTGCCCGCCCACCCCGAGGGCGAGGCCCGCGTCCCGGGCGATGGCCCGGATGTACGTGCCGGACGAGCAGGTCACGTCGACGTCCACGTCGACCACGTCGGGCTCGTCCCGCCGGACGGCGAGCAGCTCCAGCCGGGAGACGGTGACCCGGCGGGCCGGCAGCTCGACGGTCTCCCCCTCGCGTACCCGCTTGTACGCCCGCTGTCCGTTGATCTTGATCGCGCTCACCGCGCTCGGCACCTGGTCGATCTCGCCGGTCAGCGGGGCGAGCGCGTCCCGGATCGCCTCGTCGGTGAGCCGCCCCGCCGGGGTGGTGGAGATCACGTCCCCCTCGGCGTCGTCGGTCACGGTGGCCTGGCCGAGCCGGATCGTGGCGTTGTAGCTCTTGCCCGCGCCGATCACGTACGTCAACAGCCGGGTGGCCCGGCCCACGCCGATCACCAGCACCCCGGTCGCCATCGGGTCGAGCGTGCCGCCGTGGCCCACCCGACGGGTCCGGGCCAACCGGCGGATCCGCGCCACCACGTCGTGCGACGTCATGCCGCCGGGCTTGTCGACCACGATCAGACCGTCTGTGCTCACGACACCCAAGCCTGCCAGACGACCCCACCGGCGCCGCTGCCTGGCCGGGCACCGCCGGCGTGCTCGGGCGTTCGGCTGGTACGGAGATCGGTCGGAAGGCTCAGATCACCCGGTGGCAGCGATCGCGGCCCGCACCGGGCACCGGCGGATGCGATGATCATGCGCCCCTCGCCGCCTCGCCCCCTGGACCGACCCCGTATGAGCATCGATCCTTCCGCCCCCACCTCGACCCGCACCGTCGTGCCCGACGTGGACGACGACCCGCCGGTTCGGATCCCGGACTGGATGCGTGAGCCGCGGACGGAGCGCCCGTTGACCGGATCCGAACGGTTCCGGTTGGGCTGGGAGGAGCACGGCGGCAAGCTGCTCGGCGGCGTCGGCGCCCTGATGGCCGCCGGCCTGGTCGTGGTGTTGGCCGTGAGCGGGATCAGCTTCCGCCAGCGGATGAGCGACGGCGAACCGCTGCTGCCCCGCCGTGACCGGACCGTCGACGCGAGACCCACCGACGCCAGCGGCAACACCCTGGGGGTGTACGTCGGCACCCCCGCGGAGTCCTTCGCGGTGGGGGCCGACGCGATCGAGCTGCCGGCCGCCCGCGCGGCCGGGCCGTTCAGCACGAAGCAGGTCGCGGACGGGCTGGGCCGGGTACGGCAGGCGCTCATCGAGGCGCGACTCGACCGCTCGATGGTCGCGGCGAACGACGCGAAGCCCTTCCTCGCCCTGCTGGCCCCGGACGACCGGGCCGACATCCAGGGCGACCTGGCCGACGGCGTGGCCCTGAACTACGCGACCCGGATCGACCGGGACGCCGACCCGGACTGGGTGGAGCAGGACGGCGTCCGGGCGAAGGGCACAATCACCTACCGCTCGACCACCGATGGCGACGGCATCCGCGTCCTCGAGATCACCACGAGCTTCCTCTGGGTCTACTCCTTCGACCTGTGGCAGGCGCAGAAGTATCCGCCCGGGGCGGAGCTGGTCACGGTCCGCGACCGGGTCGTCTGGCACCTGCCGCTGCCGGCCGACGTCCTGCCGGCCTCCCGTGGCCTCTGGGTGCAGGAGGCCGCCAGCACCCTGCAGAACGCCGACTGCGCCGCGCTCAACCGTGGCTACCTGGCGCTCGCGGAGCGGGACCGGTTGGGTATCCGTATCCCCACCCCGGGCCCGACCGGCGACGTCTACCAGCCCGACTGGCGTCCGGGCGACGGCGAGGAGTGCTGAGGCCACCGGTCAGCGGACCGCGCCGACCACCGCCCAGCCGCCGGAGCGCAGCCGCAGCAGCAGGGCGACCAGCCGGAGGACCACGAAGAGGGTGAGCCCGGCCCAGATGCCGCCCAGCCCCAGATTGAGCCCGTAGGCCAGCCAGATCGCCGGCAGGAAGCCGCCCAGCGCGGCCACCACCGTGAGATTGCGCAGGTATCGGACGTCGCCGGCACCGATCAGCACGCCGTCCAGGGCGAAGACCACCCCGGCCAGCGGCTGCATCGCGACGAACCACGGCCAGGCCACCATCGCCTGCTCACGGACCTGCGGGTCGGAGCTGAACCAGGAGGGCAGCACCCCGGCGCTGGCGGCGATCAGCACCGCGAAACCGAGGCCGCAGACGCCGCCGAGCAGCCCGATCCGGCGGGCCAGCGCCCGGGCGGCGGCGGCGTCGCCGGAGCCGAGCGCGGCGCCGATCAGCGACTGGGCGGCGATCGCGAGCGCGTCGAGCACCAGCGCGGTGAAGAACCACAGTTGCAGGGCGATCTGGTGCGCCCCCACCGCAGCCGCCCCGAAGCGGGCCGCCACGGCCGTCGCGGAGAGGAAGCTCGCCTGGAACGCCGCGCCGCGGATGAGCAGGTCGCGGCTGAGCACCAGCTGCTGCCGGATCAGCCGGGGCCGGGGCCGCAGCGAGACGCGCTCGGCGATCAGCGCCGCGGCGAAGAGCCCACCGGCGATGGTCTGCGCCACCACGTTGGCCACCGCTGAGCCCGCCAGACCCAGCCCGGCGGGGTAGACCAGCAGCGGGCAGAGCAGCGCGGAGAGCAGGTTGGGGCCGAGCACGAAGAGCAGCGGGCGACGGGTGTCCTGGATGCCGCGCAGCCAGCCGTTGCCGGCCGCGGCGAGCAGCAGGCCCGGGGCGCCGAGCGACGCGATCCGCAGCCACTGCGCTGCGGCGTCGGCCACCTCGCCGGGGGCGCCGACGAGGGTACGGGCCAGCGCCCCGCCGCCGAGCTGCATGGCGATCGCGACCAGCAGCCCGACGCCGAACGCGAGCCAGGACGACTGCACGCCCTCGGCGACGGCGGCCGCCCGGTCGCCGGCGCCGAACCGGCGGGCGGAGCGGCCCGTGGTGCCGTACGCGACCACGGTGCCGAGCCAGGCGGTGAGCGTCATGACGGTGCCGCCGACGGCGAGCGCGGCCAGCGGAACCCGGCCGAGATGACCGACGACGGCCGTGTCGACGAGCACGTAGAGCGGCTCGGCGGCGAGCACGACGAGGGCCGGCAGGGCGAGCGCGGCGATCCGGCGCGGCGAGACGGACCCGCCGGTGGCGGGCGCGGTGACGGGGGCGGCTGGCTGGCTCATCGCCGCCGATCCTGGCACGACCTCCGTAAGGAGCGCAAGACGGCTGATGACTTACGCCAGTCGCCCGCCGGCCGGTTCAGATCTCGGTACCGAACGGCCCTCAGGTGGTGATCCACTCCGTATCGCCGCCGATAGTGGGGGGTCCTGAGGCGTTGGAGACCGCAATGTCGCCGACAAGGTGTCGATCTTCTTCGGCAGCGACGTCAGTGACTCGGGGTAGCCGGACCGCAGGGTGTCCTGGGCATCAGGGCGGGGCGGCGGGCAGGGAAGCGAGCCAGCGGCGGACATCGGCGCGGCCGCGCAGGCGGACCACCGGCAGGTCCGGGGCCCGGGACGCGACCGCGGCGAGCAGCCGGGGCCGCGAGTCCCGGGGATAGCGCCAGACGTAGCGGAGAAACTGAAGGTCGATCCGCTCCGGACAGCCGACGGGCAGGTCGTCGCGCGGGGTGGCGCGGTGCGCCCAACGACGGCGCAGCACCCGGCCGAGGCAGCGCAGCCGGGGCGGATCACAGAAGACGAGCAGGTCGGCCCGGGGCAGGCGCAGGTCGAGAGTGCCGCCGTAGTTGCCGTCCATCACCCAGGCGGGTCGAGCGGCCAACTCGGCGACCGTCTCGCGCCAGCGGGCCTCGCCGGGCGCCGTCCAGCCGGGCTGCCAGAAGTGCCGGTCAAGGTGGATCAGTGGAAGATCGAGCCGGCGGGCGATCTCGCGGGCGAGGGTGGTCTTGCCGGCGCCGGCGCTGCCGACGACCAGGATCCGGTGCACTGGGCGACGGTAGCGCCCGCCGGGGGCCGGCGGGTATCGGCGCCGGTCGGGTCAGGGCATCGACGCCGGACGGGCGGTGACGCTGTCGGCGCGGCGCGTCGGCGGCGTCACCGCCGGACGGTACGGCTCACTGACGGGTGTCCATCGACGTCTGCAGCGCGCGGCGGGCCTGCTCGCGGGCGTCGTCAGTGGTCTCGGTCTTGGGCTTGCTCGGCATCGTGGTGCTCCCTTCCAGGGTGCGAGCCACCGACGGACGGCGGCCCTCACGGGCGGTCCTGCTGAGCGCCTCGACGGCGGTCCGGGGTTGCCGGAGCGGCCGGCTGGGCAGCGTGAGCCCGGGTCGGTCGACCCTGGAGAGAGGCGGCACCGGGTGTGGCGCCACCCCCGTGACCTGCGCCGATCAACGCGGCGAGGGCCGTTCCCAAATTAGCGTTCAGTCAGCCGGGCTGCGCCTCGTTCCCGGCATCTGGACAGTCGGGACCGCGACGTCAGCGGGCCAGGAAGTGCCAACCCAGCCACCACCAGAAGCCGAAGAGACCGATCCGGCCCACCGGCACCGGACCCACCTCGTAGCGCATGACGTACGCGCAGACCTCGCCGAGAGTGGGGATCCGGGAGCCCTCCCGGCGGGCCAGCCACTCGATGGTGCCGAAGAGCGCCATCGCGGCGAGGAAGCCACCGATGGCGAGCGCCCGCATCATCGCCGCACCAGCCCCCAGAACGCGGCGAGCCAGGCGAACCAGGCCGCGGAGCGGGCCAGTTGGTCCTCCAGCAGCGGATCGGCGAGCCGGGAGAAGGTGGGGAAATCATCGCCCGCCGCGAGCACGAAGGTGGCGCCCTCGAAGACTCCGAAGATCACCACCGGTAGCGCCCACCACGCCGCGCCGGTGCTCAGCCGGGCCGGTGCCGGTCGGCGCGGCACCCGGTTGCTCAGACCGAGCCAGATCAGCACCCCGCCGGTGCCGAGCGTGTAGAGATTGGCCTCGGTGGAGAAGGAGGCGAACCGGCCGCCCACCAGGGAGAGGCAGACCAGCACGGGTACGGAGACGGCGGGACGGTCCCAGGCGCGGGGCGCCTCGACGGTGACGGTGAGGTCGTGGGGCTGCTCCATTCCGTGATTCTCCCCGCCCGCGGCGAGTGCGGGAAGGGTGCCGCTCCCGGAGCTGACCCCGATCTTCCCGGCGTCAGCCCACGGCGGTCGGGATCAGCGCCGTGTCGAGCTGCCCGCGGATCGCCGCCACGACCTCCTCGGCCGCGCCCCGCCCGGTGAAGCCGGCGGCGAACCGGTGCCCGCCACCGCCGAGCGCCACCGCCACCCGGCTGACGTCCACCGCCCCCTTGCTGCGCATCGAGACCGCCCACTCGCCGGGCGCGGTCTGCTTCAGCACGCAGCTCACGTCCGCCTCGGCCGTGCAGCGCACCGAGTCGATCAGCGCCTCCAGCACGTAGGCACGCTGGTCGTGCCGGGCCAGGTCGTCCAGAGTGGCCCAGGTCCAGACCAGTCCCCGGCCGGCGGCCGCGGCCGGCTCCAGCCGCGCCCGGCCGAGCACCTCGCCGAAGAGCCGGACCGCCCCGAACGGCCGGGTGTCGAAGACCCGCCGGGAGATCTCACCGGGACGGATGCCGGTCGCGAGAAGCCGGGCAGCCAGTTGGTGCACCTCGGGCGTGGTCGCGTCGAACCGGAACGAACCGGTGTCGGTGGTCAGCGCGACGTAGAAGCACTCGGCGATGCCGGCGTCCAGCGGGACGCCGCACCGTGCCAGCAGCTGCTCGGCGACCACCGAGGTGGCCGCAGCGCGCGGATCGACCAGGTGTACCCCGCCGAAGCGGGTGTTCGAGGCGTGATGGTCGAGCACCAGCGCGGCACCCGCGGTGTCGAGCCGGTCGACCAGCTCGCCGAGGCGCGACTCGCTCGCCGCGTCGAAGCAGATGACCAGATCGGGATCCGGGTACGCCTCGGTCGCCGGCACCAGCAGGTCGAGGCCCGGGAGGCCACGGAACGGCTCGGGCACCTCCGGCGGCCCCGGGAAGGTGGCCTGCATCCGGCGTACGCCGAGCCGCCGCAGGCCCAGGCCGAAGCCGAGCATGCTGCCCAGCGCGTCGCCGTCCGGGTTGACGTGGCAGATCAGCAGCACCCGGCCGTCCGGCGGCAGCTCACGGATGAGCGCCTCGGCGGCGGCCCAGTCGGCAGGGGTGGGGCCGGTCTCCGGCACCGCCTCGACGACGGCGCCGGCCGGAACACCCGCCCCGGTCACCGCCGATCCCCGCCCGCGGGCGGGTTGTCGTCCTCGTCCTCGGCGACCTCGTCGCTCTCGTCGGTCTCCTCGTCGAGCCGGTACGGCTGCGCCTCACCGGCGTACTTGGCCTGGGCGGCCAGCCGCTGCACCTCGGCGTCGGCGTTGCGGGCGGCGGCGAGCAGGTCGTCGATGTGCTTGACCTGGTCCTGCACGTCGTCGAGGACGAAGGTCAACGTCGGCGAGTGACGCAGCCCGAGAGCCTTGCCCACCGTGCTGCGCAGCAGACCCTTGGCGCTCTCCAGCGCGGCGGCCGTGCCCGACTGGGCGGCGGCGTCGCCGAGCACGGTGTAGAAGACCGTGGCGTCGCGCAGGTCGGCGGTGATCCGGGCGTCGGTGATGGTGATCATGCCGAGCCGCGGGTCCTTGATCTGGCTCCGCACCACCGACGCGACCAGTTCGCGCACCCGCTCCGCGTGCCGGCGTACCTTGGCCGGATCCGTCATCTCCGCCACCTCCACGGTGTCCCGCTCCCAGCCGGAAACGGGCGGCACCTGCCACCCGGCCCCCGACCGGCCAACATCTCGAACACTACCCGCGGCCCCCGGCACACCGCGCGTCGCCGGCGGCGGCGCCACCGACCGGTACCGCGTACCCTCGTCGGCCGGCCCCGCCCGGCGGCGGCCTCAGTCGTCGGCGCCGTGCAGCCGCCGCCGGACCGACAACAGCTCGACCTCCGGTCGGCCGGCCACCAGGCGCTCGCACGAGTCGAGCACCTCGCCGACGTGCGCCGCCTCGGCGGCCACGACGGCGACCGCTATCTCGGCTCGACCATGCAGGTCGAGCGCTCCCACTTCAGCGGCCGAGACCTCGAAGCGACGCAGCGCCGCCACGATCGGCCGTACGTATGATCTCTTGGCCTTGAGCGACCGGGAGTCGCCCGGCAGCAGCAGGTCGAAGACCGCGGTTCCGGTGAACATCGTCCCGGACGATACCCGGATGCCACCCCGCATGATCAAGGGGTTTACGCCTTCCGGCGTAAACCCCTTGATCAGCGTTGTCACCGCAGGATCAGGCGCGCGGCTTCTCCCGCATCTCGAAGGTCTCGATGATGTCGCCGACCTGGACGTTGTTGAACCCGCCCAGGGTCAGACCACACTCGAAGCCCTCCCGGACCTCCGTCGCGTCGTCCTTGAACCGCTTCAAGGAGCTGACCGTGAGGTTGTCCGCCACGACCGCACCGTCGCGCAGCAGCCGTGCCTTCGCGTTGCGGCGAATGACACCGGAGCGGACGATACAACCGGAGATGTTGCCGATCTTGGACGAGCGGAACACGTCGCGGATCTCCGCGGAGCCCAGCTCGACCTCCTCGTACTCCGGCTTGAGCAGCCCCTTGAGCGCCGCGTCGATCTCCTCGATGGCCTGGTAGATGACCGTGTAGTACCGGATCTCCACGCCCTCGCGGTCGGCGATCTCGCGGACCTTGTTGGCAGCCCGCACGTTGAAGCCGATGATCGTGACCGCCTCGGACGAGGCGCTCGCGAGCATGACGTCGCTCTCGGTGATCGCGCCGACGCCCCGGTGGATGATCCTGAGCTGGACCTCCTCGGGGATGTCGAGGTTGAACAGCGCGTCCTCGAGGGCCTCCACCGAACCGGAGCCGTCGCCCTTGAGCACCAGGTTGAGCGAGGTCTTCTCGCCCTCCTTGAGCTGCTCCATGAGCGTCTCGAGGGTGGCCCGGCCGCGCGAGTTGGCGAAGGACGCCGCCCGCCGCCGTGCCTGCCGCTGCTCGGCGATCTGCCGCACCGTGCGGTCGTCCGCCGCGGCGAGGAAGGTGTCACCGGCGCCCGGCACCGCGGTCAGACCGAGGACCAGCACCGGACGAGCCGGACCCGCCTCGGCGACCTGGTTGCCGTTCTCGTCGAGCATCGCCCGGACCCGGCCGTGCGCCCCACCGGCGACGATCGAGTCGCCCGCCCGCAGGGTGCCCTTCTGCACCAGCACCGTCGCCACCGCACCGCGACCCTTGTCGAGGTGCGCCTCGATCGCCACACCCTGCGCCGGCCCGTCGATCGGAGCGGTCAGCTCCAGCGACGCGTCGGCGGTCAGCAGGACGGCCTCGAGCAGCTCGTCGATGCCGATACCCGGCTTCGCGGCCACGTTGACGAACATGGTGTCGCCGCCGTACTCCTCGGCGACCAGCCCGTACTCGGTCAGCTGCTGGCGGACCTTGTCCGGGTTGGCCTCCGGCTTGTCGACCTTGTTGACCGCCACCACGATCGGCACGTCGGCCGCCTTGGCGTGGTTCAACGCCTCGATGGTCTGCGGCATCACGCCGTCGTCGGCCGCGACCACCAGCACCACGATGTCCGTCACCTGGGCACCGCGGGCACGCATGGCGGTGAACGCCTCGTGACCCGGGGTGTCGATGAAGGTCACCGCCCGGTCCTCGCCCTCGTGCGGGACGTGGACCTGGTAGGCGCCGATGTGCTGGGTGATGCCACCCGCCTCGCCGGCCACCACGTTCGCCTTACGGATCGCGTCGAGCAGCTTGGTCTTACCGTGGTCGACGTGACCCATGACGGTCACCACCGGCGCACGGCTGACCAGGCGGTCCTCCGCGACCTCGGCGTCGAGGTCGATGTTGAACTGCGCGAGCAGCTCGCGGTCCTCGTCCTCCGGGCTGACGATCTGGATGTCGAAGCCGAGGTGCTCACCCAGCAGCAGCAGGGTGTCGTCAGAGCAGGACTGGGTCGCGGTGACCATCTCGCCCAGGTTGAACATCTCCTGGACCAGCGAACCCGGGTTGGCGTTGATCTTGTCGGCGAAGTCCGACAGCGAGGCGCCACGGGAGAGCCGGACGACCTGACCCTGACCCCGGGGAGCACCCGAGCTCATGGTCGGAGCCGACAGGTTGTCGAACTCCTGTCTGCGCTGCTTCTTGGACTTGCGGCCACGCGTCGGCCGGCCACCCGGACGCCCGAAGGCACCCGCGGCGCCGCCGCCACGGCCACGGCCACCGGCACCCGGACGGCCGCCGCCACCGGCCGGAGCACCCGGCCGGAAACCGCCACCGGGAGCGCCACCGCCGCCGCCACCGGGACCGCCACGGTAGCCACCGCCACCGCCGCCGCCACCGGGACCGCCGCGGAAGCCACCACCGCCACCGCCACCACCACCGGGACCGCCGCGGAAGCCACCGCCACCGCCGCCACCCGGACGACCGGCGCCGCCACCGGGACGACCCGCGCCACCGGGGCCGGGACGGCCCGTGGACGGACGCTGGCTCGGCATGGAGGCCGGGCTGGGCCGAGGCGGCATGGAGGCCGGGCTCGGCCGCGGCGGCATGCCCGACGGGCTGGGCCGCGGACCACCCGCGCCGGCCGCCGGGGGCCGCTGCTGCTGGCCACCCTGGATGCCGAACGGGTTGTTACCGGCGCCGCGCGCCGGCGGACGACCGCCCGGACGGGCACCGGGGCCCGGCGTCGGGGCGCCCGGACGACCGGCGGCCGGGGCACCCGGACGCGGCGGCGCCGCGTTCGGACCCGGACGCGGGCCAGGACGGGGACCGCCCTCGGCCGGAGGCTCCCGGCGGACGTTCTCCCGCTGCTGCTGGCGGGCGGCCTGGGCGGCCTTGACCGCGGCCTCCTGCTCAGCCTTCAGCGCGGCGGCACGCGCCTCGGCGGCCGCCACCTCGATGTCGTGCGCACTCGCCGGCTTCGCGACCGGGGCCGCGGGCTGCGCCGGACCGGGCGTCGGCCCCTTGGGCTTCGGACCGGGTGCCGGCGCGGCCGGCCGCCGCGGCGGCATCGGCTTGGCCGAGACCCGGGGCGCGCCCGGGGTCGGAGACGGCGTCGGGGTCGGTGCCGGGCTCGGGGCGGCCGCCGGCGGGGCGGTCGGCGCCGAGGTACCGGCGGACGCGACGAATGCGCCACGCAGCCGCCGGGCGACGGGCGCCTCGACGGTGCTGGACGCGGACTTCACGAACTCGCCCATTTCCTTCAGCTTGGCGAGAACGGTCTTACTCTCGACCCCGAGCTCTTTTGCAAGCTCGTGAACGCGGGCCTTGCCTGCCACTGCACTCCTCACTCCGAGGTCGTGCGGGCAGCACCCGCAGCGACCTCACTCGTGCACTTGAAGCCTGGTCATTTCAGGGACTTCATCGTGTGCTCATGTCGGTCGTCCTACCTTGCTAGCGACCCGCGCCCGGTCGGGCTGACCGGGCGTCGTGGTTGACGCATCGATGTGCTCCGCAAGCTCGCCGTGGTCGGGGACCCCGGCGACGCGCAGCGCACGCCCGAAAGCGCGTCGCCGCACTGCCAGCGCGAAGCAGGCCGGATCCGGGTGCATGTTCGCGCCCCGACCCGGCAGTCTGCGAATCGGATCGGGGCGGAGGCTGTAGCCAGCCTCGTCACCGACCGCGACGACCCGCAGAAGTTCGCTCGCCGGCGCTCGCTGCCGGCAACCCACACAGGTGCGCTCCGGCTGCGCGCGTCGTGTCACTGAGAAAGTCTACCCCTAGCTGCCGGAGATCGCGCCGCCCGGCTCCGGGACGTGATCAGCTCCGCTCCGGGCGGCCGGGTTCGCCTGCTCCGCGTCCGAGCGGATGTCGATCCGCCAACCGGTCAACCGGGCCGCAAGTCGGGCGTTCTGCCCCTCCCGCCCGATGGCCAGCGAGAGCTGGAAGTCCGGCACGGTCACCCGGGCGGTCCGGGTGGCAAGGTCGACCACCTCGACCCGCAGGGCCTTGGCCGGCGACAACGCGTTGCCGACGAAGGTGGCCGGGTCGTCCGACCAGTCGATGATGTCGATCTTCTCGCCGTGCAGCTCGCTCATCACCGCGCGGACCCGCTGGCCCATCGGGCCGATGCAGGCGCCCTTGGCGTTGACCCCGGGGGCCGCGGAGCGGACCGCGATCTTCGTACGGTGACCTGCCTCACGCGCGATGGCGCCGATCTCGACGGTGCCGTCGGCGATCTCCGGCACCTCGAGCGCGAAGAGCTTCTTCACCAGCGCCGGGTGGGACCGGGACAGGGTGATCTGCGGCCCGCGCAGGCCCTTCGCCACGTGCACCACCACGCACCGGATCCGCTCACCGTGCACGTACCGCTCGCCGGGCACCTGCTCGGACTGCGGCAGGACGCCCTCCAGCTTGCCCAGGTCGACGCTGACGATGCCCTTCTCCGCCCGCGCCTCGTGCGCCTGCACCACGCCGGTCACCAGGTCGCCGTCGCGCCCCACGTACTCGCCGAAGTGCACCTCGTCGGTGGCCTCCCGCAGCCGCTGGAGGATCACCTGCTTGGCGGTCATCGCCGCGATCCGGCCGAAGTCGTGCGGGGTGTCGTCCCACTCCCGCACCACGGCGCCCTCGTCGTCCACCTCCTGCGCGTACACCAGGGCCGCGCCGGACTTGCGGTCGATCTCCACCCGCGCGTGCGGCTCGGCGCCCTCGGTGTGCCGGTAGGCGGTCAGCAACGCGGTCTCGATCGCCGCGAGGATCGTGTCGAACGGGATCTCCCGCTCGCGCTCCAGTGCGCGCAGCGCCGCGAGGTCGATGTTCACCTCTCCTCGTCCTCCACATCATCTTCGTCGTCGATGTCGTCTGAATTCCCGGTCTCGCCGGTGTCGTCGAGCTCGTCCGATTCCTCGATCTCGTCGAGGCGGCTGAACTCGACCTGCACCCGACCGGGGCCGAGCTCGGCGTAGGTCAGTTCCGCGCGGCCGGCATCGGTCTCCAGCGCCACGCCCTCGTCGTCGGCCTCGACCACGCGGCCGGTCAGCTGCCGTTCGCCGGCGGGCTGCTCGCCACGCTGGCCGGGCAGCGCGCCCGCGCCCCGGGTGGTCACCTTGACCAGCCGGCCGACGTTGCGTCGCCAGTGCCGGGGCAGGGTGAGCGGCCGGTCCACGCCCGGCGAGCTGACCTCGAGCTGGTATTCCCCGGCGACGATGTCGCCGCTGGACTCCTCCGCGGCGTCCAGCGCCGCGGAGACCGCCCGGGACACGTCCGCGACGGCGTCCAGGTTGATCCCGCCGTCGGCGTCCACGATCACCCGCACCACGTGCCGTCGACCGGCCCGGGAAACGGTGAGGTCCTCGAGGTCGTAGCCGACGGCCGTGACGACGGGCTCGATCACCTCGCGCAACCGGTTGCGCCGGGCGGCGAGGTCACCCCCGCGGGGCCGGTCACCGCCACCGGGGCGCTCGCCACCGCGGGGCCGCCCGGTCGACCTGGTGGCACGGCCACGCTGCGTCATCTCCGCACCCTTCTCCTGATCGACGGCGACCCGATTGCCTGGTCGTCCCGCCCAATGCCGGCACGCCACCGGTGCGGACGCGCCGGTGGCTGCGCAGAGCGTAACGCGCCTGGCGGCCACCCGGCCGGGCGGCGCACCGACGCCGATGACCCGGGCACGACCGGACATGGTGTTGACTTGTCCGGTGGCAACGGGCATGACTGCACAGCGCAACGGGACATCCGGGCATTCCCGGCGACGACTGCTGCGCGCCGGGGCCGTGCTGGCCCTCGGTGGCGCGGCGGTGCCGCTGACCGGCTGTGATCTTCTCGACCGGGACGGCGGGCCGGCCCCGGCGGCCGATCCCCTGCGACCACTGCTCGACGAGGCGCTGACGCTCGCCGCGAGCTACCGGGAGGCCGCCGGGGCCCACCCGGACCTGGCCGACCGGCTCACCCCGATCGCCGAGGCGCACCAGGCGCACGCCGCCGAGCTGGCCCGGGTCATCGGGGTGACGCTCCCCTCGACCACCGCGGCACCGAGCGGCCCGCCGTCGGCCGACCCGGACGCCGCGCTCGCCGCCCTGGTGCAGCGGGAACGGGCCGGCCGGGACGCCGCCGTCACGGCCTGCGCCGCGGCACCCGCGGAGCGGGCCGCCCTGCTCGGCTCGGTCGCGGCCGCCCGGGCCACCCACCTGGAGGCACTGAAGTGACAGCGCTCAGCACGGCCGAGGCGCTCGGCGCGGCGCTGACCGCCGAGTACGCGGCGATCTACGCCTACGGCCCGATCGGGATCCGGCTTTCCGGCGCCGTCCGCACCGTCGCCCGGCAGTCCGAGTCCGCGCACCGGCGTCGCCGCGACGCGCTGGTGGTGCAGCTCAGCACCACGGGCGGGACGGTGCCACCGGACCAGGCCGGGTACGCCCTGCCGTTCCCGGTCACCGACCGGGCGAGTGCGCTGCGGCTGGCGGTCGAGGTCGAGGAGCGCACGGCGGCGCACTGGCGGGCGGCGCTGGCCGCCACCACCGGCGCCGACCGGGACCAGGCGCTGGACGCACTGCTCGACTACGCGGTGCGGGCCACCAGGTGGCGGCGCGCCGCCGGGCTCACCCCGCTGACCGTTCCGTTCCCCGGCCGACCCACCTGACCGGTCTCCGCCGGGTGGACGTCGCCGACGACCCCCGCCCAGCTTGCGGGTCGCATACCAGGTATGCATACTCCGGGCCATGTCCATCCGTCACGGGCTGCTCGCCCTGCTCGAACGCGGCAAGATGTACGGCTACCAGCTGCGGGCCGCGTTCGAGGAGTCGACCGGCTCGACCTGGCCGCTGAACATCGGGCAGGTCTACACCACGCTCTCCCGCCTGGAGCGGGACGGGCTGGTGCGCCCGCTGCCGGAGAGCGAGGCCGGCCAGCGCCCGTACGAGATCACCGACGCCGGGCGGGCCGACCTGGCGCTCTGGTTCGCCACCCCGGTCAGCCGTACCGACCGGCCGCGCGACGAGCTGGCGATCAAGTTGGCGCTGGCGCTCACCACCCCCGGCGTCGACGTGCGGTCGGTCGTGCAGACGCAGCGCAGCGCGACCATGCGGGCCCTGCAGGAGTTGACCCGGTTGAAGTACGCCAGCGACCGGCCGGAGGACCTGCCCTGGCGGCTGGTGCTCGACGCGATGGTGTTCCAGGCCGAGGCCGAGGTCCGCTGGTTGGACCACTGCGAGACCAGTCTGGTGCGGTACCGCCCGCCCGACCCCGGCCGGCAGGCGACCGCACCGCCGGCTCAGGCGGTGCACCCGGTCGACGAGGAGGCGCGGCGGTGAGCGGACCGGACGTCGCCGTGCTCGAACTGCGTGACGTCCACCGCACCCATGGGGCCGACGCGGCCGCCGTGCACGCCCTGCGCGGGGTGAGCCTGACCGTCCGGGCCGGCGAACTGGTGGCCGTGATGGGCCCGTCCGGCTCCGGCAAGTCCACCCTGCTGACGCTCGCCGGCGGCCTGGACAGCCCCACCGGCGGCGAGGTGCGCGTCGAGGGGCAGCCGCTGTCGCAGCTGGACCGCCGCGGCCTGGCCCAGCTGCGCCGACGCCGGGTCGGCTACATCTTCCAGGACCTCAATCTGCTGGGCAGCCTGAGCGCGGTGGAGAACGTCGCGCTGCCGCTGGAGCTCGACGGCACCGGGGTACGCCGGGCCCGCAAGCTGGCCCTCGCCGCGCTCGCCGAGGTGGGCCTGCCCGAGTTGGGCGACCGCTTCCCGGACCAGCTCTCCGGCGGCCAGCAGCAGCGGGTGGCGATCGCCCGCGCCCTGGTCGGCGAGCGGCGGCTCGTGCTGGCCGACGAGCCGACCGGGGCCCTGGACTCGCAGACCGGGGAGGCGGTGCTGCACCTGTTGCGCCGCCGGGTCGACGCCGGCGCGGCCGGGCTGCTCGTCACCCACGAGGCGCGGCACGCCGGTTGGGCGGACCGGGTGATCTTCCTGCGGGACGGGGTGCTGGTCGACACGACGGCGCCGCTCGGCAGCGTCGAGCAACTGCTCAGCGGTAGCGGGCGGTGAGCGTCCGCGCCAGCGTACGGACCCGGCTGCGGGCCGGTGCCCGACCAGGGCCGGGCGACCGGCGGCCGGGCGCACCGGGAGGCGGCGGACCGGACGGCCGGCGGCGGGTGGCCGAGCTGGTCGGCTCCTGGCGGGCGGCCCTGCGCATCGCCCGGCGGGAGGCACGCCGGGCTCGGGGCCGGACCGCGCTGGTGTTCTCCATGATCACCTTGCCGGTGCTGGTGCTGGCGTTCCTCGCGGCCAGCTACGACATGGGACAGCTGACCCCTCAGGAGCGGGTCGACCGGCAGCTCGGGGTCGCCGACGCGGCGCTGCGCTGGGTGGGCGACCGGCCGGTCGTCCAGGACGAGTGGGGCGAGGCCTGGCACCCCCGCGACGCCGAGTACGCGACGCCCGGCCGCGCAGCCACCGCCGAGCAGGTGACCGCGCTGCTCGGGCCGGGCAGCCGGGCGACCCAGGTACGCCTCTGGACGCCGGTCACGTTCCGGATCGGCGACCGCGACCAGTCGGTGCAGGGACGCACCCTCGACCTCACCGACCCGCTCGCCCGCAGCACGGTGCGCCTGCGCGACGGTCGGGTGCCGGCCGCCCCGGGCGAGATCGCGGCGAGCCCGGCCGCCCTGCGCCGTCTCGACGCCCGGGTCGGCGATCAGGTCACCAACGCCGACGGCTCCCGGTCGTACCGGGTGGTCGGGACGGTCGAGTTCCCGGACGACCTGGGTCCGCTGCTCGCCCTGCACCCCACCGCCGGGCAACGCACCGATCCCGAAGCCGAGACCACCTGGCTGGTCGACGTGCCCGGGGTGCTGGACGCCGACCTGGTCCACCGGCTCAACGAGCGGGGCATCGTGGTGACCGCGCGGGCTCCGGCGACCGCCGGCCCCGGATACTGGCCGGAGCGGCGCGGACTGGCCGACCCCGCCGACGTGAGCACCGGCGTACTGGTCGGCGGGCTCGGCCTGCTGGAGGTGGTGCTGCTGGTCGGGCCGGCCTTCGCGGTCGGCGTACGACGGCGGCGCCGGGACCTGGCCCTGGTCGCCGTGGCCGGCGGCGACGCCGCCCAGCTGCGCCGGGTGGTGCTGGCCGACGGGGTGGTGCTGGGTTGCCTCGGTGCCGCCGCCGGCGTGGCGCTCGGGGTCGGTGCCGCCTTCGCCGCCCGCCCGCTGGTCGAGGAGTACGTCTTCGGCGCCCGCTTCGGCGGCTACCGGTGCTGGCCGGCCGCGCTCGCGGTGATCGCCGGGGTCGCGGTGCTGGCCGGGGTGCTCGCCGCGCTGGCCCCGGCCTGGACGGCCGCCCGCCAGGACGTGGTCGCCGGGCTGGCCGGGCGGCGGACCGCGCCCCGGCACCGGGGGCGGTGGTTGGTGCTCGGGCTGGCCCTCACGGCCGGCGGCGCGGCGCTCGCCGCGTTCGGCGCCGCCCGGAGCACGCCACCGGTCATCCTCACCGGGCTGATCCTCGGCGAGCTGGGACTGGTCTTCTGCATTCCCACGCTGATCGGGCTGCTGGCCCGGCTCGGCCGGACACTGCCCCTGGCACCCCGGATCGCGCTGCGCGACGCCAGCCGCAACCGGGCGTCGGCCGCGCCCGCCATCTCCGCGGTGATGGCCGCGGTGGCCGGCAGCGTCGCCCTCGGCACCTTCCTGGCCAGCGACACGGCCCGCGACGCCGCCACCTACCAGCCGACCATGCCGATCGGGCACCTGCTGGTCACCGGCACCGGGCCGGAGCAGCCACCGGTCCGGCACGCCCAGGTCGCCGAGGCGGCCCGGGCCCAGCTGGGCGCCGACGCGGTGGCCCCGCTCGACGAGGTCCGCTGCGACCCGGGGCGAGGCCCGACCGACCTGTGCACGGTCACCCCGGTGCTGCCGCCCGAACGGATCTGCCCCTGGCAGCCGAGCGACGGGCTCACTGCCGCCGACCAGCGGCAGGCCCGCGCCGACCCGCGCTGCGATGTCCGGTCCCAGAACTACTTCGGGCCGTACCTGCCGGTGCTGGTGGACGACGGCGCGGCGATCCCGATCCTCACCGGCGCGGCTCCGGCCGAGGCGGCGGCGGCCGCCGCCGTGCTGCGCGCCGGAGGCGCGGTGGTGACCGACCCGAGCTACCTGCGCGACGGCCGGGTGGCGGTCGCGGTCGAACGGGGCGACGAGGCGGGCCCGCCGGCGCGCACGCTCAGCGTGCTGGCCGGGTACGCGCTGCGCGACACCGTCGGCCCCGAACGGCTGCTGCTCTCCCGGGCCGCGGCCGCACGGCTCGGCCTGACCTGGTCCACCAGCGGCTGGGTGGTCGCCGCGCCGGCCCGGCCCGACCAGCGGCAGCTCGACCGGTTCACCGCCGCCCTGCGCCCGTACGGCTCGTACGTCGTCGAGGTGGAGAAGGGCCACCAGCCGGGCGCGAACGAGCCGCTGCTGCTCCTGCTCGCGGCGGCGGCCGGGCTGATCACCGTCGGCGCCGCCGGGATCGCCACCGGGCTCGCCGCCGCCGAGGGCCGCGCCGACCTCTCCACCCTGGCCGCGGTCGGCGCCAGTCCGACGGTACGGCGGCTGCTCTCGCTCTGCCAGGCCGGTGTGATCGCCGGACTCGGCTCGCTGCTCGGCATCGTGGCCGGCCTCGGCACCGCCGGGATCATCCTGTTCTCGATGAACCGGCAGTACGCCGGAACCTGGCCGATCAGCGATCCGTATCCGCTGGTGATGCCCTGGTCGGCGCTCGGCGTCCTGGTGCTGGTGCCGCTGGTGGCGATGCTCGGCGCGGCCCTGTTCACCCGGTCCCGGCTGCCCGTCGAGCGGCGGCTGGACTAGACCACGTCCGACACTCGGGGGTGCCGCCGGGAACGCCGAGCCGGCACACTGTCCCCGTGCCCGCGCTCGGAGCCCTCACCCGCCGCCTCGGCCACCACCGCTGGTTCGGCGCCGCCGCCCGTCTGCTCGTCCCGGCCGACCGGGTGGTCGGGCGGCTCACCCGGGGTCGGGTGGTCGCCCTCGGGCTGATCCCGTCCCTCATCCTCACCACCACCGGCCGTCGCTCCGGCAGACCGCGCAGCAATCCCCTGCTCTACGTACGGGACGGCGACGCCTACGTGGTGATCGGTTCGAACTGGGGCCAGCCGCACCAGCCCGGCTGGTCGATGAACCTGCTCGCCCGACCGGAGGCGGAGGTGACTGTGCGCGGCCGCCAGATCCGGGTCCGGGCCGACGTGGCCACGGGCGCCGAGCGGGACCGGCTCTGGCAGTTGCTGGTGACCGAGTGGCCGGCGTACCGGACGTACGTGAGCCGGGCGGGCGGCCGGGAGATCCGCATCTTCCGGCTGGCCCCGGTCGGGCGCGGCGCGCCGGCCGGGGCGGACGGCCGTGGCTAGGGTGGTGCGCAGCGGGGCGACCGGTGCACACGACCGGGGCCGGCCGGCGGTGTCCTGAGAGCGGGCAGCGGACGCCGTGAAGGTGTCCGCGCAGTCGCGAGGCAGGGGTGGTCGGCGTGAGCGCGAGCAGCGAGGACGCCGGGTTCGACAGGCACCTGGCCGATCCCCGGTGGACGGTGGCCGAGCGGGTGGCGGAGGCGGCCCAGCGGCGGTTCCCGGCCGATGTGCTCGCCCTCGCGGTGCACGGGCCGCTGGCCCACGGCGACGACGACGGCGGCGGCGACCGCGAGATCGGGCTGCTGGTGGTGACCTACCGGCCGAACGCGGGCCCGGCCCCGGCCACCCGGCGGGTCGACGGTGTGCTGGTCGACCTGACCGTGGCGGGCGCCGACGACTACCTCCGGCAGGCCCGGGTGATCTCCCCGCTCTGGCCGCTGACTGCCGACCGGTACGTCACCACCTGCCCGCTGCACGACCCGACCGGCTGGCTGCGGACCCTGCGCGACGAACACCTCGGCCGGCTGGCCCGGGCCCGCCCGGCCGAGTTCAGCGCCGCGGCCCGGCAGGCCTGGTACCGGGGGTACGCGGCGCACGCCCGGGCTGCCCGGCTCGCCGAGTGGTACGAGACGGACCAGGCGCTGCTCATGCTCGGTGAGGCCCGGCTGGCCGCGGCCACGGTGAACGGCCTGCTCAGCCGCACCTACTTCCGGGATCCGGGCGACGCGGTCCGCCGCACCGGGCTGGCCGGCGCCGACATGACCGAGGTGGGGGCGGTGCTGGCCGGTCAGTCGGCCGAGCTGGCCGCCCGTGGCCAGCCGGTCGACGGCAGCGTCGACGACCTGCTCACCGGTTGACCGGCCAGCTCAGCCGAGGCCACCCTGGACGCCGATCAACGCGCCGACCAGGTAGGTCGCCGCGGCGGCGGCCGCCCCCAGCAGCAGCTGGCGCAGCCCGCTGGTCCACCAGCGCCGGTTGGTGAACCGGGCCACCACCGCGCCGGCGGCGAAGAGACCGAGCCCGCCCACCCCGAGCGCCAGCCCGAGGCTGGTGAAGCCGATCAGGTAGCTCAGCAGCGGCACCAGCGCGCCGACCGAGAAGAAGATGAACGACGAGATCGCGGCGGCCCACGGGCTCGGCTGGTCGTCCGGGTCGACGCCCAACTCCTCCCGGACGTGCACCCGCAGCGCCTCCTCCGGGTTGCGCCGGACCGCCTCGGCCACCTGCACGGCGAGGTCCCGGGGCAGCCCCCGGGCCACCCAGGCCTCGGCCAGCTCGCGGGCCTCCGCCTCGGGGTGCCGCTCCAGCTCGCGGCGCTCCTTGGCCACCTCGGCGGCGACCTGCTCGTTGGCCGATCGGACGCTGGTGTACTCGCCCAGCCCCATCGAGATGGCCCCGGCGACCAGGCCGGCCGTGCCGGTGAGCACGATGCTGCGCGGTGACACGCCGCCACCGCCGACACCGGCGATCAGCGCGATGTTGGTGACCAGGCCGTCCATCGCCCCGAACACGGCCGGTCGCAGCCATCCGCCGGACACGTCGGCGTGGTGGGCCTCGCGCAGCGCGGCCGGCGTGTCGGTCACGGCAGGGTCAGGATCTCGTGGCCGTCCTCGGTCACCAGGATGGTGTGCTCGAACTGCGCGGTCCACTTCCGGTCCTTCGTGACGACGGTCCAGCCGTCGTCCCACATGTCGTACTGGTAGGTGCCCAGCGTGATCATCGGCTCGATGGTGAAGGTCATGCCCGGCTCCATCACGTCGGTCGGCCGGGGGCTGTCGTAGTGCGGCACGTAGAGCCCGCTGTGGAAGGACTCGCCGATCCCGTGGCCGGTGAAGTCCCGGACCACGCCGTAGCCGAAGCGCTTGGCGTACGACTCGATGACCCGGCCGATCACGTTGATCTGCCGGCCCGGGACGACCGCCCGGATGCCCCGCATCATCGCCTCGTGGGTCCGCTCGACCAGCAGCCGGGCCTCGTCACTGACCTCGCCGACGCAGAACGTGGCGTCGGTGTCGCCGTGCACACCGTTGATGTACGCGGTGACGTCGACGTTGATGATGTCGCCGTCGGCGAGCACGGTGGAGTCCGGGATGCCGTGGCAGATGACCTCGTTGAGGCTGGTGCAGCAGGACTTCGGGAAGCCCCGGTAGCCCAGCGTCGACGGATAGGCGCCGTGGTCGCAGAGGAACTCGTGCACCACCCGGTCGATCTCGTCGGTGGTGACGCCCGGCTTGCAGTGCTCCCCGGCGAGCTGGGTCGCCTGGGCGGCCAGCCGGCTGGCGATCCGCATCTTCTCGATGGTCTCCGGGGTCTGGACGTGCGACCCCCGCCACTCCTGCGGGCCCTTCTTGCCCACGTACTCGGGGCGAGGAATGTGGGCCGGCACCGGTCGCCACGGGGAGAGCGTGCCTGGGGTCAGCGGCGAACGGACGGTCATGGCCCAAGCCTATCGTCGTGCTGGGGGTGAGCCCCGCCACGGCCCGCTCCGAAGGGTTGTTGCCCCACCTGGCCCGCTGTGCCACTGTGTCTGCGTGGATCAAGGGGCAGCGCCGCCTGTCTTCTCCGCCACCGCGGAGATCGACGGCGATCACCTCCAGGTGGTGGTGGCGGGAGAGGTCGACATGTCGACCGCCGACGCCATGCGCCAGGCCGCGTTCCGCGAACCCGCGGCGCGGGTCACGCTCGACCTGCGGGCGGTGACCTTCTTCGACTCGGCCGCGATCCACGCCGTGGTCCAGCTGGCCCGGCAGTTCCCGGGCACGCTCACCGTGCTGCCGTCCCGGCAGGTCCGCCGGGTGCTGGAGATCGCAGGCCTCGGCGAGCAGCCCTGGCTCCGTCCCGTCTGAGCCGCGGCGCCCGCCGGACGGCGGCTCAGCTCTGCAACCTCCGGCGCAGCGTCACCTCGGTGCCACTCGAGGTACGGCTGACCGAGAGTTCCCCCAACGCGCGGATCAGCGAGAGCCCGCGCCCCCGGAATCCGGACCCGGTCGACTCCCGCCACTGTCCGCTGTCGCGCACCGTGGCCACCACCGTTCCGTCCTCGATCGCCACCTCGACGCTGATCGTCGCCTCGGCGGGGGTGACCGGGTGCTCGATGGCGTTGGCGGCGGCCTCCGAGATCGCCACGGTCAGGTCGAAGAGGTCCGTCTCGCCGACGCCGTGCGCGACCAGGAAGTCCTCCAGCCGCTTGCGCAACACGCTGAGTCGGGTCGGGTCGGCCGGCAGCCGCAGCGCGAACCGGTTGAGCTCGGCGGCCTCCAGCGCGAGCACCGCCACGTCGTCGCGTCGGGGCCGTTCCGCGACCCGGGCCACCACGCCGTCGACCAGGTCCACCACGTGCTCACTCGGGCTCGCCGCGTCCGCCCGCAGCTGCGCCAACGCCGCGTCGATGCCGACCTGCCGGTCCTCGATCAGCCCATCGGTGTAGAGCAGCAGCCGACTGCCGGGGGCCAGCTCGCCCGCCACCGTCCGGTACGACGTGTCCGGCAGGGCGCCGACCGGCGGACCCAGCGCGCGGTCGTGCAGGAACACCGCCTCACCCGCCCGGATGACCAAGGGGGACGGATGGCCGGCACTGGCGTACCGCAGCCGCCCGGTGCGGGGCTGGAACAGCAGGCAGACCACGGTGGCGAGGGGTCGGCGCTCGGTCGAGCCGACCAGCCGGTTCAGCCGGGTCAGCGACTCGCCCGGGTCGAACCCCTCCAGCAGGTACGCCCGCAGCGCGTTGCGCAGCTGGCCCATCGCCGCGGCGGCCTGCACTCCCTTGCCGACCACGTCACCGATGACCAGCACCATCTCCTGGTCGTTGAGCGCGACCACGTCGTACCAGTCGCCGCCGACCTCGACGTCGGCGCTGCCCGGCAGGTACCGGCTGGCCACCACCGCGCCCGGCAACTGCGGCAGCGACCGGGGCAGCAGGCTGTGCTGCAACGTGCTGGCGATGCGGTGCTCGGCCTCGTAGAGCTGGGCGTTCTCCAGCCGCGCCCCGACCAGCCGGGCCAGCTGGGTCAGCGCCGCCTCGTCGGTCTCCGTGCCGTCCCCGGCCGGCCGCCACACCCGCAGCTCGCCCAGGGCGTCGCCGCCGGTGCCGGTGAGCGCCAGCGCGAACGAGGGATCCGGGGCGGTGCTGCCGCCGGCGTCGGCCTCGGCGCGGGCACCGTTGGCGGAGACCACCACCCGGGCGGCCTCGGCGAGACGGAGCGCGTGCCGGGCGGCGACCTGGAGGACGTCCGTGGTGGAGCGGGCGGTGTTCACCGCCACCGCCGCGTCGGCCAGCGACCGGAGTCCCCGGATCAGCTGTCCGCGCAACTGACCAAGCTCGACGTTGGCCCGCACCCGGGCGATCAACTCCTGCCCGGAGAAGGGCTTGGTCAGGTAGTCGTCCGCACCGACCGACAGCCCGGCCACCGCTTCGGCCGACCCGGCCCGGGCGGAGAGCAGCACGATCGGCACGTACCGGGTACGCGGATCCGCCCGCAACGCGGTGACCAGCCCGAACCCGTCCAGCCGGGGCATCATCACGTCGGTGAGCACCAGGTCGAAGTCGCCCTCGGCGGCGAGCCGTAGCGCCTGCGCGCCGTCGCTCGCGGTGACCACGTCCCAGCTCGGCGAGAGCAGCCGGGCGACGTGTTCCCGCAGGTCGGCGTTGTCGTCGGCGACCAGGATCCGCCCCGCGGGGGTGGCGCCCGCGGGGCGCGGCGACTCCTCGTGGCCGCTCCAGAGCGCGCTCTCCGTGACGTGCAGCCGGGCCTGCTTCGGCTCGGCGGGGGTCAGCCCGGTCGCGGCCACCCGCTCCGACGGCAGGTGCGCGGTGCCGAACGGCACGGTCACGGTGAAGGTGCTGCCCTCGTCGACGCGGCTGGTCACCGCGACCTCGCCGCCGTGCATCTCGGTCAGCTCGCGGACCAGCGCCAGGCCGATCCCGGTCCCCTCGTGGGTACGGGACCGTGCGCCGGGCACCCGGTGGAACCGCTCGAAGACGTGCGGCAGCTGCGCCGGTGCGATGCCCACGCCGGTGTCTTCGACCTCCACCCGGGCCGCACCGTCGACCGCCCGGACCCGGACCCGGATCTCGCCGTGGAAGGTGAACTTGACCGCGTTCGACACCAGGTTGAGGACGACCTTCTCCCACATGTCGCGGTCCACGAAGACCGGCGCGGGCAGCGGAGGGCAGTCGACCTGCAGCCGTAGCCCGGCCCGTTCGATCGCCGAGCGGAAGGTGCTGGCCAGGCGGGAGGTGTAGTCGGCCAGGTCGGTGGGCTCGTAGCTGGCGGCCAGCCGGCCGGACTCCAGCCGGGAGAAGTCGAGCACCGTGTTGACCAGCTTGAGCAGGCGCAGCGCGTTGCGGTGCATCACGGTGAGCCGGTCGATGTGACCGGCCGGCAGAGTGGGATCGGCGAGCAGGTCCTCCAGCGGGCCGAGCACCAGGGTGAGCGGGGTGCGGAACTCGTGGCTGACATTGGCGAAGAAGTTGGTCTTGGCGCGGTCCAGGGCGGCCAGTTCGGCGGCCCGCGCGCGTTCCTGCTCGTACGCCCGCTGCTTGCCCACCGCGCGGCTGACCTGGCCGGCGACCAGGTCCAGGAAGGTGCGGTACTCGTCGGTGAGCGGCAACCGGCGGCCCACGCCCACCACGAGCGCACCGACAGTCTCGTTGGTCGCGGTGATCGGCAGCACCAGCGCCTTGTCGCCCGCCCCGGCCGGCACCGAATCGAGCACCTCGGCCACCCCTACCAGGGCAGGTCCGTCGCCGGCGACCGAGGCGAGCAGGTCGGCCGGGGCGGTGACCGCCGCGGGTTCCACGCCGCTGCACCCGGCCAGGGTGAACCGGTCGGCGTCAGCACGGAGCCAGATCTGGGCGAAGGGCACGTCGCCCCGGTGCCGGTCGAGCACCTCGGCGATCGTCCGGCCCAGCTCGGCGCCGGAGCCGACGTCGGCCAGTTCGGTGCCGAGTTCGGCCAGCGCCCGCAGCCGGCGCTCGCCGATCACCCGCCCGGTGGTCTCGTTCACGATGCAGAACACGGCGGCGACCGACCCGTCGCCGCCGCGGATCGGGTCGTAGCAGACGTCGAAGTAGGTCTCCTCGAGGAAGCCGTGCCGGTCGATCAGGAAGTGGTGGTCCTCGCCCCGGTACGAGCGACCGCTACGCCGTACGCCGTCCAGCAGCGGGGCGAGCACGTCCCAGGTCTCCGCCCAGTACGTCCGGGCCGGCTGGCCCAGCACCTCCGGATGCTTGCTGCCGATCGTCGGGCGGTAGGCGTCGTTGTAGAAGGCGAGCTGCTCCTCGCCCCAGAACATGACGATCTGGGCGCTGGAGGCGAGCATCATCCCGACGGCGCCGGAGAGGGCGGGCGGCCAGCGGTGCGGCGCGCCCAGCGAGGTGCGGGACCAGTCGAGGGCACCGAGGCGGCGCCCCATCTCGCCGCCGGCCGCAAAGGCCGCGGCCAGCGGCGGGGGCAGCTCCCCGCCGTCCGGGCGTTGCCCCCGGTCCGCGCCCCCCAGCGGCGAACTCATGCAGCCTCCCGCTCCGGCCATCCCCACCCGTCAGCCGATGATCTCCATCCGCCGTGCTCCGCCATGTACCCCGGCGGAGCAGCAACGTAACGCATGGCGCACCCGAAGCGCTGTTTGCCTCCCGCAGCCTTCGGCCTGCGACGGCGAGGCGGCCGCCGGCCGGTGGAGGCCCGACCCGCTGGCGTCCCGCTCCGGCAAGCCCATTGAGGAACGTGGCGGACCGGTGGGACGGCGAGGGCCACTGCCGTCCTGGCGGAAATGTGACATCGGCTACACCGGGCGGGACCGGCGGTCAGCCCCGCAGGTACCCGAGGGCCCGGTCCCGGCCCGCCCGGACCAACGCGGCGACCGGCCGCGGATCCGCCTCGTTCTCCGGGTGCCACTGCACACCCAGCACGAACGGCCGGTCCGGGTCTTCCACCGCCTCGACGACTCCGTCGTCGGCCCAGCCGGTGACGGTGAGCCGCCCCGGATCGGCCACCCCCTGATGGTGGTACGAGTTGACCCGGTCCACCCCGGCCATCACGGCCCTGGCCAGGCTGCCCGGGGCGAACCGGACCGGGTGCGTGCCGTAGACACCGGGCGCCGGACGGTGCCCGTCATGCCCGATCACCTCCGGCAGGTGCTGGTGCAGGACGCCGCCGTAGGCGACGGCGAGCAACTGCATGCCCCGGCAGATGCCGAGCACCGGCAGCCCGACGTCGAGCGCGGCGGTGAGCAGGGTCAACTCGCCGGCGTCCCGATCCGGCCGGCTCTCGGTGCGCGGGGCCGGGAGCTGGCCGTACCGGGCCGGGTCCACGTCGGCGCCGCCGGCCAGGATCAGCCCGTCCAGCACCCGCAGCACGTCCGCGTCGCGGTCGTCCGGGGGCAGCACCACGGCCCGGCCGCCGGCCGCGGTCACCGCCCGCACGTACGCCTCGGGCACCAGCACCGCGGGCACGTCACGCCAGACCGCCCAGCCGGCCGGCTCGACGTAGGCGCTGACCCCGATCAGCGGCCGGGTCACCGGCTCACTCCTCACGCTCAGAGGGGCGTGACGTAGGCGCCGGTGATGCCGCCGTCCACCACGAACTGGGCGGCGGTCATGAAGGACGCGTCGTCGCTGGCCAGGAACGCCACCGCGGCGGCGATCTCCGCCGGGTTCCCGAACCGGCCCATCGGTACGTGCACCAGCCGGCGGGCGGCCCGCTCCGGGTCGGCGGCGAAGAGTTCCAGCAGCAGTGGGGTGGCGACCGGGCCGGGGCAGAGCGCGTTCACCCGGATCCCCTCCCGGGCGAACTGCACGCCCAGCTCCCGGGTCATCGCCAGCACGCCACCCTTGCTCGCGGTGTACGCGATCTGCGAGGTGGCCGCCCCCATCAGCGCCACGAAGGAGGCGGTGTTGATGATCGAGCCCTTGCCCTGCCGGCGCATGTGCGGGATCACGTACTTGCAGCAGAGGTAGACGCTCGTGGTGTTGACCCGCAGCACCCGTTCCCAGGCGTCCAGGCCGGTCTCCAGGATCGAGTCGTCCTCCGGCGGGGAGATGCCGGCGTTGTTGAACGCTACGTCCACCCGGCCGTGCCGTTCGGCCACCCCGTCGAAGAGGTCCCGGACGGCCGTCTCGTCCGCGACGTCGGTGGCGACGAACTCGCCGCCCACCTCGTCCGCGGCCCGCTTGCCCGCCTCCGCGTCGATGTCCACGCAGACCACCCGGGCCCCCTCGGCGGCGAACCGCCGCACGGTGGCCAACCCGATCCCGCTGCCCGCGCCGGTGACCACGGCCACCCGGTCCTGCAACCGACCCTGCACTGTTCACTCCTCCGTCGCGATGAACACGTTCTTGACGTCGGTGAAGGCGTGCAGCGCGTCGGGGCCCAGTTCGCGGCCGAGCCCCGAGCGCTTCATGCCACCGAACGGGGTCGAGTAGCGCACTGAGGAGTGCGAGTTGACGCTGAGGTTGCCGGACTCGACGGCCCGGGCCACCCGGATGGCCCGCCCGACGTCGCGCGTCCAGATCGAACCGGAGAGGCCGTACTCGGTGTCGTTGGCGAGCCGGATCGCGTCGGCCTCGTCGTCGAACGGGAGCACCGAGACCACCGGGCCGAAGATCTCTTCCCGCCAGTGCCGGTCCGCCGGGGAGTCGGCGAGCAACACCGTCGGGGCGTACCAGAAGCCGGGGCCGTCGGGGCGGGTGCCGGTGAAGGCGACCTTCGCCCCGTCGACGTAGCCGGCCACCCGGTCCCGCTGGCCCGCTGAGATGAGCGGGCCCATCTCGGCGGTCTCCCGGGCCGGGTCCTCCACCCGCAACGCTTGCACCGCCGGTTCGAGCAGCTCCAGGAACCGGTCGTACGCCGAGCGCTGGACCAGGATCCGGGACCGGGCGCAGCAGTCCTGGCCGGCGTTGTCGAAGACCGCGTACGGCGCGGTGGCCGCCGCCTTCGCCACGTCGGCGTCGGCGAAGACCAGGTTGGCGCTCTTGCCGCCCAGCTCCAGCGTCACCCGTTTCACCTGTTCGGCGGCGCCCGCCATGATCCGGGTGCCGACCTCGGTGGACCCGGTGAAGCAGATCTTGCGGACCGCCGGGTGGGTGACGAAACGCTGGCCGACCACCCGGCCCGCACCGGGTAACACGGTGAACACGTCGTCGGGCAGGCCGGCCTCGCGGCCCAGTTCGGCCAGGCGCAGCGCGGTGAGCGGGGTCAGCTCGGCCGGCTTCAGCACCACGGTGTTGCCGGCGGCGAGCGCGGGGGCGAAGCCCCAGGCGGCGATCGGCATCGGGAAGTTCCAGGGCACGATCACCCCGACCACGCCCAGCGGCTCGTGGAAGGTGACGTCCAGCCCGCCGGGCACCGGGATCTGCTGGCCGGTGAGCCGCTCCGGCGCCCCGGCGTAGTAGTCGAGGACGTCCCGGACGTTGCCGGCCTCCCAGCGGGCGTTGCCGACGGTGTGCCCGGAGTTGCGCACCTCCAGCTGCGCCAGCTCCTCCTGGTGTGCGTCCACCACGGCCGCGAAGCGGCGCAGCATCCGCGCCCGCTCCCCCGGTGCCACGCCCCGCCACCGCTCGAAGGCGACGGCCGCCCGCCCGATCGCCGCATCCGTCTCGGCGAGAGAGGTGCCCGCGACCTCCGCGACCACCTCCCCGCTGGCCGGGTTGACCACGCCGGTCACAAGCCCCACCCCACTCCGTCGATCATGCAGTTGTGGTGCCTCACGAATGCGGCAAACGGCCATCGATCGCCCACCAAGACTGCATGATCGACGCGGCCGGCTGCGGGGGCGGCGGAGCGGCCGGCGGGGTTAGAGGCGTTCGAAGCCACGGATGAGCTCCCAGTCGGTGACCGCGGCGTCGAAGGCCGACAGCTCGACCTTCGCCTGGTTGGCGTAGTGGGCGACGACCTCGGCGCCGAACGCCTCGGCGGCCACCGTGGAGGATTCCCAGAGGGCCAGGGCGTCGCGCAGCGTGCCGGGGACCCGCTCGGCGTCCGGGTCGTCGTAGGCGTTGCCGGTGCACTCCTCGCCGAGTTCCAGCTCCCGCTCGACGCCGTGCACCGCGCCGGCGACCAGCGCCGCGACCGCCAGGTACGGGTTGACGTCGGCCCCGGGCACCCGATTCTCGACCCGCATGCCCTGCCCGTGGCCGACCAGCCGTAGGGCGCAGGTGCGGTTGTCGGTGCCCCAGCGCAGCGCGGTCGGCGCGAACGATCCCGGCTGGTAGCGCTTGTAGGAGTTGATGTTCGGGGCGAAGAGGAGGCTGAACTCACGCATGGTGGCGAGCAGCCCGGCCAGCACGCGCTGCCCGGTCACCGACAGGTGGGCGGGGCCGTCGCCGAGCATGGCCGAGCGCCCGTCGGCGCCGCGCAGCGAGAAGTGGATGTGGCAGGAGTTGCCCTCCCGGGCGTTGGGCTTGGCCATGAAGGTGATCGCCATGCCCTCCTGGGCGGCGATCTCCTTCGCCCCGTTCTTGTAGATGACGTGGTGGTCGGCGCAGGCCACCGCCTCGTCGTAGCGGAAGGCGATCTCGTGCTGGCCGAGGTTGCACTCCCCCTTGGCGCTCTCCGGGGTCAGTCCGGCGCCCGCCATCTCGGTGCGGATCCGGCGCAGCAGCGGCTCCACCCGCGCGGTACCGAGCAGCGAGTAGTCCACGTTGTACTGGTTCGCCGGGGTCAGCTCCCGGTAGCCGCGCCGCCAGGCGTCCTCGTACGAGTCGCGGAACAGCACGAACTCCAGCTCGGTGCCGGCGTACGCCCGCAGCCCGTGCCCGGCCAGCCGGTCGAGCTGACGGCGGAGGATCTGCCGGGGCGAGGCGACCACCGGACCCGAGCCGTCCAGCCACTCCAGGTCGGCCAGGAGCATCGCGGTGCCCGGCTGCCAGGGCGCCCGGCGCAGCGTGCTCAGGTCGGGCTTCATCGCGAAGTCGCCGTAGCCCCGCTCCCAGCTCGACATCGCGTACCCGTCTACGGTGTTCATGTCGACGTCGACCGCGAGCAGGTAGTTGCACCCCTCACTGCCGTTCGCCACCACCTGGTCGAGGAAGAACGGCGCGTGGAACCGCTTGCCCTGCAACCGGCCCTGCATGTCGACCAGGGCCAGCACCACCGTGTCGATCTCGCCGCCGCCGATGGCGACCCGCAACTCTTCCAGCGTGAGCGGAGCTTTCCTCATCGGCGGGCCTCCATCACCAAGGTCTACTGGCAAACCGGATCACCGTCAATGCCCGGAACCCGCCGCCCGGGAAACCCGGGCGGCGGGGTCATGCCGGCTCGTCGACCGGTGCGCCGTCGGGGGCGGTCCGGGGCCCGGGCACGTCGACCGTACGGCGGGGGCCGGTGAACCACTTCCGGGCCGAGGCGTACCACCAGACGGCGACCACCAGCAGCAGCCCGCCCACCGCGAGCGGCGCGTAGTTCACCGCCGACCAGGTGAAGTCGGGGTCACCGGGCACTCCGGCGGGCACGATCGGCAGCACGAAGTAGAGCGAGATGATCGCGATCTCGATCACCGCGATCCAGCCGAGCAGCTTGTACCTGCGCCCGAGGGTCCACGGCCCGGGAACGAACCGGTCGCCCATCCGCAGTCGCAGCGCGATCGGGATGAGGAAGGACAGGTACAGCCCGATCACCGCGACGGAGACCACCGCGTAGAAGGCGATCGGGATGCCGTCGGCGCTCTCGTAGAGCGCGGGCAGGGTGAGTACCAGGCCGGCCACGGTGGCGCCGATGATCGCGTTGGCCGGGGTGCCGTTGCGGTCCACCTTGGACCAGAGCCGCCAGCCCGGCACCGCCCGGTCCCGGCTGAACGCGTACGCCATCCGGCTCATCGAGGTCACGCAGCTCATCCCGCAGAAGAACTGGCCGATGGTGGAGATGATGATGACCGTCTTGAAGAAGACCGGGGTCAGCGCCGATTCGAAGATCGCGCCGGAGAAGCCGCCGGCGGCGTTGACCGCCTCGACGTCGGTGGCCGCGAAGAGGAACGCCAGCAGCAGGATCCAGCCGCCGATCGCGGAATAGAAGATCGACTGCCAGAGGCCGCGGGCGGCGGCCTGCGACGCCCCGCGGGTCTCCTCGGAGACGTGCGCGCAGGCGTCGAAGCCGGTGATCGTGTACTGGGTGAGCAGGAAGCCCAGCGGCAGCACGTAGAACCAGAAGGTCAGCCCGCCGGTACCGCCGTCGGCGAAGCCGGAGTTGTTGAACCGCTCGGTGAAGACGAACTGGAAGCTCTGGTGGTTGTCCGGGACGAAGACCAGGATGGCCACCACGGCGGCCGCGCCGGCCACGTGCCACCAGACCGAGACGTTCTGGAGTACGTCGATGATCCGGTGACCGAACACGTTGATCAGCCCGTGCAGGGCGAGGATGATCACGAAGAGCAGGAAGGCCTGGCGTAGCGTCCCCTCCCACCCGTCGAAGAGCGCCGAGAGGGTGAGATTGAGGAAGGTGGCGCAGCCGTAGTCGACCGACGCGGTGACCGCGACCAGACCGATCAGGTTGAGCCAGCCGGTGAACCAGCCGTGCACCGGCCGGCCCATCTTCGCCGCCCACCAGTAGATGCCGCCGGCGGTCGGGTAGGCGGACACCAGCTCGGCCATGCAGAAGCCGATGATCAGGATGAAGAGTGAGATCAGCGGCCAGCCCCAGGAGATCGCGACCGGGCCGCCGTTGTTCCACGCCTGGCCGAAGGTGGTGAAGCAGCCGGCCAGGATCGAGATGATGGAGAACGAGATGGCGAAGTTGGAGAAGCCGCTCCACTTGCGGCGCAGTTCCTGCTTGTAGCCGAGCTCGGCGAGCCGTCGGGCGTCGTCGTCCATCGGTTGCTCGGCGGTCGGCGCGGGCGTCGTGGCCACTGCACACCTCCTCGAGGTGATCCCCGGTGCGAGTGGGCAAAAGTCTCGTCCCGCCGATCAAGTCGGTCAATAGATCGCTGGTGGGAATCTCACCGCCGCACCGGACTAATTCCGTTGCCGTTACGCCCCCGTCGACCGCATCCTTGACCTCGTGACCAGGCCCGATCGCGACGGGCCCCGGCCGGGCGCTCGGCAACGCCCGGCCCACGTCGGCGCGGGGTGCCCACCTCTCTCTCACAAGTGCGGCGTGATCCGCCGTAGCTACCGAAACGGGTGCCCCGCGCCGTCGCCCCGCACCCGCCCGCGGCGCTCAGACGAGCAGCAGCCCGGCCACCCAGAGCGCCGCGATCACCAGGCCGGCGGCGAACTCCACGAGCATCGACAGCCCGGCCGCCTTCAACGCCTGGACGGTGGCGGGCCAGGCGAGGCGGTTGTCCCCGAGCCGCAGCCGCTCGGCCGCCCAGACCCCGCCGACGAAGCCGATGACCAGGCCGATGACCGGGATGACGAAGAAGCCGATCAGCCCGAGCACGCCCCCGGCCAGCAGGGAGCGCGTCGGCACTCCGGTGCGTTTCAGGTTCCGCCCCGGCCAGAGGTACTTCACCACCGTGCCGCCGAGCGCGACCAGCGTCGCGGCGGCGAGCACCGCCCACCGGCCCGCCCCGGCGCCACCGAAGAGCGCCCAGACCAGCACCCCACCCCAGCAGAGCGGGAGGGCCGGCAGCCCGGGTACCACCACGCCGGCCAGCCCCGCCAGGATCGCCAGGGCGGCAACCACCGCGACGAGGGCCTCGGTGTCCGTCGCGCTCATCAGATCCCCCCTTGCGTCCCCGCGAGCCGGGCGGCGATCCGGTCGGCCGGCATCGGGCTGCCGAAGAACCGTCCCTGCCCTGTGTCGCAGCGCAGCGCCCGCAGCCGCTCGGCCTGCACGCCGGTCTCCACCGCCTCGGCCGTGACCCAGAGCTCCAGCGCGTGCGCCAGCCGGACCAGCGCGTCCACGATCCGCTCGTCCCGGTGGTCGGCCGCCGCCTCCGGGCCGTCACCGCGGATGCCCTCCACGAAGGGGCCGGCCAGTTTCAGGCAGTGGATCGGCAGCCGACGCAGGTACGCCAGGTTCGAGTAGCCGGTGCCGAAGTCGTCGATCGCCAGCCGCACACCGAGCGCCCCCAACCGGTGCAACGAGCGCAGCGGCTCCCCGGCGGTACCCATCACCGCGCTCTCGGTCAGCTCCAACTGCAACAGCTCGGCGGGGAGCCCGCTGGTGCTCAGCGCGTCCGAGACGGTCGCCACGATGGCCGGATCCTCGGCCTGCCGCGCGGCCAGGTTCACGCTCACCACCAGCCGGGCCGCCGGAAAGCGGCGTCGCCACTCCTCGGCGTCCCGGCAGGACTGCCGGAGCACCCACTCGCCGAGCCGGACGATCAGTCCGGTCTCCTCGGCCAGCCCGATGAACCGGTCCGGGCCGAGCAGCCCCAGCTCCGGGTGCTGCCACCGGACCAGCGCCTCGACCGCCAGCATCCGCCCCTCCAGCAGCGACACGATCGGCTGGTACCGCAGCACGAACTCGCCCCGGTCGAGCGCGGCAGGCAGGCCGGCGGCCAGCGACGAACGGGCGATGTCCCGGGCGCTGCGCTCCGAGTCGTAGACCGCCCACCGGCCGCGCCCCTCCGCCTTGGCCCAGTAGAGGGTGGTGTCAGCGGCCTTCATCAGCTCCGACGCGCTGGTCCCGGCGACCGGGCCCTCGACGATGCCCACACTGGCCGACACGGCGAGCTGCTGGTCGCCGACGTTCACCGGGGCGGAGACCGCGGCCAGCGCCGCCTCCGCGACCGCGACCGCGTCGTCGAGCCCGTCGCCACCGTCGACCAGGATGACGAACTCGTCACCGCCCATCCGGGCCACCAGGTGGCCCTGGTCGGCGACGCAGTCGGCGAGCCGCCGGGCGATCATGACGAGCAGCCGGTCACCGAGGTCGTGCCCGAGGCTGTCGTTGATCGCCTTGAAGCCGTCCAGGTCGAGGAAGCAGATCCCGAGCCGCCGGCCGGGAGCCGCGGTCTCGAAGATCCGGCCCAGCGTCTCGAAGAAGAGCGTCCGGTTGGGCAGGCCGGTGAGCGGGTCGTGCAACGCCTGGAAACGCAGCCGCTGCTGGAGCGCGTACCGCTCGGTGATGTCCTCGATCATCGCGACGGTGAACCGCGGCCGACCGTCGTCGTGCCGGATCAGCGACACCGCGAGGTCGGTCCAGAGCATGCTGCCGTCCTTGCGGTGGTAGCGCTTCTCCACCCGGACCAGGTCCTGCTTGCCCTCGATCATCTCCTGATAGAGCTCCCACATGCCGGCGGCGTCCTCGGCGTGGAAGAGGGCGGTCACATCGGTCCCGTGCAGCTCCTCGATCGAGTAGCCGAGCATGTCCGCGAACGACTGGTTGACGTCGATGATCTGCCCGTCGATCCCGGCGATGCCGATACCGATCGCGGCGCCGGTGAAGACCGCCCGGAACCGCGCCTCGCTGTCCCGTAGGGCCTGCTCCACCTCGTCGCGCGCCTGCCAGGCGGAGCGGGCGATCCGCTCCTGCTGGCTGAAGGTGCGGTCACGCAACGCCCGGGCGAAGCCGGCGGAGAGACCGGCCTGCAGGGCCACGATCCGCTGCCGCGCGTTCCCGGGGTACGCCCCGGCGGGCATCGCCCGGTCGAGAAACTCCTCGCCGAGGGCGCGCACCGACCACTCCAACATCCGGGGCTCGGCCAGGTGCGCCTCGACCAGCGCCCGCCCGACGTCCTCCGCGGGCTGGCCGGAGAACGGCTCGGACCGCAGCGCCTGCGCCAGCCGTACGGTGTGCACCAGCAGCAGCCGCTCGGTCTCGGCGGCGCTGAGCGGCACGAAACCGAGGCGGCGAACCGCGCGGGCCCACTCGGCGGCGTACCCCTGCGCGCCGGCCCGGCTGACCTCGTCGCCGGCGGAGTCCGCGACGGCGGCCATGCGATCAGCCGGCGGCGGGCTGGTCGTAGCGGGCGACACCGCCGAACGCGCCGAACCGTTCCGGGTGCTCGTCCACGTCGGACGGCGAGTCGGGCCGCCAGAGCGGCATGTGCACCAGCCCCGGCTCCAGGAGCGTCCACCCGCCGAAGAACCCGGTGATCTCGGCCCGCGAGCGCAGGCTGATCTCGGTGTCGGTACGCGCCGAGAGCCGCTGCGCGTCGAGCATCTCCTGCGGCTGGTCCTCGAAGGTGGAGTGGGAGATCACCAGGTAGCTGCCCGGGGCGGCGGCGGCCCGCAGGGTGGCCAGGATCTCCCCGGGCCGGTCGGCGTCCGGGACGAAGTGCACCACGCCGGCGAGCAGGATGCCGACCGGGCGGCCGAAGTCGAGCAGGCCGCGCGCCTCGTCGAGGATCCGCTCCGGTTCGCGCAGGTCGGCGTGGACCACCGTGGTCAGGTCGTTACCCGCGAGCAGTTCCCGGCTGTGCGCGACGGCCACCGGGTCGATGTCCACGTAGACCACCCGGGCCTTCGGGTTCGCACCCTGGGCCACCTCGTGCACGTTGCCCACGGTCGGGATGCCCGAGCCGATGTCGAGGAACTGGTCGACGCCGGCGTCGAGCAGCGCGCGGACGGCCCGGCGCAGGAACTCGCGGCCGGCACGCATGGTGGCGGCGAGGTTCGGCGTCATCCGGGCGATCTGCTCGGCGAGCTGCCGGTCGATCTCGAAGTTGTGCGCCCCGCCCAGGAAGTAGTCGTAGACCCGGGCGGCGCTCGGCCTGGTCAGGTCGATCTCGGTCGGCAGTCCGTCCGGCATCTGCAAGCTCCCCAGTTCGTCGCCGAGAGGCGGGACGCAGCCGGTGTCGGGACGCGCGGGGGCACGCGTCGGCCCACCAGTCGACCCGCTGAGGGTGTGGTGTTGAACACTCTAGGCCGCGGACTCCAGCATTAGGGAGATCCCTTGCCCCACCCCGATGCACATGGTGGCCAACGCCCGCCGCCCGCCCCGGCGGCGCAGCTCCAGCGCGGCGGTCAGCGCCAGTCGGGCGCCGCTGGCGCCGAGCGGGTGGCCGAGGGCGATCGCCCCGCCGTTCGGGTTGACGTGCTCGGCGTCCTCGGGCAGGCCGAGCTCGCGCAGCACGGCGACCGACTGGGCGGCGAACGCCTCGTTCAGCTCGATCACGTCCACCGCGTCCAGGCCGACGCCGAGCCGGTCCAGCAGCTTGCGGGTGGCCGGCACCGGGCCGACGCCCATGATCCGCGGCGGCACCCCGGCGGCCGCCGCACCGGCGATCCGGGCCAGCGGGGTGAGGTGGTAGCGGGCGACCGCCGCCTCGGAGGCGACCAGCAGCGCGACCGCGCCGTCGTTCACACCCGAGGAGTTGCCGGCGGTCACCGTGCCGCCGGCGCGGAACGGAGTGGGCAGCGCGGCGAGCTTCTCCAGCGAGGTCTCCCGCGGATGCTCGTCGACCTCCACCAGGCGGGTGCCGCGGCGCCCCTCCGGCACGGTCACCGCAACGATCTCCTCGGCGAACCGGCCGTCGGCCTGCGCCTTGGCCGCCCGCTGCTGCGAACGGAGGGCGAACTCGTCCTGTGCGACCCGGTCGACGCCGTACTCGGCGGCGACGTTCTCGGCCGTCTCCGGCATCGAGTCGACGCCCCACCCGGCCTTCATCAGCGGGTTCACCAGCCGCCAGCCGATCGTGGTGTCGTAGACCTCGGCCGACCGGGAGTAGGCCGAGGTCGCCTTCGGCATGACGAACGGCGCCCGGCTCATGCTCTCCACGCCGCCGGCGACGACCAGTTCGGCCTCGCCGGCGACGACGGCGCGGGCCGCGGTGGCGAGGGCGTCCAGGCCGGAGCCGCAGAGCCGGTTGATGGTGCTGCCGGGCACCTGCTCGGGCAGCCCGCCGAGCAGCGCGGCCATCCGGGCCACGTTGCGGTTGTCCTCGCCGGCCTGGTTGGCGCAGCCGAGAAGCACGTCGTCCACCCGGGCCCAGTCCACCGACGGGTGGCGGGCGACGAGCTCCCGGATCACGTGCGCGGCCAGGTCGTCGGGGCGGACGCCGGCCAACGCGCCGGCGTAACGGCCGATCGGGGTGCGGACACCGGCCACCAGGTATGCCACGGTCATCGCGAGTCCTTCGGGGGTGGGAAGGGCGGGGCGGGCGCGCCCGTCGGGTCGCGAGGGACGCCCGACCGCCAGGATATCGGCCGTCCGGAGCCGATAGGTTGACGGCATGGCTCAGGCCCAGTTCAGCGCAGAGACCAGCGGTGGCGGCGCGTTCGTCCGCCAGCCCAACCGGTTCACCGACCGGGTCACCCCGCACTCGACGTCCCCACCCGGCGGTGGGCCGGACGAGCAGGGTCGTTGGCCGCTGGAGGCGGGCCGCTACCGGCTGATCTGGTGCCGGGCGTGCCCGTGGGCGCACCGGGCCCGGATCGTCCGCAGCCTGCTCGGCCTGGAGGACGTCATCTCGCTGGGCACCGTCGACCCGATCCGGGACGAGCGGGGCTGGCGGTTCACCCTCGACCAGGACGGCTTCGACCCGGTGCTCGGCATCGGGTTCCTCTCCGAGGCCTACCTGGCGACCGACCCGGACTACAGCGGCCGGGTGACCGTGCCGGCGTTGATCGACACCCAGACCGGACGGGTGGTCACCAACGACTATCCGCAGCTCACCCTCGACCTCTCCACCGAGTGGCGGCGGTTCCACGCCCCTGACGCGCCGGACCTCTACCCCGTCGAGCTGCGTCCGGAGCTGGACGCGCTGATGGCGGAGATCCACCGGGACGTCAACAACGGCGTCTACCGGTGCGGCTTCGCCACCTCGCAGGAGGCGTACGACGAGGCGTACCGGGGCCTCTTCGCCCGGCTGGACGTGCTCTCGGAGCGGCTGGCCGGGCAGCGCTACCTGATGGGCGACGCGATCACCGAGGCGGACGTGCGGCTCTTCACCACGCTGGTCCGCTTCGACATCGCCTACCACGGGCACTTCAAGTGCAACCGCAGCAAGCTCACCGAGATGCCGGTGCTCTGGGCGTACGCCCGGGACCTGTTCCAGACGCCCGGCTTCGGGGAGACGGTCGACTTCGACCAGATCAAGCGGCACTACTACGGCACCCACAAGGAGATCAACCCGACCGGCGTCGTGCCGCTCGGCCCAGACCTCTCCGGCTGGACCACGCCGCACGGGCGTGGCTGAGCAGGGCCGGCCCGAGCCGCTCATCACCCCCCGCGCGGCGGCCGCGTCGGCGTCCGCCGGCTGCACCCTCGCCGGCGCGGGCGCGGTGACCCTCGCCGTGCTCGCCGGGCCCGGACCGGGCCTGACCGGGTACGTCAGCGAGGCCGGCATCGCCGGCAGCGGCCACGCGCCGATGTACCGGATCGGGGTCTACGCGCTGGCCGCCGGGCTGCTGCTGCTCGCCGCGGCGCTGCTGCCGGCGCTGCGGGCGGCCGCGGCGCTGCTCGCCGCCGCCGGTCTGGGCACGGCGCTCTCCGGCGCGGTGACCTGCACGGCCGGCTGCCCGCTGCCGCCGTTCGAACGCGCCACCGTGGCCGACCTGGTGCACGGCGGGGCGAGCATCGCGGCCACCGCGGCGGTGATCTTCGCGATGGTCGCGATCGCGCTCTCCGGCCGGGCCGGCGGGCAGCTGCGGCGGCTCTCCGCGATCGCCGCGGCGGTGGCGTTGCCGCTCTGCGCCGCGGTGGGGCTGGCGATGCTGCTGGTCGGCCGGGGAGCCCTGGTCGGTGTGCTGGAACGGCTCGTGCTGGCGATCGCGGTGCTCTGGGGGCTGGCCGCCGCCGCCACGGTCGGCCTGACCGGCCGGTGGACATCGACCGACGACGTCAGGCTGTAAGGATCGTCACGGATACCGCTCCTTCCCTGCGGGCCCCCCTCCGGCGTATCGTCTGCCGGCGATGACCAACATCTGGTGCCTGACCGTGCGCCTGTACGTCGATCTCCGACTGCAGGCCAGCGGCGTCTGTCCGGCGCAGCCGCTCTCCTGACGCTGCCCTGACCCCACCAGACCCTTGGACGCATCATCGTGGCTTCCGCCCTGCGCAAGATCCCCTTTTCCGTACAGATCCTCCTCGGCCTCGTCCTCGGCGTGGCGCTCGGCTTCCTGGCCCGCGCCAACGACCTGGCCTGGCTGACCAGCACCCTCGACACCGTCGGCCACCTCTTCGTCCAGCTGCTGAAGCTGGCCGTGCCGCCGCTGGTCTTCACCGCGATCGTGGTCAGCGTGGTCAGCCTGCGCGGGGTGGCCAACGCCGCCCGGCTGGCGCTCAAGACGCTGCTCTGGTTCGGCCTCACCGCCCTGATCGCGGTGGGCGTCGGCATCGGCCTGGGCCTGCTCACCAACCCCGGCCGGGGCGTCACCCTCGACCTCGCCGGCGCCACCGCGCCGAAGAAGACCGGCTCCTGGACGGACTTCCTCACCGGCATCGTGCCGACCAACCCGGTCGGCGCGTTCGTCGAGGGCAACGTGCTCCAGATCGTCTTCCTGGCGCTGGTCGTCGGCGCCGCCGCGCTGCTGGTCGGCGAGAAGGCCGAGCCGTTCGTGACGCTGAACCGCTCCGTGCTGGAGATCGTCCAGAAGGCGCTCTGGTGGGTGATCCGGCTCGCCCCGATCGGCACCCTCGGCCTGATCGGCAACGCGGTCGCCTCCTACGGCTGGGACCTGCTCGCCCCGCTCGCCAAGTTCACCACCGCGGTCTACCTCGGCTGCGCGATCGTGCTGCTGGTGGTCTACCCGCTGGTGCTGGTGGCCGCCGGCCGGCTCAACCCGGTGCGCTTCTACGCCGGCGCCTGGCCCGCCATCGAGCTGGCCTTCGTCTCCCGCTCCTCGGTGGGCACCATGCCGGTGACCCAGCGCGCCGTCGAGCGGCTCGGCGTGCCCCGCGAGTACGCCTCGTTCGCGGTCCCCTTCGGTGCGACCACGAAGATGGACGGCTGCGCCGCGATCTACCCGGCGCTCGCCGCGATCTTCGTGGCCCAGGTCTTCGGCGTCCACCTCGGCGTCACCGACTACCTGCTGATCGCCTTCGTCTCGGTGGTCGGCTCGGCGGCCACCGCCGGCCTGACCGGCGCGATCGTGATGCTCACCCTGACCCTCAGCACGCTGGGCCTGCCGCTGGCCGGCGCCGGTCTGCTGCTGGCCATCGACCCGATCCTGGACATGATCCGCACCGCCACCAACGTGGCCGGCCAGGCGCTGGTGCCGACCGTCGTCGCGGCTCGCGAGGGCACCCTCGACCGGACCGCCTACGACACGGCGGGCCGGCGCGGGCTGGTCGAGCCGGAGTCCGCGGACTCTCCCGCCGCCACCCGGCAGGACGGGCTGAGCCCGGTACCGGCCTGAACCCGATGACCGGAGGAGGACCCCTCGTCGAGGGGTCCTCCTTCCGTACCGAGAGGATGACGAGATGAGCGTCCTGTTCTCGCCGCTGGCCCTGCGCGCGGTGACCCTGCCCAACCGGATCGCCGTGGCGCCGATGTGCCAGTACACCGCCGGCCCGGACGGGTTGCCCACCGACTGGCACCTGGTGCACCTGGGTACCCGGGCGGTGGGCGGCGCCGGCCTGGTCCTCACCGAGGCGACGGCGGTGCTGCCCGAGGGGCGGATCAGCCCGCAGGACACCGGGATCTGGTCCGGCGCACACGTAGACGCCTGGCGCCCGGTGACCGCCTTCCTCGCCGCGCACGGGGCGGTGCCCGCGGTGCAGCTCGCGCACGCCGGGTTCAAGGCCTCGACGTACCGGCCGTGGGCCGAGAGCCGGGGTGGGGTGCCGGACGCCGAGGGCGGCTGGGCACCGGTCGGCCCCGGGTCCGAGCCGTTCGCGCCCGACTACCGGACGCCGACGGCCCTCGACAGGGCCGGCATCGCGCGGCTGGTCGACGCGTTCGCGGCCGCCGCCGGTCGGGCGGTCGAGGCCGGCTTCGCCGCCGTGGAGATCCACGCGGCGCACGGCTACCTGCTGCACGAGTTCCTCTCCCCGCTGAGCAACCACCGCACCGACGAATTCGGCGGTGACCGGGCCGGACGGATGCGGCTCACCCTCGAGGTGGCCCGGGCGGTCCGTGCGACGGTCGGCGAGGAGATGCCGGTACTCACCCGGATCTCGGCCACCGACTGGGTCGAGGGCGGCTGGACGGTGGACGACAGCGTGGTGCTCGCCGGCGAGCTGGCCGGGGCCGGGGTGGACCTGGTGGACACCTCGTCCGGCGGCGTCAGCACGGCCCAGCGGATCCCGCTGGGTCCCGGCTACCAGGTGCCGGCGGCCGGCCGGATCCGTCGGGAGGCCGGTGTGCCGACCGGCGCGGTCGGGCTGATCGTTGAGCCGGAGCACGCCGAGGCGATCGTCGCCGACGGCGAGGCGGACCTGGTGCTGCTCGGCCGGGAGTTGCTGCGCGACCCGTATTGGCCGCACCGCGCGGCCGCCAAGCTCGGCGCCACCCCCAGCTGGCCGAGCCAGTACCTCCGCGCCACCTGACCCGACCGTCCCCACCGGTGGCCGTCCGCCACGGCCGGCCCGCCGGTGCTCGACCGCGGCCGGCCCGCCGGTGGCCGTCCGCCGGCCCCGGCGGTCGGCGCCGGACCCCGTTCCACCTCCTTTGCTCTGCATCAGCCGAGGAAACACCCGCCGTCCGCTGTCCGGACGGCGGGTGTTTCCATCGCTGAAGCAGAGCAAAGGGGGCGAGGGAGTACCCCCGGAAGCGGCGGCACCCGCACCCACCGCGACCGACAGCGCCCAGCGAGCCCTGCCACCCCGCGCCCTGCCGCCCGCACCACGCCGCCCGTGCCAGACCGCCACGCCACGCCACGCGAACCTGGCCGCCGCGCGAACCCCGATCAGCCCGCCAGATGGCCCCAGCGCTGCTCCAGCTCCCGCCACGGGCCCTGAGCGGCGACCGTGCCGGCGAGCAGGACCACCACGTGGTCGGCGCGGACCAGCGCGGCTCGCTTGGAGGTCGAGCCCACCACCGTGACCCCGTGCGCGCGCAGCGCCGCCCAGAGCTCCAGCTCGGTGGTCACATCCAGGGCGGACGACACGTCGTCGGCGACCAGCAGCTCGGTCCGCGGCGCCAACGCGCGGGCCAACGCCAGCCGCTGCAACTGACCGCCGGAGAGCCGGGTGCCCTTGTGCCCGATCAACAACCCCAGCCCGCCGCCGGCCGCGGCCAGGTCGTGCTCCAGTTGGGCGGTCGAGACCGCCTCCACCGCGTCGACCTGGTGGCCGAGGGCGATGTTGTCGGCCACCGTGCCGGAGAGCACCCGGGGCAGCTGACCCACGTACCCGACCTGGTTCGGGCGCAGGAACAGCTCCGGCTCGGTGACCGGCTCGCCGTTCCAACTCAGCCGCCCGGTGTGGTGCACGATGCCGGCCAGGGCGCGCAGCAGCGACGACTTGCCGGAGCCGACCGGCCCGACGACGAGGACCAGCTGTCCCCGTTCGACGGTGAGGTCGACGTCGCGCACGGCGAGCTTCCCGTCCGAGTGCAGCGCGCCGAAGCCGGTCAGCTCCAGCCGGCGCAGCGGGTGCCGCGGCGGTGGCACCGGGGCGGGCGCGGTCCCGGCCGCCAGGTCCACCCCCGGCACGGCCGCCGAGTAGGTGGCGACGCCGGTCATCGCCACCGTCCGGCGGGTCCAGACCCGGGCTGACGGGTAGTGCGAGACCAGCGCGGCCGTGGTCCAGGCGAACCAGCGGGCCGCGCCGAGGGTGGAGACCGCCACCAGCACGGCGCCGGCGGTGAGCCCACCGCCGAGGTAGAGCGCCCACGCGCCGATCGGCAGCAGCCCGCTGATCACCGACGGGGTGGACCGGGCCCAGACCTGCATGGAGATCTCCCGGCGCTGCCGGTCGCTGCGGACCGTGTCCAGCGCCGCGAGGTGGTGCAGCACCGGGCGGGTGGCGCCGGCGAGCTTCACCGTACGGGCGGCGGAGAGCGAGGAGACCAGCGCGGTGGCGAACGCCGCCCGGGCCTTCACCGTGCCCCGGGCGGTGCGCTCCAACCGGGGCCCGAACAGGGTCGCCGCCAGCCCGGAGACCACCATCGTGCCGAGGAAGAAGAGCGCCGGTACGACGCTGCCGGTCACCAGGGTCATGGTGACCACGATCGCCAGCGAGATGAACTGGTCCATCAGGTTGTCGGCGAGCTGCACCACCCGCTCGGTGTCGCCGCTCTGGGCGACCACCTCGGCCGGGGTGTGCGCGCTGACCCGGCGGGCACCGGTCTGGCCGTGCACCAGTCGCTGGCTGATCCGCAGCATCTGCCGGATCCACCACTGCGGGAACCACAGGTTGGTCAGGTAGGGCAGCGGCAGGACGACGAGCAGCGCGGCGACGATGCCGATCGCCGGCAGCCACGGGCTGCCGCCGTCGACCACGTCGGCCCAGAGCCACGGCAGCACCGCGCCGTCCAGGCCGAGCAGGGTCATGACGATGAAGAGGGTGACGGAGACCAGGCCGTAGCGCGGGTCGTTGACCCCCAGCCGGAGGATCTCCCGCAGAGTCCGGGCGGGCGGCGTCGCGGGCACCGGCGGCGGATCGGTCTTCGGTACGGCGACCGACCGCTCGACCTCCACCGACGCCGCCTCGGTGGGCTCCGCGAGGTCCCACTCCGCACCCGGCGCGGGCAGCAGGTCCACCCGGCCGTGCCCCGCGCCCGCCCCGGCGTAGGCGCTCGCATGGCTCGTGGCCAGCAGCTCGGCGAAGCGGGTCGACTCGCGCAGCGGCCCGGCCTCCAGCACCGCACCGTCGGCCAGCACCACCACTTCGTCGCAGCGGCGCACCGACGAGAGCCGGTGGGCGATCACGATGCCGATCCGGTCGGTGAGCAGCCGCTCGGTGGCCTGCCGGACCCGCGACTCGGTGACCGGGTCCAGCCGGGCGGTGGCCTCGTCGAGGATCACCACGTGCGGGTCGCGGACCAGGATCCGGGCGAACGCCACCAGCTGCTCCTGCCCGGCGGAGAGCACGTGCCCGCCCTCGCCCAGCCGGGTCCGTACGCCGTCGGGCAGTTCGGCGATCCACCCGGCCAGCCCCAGCTCCTCCAGCGCCCGGGTGGCGTCGTCGAGCAGGTCGGGGTCGAAGAGCGCGACGTTCTCGGCCAGCGTGCCGGCCAGGATCTCGGTGCGTTGCGGCACCACCGCGATCCACCGGCGCAGCTCCTCGACGTCGAGGTCGACCAGGTCGGTGTCGCCGAGGAAGACCGCGCCCCGGGGCACCTCGACCGCCCGGGTGAGCACCTTGGCCAGCGTCGACTTGCCCGATCCGGTGCGGCCGACCAGGGCGTACGACCGGCCGCGGGCGAAGGTCAGTCGGACGTCGCGCAGCGCCGGGCCGCGGTCGTCGTCGGCGGAGTAGCGGAAGGTGAGCCCCCGCACGGTGAGGTCGCCGTCGACCGGCTCGGCCCCGCCGGCGGGCTCCTGCGGCGAGTCGGAGAGCAGTTGCACCCGCGCCCAGGCGCCGAGCGCGTACTGCAGGTGGGGCACCCACCGGGCCAGGTGCTCGACGGTCGCGCCGAAGGCGATGGCGAGCAGCCAGATCGCGGTCAGCCGGGCGGCGTCGATCCGGCCGCTGGCCAGCGCCCACGCGCCGCCGAGCACCACGGCGGCGATCCCGGCCCGGATGCCGCCGGCGGCCACGGCGGTGACCTGGGCGGACATCCGGAACACCCGACCACCTCGGGCGATCACCTCGGCGGCCCGCCGGGCGTAGAGGCGCAGCACGTACGGCCGGGCCAGGCTGGTGCGGACGTCGTCCTGGCCGTGCACGGCCTCCTCCATCACCGCGGCGAGGTCGGACCAGGCCTCCTCCTCAGCCATCCGGGCGGGCGCGATCCGCGCGGTGGGACGGCGCAGGACCACGGCGAGCAGCCCGGTCAGCACGATCATCCCGATGCCGGCCGGCCACCACACCACCAGCGCGCTCGCCGTGGCGAGCACGCACACGGCCAGCCCCTGGACGAGCCGGACGCCGGTGTTCCGCAGCTCGGCGGCGACCTGGTAGACGTCGTTGTCGATCCGGTCGAGCAGCTCGCCGACCGGGGTGGTCTCCAGGGTGGGCAGGTCCTGCCCGAGCGCGACCCGGCACAGCCGGCGGCGCACGTCGGCGGACCAGTCGGCGGTCAGGCCGGCCATCAGCAGCCCGATGGCGAGGTCGGTGAGCACCGCGGCGACCAGCGCCACCGCCAGCACGGTGAACCAGCCCGTCGACCGGTGCACCAGCACCGGCCCGGCCAGCGCGGACGCGGCCGCCTGGCCGGCGGCGCCGAGCACGACGAGCACCAGGACGACCGCCATCCGGCGTGGTGCGGTGGCCCAGAGGTCGCGGAGCAGGCGCATGGAAAGTCCTCCGGACTCGGGTCGGCTGGGGGCGGTGCCTCCAGCCTGGTCGCTCGGCCGGCGCCGCTCAACGCAATTACCAGCCAACGGGCGCCTCGAAGCCCGCATCGGCCAGCCCCGAACACGTCTGAATCACCCGCCGGAGGATGCCGAGCGGAGCCTCCTGCGCGTCCTCGATCGGCGGTCCGGCGGGCGCGAACCGGTCAGAAGAGCACGGTGGCGAGGGTGCCGACCGGGCGGAAGCCGCAGCGCTCGTAGACCCGGCGCGCGGGCTGGTTGAAGTCGTTGACGTAGAGGCTGACCGACGGCGCGACCCGGAGCAGCGCGTCGCGCACCACCGCCGCCATCGCCGCCGTGGCGATCCCCCGGCCCCGCCAGTCCGGGGCCACCCAGACCCCCTGGACCTGGGCCGTCCGCCGGGTCACCACCGCGAGCTCGGCCTTGAAGACGACCCGGCCGTCGACGAACCGGGCGTACGCCCGACCGGCCCGGACCAGCTCGCTGACCCGCCGCCGGTAGCTGCGCCCGCCATCCTCGGCCAGCGGGGAGACCCCGACCTCCTCGGTGTACATCGCCACCGCGGCCGGGAAGAGCCGGTCGATCTCGCCGGGGCGCACCCGCCGCACCTCCGGGTCGGCGGTGACCGCCGGCAGCGCCTCGGTGGCCAGCAGCGGCTGGTTCGGGCGTACGTCCCGGGCCGGCCCCCAGACGTCGGAGAGCTGGTCCCAGAGCCCGAGCACGGCGTCGGCCCGGCCGACGATCGAGGAGCAGAGCCGCTCCTCGCCGGCGAGCAGGTCGGCGAAGGCGGCGACGGCCGGCTCGGTGGCCAGGACCGGGGTCAGGTTGCCGCCGAGCCAGCAGATCGACTCGAGGTTGCGCCGCGCGCCGTAGCCGAGGATCCGACCCTCGGCCCGCCACCAGGAGAGCCCGCGCGCGGCGACCCGCTCGGCGACCTGCGCGCCCGCGAACGGGTCGAGGTCGAGCAGCCGCTCGACCGCGCGGCGCTCCGATTCCCCGAGTTGCCGTACCGGCACCGTCAGCACGCTTACCAGCCTGCCAGATCGGGCCCCCGCCTCGCCGGGGGAGTGCCGAGCCCAGCCGTCACACCGGCACCGCCCGCTCCTGGCGCTCCTGCCGCTGGGCGAGGCGACTCCGGGCGGCCCACCGCACCACCGGGGGCATCAGGGCGCCGAGCAGCAGGAAGAGCCCGCCGAGGAGCAACCAGCCCGGTACGCCCCAGCCGATCGCCAGGCTGGTCACCACCACCGGTGCGAGCATCTTGCCCAGTTCGTACCCCATGCTGTACGCCCCTTGATACTGCCCCTGGGCCTCCTCGGGGGCCAGCCCGAAGGAGATCCCCCAGCCGGCGGCGGAGTGCCACAGCTCGCCGACCACGTGCACCAGCGCCCCGCAGCCGAGCAGCCCGACGGCGGCGACGGTGGGCAGCCCGCCGCTGACCGCGAAGAGTACGCAGGCCGCCGCGATGGCGACCCCGGCGCGACGGGACGCGCGGGCCGCCCCGGTCACGTTCTCCGTACCCCGGGCGGCGCGGACCTGGAAGAGGACCACCATCACGGTGTTCACCAGCATCACCCCGGAGATCGCCCAGGCCGGGGCGCGGGTGTGCCCGGCGATCCACAGCGGCAGGGCGATGTTGAGCAGGCCGAAGTGCATCGACATCAGGCCGTCGAGCACGGTGAAGGCCAGGAACGGGCGATCCCGCAGGGCGACGAGCCGGGGGCCGTGCGCCGGCGCGGCGACGGGCGGGACGGCCGGCAGCCGGGTGAGCACGGCCGCCGCGGCCAGGGACGCCGCCGCGGCGGTCAGCACCAGCGCGACGTACGCGGCGCGGGTGTCGGCGGCGATGGCGAACCCGGCGAGCACGGCGCCGACCGAGATCCCGACGTTCGTGGTGGCGCGCAGGTAGGCCCGGGTACGCACGCGCTGGTCGGCGGGGATGGCGCCCGCGATCAGCGCGCCCCGGGCGCCCCGGTCGGCGGCGTCGGCGAGCGCGGTCGCCGCACCGACCAGCAGGAACGCCGGGAACGACCGGACGGCGACCAGACCGGCGGTCAGCATGCTCGCGGCGACCAGCGCGCCGATCTGGGTGCCCCGCGGGCCGACCCGGTCGGCGAGGTAGCCGGTGGGGGCACTGGCCAGCACGCCGACCAACGCCGAGACGGTCAGTCCGGCACCGACCTCGGCGGCGGAGAGCCCGACCGACCGGGTGAGGAAGAGCGCGCTGGCGACCAGCCAGAGGCCCCGGCCGACGGTCTTGACCAGGGTGCCGAGGGTGAGGATCCGGGCCGGGCCCGGCGCGGGAAGTAGGCGCACGACCGGCAGCCTAGCAAGACGTACGTACGGTTTGGTAGACGCCTTGTCGGAAGACTTGTCGCCGACACATTGCCGATATATCGTTGATGCATCAGTGATACGACGGAAGGAGACGGGACCATGCGGTTCCATCGACAGCACCACGCGATGTACGAGGCCCGGATGCACGGCGGTTTCGGTTTCGGCTTCCCGCCCGGCCCGCACGGGCACGGTGGCGGCGGCCGGGGTCGCGGACGCGGCCGGGGTCGCCGACCCAACGTCCGGGGCGCCGTGCTGGCGCTGCTCGTCGAGCGGCCGATGCACGGCTACGAGATGATCCAGGAGATCGACTCGCGTACCGGCGGGGCCTGGCGGCCCAGCCCCGGTTCGATCTACCCGACCCTGCAGCTGCTCGAGGACGAGGGCGTCATCGCCCCGGCCGAGGAGTCCGGGGGCGGACGGAAGCGGTTCACCGTGACCGACGCCGGTCGCGACGAGGCGACCGAAGCGGCGCAGACCCCGCCCTGGGCGGAGTTCGCCCAGGACACGGTGAACAGCTGGCACGACATCCGCGACGCCGGGATGCAGGCGATGCAGGCGCTGCGGCAGGTGATGATGACCGGCACCGACGACCAGCGGGAGCGGGCCGCCCAGGTGCTCGACGAGACCCGGCGAAAGCTCTACGCGATCCTCGCCGAATCCGAGTGATCCGGGTACGGAAAGGGTGGTCGTTCCCGCGGGAATGACCACCCTTTCGCACGCCCGGCGGGCGTATGGCTCAGTGCACGGTGACGGTGGGCCCGGTGATCATGCCGCGCAGCTCCTCGGGGAGCTCGGCGCCCATCTCGTCGGCGATCCGCAGCGCCTCCTCGATCAGCGTCTCCACGATCTGCGCCTCCGGGACGGTCTTGACGACCTGCCCCTTGACGAAGATCTGGCCCTTGCCGTTGCCGGAGGCGACACCGAGGTCGGCCTCCCGGGCCTCACCCGGGCCGTTGACGACGCAGCCCATGACCGCGACCCGCAATGGCACCGGCAGTCCCTCCAGGCCGGCGGTGACCTCCTCGGCGAGCTTGTAGACGTCCACCTGGGCCCGCCCACAGGACGGGCAGGAGACGATCTCCAGGCCCCGCTCGCGCAGGCCGAGGGACTCCAGGATCTGGTTGCCGACCTTGATCTCCTCCACCGGCGGGGCGGACAGCGAGACCCGGATGGTGTCGCCGATCCCCTCGGCCAGCAGGGCGCCGAACGCGACCGCCGACTTGATGGTGCCCTGGAAGGCGGGGCCGGCCTCGGTGACGCCCAGGTGCAGTGGGTAGTCGCACTGCTCGGCGAGCTGCCGGTAGGCGCGGATCATCACCACCGGGTCGTTGTGCTTCACCGAGATCTTGATGTCCCGGAAGCCGTGCTCCTCGAAGAGCGAGCACTCCCAGAGCGCCGACTCGACCAGCGCCTCGGCGGTGGCCTTGCCGTACTTGCTGAGCAGCCGCTTGTCGAGCGAGCCGGCGTTGACGCCGATCCGGATCGGCACGCCGGCGTCGCCGGCGGCCCTGGCGATCTCCTTGACCTTGTCGTCGAACTGCCGGATGTTGCCGGGGTTCACCCGCACGGCGGCGCAGCCGGCGTCGATCGCGGCGAAGACGTACTTCGGCTGGAAGTGGATGTCGGCGATCACCGGGATCTGCGACTTCTTGGCGATCGCGGGCAGCGCCTCGACGTCGTCCTGGGACGGCACCGCGACCCGGACGATCTGGCAGCCACTGGCGGTCAGCTCGGCGATCTGCTGCAACGTGGCGTTGACGTCCGAGGTGAGGGTGGTGGTCATCGACTGCACCGACACCGGCGCGCCGCCACCGACCGGGACCGAGCCGACCAAGATCTGGCGGCTGGCCCGCCGGGGAGCGAGCGGCGGGGGCGGGACGGCAGGGATACCGAGACTGACAGCGGTCACTTCAACACTCACCTTGAGAAGAGCGAGATCGGATTGACGATATCCGCGGTGATGGTCAGCAACGTGAACGCGCCACCGATCAGGATCACCACGTACGTGAACGGCATGAGCTTGAGGTAGTCGACGCGGCCCGGGTCCGGCCGCCGCAGCCGGGCGTAGACCCAGGAGCGGGCTCGTTCGAACCAGGCGATGGCGATGTGCCCACCGTCGACCGGCAGCAGCGGCAGCAGGTTGAACACGCCGATGAAGAAGTTCAGCGAGACGAAGAGCATGAAGAAGACCAGCCAGGCGTTGTTCTCCACCGCCTCGCCGCCGAGGAGGCTGGCGCCGACCACGCTGATCGGGGTGTCGACGTCCCGTTCGCCGCCGGTGATCGCAGTCCAGAGCGCCGGGACCTTCGACGGGATCCGCAGCAGCGCGTGGTAGGTGCCCACCGCCATCTCACCGGTGAAGTCGGCGGTCGCGCCGAACGCCCCGACCGGCCCGTAGGTAACCCGGGTGGGGGTGCTGGGGATGAGCCCGACGCCGAGCGCGGCGACCGGGGTCACGGCGCCCTTCGGGTCGTTCAGCGGCGGGCGCTGGGTCTGGGCCAGCGTGGTGCGGGTCTCGGCCGGCTGCCCGTCGCGGACGTAGCCGATGGTCGCGGTGCTGCCCGGCTGGAGCCCGCGCAGCGCGGTGAGCAGCTCGCCGTAGTTGTTGACCGGGGTGCCGTTGAGCGAGGTGACCCGGTCGCCGTTTCGCAGCTGCGCCTGGGCGGCCGGGCTGGCCGGGTCGCCCGGAGCGCAGGCCCGCGCGACGCTCTCCGGCACCACGCAGTCGCTGAGCATGATGACCGCGGGTTCCTGGCGGATCTCCGCCTCGGTGCTCGGGAACTTCGGGTTGGGCAGGCCGGCCGAGACGGCCAGGATCCAGAGCGTCACCAGGGCCAGCGCGAAGTGGGTGATCGAGCCCGCCGACATCACGATCGTCCGCTTCCACACCGGGTAGCGCCACATCGCCCGCGGCTCGTCCGCCGGGTCCACGTCGTCGTCTTGCGGGGTCATACCGACGATCTTGCAGAAGCCGCCGAGCGGGATGCCCTTGACGCCGTACTCGGTCTCACCCCGCCGGAAGGACCAGAGGGTGGGCCCGAAGCCGACGAAGTACTTCGTGACCTTCATCCCGAACGCCTTGGCGGTGAGCAGGTGCCCCGCCTCGTGCAGGCTCACCGAGATGAGGATGGCCAGCGCGAAGAGCGCTACCCCGAGCACGAATGACATCAAGCTCCTTCCACCGACCCGGTGATGATCTCCTGCGCGTGCGCGCGCGCCCACGACTCGGCCGCGAGCACGTCCCCGACGGTACCTGGTTCGTCGAAGTCCGGAGCGTCCTCCAGCACCCTCGCCAAGGTGTCCACGATGCCGAGGAAGGGCAGCCGGCCGGCCACGAACGCGGCCACGCACTCCTCGTTGGCGGCGTTGTAGATGGCCGGTCGGCAGCGTCCTGTCTGACCGGCGGCCTTCGCCAGCGCGACCGCCGGAAACGCCTCGTCGTCGAGCGGCGCGAACTCCCAGGTGTGCGCGGCCGTCCAGTCGACCGCCGCGGCGGCGTCGGGCACCCGGTCCGGCCAGCCGATGCCCAGCGCGATCGGCAGTCGCATGTCCGGCGGGCTGGCCTGCGCGAGGGTCGAGCCGTCGGCGAACTCGACCATCGAGTGGATCACCGACTGGGGGTGCACCATCACGGTGATGTCCGCGTACGCCACGTCGAACAGCTCGTGCGCCTCGATCACCTCGAGCGCCTTGTTGACCATGGTGGCTGAGTTGATCGTGACGACCGGCCCCATGTTCCAGGTCGGGTGTGCGAGCGCCTGCTCGGGCGTGACCCGCGTCAACTCGTCGCGCCGCTTGCCCCGGAACGGCCCGCCGCTGGCGGTGACGATCAGCCGGCGCACCTCGCCGCGCGTCCCGCCGCGCAGACACTGGGCCAGCGCCGAGTGCTCGGAGTCCACCGGCACGATCTGCCCCGCCCGGGTCATCGCGGCCCTGACCAGCGAGCCGCCGGCCACCAGCGACTCCTTGTTGGCCAGCGCGAGGGTACGCCCGGCGCGCAGCGCGGCCAGGGTCGGCGCCAGCCCGAGCGAGCCGACCACCCCGTTGAGCACCACGTCGCACGGCCACTGGGCCAGCTCGGTCATCGCGTCCGGCCCGGCGATGATCTTCGGAAGCTTGAAGTCCCCGGTGGCCCAGCCACGCCGGCTCGCCTCGGTGTAGAACGCCAGCTGGAGATCCTGGGCGGCGGACGCCTTCGCGACCCCGACCGCCTCCACCCCCAGCTCGAGCGCCTGGGCGGCGAGCAGCTCGACGTTGCCGCCGCCGGCACCGAGCGCCACCACCCGGAACCGCTCCGGGTTGCGCCGGACGATGTCGATGGCCTGGGTGCCGACCGACCCGGTGGAACCGAGCAGGACGAGATCTCGCGCGGAAGTCACCCGGCCATTCTTCCCCAGCGCCGCTGTGCGTCCGCTGGGAGCCTCAATTCTCGCCGTCGACCTGCGCCGGAGCTTCCTCCCGCTCGGCAGCTTCCTCGTCGAGCAGGTCGGCCGGGTCGATGGCGAACTTGAAGGGCTGCGCCATGCCGCCGCACCGGTGTGGATCATCGTGTAGTTCCTGCGTACCCGAATCGGGTGCGACCCCCGGTCGGTGCCGGCCGCTGCCTCCTCCGCACCGACCATGACGGGTCTCGCGCAGCCGTCAGGCAGTGAGCCGCGCCCCGCCGGGGAGCAGACTCCGGCCACGCAGGAGGTCGGCGAGCGCGTCACGGTCGGCCGCGGGCAGCCCGCCGATCGCCACCGGGACGACCTGCTGCCGGTTGATCTTGAGAAGCAACTGACCGGGGACCGGCTCGACCGACTCCAGCGCCTCCCACCGGATCAGGCTCTCCATCAGTGCCGAGTCCATCCGCACCCCCTCGTCGGAGAACTGCCAGGCGATCGGCAGCCCGTACGTCTTCCCGCTCGCCTGGACCGCGCTGCGCACCATCAGCGCCGGCAGGATCCAGAAGACGACCGCTCCCACCAGCCAGCCCACCGCCAGCACCGAGTCGTCGCCGAGCAGGGCGACCGCCGCGGGCAGCAGCAGGATGAAGCCGCAGAGCGTGAAGAGGCGCAGGCTCCGGCGCATCGTGCGGCGCAGCGCGTCCGTCAGCAGGCGCCGGTCCGGCTGCGTCTCGAAACTGATCATCACGGCCGCAGAGGATACGACCGCCCCAACGCCGCCGCTGTCCCGTCCGGAGTCGCCGTCGACGGCCAGCCGGCGAACTCGCCCCGCGGGTGGCCGTGCAGGCGCCGGCCCGTGGTCGTCCGGGCGGGACGCTCTCGCCGGTCGGGGCGAACGCGACCAGCCATGTGAGCGTGCTCCCTGGCGGTCAGGAGCACGTCACATGGCTGGTCGGTCGGGCGTCGAACGCTCACCCGGATTCCCGCCGTGGCGGGTCGCGCGGGACTAACCGCCGTTGATCACGAATTGCGAGCCCGGTTGGATGACGATGTTGCCGTCGGCCGAGTTGGTGATGGTCACGTTGGTCAGGGTCGCGTTGCCGCGGGCGCCGCTCATCGCGAGGATGCCTGCGCCGTTGTTGGACTTGTCGATCCGCACGTTGGTGATCGCGACGTTCGGCATGTTGCCGCCGCCGTTCTTGAACTGGATGCCGTCGTACGTCGAGTCGTAGATGTCGGTGTCCCGGATGGTGACCCCGACGATGTCCCGGGTCGCCGGGAAGAGGGTGATGGCCCCGAACTCCTGATCCTCGTTCCAGAAGGCACCGCCGGTCCGGTAGAGCGCGTTGTTGGCGATCAACGTCTGCCCCGAGAAGGGCAGCGGGTCGTGGTCGGTGGCCAGCATGATGCCCGGGTAGTTCATGGTGTCGTAGATCAGGTTGTTCTCGATCGAGTTGCCGTAGCCGCCGTAGATGGCGATGCCGTTCGCCCGCCAGGGCAGCTGGATGGTGTTGTTGACGAAGTGGTTGTCGTGGGCGATGTCGACGTTCCGGTCCTTGACGTACGGGTTGGCCCAGACCGCCAGGGCGTCGTCACCGGTGTTGCGGAAGGACGAGTTGAACACCCGTGAGTTCCGCGTACCGTTGCTGAAGTTGATGCCGTCGGCATAGGTGTCGCGGATCCGCATGCCGGTGAACTCCAGCCCGTCGGCCGGGCCCCACAGGTCGGGGATGTTGTCGTAGTCGCGACCCACCCAGACACCCACGTTGGCGTGCTCGATCCAGACGTTGCTGATCCTGGTGCCGGTGCCGAACCGACCGTTCAGACCCACGCCACCCTCAGCGTTGCCGTCACCACCACGGATCCGGCCCGAGCCGAAGATGGCGATGTCGGAGATCTGGGTGTTCTTGTCGATGTCGAAGCCGAAGTTGCCCTCGTGCGGGTGGTTGATGCCGCCCACCACGTTCTGCGGCTCGGTCAGCGTGTAGAGCTGGGAGTGCCACATCCCGGCGCCCCGGATCGTGACGTTGCTGATGCCGACCTGGTTGTGCGTACCCCGGTTCAGCGGGTCGTCGGTCAGGATCTTCTGCTCCTGCCGCCACTGTCCGGCCGGGATCCAGACGCAGCCGATGACCCCGTTCTGGTCGTCGGTGACCGCCCGCTGGATGGCGGCGGTGTCGTCGAGCCCGTCGTTCGGGACCGCGCCGTACGCGGTGATCGAGGTGCACCCGGCCGGCTGGCTGGCCGCCGGCGCCACCTGCTCCAGGTCGATCATGTCGATGATGTAGAACGCGGCGTTGTCACCCGCGTCGCGCTGCAACTTGAACCGGGTGCCGGCCGGGTACGACTGCGCCAGCAGCGCGTTCGACTCGTCGAAGAGCCGCCGGGCGTCGGCCTGCGGCGTGTTGGTCAGCGCCTCCGGCCCGTCGGTGTTGCCGTAGAGCCAGCTGTGCCTCGACGACAACGTCAGCTTCCGGGAGAAGACGTCGTTGATGTAGAGGCTGATGCTCGCCTCGATGCCGCCGCCACCCGGTGCGTCCGGAATGGAGTTGCGCACCACGATCGAGTTGGCCTGGTTGGCCGAGGTGAACTCGACGAACTGCCCGGTGCTGTTCAGCCGTACCGACTTGCGGCCCGACGACTCGGTGGCGAAGTTGGTGTGGCCGAAGGTGCGCAGCGGGTCGGTCTCCAGCAGCGCGCCCTGGTAGCGGGCGGCCTCCGCCTCGTAGGAGACGTACGGCACCGCCGCGCCCCGCCCGACCACGATCGACTGGGTGAACGCGTTGTTGGTCTCGTTGGTCTCGGCGACGCTGTTCGTCGCGTCGGCGGTGGCGGTGATGGTGGCCCCGCCGCTGGTGGCGGTCCAGCTCCCGTCGACAGCCACGTTGACCGTCGCGCCGGCGGCGATCGACGCGGTGTTGGTGTTGAGCGTGGTGCCGCCCACCGTCAGCCGGGTGACCGTGGTCGCGCCGGTCGCGGTGGTGCCGCGGTTGCGTACCGCCACGCTGAACGTGACGGACGCCCCGACGGCCGGGTTCGGCGGGTTGGAGGTGATGCCGAGGACCTGCAGGTCGGGGCCCGGGGCCTGGGCGACCACCAGCGGAGCGGGCGCGGTGAAGCTGTTGTTGCCGTTGTTCTGCTCGACGATCGTGTTGGTCGGGTCGACCACCGCCGAGACGCTGTAGCTGCCCATCGGCCGGGTCCCGGCGTTGAACGAGACGGTGGTCGAGGCACCGGCGGCGAGCGCGCCCACCGCGGCGCTTCCGACGACCGCGCCGGCCAGGCTGAAGTTCACCGTGGTGGCGCCGGCGGCCGCCGACCCCACGTTCTGGACCTGGGCCGAGAGGGTGACCGGGGTGACCTCGCTGGGCGACGCGGGCGACCACGTCGTCGAGCTGATCACCAGGTCGGGGTTGGGCGCCGGGGTGCCGCACACCTCGAGCTCGGCCACCTGGCCGGACGGTGCCCCGGTGTTGGCAGTGAACCGCAGCTGCACGTCGGCCGTGGTCGCGGTGACCGGGATGCTCACCACGTTGTTGCCCTGGACGAACTGGTAATTGGCCGCCGAGACCAGGTTGGTGTATGTGGACGAGGCCTGGTCGCGGCCGAGGACCTGGATGTTCTGCGTGCGGGTGCCCCAGGCCGGGTCCGGGTTCAGCTTGACGTTGACGGCCGTGATGGAGTGGTTCGCCCCCAGCGCGACGGTCAGGTTCTGCGGGTAGCTCGGCGCGCCCTCCCAGTACGTCGTCAGCTGCCCGTCGTTCGCCTTCTCGGGGGTGAAGGTGAAGGTGGAGCCGGTCGCCGTCATGGTCTTGCCCTGCGCCACGTTGGTGCAGCCGGGGGGCTGGGTGCCGGTCCGGGTGACGGTGTTGCTGTTGGCGGAGAGGTTGCCCGCGCCGTCGCGGGCGCGGACGTGGTAGGACACGGTCGCCGTCGACGGCTGGGTGTCCTGGTACGTGAGGACGGTGCCCAGGGTCGCGATCAGGCTGCCGCCGCGGTAGACGTTGTAGCCGGCCAGGCCACTGCCGCCGGAGTCGGTGGAGGTGCCCCAGTTGAGCGTGATCGTGCTGCCCGACGTGCTGTGCGACAACGTCCCCGGGATGCTCGGCGCGGTGGTGTCACCGCTGCCGGTACGGGTCACCGTGTTGCTGTTGCCGGAGAGGTTGCCCGCCGCGTCGCGGGCCCGCACGTGGTAGGAGACGGTCGCGGTTGCCGGCTGGGTGTCGTTGAACGTGGTCACGTTCCCGATGGACTGCAGGAATGTGCCGTTGCGGTAGATGTCGTAGCCGGCGATGCCGCTACCGCCCGGGTTGTCGGTCGACGCGACCCAGTTGAGGGTGATCGTGGTGCCCGACTGGGTGTACGAGAGGTTTCCCGGCACGCTCGGCGCGGTCGTGTCCGGGCCACCGCCGCCGCTGCCGTAGACCTCGAGCTCGGAGAGCTGGCCCGCCGGCCAGCCACTGTTGGCGGTGAAGTTGATCCGCAGGTAGCGGGTGGCGGTCTGGTTGACGTTGATGGTGACCGTGCTGTTGCTGGCCGGGTTGAAGGTGTAGGTCTGCGACCCGACCAGGTCGCTGAACGACGACCCGGTGGCGCTGCCCTGCACGCTCAGGGTCTGCGTACGGGTCGCCCAACCGACGGTCGGCAGCTTCAGCACGACCTGGTTGACGGCCTGCGAGGAGCCGAGGTCGACCTGCACCCACTCGGGGAACGAGTTGTTGGTGCTCTCCCAGTAACTGCCCGCGTTGCCGTCGACGACCTTGGACGAGTCGTAGACGTCGGCGTGGCCGCTCTCCTGGGTCGGACGCCCCGCTGCGAGATTGGTGGCCGCCGCCACGAAGTTGCTCGTGCTCTTCGCGGCCGTGGTGTCGACCGGGCCCGAGTCGGGCGCCGCGTTCGCGACGGCCGCCGACCCTGCGGTGGCGATCAGCGTGGCCGCGACTGTCATCGCCACCATCCTGAACAGATTCGCTCGTCTCATCACTGTCCTCTGTCGTTGGGGGACGGGACCGCGGAATGCTCTCGACCGCGGTGGGGTGTGCGGCATCGCGGCACCGGCCGGGCACGGAGGCGAGCCGGGCCGGTGTCGAGAGGCGAGAAGGCGGGGGGTGGTGGCGGTCGGTCAACGGCCTGCGGGCGCCGTTCGACCGGGGCGGAACCAGTGAAGCTACGACCAGTGCCGAGGGACGGAGACGATCACCGGGCCTCTCCGGGGCATGGGGAGAAAGGCCGCCAAAGAGGCGGCCCCGCTCGATTTTTCAGACGCTTGCAACGAACAAGACACGTCTTTGTCTAGATCTTGCGTGACGTTGACCAAAGGTTACTGAGGTGCTACGAGGGCGTCAACACTTCGACCACAATCACTATTTGCGCCCAGCGCCCAGCGCCCGACGGCGACCTGGTCGCGACGACGGCGTTGCGCATCCGGCCGCTCGGCGTTCGCCGTCAGGGGGCCGCGGGCGACCGCGGCCCGCTGCGACGCGGGCCAGGGGTGATCGAGCGGGCGCGGACGGTCAGCTCGGGGCGGCCACCGCGAAGGTCTCCAGCTCCTCCCCGCCGTACCAGTCGGTACGCCGGCCGAGGTGGGCCATGCCGAGGCGCCGGCAGACCGCCATCGACGGGTCGTTGCCCGGGGAGACGACCGCATAGATCTCCGGCGAACCGGCGGCGAACTCCCGGGCCAGCACCGCCCGGGCCGCCTCGGTGGCGTAACCGTGCCCCCACGAGTCGGGGTGCAGGTGCCAGCCGACCTCGATGTTCTCGGTCGGTGTCTCGCCGTCCGCGCCGGGCAGCGGCTTGAGGATCACGGTGCCGGCGACGACACCGCTCTCCCGCACCTCGATTGCCCAGGTGCCGTACCGGCCGCCGTGGTCGGCGTGCCGGTCCCGCCAGATCCGCACTCGGTCGGCGGCCTGGGCCGGGTCGGTCAGCGGCAGCCCCGAGGCGGCCAGCCAGCGGGTGATCTCGGTGCGCGAGTAGATGTCGTAGATCCGGGCCAGGTCGGTCGGGGCGTCGGTCCAGTCCCGCAGGACGAGCCGCTCGGTGCGCAGGACGGTCATGGCCGGCGATCTTAATGAGTGCCCGGGTGCCGGGCGGGGAATGAAGCTCCGATGGGCACCTCGTGGCAGTGGACGAAGCGGATCGCCAGTGCCGCGTTCCGCCCGGTACGCGGCCGCGACCTCTCCCTGCACGCCGCCGCCATCACGTTCTACGGTGCGATCGCCGTGGTACCGGTCGCACTGCTGGCGATCTGGTCGACCGCGCTGGTGGCCGGGGCCGACCGGGTCCAACGGCTCACGTCGTACGCCGTGCGGACCCTGCCGGACGCGATCGGCGCGCCGCACGCGGTGGCCGCGCTGGTCGATGCCGGGGTGGGCCTGACCCCGGCCCTGGCGCTGGCCTCGCTGCTGCCCGCCTCGCTCTACGGCGGGGGGCTGCGCCGGGCGTTCGTCTCGGTCGCCGCGTCGCACACCGGCGAGTCCTGGGTCGGCTGGCGGGGGCGCTTGCTGCTGCTGCCACTGCTCGCCCCGGCGCCGGCCCTGCTGCTGTCGATCCTGGTGGCCTTGCCGACCAACACCGACCTGGTCCGCCGGGGCGGCTGGGTCGGCGCGCTGGGCGTGGTGCTGTCGTTCCTGGGAGTGTGGCTGGTGCTCACCCCGGTGGTGCTCTGGGTGTTCCGGGTGGTCGGCCCGGCCTCGCCGGACTGGCTCTCCACGCTGGGCGTCGGCTCGTTCACCGCGGCGAACCTCTCCGGCTTCCTGCACGGCTTCGTACTCTTCGCCTCGCTCCCGATCGACCTGGGCGTGCCGTTCGGCGGATTCGAGGAGATCGGCGCCGGCGTCGCGGTGCTGCTCTGGCTCTACGTGTTCCACGTGATCGTGCTGGCCGGCTACTCCGCCACCCTCGCCCTCTCCGCCTGGCGCGCCCACCGCCCCCACTGACCAACCCGCCCGACCCCGCCCCCCGCCCTCCCGCCTGACCCGCGTTGATCAAGAGATCTGCGTCAGGAAAGGCCGCTCCGGTGACGCAAACCTCTTGATCAACAGGGGTCCGGCGGGAGGCCGGGGGGGCAGGGTGGGTCAGCGGCGGAAGGGGCCGGTCACCTCGTAGGTGAGGCCGCCGCTGCCGGTGGAGGCGCCACTCGTGCCGCGCTGGGAGGAGAAGTAGAGCCGGGTGCCGTCCGGGGAGAACGCCGGGCCGGTGATCTCCGAGGAGGACTGGCCGAGGATGCGCAGGAACGGGCTGACCACGCCGGCCGGGGTGATCACGTTGACCTCCATGTTGCCGCCGTCCTCGGCCACGTAGAGGTCGCCGCCGGCGGTGCCGGTGATGTTGTCCACCCCGGTCAGCGGCGCGGTGCCGGCCGGCACCAACGAGTCGTCGTACGCCAGGTCGAGGCGCTGGTTGACCGCGTCGTACGCCCAGACCCGGTTGTCGCCCTTGGTGGTGAACCAGCAGGTTCCCCGGTCGTACCAGCACCCCTCGCCACCGTCGAAGTGCTTCGCCGCGCCCACCTGGTGCCGGGTGGGGATCGGGAAGCCGTCCCGGTCCGGGATGTCCCGCCAGGTCACCGGGCCGGCCACCTGGTCGGCCGGTGCGCAGAGCACCTGCACCCGCCCGTTGCGCAGGTCGCCCCAGCTGTCCGGGACGAACCGGTAGAAGCAGCCGTCGCCCTCGTCCTCGGTCAGGTAGACCACCCGTCGGTCCGGGTCGCAGGCGGCGGCCTCGTGGGTGAACCGTCCCATCCGGGTCCGCTCCTCGCCCGCCCGGCTGCCGTCCGGCCAGGTCTCGAAGACCCGCCCGAGCGGCACCTCCTCGCAGGAGAGCCAGGTACCCCACGGCGTGGCGCCGCCCGCGCAGTTGACGTTGGTGCCGCCGAGGATCCGGTAGGCCGCGGCGATCGTGCCATCGGCGTTGAACCGCACCGCCGACGCGCCGCCGACCAGCGGTATCTCCGAGTTGGAGACGTAGATCCAGCCGTTGCCGGCGGGAAAGCAGGCCCCGCCGTCGGGGGCCCAGTGCCAGAGGTACGAGGTGCCGGCGACGCGCTGGCCGGAGCGGGCGATCACCCGGCTGGTGAACCCGGCGGGCAGTTGCAGGCCGTTGCCGTCGGCGGCGAGCAGCTCGCCGTACGGGCCGGGGCCGGGCTGGGCGGGGGCGGCGAGCGCCGCGCCGACCCAGAGGCTGCCGGAGAAGGCGGCGGCGCCGGCGACGGCGGAGCGCAGGACGGTACGACGATCCATCGGAGACCTCCCGGACGCGAATCGATGCCCCCGTCGACGCTAGGGCCGAAAAGGCATCGACGAAACCCGCTATCCGGTGAACGCGGAATGACGGCTCCGGTTGATCATGAGGCGTGCGGCAGGTTCGATCTCCATTCCCGCCGGCAACCTCATGATCAACGCCGCTGGGCGGGTAGGCTGCGGCGGCATGAGCAGTGAGCTTCCCGCGCGCGCCGACGTGGTGGTCGTCGGCGCCGGGCACAACGGCCTGGTCTCCGCCGTCCTGCTGGCCCGGGCCGGTCTGGACGTGCTGGTGCTGGAGGCCGCCGACGTCATCGGCGGCGCGACCCGCACCGAGAACCCGTTCCCGAAGGTGCCCGGGCTGCGGCACTCCACCGGCTCGTACCTGCTCGGGCTGATGCCGCCGGAGCTGCTCGCCACGCTCGACGTGCGGATCCCGGTGCTGCGCCGCGACCCGCACTACTTCCTGCCCACCCCGGGCAAGATCGGCTCGCCCTACCTGCTCTTCGGCAGTGACACCGCGGCCACCCGGGCGCAGCTCGCCGAGTTCTTCTCCCCCGCCGACGTCGCCGCCGACGACGCGCTCCAGGCCGAGCTGGCGGCGCTGCGCGAGGACCTGGCGCCGGCCTGGCTGGCCGAGCCGCTGCCGGTGGAGGAGACCGCCGAACGCTACGTCCGACCGGCGCTGCGGCAGGTCTTCGTCGACCTGGTCCGCGGCTCCGTCGCCGACTACCTGGCCCGCTTCGACTTCCGCTCCGAGCTGCTGGTCAGCATGTACGCGGTCACCGACGGGCTCTCCGGCTTGAACGCCGGCCCGGACGACCCGGGCACCGGGCACAACTTCCTGGTGCACAACATGTGTCGGCTGCCCGGCTCGGGCGGCACCTGGATGATCGCCGAGGGCGGCATGGGTACGGTCTCCCGTACCTTCGCCGAGGCTGCCCAGGCCGCCGGGGCGCGGATCCTGACCGGCGCGCCGGTGCAGGCGATCACGCTGGACGGTGGCGCGGCGAGCGGTGTGGTGCTCGCCGACGGCAGGGAGGTGGCCGCCCGGGTGGTCCTCGGCGCCTGCGACCCGTACCGGTTGATGGGCCTGCTGCCCGACGGCTCGCTCCCGGCGCCGCTCGGCGAGCGGATGACGGCGGTCCGCCGTACCGGCAGCACCCTGAAGCTCAACCTGGCGCTGACCGGGCTGCCCCGCTTCTCCTGCCTGCCGGCGGACGCGCCGAGCCCGTTCGGCTCGACCATCCACCTGCTGCCCGGGTCGGCGTCGCTGGTCGGCGGGGACGACACCTCGCCGATGGCCGCGCTGCGCGCCATGTGGGCGGACGTCCGGGCCGGGCGGCTGCCGGCCGAGCCGACGATCGAGTGGTACCTGCACACCACCGTCGACCCGTCGCTCTCCGACGGCACGCACCACTCGTCGGCGCTCTTCGTCCAGTCGGTCCCCTACGAGCTGGCCGGCACCACCTGGGACGCGGCGCTGCCCGGCTACGTCGACCGGCTGATCGAGATCTGCGAGCGGTACGCGCCCGGCACCGGCGACCTCATCGCCGACGCGGTACCGCTGCCGCCACCGGGCATCGAGGCGCACTTCGGCATCACCGGCGGCCACATCCACCACGTCGACAACACGGTCTCGTTCACCGACCGGATGCCCTACGCCACCGGCGTGGACGGCGTGTACGCGGGCAGCGCCGGCTGCCACCCGGCCGGCAGCGTGATCGGCGCGGCCGGGCACAACGCCGCCCGCCGCATCCTCACCGACCTGACCGCCTGACCCCGCGCGACTCCCTCTGGTGCGGGGTCAGCGGGCGGAGGAGGGTAGGTCGCCGGGGCCGCGGATCAGGTAGAGGCCGACCAGCAGCAGGTACAGGCCGAGGCTGAGGATCGGGTCGACGAAGACGAAGGCGAACGCGACCAGGTAGAGCGCCGGTCCGAGCAGGAACCGCCGCGCCACCGCCCGGGCCAGCCGGGGATCCAGGTCGGGGTGCAGCAGCCGCCGGCGGCGGGCCCACCACCAGCTCAGGTTGAAGAAGAGCGCTTCGCCGAGCACCGCGCCGACGTAGAGCGCGGCGGTCAGCCGCTGCTCCTGGACGCTGCCGCGCAGGTTGTCCGCGAGCAGGTCAGCGGTGAACGGGATGGCGGCGACGAAGAGCAGCAGGAGCAGGTTGAAGACCAGCAGGACCTGGTCGACCCGGACCACGTAGCGCCACATGTTGTGGTGGGTGAGCCAGACCTGACCGACGATGGCGAAGGTGATGACGTACGCCAGGTAGGCCGGCCACTCGTGCAGCAGCGCCCGGGGCAACCCCGTCCCGTCGGTGCGAACCGGGCCGAGCTGGAGCAGGTCGACCGCCATCAGCGTCAGCACGATCGCGATGACGGCGTCGCTGAACGCCTCGACCCGGGACGCGTCCCGGGCCATCTCCCGGTCCCGCCCGTACCGGTACCTCGACTCGTCGTCGCCCTCGGTCACACCCCGCCCCCATCGCCCCCTCGATCATGGAGTTGCGGTGCCCGCGATGGGGCGGGAAGCGGATTTCGTCCCCCACCACAACCCCATGATCGCCGCCGGGCGGAGGCCGGGCGGGGGTCAGCTGGCGGCGTCGCCGGCGGGGGCGGGGGTGTCGGCGTCGACGCGGTGGGCGCGGACCTTGTGCCCGACGCTGGTGAGGCAGCGACCGCTTTCCAGGTCGAACCGCCAGCCGTGCAACTGGCAGGTGAGCTGGTCGCCCTCGACGATGCCGAACCGGCTCAGGTCCGCCTTCAGGTGCGGGCAGCGCCGCTGCACGACCCAGTCGCCCAGGGTGATGTCCTCCGCGTCGACGGCCCGCTCGTGCTCGTCGTACCAGCCCTCGGCGTACTGGAGGCGCTCCTCGGAGAGGCACTTGAAGAACGCGTAGACGAACTCGTTGTACTGGCCGATCCGGGCCGCCGAGAACCGGCAGGAGAGGAAGAGCGAGTTGACCCAGTCCACCTCGTCGATGAAGAGCAGATGCTCGATCAGCGCCCGCTCGGTACGGAACCGGTAGCGCACCTTCTCGTCGGCGTACGGCCGGACCTCCTTGCCCGGGAAGTCCACCACGATCGACTCGACGCTCTCGCCGTCATATCCCACCAGGTCGAAGCGGACCGGGCCGCCAACCCCCTTGGCCAGGTAGATCGACTCGTCGAGCAGCGGCTCGATCCGGCGCTTCATCTCGCCGAGCACGTCCACCTCGGGGTGCCGCCAGGACGCCTTCTCCGCCTCGATGATCGGACGCTTGCGCTCGCGCATCTCCTCCAGGTGGGCGACCTTGTCGGCGAAGAACTCCTCGACCGGCACCGGGTGGTTGGTGGTCGCGCCCTCGGTGGTGACCTCGGCGACGCTGCCCGGCAGCAGCACGATGCCGTTGGTGCCGCCGACCTTCGCGTATTCGCTCATGAAGACCGACTGGTCGGGGAAGATGTTGCCCTCGTCGCCGTGGATGTCGTTGAACTGCCACAGCGCGTCGTCGAGGAAGCAGGGCGGGCCGGCGATCGGGAAGACGTGCGAGGCCTTCAGGTCGTCGATGTAGCGCCAGGTGCGGTCGAACTGCCGGTCGCGCTTCTGCTTGCCGAACGCGGTCTTCGCCGACTGGGGCAGCTCGTAGACCATCGGGTACCAGATCGCGCCGGAGAACTGCAGCAGGTGTGCGTGCACGTGCCCCAGCTCGGCGAAGACGCTCAGGTCGGTGGGGCGGGCGTCGTTCTGGTTGAGAAGCCGGACCCCGTCGTACTCCACCCAGAGGGAGGAGTCGCCGATCGGGCCGTCGGTGGGGCTGGTCAACGCCTGGATCATGATCTTCAGGCCGCCGTCCAGCTCGACGACCTGCTCGTTCGGCGCCTTGAGGAACCGGGTGAAGCCCAGCTCCCGCAGCTCGTCCTCCATCTCCGAGGTGGGGAACTCGGGCAGCAGCACGGTGGCCTGCTTCGAGACGTACCGCTTCAGGTGCGCCGCGTCGAAGTGGTCCCGGTGCAGGTGGGAGACGTAGAGGTAGTCGACCTGGCCGAGGCTCTCCCAGTCGAGCAGGGAATTGTCAGGAAACGGAAACCAGGAGGCAAAGTAGGCCGGATTGACCCATGGGTCACACAGAATGCTGCCCGCGGCCGTGTCGATCCGCATGCTGGCGTGCCCGGTCCCGGTCACTCGCACCGCAGTTTCCCCCTCAAAAGACGTATCAAGGTGTACGCCAAACGCTACCGGAGGCAGTGTGGCCGCCGTTCCGCGACGCCGGTAGTGCCCTTCGCCCCGTCCGGGGCAGGCCCGGTTACCCGGGTCTTCAGCCCTGGATCGCGCCCGTCCAGCTCCGGCGCTCCGGCGCGTCGGCGCACCAGGCGTCCATCAGTTCGGAGATCTTTCCCACCGGGGCGGCCAGATGCACCCGCTGCCCACCACCAACCTGATGGTCGGGATGCTGCTCCACGCTGCTCTCGCTGCAGCAGGAGCAGATCAGCTGTACGCCGGTGGCGGCTCCGCCGCGTACCAGACCGGAGACTTCCGGTGGTCCGGGTGCCGCCGCACCAGCTGCTCCAACCGCTCCCCGGCGAGCGCCCAGTCCTCGGCGTCCCACGCCTCGTACGCGGCCTTGAGCAACTCCCGATCATCCTTGCGGGTCATGCGGTCCCTCGTGCGTGCCGGACCCTGCGCCGGGCCCGGCACGGGGCGTGCCAGACTAACCGGAGATCCGATCGCGAGGGAAGGACCGACAGTGGCAGGAAGCGAGCCGGTAACGTCGCCAGACCAGCACAAGCCCGGGCACCGCAAGTCGGGGCGGATCGGCGCGGTGCTCACCGCGCTGGCGCTGTTGGCAATGATCATCGGCAACCACGAGGGCAGCGTCGAGAACATCTGGCTGGCCGGCTTGGCCGCGCTGCTGCTGATCATCGTCATCGGCGACGCCGTGCTGCGCCGCAACGGCCTGCGGTCCTGACCCAGGCGCCGGCGCCGCCCCGATCCGGCGCGCACCGGCCTCGAGCGCGCAAAGGGCCCGCTTCCCCGACCTCGGGGAGCGGGCCCTCGCCGTACGCGGGCCGGGGTCAGCGGCCGAAGAGGATGTCCTGCACGTCCTTGAGCGCGGCGTCCACCTCGGCCTCGAAGTAGCCGCCCGGGACCAGGCCGAAGCGCAACGTGTCCAGGTCCTTGGGGTTGACCGGCATCTGGTTGCGGCCGGCCATCCCGCCGAGCAGGCTCTCGAAGAAGCGGTCGACCTGGTCCGGGTCGTAGCCGCTGCCGAACCGGCGCACCTGGAAGCTGCGGCGGATCGCATCGACCCGGTAGAGGTCGCTGCCGGGCGGACCGGCCATCGGCGGGCCACCCATCGGCGGGCCACCGACCGGCGGGCCAGGCACCGCCGGCGGGCCGCCCATCGGCGGGCCGCCCATTCCCGGCTGCGGCATCGGCGGCGGGCCGGCCGGCCCCCGGCGCATGTCGCGCGGGTCCCGCTCCGGCATCCGGATCTCTGCGGTCATGTCGGCGCGGGCGCGCCGCCCGGCCTCGAAGCCGTCGAAGCGCTGCTCCTCGGGGGGGCCGTAGCCGCTCGGGCCCGGCGGGAGGCCGCGCTGGGGCGCACCGGGGCCGCCCATCGGGGCGCCCGGCCCCATCGGCATGCCCGGGTTGGGGCCGCCCGGACCGCCCGGACCACCGGGGCCGCCGGGACCACGCGGACCGTCGTAGCCGCCGCGCGGGGCGTCGTAACCACCGGCGAAGGCGCCCGTCGGCTCGTCGTAGCGACCGTAGCGGTCAGCGGGCGGACCGGCCTGCGCCGGCATCGGCCGGGGCGGCATCGGCTGCGGGACCGGCGGCATGCCACGGTCGTCGCGCATCGGTGGGCCCATCCGGTCCGGCGGACCCAGCCGGTCACCCAGCCGCGGGTCGCCGCCGCGCCCAGCGGCCGCACCGCGCTCCTCCAGCTCGGCCAGCTGCCGCTCCACCCGGTCGAGGTGCAGGTCGACCTGCCACTCGTCATAGCCGTTGAACCGGACCCGGAAGACGACGTCATGGACCTCCTGGGAGGCCACGGGCGCGCCGACCGGCTGGCCGGAGAGCGTCGCCTCCACCCGGTCGAGGAAGGCGTCCACCTCGTCGACCTTGTATCCCCGGCGAAGCGCCTTACGCCGGAAACGCTGACCCTGACTCGCCACTATGTCTCCTGGTCTCGTTCGCCGCGCCCGGTCATGCCGGTGCCGCTCCGGCGCGGTCGATGTCCCTGTCCTCAGCCGCGGCGAGTTGCCCACACGCGCCGTCGATCTCGCGGCCCCGGGTGTCCCGCACGGTGGTGGACACCCCGGCGTCACGCAACCGCCGGACGAACTCCCGCTCGACCGGCTTCGGGCTCGCGTCCCAGCGGCTGCCCGGCGTCGGGTTGAGCGGAATGAGGTTCACATGGGCCAACTTGCCGGCCAGCAGCCGGCCGAGCAGGTCAGCTCGCCACGGCTGGTCGTTCACGTTCTTGATCATCGCGTACTCGATCGACACGCGGCGTCCCGTCCTGGCCGCGTAGTCCCACGCTGCGTCCAGCACCTCGGCTACCTTCCAGCGCTGGTTGACCGGCACGAGTTCGTCGCGCAGATCATCATCGGGCGCGTGCAACGACAACGCAAGAGTCACTGAGAGGTCTTCGCTGGCCAGTCGGCGGATGGCCGGAACCAGCCCGACCGTGGAAACGGTGATGTGCCGCTGGGACAGGCCGAGCCCCTCCGGGGCCGGCGTGACCAGGCGCCGGATCGCGGCGATCACCCGGGAGTAGTTGGCCAGCGGCTCACCCATGCCCATGAACACCACGTGCGACAGGCGCGCCGGCGATCCCGCCACCGCGCCGGAGGCGGCCACCCCGGCCAGGTAGACCGCCTGGTCGACGATCTCGGCGGTAGAGAGGTTGCGGGTCAGCCCGGCCTGCCCCGTGGCGCAGAACGGGCAGGCCATGCCGCAGCCGGCCTGGCTGGAGATGCAGACGGTGACCCGGTCCGGGTAGCCCATCAGCACGCTCTCCACCAGCGAGCCGTCGTGCAGCCGCCAGAGCGCCTTGCGGGTCGCGCCGTCGTCGCAGGCCATCTCGCGGACCGGCGTGAGCAGCGACGGCAGCAGCCGGTCGGCCAGCCGCTCCCGGGTGGCGGCCGGCAGGTCGGTCATCAGCTGCGGATCACGGACCAGCCGGCCGAAGTAATGGGTGGAGATCTGCTTTGCGCGGAACGCCGGCTCGCCCAGCTCGGTGACCAGCGCCTGGCGGCCGGCCAGGTCGAGGTCGGCGAGGTGCTGCGGGGGCATGGCGGCGCGGCGCGCGGCCGGGGCGTCCGGGGCGACGGGGATCAAGGGCAGGCTTGTCATGGCTGGTCCAGTCTGTCACGCCGAACGGCGGACGTACCTGTCCGGAGGTGCCGAACCGACCCCGGCCCTCCGGCCGACCCGCCGCCGCCGGCGTCCCGCACGCCTCAGCCCGCCACCGGCACGAGGACCGCCAGCAGCAGGTACGCCGTCGGCACCGCGAAGAGGATCGAGTCGAGCCGGTCCATCAAGCCGCCGTGCCCGGGGAGCAGGTTGCTCATGTCCTTCACCCCGAGATCCCGCTTGATCATGGATTCGGCGAGATCGCCGAGGACCGCGGCGCAGGAGATCGCGACCCCGAACAGCGCACCCCACCAGGGAGCCACGTCGAACATCAGCCAGAGCAGCAGGGCACTGCCGGCGGCCGCCGCGGTGACCGAGCCGGCGAAGCCCTCCCAGGACTTCTTCGGGCTCACCGTGGGCGCCATCGGGTGCTTGCCGAAGGCGACGCCGGCGGCGTACCCGCCGGTGTCGGAGAGCACCACCGCGATCAGGGTGGCCAGGATCCGCAACGGGCCGTCGTCGGGCGCCGCCGCCAGCAACGCGGCGAACCCGCCGAGGAACGGCACGTAGACCGCGATCAGGGTGGCCGCGGTCAGGTCTCGCTGGTAGCCGCCAGGCCCGTCGCCCAGCCGCCAGATCATCGTGCCCAGCACCGTGACCAGCAGCCCCAGGCTGAGCGCGTCCGGCCCGGCGTACCAGGCCAGCCCCACGGTGAGCGCGCCGCCGGCGACCAGTGGCACCAAGGGCGGGTGCGCCCCGCTGCGCCGGACCGCCCGGGCCATCTCCCAGATGCCGACGCAGATCGCGGCCACGACGACCGCCAGGAACGCCGGTGGGAAGAAGAAGAGCGGAACCACGATCAGCGCGCCGAGGGCGAGCCCCACGCCGATGGCGGCCGGCAGGTTGCGACCGGCCCGGCTCGCCGTCTGCTGGGTGGGTGGCCGGCTCGCGCTCGCCCGCCGCCGACCGGGCTGCCGCCGGCCCGCGGGCGGCTCGGACTCCGCCTCCGCCGCGGCCTGCGGGACGGCGTCGTCCCGGACCGGCTCCAGCTGAGCCGTCGGGTAGGCGTCCTCGTCGTCGTGCCGGCCCGGGCCGGCGCCCGGCGGCCCGTCGTAGCGGCCGGCGCCGCGCTCGTCGTCGCGTCGGTCGTAGCGGTCGTCGTGGTACCGGTCGTCGTAGGGGTTCGGGCCCTGGTGCGGCTCGGTCCGGCCGCGATCCGGGTACGGGTCGGGGCCGCGCCGGTCGTCGCGCCGCGCCGGGGCGCCCCGGCGCGGGTAGGGGTCGGCCGGGTACCGCCCGCCGTCGTCGTAGCGGTCCGGTGGGAACGGGGCGCCACGGTCCGGGTACGGGTCACCGTGCGGGCGGGACCGGGTCCGCGGCTCGGCGTACATCTCCGGCCCGGCGTCCGGGTGCCGCGTCCACGGATCGAGTTCGGGTTCCGGCCAGGGCAGGGCGGCCGACCGGTCAGGTCGGTCCCAGCCGCGGGGCTCCGCGCCGCCGTAGGGGTCGGGGTGGGACATCACGCACCGCGACGCGGCGCGAGTACCACCACATGACGCAAGACCACAAGCATCCCCTACACGCGCGACTGTTCTTCCGGGTTGACCGGCGCGACGGCCGGTCGATCCCCAGCGTTCACCGCCCGGTGGCCGGGAATCCTGCCGAGCCTACTGCACCCGCCGGACCGGCACTGCGGACGAGGCTCGGGGGACGAGCCCTCGCCCGGGCCGACCGCCGGTCGAGGAGCGGCGGGACGGGCACACCCGCCGTGGGCACCTCGCCGGAGACCCGCAGCCCTCGATCCGACTCCTCCGGTGCCCGATCAGGTACTGAGCCGGGCACACCGGACGTGGTCCTCTGGTGGTCGCGCCGGCACCGCCGGCGTCACCAACGGGGGGAACACGCATGAACAAGATCAGTCTGGCGGTGCTGGCGGTGGTCGCCACGGTCCTGGGCGCCGCCGCACCGGCCGCTGCCGACACACCAGAGGCCAGCATCGTCATCGATCACCGGGCCAGCGAGCTGTACCTGTTCGAGCCGCCCGGCGGTGCGCCGGGAGAGGCGTACCCGGCGACCAGTGTCAACGCCGCCGCCCTGCACTGCCCGGCCGGCGACTACCTCATGTCGGCCTCGCTGGTGCAGGACGGCCTGCCGACCCTCTGGGCCGTCTGGGGGCACGGCGCCGGCGAGGTCCGGTGCGACGGCGGCACGGTCATGATCCCGATGGCCTTCTCCCGGAGGGAGCCGCTGCTGCACCCGGGCCGGGCCACCGCCCGCTTCTCGCTGCGCGACGCGTCCACCGGCGAGGAGTTGATGGAGAGCACCAGGACGGTGCGGATCCCCACCTGACGTACGCCGCGAGGCCCGTCCCCGGCGTCGGGGACGGGCCTCGTGTCACGTCCGTTGGTGCACGGCGCGCGGCCGGCTCTCAGACCTCGAGCAGCTCGGTCTCCTTGTGCTTGACCAGCTCGTCGATGCTCGCCACGAAGCGCTGGGTCAGGTCGTCCAGCTCCTTCTCGGCCCGGCGGCCGTCGTCCTCGCCGGCCTCACCGTCCTTGACGATCCGGTCCAGCTCCTCCTTGCCGCGGCGACGAACGTTGCGGACCGCCACCTTGGCCTCCTCACCCTTCTGCCGGGCGACCTTGATCATGTCGCGGCGGCGCTCCTCGGTCATCTGCGGGAGCAGGATGCGCAGCTGGTTGCCCTCGTTGTTCGGGTTGACGCCGAGGTCGGAGTCGCGGATCGCCTTCTCCATGGCGTTGATCTGCGACGCGTCGTACGGCTTGATGATGGCCATCCGCGGCTCGGGGATCGCGACGGACGCCATCTGGGTCAGCGGGGTGGGCGTGCCGTAGTAGTCGATGATGACCTTGGAGAACATGGCCGGGTTGGCGCGGCCGGTCCGGATCGCGCCGAACTCCTCCTTGGCGTGCTCGACCGCACGCTCCATCTTCTCCTCGGCCTCGAGGAGGGTGTCGTCGATCACCGGTCTCCTCGCCTCCTTCTGTGCTCGTGGTGGGCTCTGCTGTGTGTCGGAGGACCGCTGCCGTCGCCGCCGGCGACCGTTCAGGCGGTGATCAGGGTGCCGATCTTGTCGCCACCCACGGCGCGGACGATCGTGTCATCCCCCTGCGCGCCGAATACCAGCATCGGCAGGCCGTTCTCCATGCAGAGGCTGAACGCCGCCGCGTCCGCGACCCGCAGGTTGCGGCGCAGCACCTCGGAGAAGGTGATCGAGTCGAACTTGCTGGCGGTGGGGTCGATCCGGGGATCGGCGGTGTAGACGCCGTCCACGCCGTTCTTGCTCATCAGCACCACGTCGGCGCGGATCTCCAGCGCCCGCTGTGCGGCGACGGTGTCGGTGGAGAAGTACGGCATGCCGGCGCCGGCGCCGAAGATGACGACCCGGCCCTTCTCCAGGTGCCGGATGGCGCGCAGCGGAATGTAGGGCTCGGCGACCTGGGCCATGGTGATCGCGCTCTGCACCCGGGTCTCGATGCCCTCCTTCTCCAGGAAGTCCTGCAGCGCGAGGCAGTTCATCACGGTGCCGAGCATGCCCATGTAGTCGGCGCGGGCCCGGTCCATGCCGCGCTTCTGCAGCTCGGCGCCGCGGAAGAAGTTGCCGCCGCCGACCACCACGGACACCTGCACGCCGCGGCGGACCACGGTGGCGATCTGCCGGGCGATGGCCTGGACGACGTCCGGGTCGACGCCGATGGCGCCGCCACCGAAGACCTCACCGGAGAGCTTCAGCACCACCCGGCGAGCCCGGCCGGGCGGCGGTGCGGTCGGATCGTCCTCCGCCAGCGTCCGGTCACTCACAACCTGCGTCATCCGCCCCGCCCTTCCCCACGCCGACGCCCCGTGCGCCGCGTACCGCGAACCTGCCGCTGCCGACCCTATGGGACGAGGAGGCCGCGGTGCCTGTCACGTACACCACGACCTCCTCGTCTACGTTTCCTGCCCACGGGCGCCGAGGCGCCCGGTGACGGCTCAGGCCTGGCCGACCTCGAACCGCTCGAAGCGGGTGACCTCGATGCCGGCCTCGGCCAGCACCTGCTTCACCGACTTCTTGTTGTCGGTGACCGACGCCTGCTCGACCAGGACGAAGTCCTTGAAGAACGAGTTCACCCGGCCCTCGACGATCTTCGGCAGGGCCGCCTCGGGCTTGTTCTCCTCGCGGGCGGTCTGCTCGGCGATGCGCCGCTCGGACTCCACGATCTCGGCCGGCACCTCGTCACGGGTGAGGTACTTCGGCCGCATCGCGGCGATCTGCATGGCGACACCACGAGCGTCGGCGTCGCCGGCCTCGTCGGTCTTGCCGGTGTACTGCACCAGCACGCCGACCGCCGGGGGCAGGTCCTGGGCCTTGCGGTGCAGGTAGACGGCGGTGGTGCCGTCGAGCTTGACGAAGCGGTTGAGCACCAGCTTCTCGCCGATCTTGGCGGACTGCTCCTGGATCAGGTCGGCCACCGGCCGGCCGTCCAGCTCGCTGGCGAGCAGCTCCTCGGCGTTGGTGACGCCGGAACGCTCGCCGTGCTCGACCAGCTGCTGGGCCAGGGCGATGAACGACTCGGTCTTGGCCACGAAGTCGGTCTCGCAGTTGAGCTCGAGCAGCGCCTGGCCGGAGTGCGCCACCAGGCCGTTCGCTGCGGTCCGGCTGGCCCGCTTGCCGACGTCCTTGGCGCCCTTGACGCGCAGAATCTCGACGGCCTTGTCGAAGTCGCCCTCGGCCTCGGTCAGCGCCTTCTTGCTGTCCATCATGCCGGCGCCGGTGAGGTCGCGGAGCTTCTTGACGTCCGCGGCGGTGAATTGGGACATGGCTCTCTCTTCGATGTTGAGACGGCGTGTGGATGGTCAGAGGTGCCGGTTACCCGGATCCGGGCCGGATGTGCCGACCCGTCCGCCGCTGTCCCGCCGTCCGCCGAAACGGACAGCGGGACAGCGACGGTGCGATCACTCCGCGGCGGCGGCCGCCGGCTGGGCGGCCGGCTGCTCCTGCTGCTGGGCGGCCGGCTGCTCCTGCTCGTCGGCCTTCTTCGGCTCCTCGAGCAGCTCGCGCTCCCACTCGGGCAGCGGCTCGTCGGAGGCGACGCCCGGCTCCGGCTTCTCGTCGGCGCCCCGGCGCCGGCCGGAACGGGCGATCAGACCGTCGGCCACGGCGGCGGCGACGACCTTGGTCAGCAGCTCGGCCGAGCGGATCGCGTCGTCGTTGCCCGGGATCGGGAAGTCGACCTCGTCCGGGTCGCAGTTGGTGTCGAGCACCGCGATCACCGGGATGCCCAGCTTGCGGGCCTCGTCGACGGCGATGTGCTCCTTCTTGGTGTCGACCACCCAGATCGCAGCCGGGAGCTTCTGCATGTCCCGCAGGCCGCCCAGGGTGCGGGTCAGCTTGATCTTCTCGCGGGAGAGCTGCAGGGTCTCCTTCTTGGTGTAGCCGGCGGCGGTGCCGCTCAGGTCACCGAGAGCCTCCAGCTCCTTCATCCGCTGCAGCCGCTTGTACACGGTCTGGAAGTTGGTCAGCATGCCACCGAGCCAGCGGTGGTTCACGTACGGCTGGCCGACCCGCGTCGCCTGCTCGGAGATCGCCTCCTGGGCCTGCTTCTTGGTGCCGACGAAGAGGATGCTGCCGCCCTCGGCGACGGTGCCACGCACGAACTCGTACGCCTTCTCGATGTAGTCGAGAGTCTGGCGCAGGTCGATGATGTAGATACCGTTGCGCTCGGTGAAGATGAAGCGCTTCATCTTCGGGTTCCAGCGCCGGGTCTGGTGCCCGAAGTGGACACCGCTTTCCAGCAGCTGACGCATGGTCACGACGGCCATGGTGGGGTACTCCTTGCGGTCCCTGGTTGTCGCGCCCGGCCGGCGGCCGGGCGTCCTGGCGCCCGGTCGCCGGCCATGGCGGGCCCGATCAAGATCGGGACCAGGGAGGCCGTCGCCCCACGACGGCTCGTGGAGAGGGCGCGCGAGGTCGACCGCACGAGGCGGTCGCCAGTCGACCAGTGTACGCCCCTCCCCCGCCCGCCGGCCTCCGGGTGCGCCGCGCCCACCAGGGCGGCCGACCAGCCGGCCGGTAGGGCGACCGGCCCCGCGCGTCAGCCGGCGGCGAGCGCGGCGGCGACGAAGAGCACGAGGGCGACGGTCAGGTAGGCCGTCGGCGGGCGCAACCAGCCCCGCCCGCCGTCGGCCAGGGACAATCCACCGGTACGCAGCCCGTACAGCCCGATCGCGAAGATCGGCAGCCCGGCGACCAGGAAGGTCCCCGCCACCACGTTCCCGGCCGAGACCGGGTCCCCGGTCACGCCGCTGGCCAGCAGCCGCAGCGCGGGGATCTCGAAGACCAGGGCGAGCAGCGCGAAGAGCACCGCCAGCACCGGCCGGCGGGTCCGGTAGACCCCGTCGCCGGTGGGCTGGCGTACCGCGTCCGGCGCGGCGCCCGGCAGATACGGCGGCAGGTCGGCGCGCGGCCCGATCGGGTGCATCGGCCCCGTCGGCATCTCCAGCGGGTGCGGCTGCTCACCGCCCCGGCCGGAGTCGACGATCGGATAGCCGGCGAGCGGGGCGGTCCGGGGCGGCTCGGCCCCGGCGGATTCGGGCTCCCGGGTGGCGGCCGTCGGCTCGGGGGCGACCGGCTCCGTCACCTCCCGGGCGGCGCGGCGGCCGGCCCGCCCGGCGGCCAGATCGCCGGTGGCGTCCGCCGGGTCCGGTTCGACGCGACGGCCGGCGCGCGCGAAAGTCAGGTCGCCGGAGACCTCGACCGGGTCCGGTTCGGCGCGTCGTGCCCGGTTGACCCGGTATCCGGCGGAGTCCTGCCGGTCGTCCCCGGCCGGGCGCACCGCCCCGAAGCGTCCCGAGTCGTCGCCGCTGCCGAACCCACCCGGCTCGGCCCGGCGTCGGGCGTCCCGCTCGGCCACGTCGAACCCGGCGTCGACCGCCGCGAACCGGCCCGAGTCGCTCTCGGGGACGCCGAAACCCCCGTCAACGGCGGCGAAGCGCCCGGAGTCGGCCTCCGCGACGCCGAACCGGCCGGGATCGGCGTCGGCCGCGACCAAGCGCGCCGGCTCGCGGTAGCCGGCGGTGTCGGCGTAGCGAACCTCGTCGCCGGGGCCACGCTGCTCCGGGGCGCGGAACTCCTCGTCCCGCGGGCGCGCGTCGTCCGTGCCACGCCAGTCCGGCTCGTAGCCGCGTCCGCGCTCACCGGGGTACCAGCGCGACTCCTGGTCGTCGGGGAAGCTCCGTCGTCCGTCCACGTCCGGCACCGTATGCGACCGGCCCGACGGACGCCATTCGACCCCGACGCCGCACCGCCGCCAATTCCGCCGGTCGGGCTCAGGTGGCATAGCACGAGACCGGCATGATCGTCCGGTCGTCCACAGCCCGGGCGTTGTCCACAGCGGGGTCGCTCCGGGGTCGCCCCGGGCGGCCGGAGCAGGGCAGCGTGCCGGCCATGACGAAGCGGAACCAGGCGGTCGGCGCGTACGGCGAGCGGTGCGCCGTCCAACACCTGATCGGGGCGGGGCTGCGGCCGGTCGCCCGGAACTGGCGCTGCCCGGCCGGAGAGATCGACATCATCGCCTGGGACGGGCCGGTGCTCGCGTTCTGCGAGGTGAAGACCCGTCGGGGCGGCGAGTTCGGCAGCCCGGCCGAGGCCGTCGTACCGGCCAAGGCCCGGAGGCTGCGCGGCCTGGCCGCCCGATGGCTGGCCGAGACCGGCACCACCGCCGACGAGGTCCGTTTCGACGTGCTCTCGGTCCGGCTGCCCGACGCCGGCCCGGCCCGGGTGGAGCACCTCAAGGGCGCGTTCTGAGATGCCCGGGCGGACCGCACCCGTCAGCCCGGCCCGGACGGGCAGCGCGCGATGAGCTACGCGAAGGTGCTCTGCGTGGGGCTGGTCGGGGTCACCGGGCACCTGGTGGAGGTGGAGGCCGACCTGGCCGCCGGGTTGCCCGCGGTGGTGATCTCCGGCCTGCCGGACACCGCGCTGCACGAGGCTCGCGACCGGGTCCGCGCCGCCGTGGTCAACTCCGGCCAGCGCTGGCCGAACCGGCGGATCACGCTCAACCTGCTGCCGGCCACCCTGCCGAAGTTCGGTTCGGCATTCGACCTGGCCATCGCCGCGGCGTTGCTGGGCGGCTCCGGCGAGCTGCCGCTGGTGCCGCTGGACCAGGTGGTGATCCTCGGCGAGCTGGGGCTGGACGGGACGGTCCGGCCGGTACGCGGCGTGCTGCCGATGGTCGCCGCGGCCGCCCGGGCCGGCATCGAACGGGTGATCGTGCCCCAGGGCAACGCGGCCGAGGCGGCCGTCATCCCCGGCGTACGGGTCCGGGCGGTCGACACCCTGCACCGGCTGGTCGCCTTCGTCCGCGACGGCACCCCGTTGATCGAGCCCGCCGCCGTCGAGCCGTCGCCGGCCGGCGACGAACTCGACCTGGTCGACGTGGCCGGGCAGTCGCTGGGCCGGCGGGCGCTGGAGGTCGCCGCCGCCGGCGGGCACCACCTGGCCCTGCTCGGCCCGCCGGGTGCCGGCAAGACGATGCTGGCCGAACGGCTCCCCTCGATCCTGCCCGCGCTGGACGACGACGCCGCGCTGGAGGTCACCGCCCTGCACTCCATCGCCGGGCTGCTGCCGCCCGGCGGCCGGCTGCTGCGCCGGCCACCGTTCCAGGCCCCACATCACACCGCGACCGTGCCGTCCCTGGTCGGCGGCGGCTCCGGGCTGGCCCGACCGGGCGCGATCTCGCTGGCCCACCGCGGGGTGCTCTTCCTCGACGAGGCGCCCGAATTCAGCAAGGGCGCCCTGGAGGCGCTGCGCCAGCCGTTGGAGCACGGGCGGGTCCAGTTGGCCCGCAGTCAGGGCGGCACCGAATACCCGGCCCGCACGCAGCTCGTGCTCGCCGCCAATCCGTGCCCGTGCGCCAAGCCGGCCGGCGACGCCTACTGCGAGTGCAGTCCACTGGCCCGGCGACGCTACCTCGGCCGCCTCTCCGGTCCGCTGCTCGACCGGATCGACGTGCAGGTGAAGCTGCCGCCGGTGCGGGCGGCGGAGCTGATGGCCAGTGACGGCGGCGGCGAGTCCTCGGCCGCGGTCGGGAAACGGGTGGCGGCGGCCCGGCAGGCGGCGGCCGAGCGCTGGTCGGGCCTCGGCCGCCGGCTCAACGCCGAGGTGCCCGGGCCGCACCTGCGCCGGGCACCGTGGCGCCTGCCCGCGCGGGACACGACGGAGCTGCGCGGCCGGCTCGACTCGGGGTCGCTCTCCGCCCGGGGCTTCGACCGGGTCATCCGGATGGCCTGGTCCATCGCGGATCTCGACGGCCGGGACCGGCCGGACCGTGACGACGTGCGGGAGGCCATCCAACTGCGGACGGGGGACGCGACATGAGCACTCAGGAGGAACGAACGCTGGCCCGGGTCGCACTGACCTGGTTGACCGAACCGGGCACCCGCTCGGTGCACCGACTGGTCACCCGACTCGGTCCGGTGGCGACGCTCGACCTGCTGCTCGCCGGCCGGGCGCCGGAGGAGAAGCTGCGGTCGGCGGTGGCCGCCCGCAGCGCCCACGGTGATGCCCGGGCTGCCGCCGCCGACGCGTTCGCGCGCACCGAACGCCTCGGCGCACGGATCGTCACCCCGGAGGACGAGGAGTGGCCGGCCCGCCTCACCGACCTGCACAAGCTCGAGCTGCCCGGTGCCTACCGCAGGGTCGACACCGAGACCGCCCCGCCGCTCTGCTTCTGGGTACGCGGCTCGTGGCCGCTGGCCGAGGCGCTGGACCGCTCGGTCGCCGTGGTCGGCGCCCGGGCCTCCACCGGCTACGGAACGCACGTCGCCACCGAGATCGGCTACGGCATGGCCGACCGGGGCTGGACGGTCGTCTCCGGCGGCGCGTTCGGGATCGACGCCGCCGCGCACCGGGGCGCGCTCAACGCCGGGGGCCTGACGGTGGCCGTACTCGCCTGCGGCGTGGACCGGCCCTATCCGATGGGCAACGCGGCGCTCTTCGACCGGATCGCCGAGAGCGGGCTGCTGGTGAGCGAATGGCTGCCCGGCGCCGAGCCGCTGCGCCCACGGTTCCTCATCCGCAACCGGGTCATCGCGGCCGGCACCCTCGGCACCGTGGTGGTGGAAGCCTCGGCCCGCAGCGGCGCGACGCAGACCGCGCACCGGGCGCTCGCGATCGGCCGTCCGGCGATGGCGGTACCGGGTCCGGTCACCTCCGCGATGTCGGTCGGCACTCACGAGCTGCTCCGGGACTACCCGAAAGCCCGCCTGGTGGTCGGGGTGGCGCACGTGCTGGAGGAGGTGGGCCGGATCGGCGCCGACCTGGCGCCGCCGGCGCGCGGGCCGGAGCGGCCGACCGACGCGCTCGACGACGAGGCCCGTTCGGTGCTGGAGGCGATGCCCCGGCGCGGCAGGGCCGACGTGCAGCGCCTCGCCGCCCGGGCCGGCCTGGACGTACGGACCGCGCTGCGCAAGCTCTCCCTGCTGGAGGAGCTGACCCTGGTGGTCCGCCGCGACGACGGGTACGGCCTCGCGCCGGCCAACCGGGTGCCGGCCAGCCGGGCGCCGGCCAACCCCGCAAGCGACGGGTGACGATCCGGACAGCGCGCCGGGCCGCGCCGAACCAGCGGCGCGCCGAGCCAGCGCCGAGCCAGCGGCGCGCCGGGCCGCGCCGAGCGAGCGGCGCGCGCCCGGGACCGGGCGCCCGTAGGCTTGCGCCGTGCCAGCCGACAGCGGGTCCGCGTCGTCCGGGCGCTCCTGCCCGCCGGGGCGGCGATGAGCCGCGACGCCGGCGGCACCCGGGCCGCCCACCAGGCCCTCCCGCCCGCGCTGCGCGAGGCGGTCGACGAGTTCGCCGATCATCTGTCCCGGGTCAGCAACCGCTCCACCCACACGGTGCGGGCGTACGTCACCGACCTGGTCTCGCTGCTCGACCATGCCACCCGGATGGGCCGTGCGGACGTCGCCGGCGTGGACCTGACGGTGTTACGCAGCTGGCTCGCGCGGCAGCGGACGAGCGGAGCGGCCCGAAGCTCACTTGCCCGGCGAGCTGCCTCCGCCCGGGTGTTCAGTGCCTGGGCACATCGCCGCGGCCTGCTGACGACCGACGTGGGTGCGGCGCTGGCCAGCCCTCGTGCCCAACGGGAGCTGCCCGGCGTCCTCCGGGCCGAGCAGGCCGCCGCCCTGGTCGAGGCCCCCGGCCGACTCCCCGCGGCGCGCGTCGACCAGCCGCGGGCCGACGGGTCGCTCGCACCCCCCGGCGCCGCTCCGGATGGACCGCCCGACCGGGACGGCGGGACTGCCGGCGGGACGGGAGAACTGCCCGACACCGTGGAGCCGGTGCTGCTGCGGGACCGCGCGCTGCTGGAGCTGCTCTACGGCACCGGCGTCCGGGTCAGCGAGGCGTGCGGGCTGGACCGCGCGGACGTCGATCACGCCCGGCGGGTGGTCCGGGTGTTCGGCAAGGGCGGGCGGGAGCGGACGGTGCCGTACGGGGTGCCGGCGCAGCGCGCGCTGGACGAGTGGATACGCCAGGGCCGGCCGGCGCTGGCCGGAGCGCAGTCGGGGGACGCGCTGCTCCTCGGCGCCCGCGGCGGCCGGCTCAACCCGACCACCGCGCGCCGGATCGTCAGCGGCTACGCCGAGGCCGCCGGCCTGCCCCCGACCAGCCCGCACGGCCTGCGCCACTCGGCCGCCACCCACCTGCTCGAGGGCGGCGCGGACCTGCGTGCGGTGCAGGAGCTGCTCGGCCACTCATCGCTGGCGAGCACCCAGATCTACACGCACGTCTCGGTCGAGCGGTTGCGGGCCGCGTATCGCCAGGCCCATCCCCGCGCCTGACCCCGCCGGGGCACCGCAGCCCGAACCGGCGGACGATGATCGACCGACAGTTACGATCACCGCGTGAGCGTCCCGCAGCCACCGGAGCCGATTCCGGGTGCCCGCCTGCTCTTCTCCCTCGACCCGGCGGTCAGCCACCTCAACCACGGCTCGTTCGGCGCGGTACCGCTCGGCGTCCAGCGGGCCCAGCAGCGGCTGCGCGACGAGATGGAGGCCAACCCGCTGCGCTTCTTCACTCAGGGGCTGGTCAACCGGGTCGCGCACACCCGCCGGCACCTGGCCACCTTCCTCGGCGCGGACCCCGACGGCACCGCGCTGGTCGCCAATGCGACCACCGGGGTCGCGGTGGTGCTCCAGTCGCTGGGCCTGCGCCCCGGCGACGAGGTGCTCAGCACCGACCACGGCTACGGCGCGGTCAGCTTCTCCATTCAGCGGGAGTGCCGCCGCACCGGGGCCGAGAGCCGGGTGCTGCCGGTGCCGCTGGCCGCCACCGCCGAGGAGATCGTGGAGACGATCCGGGCCGGGCTGCGCCCGGGCCGCACCCGGCTGCTCGTCATCGACCAGCTCACCTCCGCCACCGCCAAGGTCTTTCCCGCCGCCGCCATCGTCGGTGTGGCCCACGAGCACGGGGTGCCGGTCCTGGTCGACGCGGCGCACGTGCCCGGCATGCTGCCCACCACCGTGGCGAGCGTCGGCGCCGACTTCTGGGTGGGCAACCTGCACAAATGGGGGTACGCGCCGCGCGGCACCGCCGCACTGGTGGTGGCGCCGTCGTGGCGGGACCGGATCGAGCCGCTGGTGGTCTCCTGGGAACAGGACGCCGGCTTTCCGGCCCGGGTGGAGTGGCAGGCAACCCTCGACTACACATCCTGGCTGGCCGCCCCGGCAGGGCTGTTCACCCTGCGCAGCCTCGGCGTCGACCGGGTTCGGGCGCACAACGCCGCGCTGGCGGCGTACGGCCAGCGGGTGGTGGGCGACGCGCTCGGCGTGGCGCCGGCCGACCTGCCCGACCCCGGCGGACCCGAGGTCGCCATGCGGATCATCCCGCTGCCGCCCGGTCTGGCCGCGACCATCGACGGGGCGCGGGGGTTGCAGCAGCGGATCGCCGAGCGGCTCGCCACCGAGGTGGCGGTGATGACGTGGAACGGCCGGGGGTGGCTCCGCCTCTGCGGGCAGGTCTACAACGCCCCGGACGAGTACGAGCGGCTCGCGGTGCGGCTGCCTCCGCTGCTCGCCCAGCGCTGACCGACCGGCGGACCGCCACGACGCCCCGACGAGCGGCGGCCGGAGCGGCCACGGCGGGGTCCGGGGTCGGGCCGTCGACCGGCAGCAACCGGACCGGGCCGAGCCCCAGCAGCGTCAGCGGGTCCAGGTACTGCTCGCCGCGGCGCAGCCCCCAGTGCAGGCAGGCGGCGGCCGGGCAGCCCGGATGGCCGGCGAGCAGGAGACCCAGCGGGGTGCCGGCGCGGACCGACGCCCCGGCGGCGACCGCCGGGTCCACCGGCTCGTAGGTGGTGCGCAGCCCGTTGGCGTGCCCGACGGTGACCACCGGCCGTCCGGCCACCGGGCCGGCGAAGAGCACGGTGCCGGGCCCGGCGGCGCGGACCGTGCTGCCCGCCGCGGCGGCCAGGTCGACGCCCCGGTGCCCGGGCAGCCACCGCTGTGGCGGCGGATCGAAAGGGCGCACCGGTCGCGGCACACCATCGACCGGCCAGCGGAACCGACCGGCCACGCCCCGGGCCCCGGCTGGCACCGGCTCCCGAGCGGCCTCGCTCGGCCCGGCGGACCGGCCCGAGCCGGCGGCGGCCGGCAACGCGGCGAGAAACACCGCCACGCAGAGCTGGACCGCGAGCCAGACCGGTAGGACAGCGCAGAGCAGCAGGGTACGGCGGATGTCGCTCGGTGGCGGTCGCATGACGGGCAGCCTGCCGGGCGACACCGACCCGCGCCACGACGCCGATCGCCGGCTGTGGATGACGGGGTGCCCTGTGGACAGTCGCCGCACGGCCGGTTGATCTGCTAAGCGGTGGTTCACCACCGCGGCCACCGCGCCTGGCTCGGATACCGCCGGGCCGGCGCGCCCCCGCACAGCCGGCCGCTACCCCGAACCCGCGCGTCCCGCACAGCCAACCGGCGCCGCCGTGCGGGCGCGCCCGGCACGGTCGGCCGCCGCCATCGGGCGGGGACGGGGCCCACCTCGCGCCCATCCGCGGAGCCGGGCGGGTGGCCCACTGCCCCGCCCGGGCGGCACACCCTAGGCTGGACGGCGGGCACGGTGGCGCCGCCGCCGTCGGGACCGGGGAGATCACCATGACGACCGTGGACGACCTGAGCCGACCGGCCGTGACCGAGGTGAGCAGGCCCTCCCGGCTTGCCGAGCCCGACGAGGGGATCAGCGCCGAGGAGCTGGGCCTGGCCGCACGCAACCACGGCATTCCACTGGAGGCGCTGCGCTACGACGTCACCCCCGCCGGGCTGCACTACCTGTTGATCCACTACGACATCCCAGAGCTGGACCCGGAGACGCACGCGCTGACCGTCGACGGCGCGGTGGACCGGCCCCGCACCTTCGGCCTGGCCGAGCTGCGAGAGCGGCCCCGCGTCACCCGGCGGGTCACGCTGGAGTGCGCCGGCAACGGCCGGGCGCTGCTGCACCCGCGTCCGGTGAGCCAGCCCTGGTTGGTGGAGGCGGTGGGGAACGCGGAGTGGACCGGGACCCCGCTGGCCCCGCTGCTGCGCGAGGCCGGCATCGCCCCCGAGGCGGTCGACGTGGTCTTCACCGGGGCCGACCACGGCGTCGAGCGTGGGGTCGAGCAGGACTACCAGCGGGCGCTGCCGGTCGCCGACGCGCTGCGCGAGGAGGTGCTGCTGGCGTACGAGATGAACGGCGCGCCCCTGCTGCCGCAGCACGGCGCCCCGCTGCGGCTGATCGTGCCCGGTTGGTACGGGATGGCGCACGTCAAGTGGCTCCGCTCGATCAGCGTGGTCACCGAGCCCTTCCAGGGCTACCAGAACGCGGTCGCGTACCGGGTGCGGCAGGACGCCGACGACCCGGGCGTGCCGGTGACCCGGATCGAGCCGCGCGCGCTGGTCCGGCCGCCCGGCTTCCCCGACTTCATGTCCCGGTCGCGGGTGGTCCGGCCCGGACAGTGCACGGTGGACGGTCGAGCCTGGTCGGGTCACGCCCCGATCGTCTCGGTCGAGGTGACCACGGACGGCGGCGTCAGCTGGGCACCGGCCATTCTGGACGAGCCGGCCGGCGGGGAGTTCTCCTGGCGGCGCTGGCGCTACGAGTGGGACGCGCGGCCGGGCCGGTACGTCCTCGGTGCGCGGGCGACCGACGCGTCGGGCCGCACCCAGCCGGTCGAGCAGCCGTGGAACCGGGGCGGCTTCGCCAACAACCTGGTCCAGCGGGTCGAGGTGGCCGTCATTGCGGAGTGACGGGTGGCGGCACGCGCGCCGCCGGTGTGCTGGCGAGCGGCCGGAGACCGTGGGCGGGTGGGGCCGCCGACGCGGTGGTGGGCCGGCGCGACCGCCGGGGCGAAGCGGCCGTCAGCCGCCGAAGCCGGAGTCGGCGGGGAGTGAGATGTCGGGCTTCTCCAGCTCCTCGACGTTGACGTCCTTGAAGGTCATCACTCGGACGTTCTTCACGAACCGGGCAGGACGGTACATGTCCCACACCCAGGCGTCGTGCATCTCGACCTCGAAGTAGACCTCGCCGTCGGAGTTGCGTACGTGCAGGTCGACCTGGTTTGCCAGGTAGAAGCGGCGCTCGGTCTCCACCACGTAGGAGAATTGGCGGACAATGTCGCGGTACTCCCGGTAGAGCTGCAGCTCCATCTCGGTCTCGTACTTCTCGAGATCTTCCGCGCTCATCGCTCTCCGCCTTCCATGACCACATCTTCCCCCACCGGCAGCGGCGGCCGAGGCTGCTCGCCCAACGCCACGCCGACGGTACTCCCTGGCGCGCAAGAGCGCTCCATCGGCTCGTCCGGGCCACCGGGCGACCCGGTCGGGCCGTCGCCGAAGTGCCCCGCCGAGCCGTCCCCGAAGAGCGTCTCCGGGGCGTCTCCGGCGGGTGCCCGACCGGCCGCCAGGACGGGCCGACGGGACCGCGGTGGCCGGCCGTCACGGCCCGACACACTGGCCACGTTCACGTACGAGAACCGGTGCTCCCGACACGGCCCGTGCTCCCGCAGCGCGGCGGTGTGCTCGGGCGTGATGTAGCCCTTGTGCTCGGCGAAGCCGTACGCCGGGAACGTCCCGTCCAGCTCGACCATGAGCCGGTCCCGGGTGACCTTGGCCAGCACGCTGGCCGCCGCCACGCAGGCGGCCACCCGGTCGCCCTTCCAGACCGCCAGACCGGGCACGTCCAGCCCGTCCACGCCGAAGCCGTCGGTGAGCACGTAGTCCGGCCGGGTGTCAAGCGAGGCCAACGCCCGGCGCATCGCGGCGAGGTTGCAGACGTGCAGCCCCCGCGCGTCGACCTCCTCGGCCGGGATCACCACCACGGCGTACGCCAGGGCCCGGTCGACCACCTCGTCGTAGATCCGCTCCCGGCTGGCCGGGGTGAGCAGCTTGGAGTCGGCGAGCCCCTCGATCTCCCCGCGCCGCCCCTCGGGCAGCACCGCGGCGGCGGCGACCAGCGGCCCGGCGCAGGCGCCCCGACCGGCCTCGTCGGCGCCGGCGACGTTCCGGAACCCGCGCCGCTGCAACGCCCGCTCCAGCGCGTAGAGCCCGGCCTCCCGGCGCACGACGGTGCGCGGCGGGGTCAGCACCCGGCACCTCCCTCGCCGGCCACGCCAGCCGGGCCCTCGGCGGCCGGACCACCGGCGGCGGGCAGCGCCCGGGCCAGCACGGCGGGCAGGTCGACGGGGTAGTAGCGCTCGCCGCTCGCCGCCAGCTCGGCGGCCGGCCACCAGCGGTGGCCGGTGACACTGGCCTGTTCGACGTCGTCGAAGCCCGCGGTGTCCACCTCCCAGAACGGCACCCGGACCAGGAAGAACTCCTGCTCCTGCCGGTACCACACGCCGTCGAACGGGTACTCGACCGTCTCCCGCCAGACCGGCTCACCCAGCTCGGCGGGGGCCAGCCGCAGCCCGGTCTCCTCGGCCAGCTCCCGGGCCGCACCGGCGGCCGACGACTCACCCGGATCCAGCCCGCCACCCGGAGTGAACCAGTAGCGGTGCTCGGGACGAGCCGGGTCGAACCCGGCGAAGAGCAGCACCCGGCGGTCCGCGTCGACGAGCAGCACCCGCGCCGCGCGTCGAGGGGTAAAGGCACGGTCGCCGTCGCTCACGGCGTCGGGGCTCGCAAGCTCACTCCTCGCGCTCACGGCGTCGCTGTTGCTCGCGACTGCGGGGCTCGCAAGCTCACTCCTCGCGCTCACGTTCACCGCACCAGCCTGCCAGACCGGGCGCCGATCGCCCACGCCCGCCCGGCGCCGCTAGGGGTTCGGGATGCCGTCGTACTGTTCCGGCACGCTCAGCCAGGTGGCCCGACTCACCGGCCAGAAGACGGTGAAGGCCCGCCCCACCACCTCGTCCACGTCAATGGTGGCGCTGGTGATGTTCTGCCCGGACTGCTGCCAGTGCTCCAGCGAGTCGCCGGAGGCCGAGCGGTGGTCGCCCATCACCCAGAGCCGCCCCTTCGGCACGGTGATGTCGAACTCCTGGTCGGCCGGCTTGTCCCGCACGCCGTCCATGGAGAAGATGTACGGCTCGTCGAGCGGCTGTCCGTTGATCACCAACCGCTCCTGCGGGTCGCAGCAGACCACGTGGTCGCCGCCGACGCCGATCACCCGCTTGATGAAGTCCTCGCCGTCGGGGTTGCCGCTCCACTCGGTCGGCGCCTTGAAGACGACGACCTCGCCGCGGTGCGGCGACCGGAAATCGTAGACCAGCTTGTTGACCAGCACCCGATCGTCGATCTGGAGGGTGTTCTCCATCGACGGGGAGGGGATGAAGAAGGTCTGCAGGACGAAGGCGCGCACCAGCACCGCGACCAGGATCGCCACACCCAGCAGGATCGGCAGCTCCTTCCAGAAGGAGCTACGCGGTTTGTCGGTCTGCTCGTCAATCACGCCAAGGAGCCTACGTTGCCCGGCTGGACGTCACCGTCCGGAACGCGCGAGAACGGGCCAGCGCGGCCGTGAGCGGCAGGAGAAGCAGCACGCCACCCTCCGGGGTCGGTCTGGCCGGGGCCGGGGCGGCCGGTGCCGCGACGCCCGGTCCGGAGACGTTGTCGAAGGTCTCCGGCACCGGTAGCGAGCTCCACCGTGACGACGGCCAGACCACCGTGAAGGCCCGGCCGACCACGTTGTCGATCGGCACCGGCCCCTGACAGCGGGCGTCCTGGGAGACCAGCCGGTGGTCACCCATCACGAAGATCTGACCGGGCGGGACCACCACCTCGTCGAAGCGGCGTGAGCGGCACTCCCGGGGGTTCGGCGGGACGTCGAGGGGGGAGTTCTCCAGCACGTACGGCTCGTCCAGCGGCGTGCCGTTGACGGTCACCCGGCCCTGCTCGTCGCAGCACTTCACCCGGTCGCCGGGCAGGCCGATCACCCGCTTGATGAAGTCCTTCTCGCCGGGGCGGCTCACCCCGACCAGGTCACCGACGGTCCGGCCGAGCTTGCCCACGAAGCCCGGCTCGGGCTCCTCGTCGACCTGGGGCGCCCACCGGTCGGTGCCCCGGAAGACCACCACCTCGCCGCGCACCGGATCCCGTACGTCGTAGACGACCTTGTTGACCAGTACCCGGTCGCCGACGAGGAGGGTGTCCTCCATCGAGCCGGACGGGATGAAGAACGCCTGGAGCAGGAAGGTGCGGATCAGTACGGCGAGGCAGAACGCGACCACCAGCAGCAGCGGAAGCTCCTGCCAGAGCGGCATCTGCCGGCGGTTGCGGCGCGCCCGCCGGCGCCACGGGTCGACGGTGCCGTCCTCGTCAACCGTCTGCGCCACGCCACTCCCCGATCAGCAGAAACGACACCGCCGCCCGGGAGCCTCGGTGAGGCCCCCCGGGCGGCGGTGGACAGCTCCCCGCGGCGTCGCGGGGTGAGTGCCAGGCTGCGCCCGTGCCGACCAGGGTAGTGCGGACCGGTCGGTACGGCATATGCGCAGCTCAGGCGGCGTGGCGAGCGGGAAGTCAGCTGGGCTGCTTCTCCCGCTTCTCCTTGATCTTGGCCTTCTTGCCGCGCAGCTCACGCAGGTAGTAGAGCTTGGCGCGACGAACGTCACCGCGGGTCACGATCTCGATCCGGTCGATGCCCGGGCCGTTGAGCGGGTAGGTCCGCTCGACGCCGACACCGAAGCTGATCTTGCGGACGGTGAAGGTCTCGCGCAGCCCGTCACCCTGGCGGCGGATGACGACGCCCTGGAAGATCTGCACACGGGACCGGTTGCCCTCGACGACTCGCGCGTGCACCTTCACGGTGTCACCGGCGCGGAAGTCGGGAAGGTCGACCCGCTTCGACTGGGCGTCAAGGGCGTCCAGGATGTTCATCGCTGCGTCCTCGTAAGGCTCACGGCGCATCGTCAGTCGATGCGCGGATGGGTGATTCTGATCCCCGGGTGGCGGTCGGACGGGCCGACCCCGGTCGAGGATCCTCGCAGCCGCCCACGGGCGCGGCCGACTGCGGCAACCCCTCTACTTTGCCACATCCCCCGGTGGCAGCTGAAATCCGGCCCGGTCCAACGCGGCGATGTCCCGTTTGTCCAGCCGTTCCGGGTCCAGCGCGGCGAGCAGGTCCGGGCGGCGGACGGCGGTCCGGAGCAGCCCCTCCTCCCGCCGCCACCGGGCGATCCGCCCGTGGTCTCCGGAGCGGAGCACCTCGGGCACCTCGTGCCCCCGCCAGCTCGGTGGCTTGGTGTAGACCGGCGCCTCCAGCAGCCCGTGGGCGTGCGACTCCTCGTCCAGCGAGCCCGCGTTGCCGAGCACGCCGGGCAGCAGCCGGGTGACCGCCTCCAGCATCACCAGCACCGCGACCTCGCCGCCGAACAGCACATAGTCGCCGAGGGAGACCTCGGTGACCGGCATCCGGGTAGCCGCGTGCTCCAGCACCCGCTGGTCGATGCCCTCGTAACGGCCGCAGGCGAAGAGCAGGTGCTGCTCGGCCGCGAGCTCGTACGCCAGCGCCTGGGTGAACGGGACCCCCACCGGGGAGGGCACCAGCAGCCGGGGCGGGGTCGCCTCCGGCGGCGCGAGGGCGTCCAACGCCTCACCCCACGGCTCGGGTCGCATCACCATGCCCGGCCCACCGCCGTAGGGGGTGTCGTCGACCGTGCGGTGCACGTCGTGGGTCCAGGTCCGCAGATCGTGTACGGCCAGCCGCAGCGTGCCGTTGGCCCGGGCCCGGCCGATCAGCGACAGCTCCAGCGGGGCGAAGTATTCCGGGAAGATCGACACGATGTCGACGCGCATGCGGGGGTGCTCCAGCGGTCTACGGGCGCGCTACAGATCGAGCAGGCCGCCGGGCGGGTCGACGACCACGCGTCCGCCGGCGAGGTCGACCTCGGGAACGATCGCCCGGACGAACGGGATGAGGGCCGTCGTCCCCTGGGGACGGCGCAGCACCAGCATGTCGGAGGCGGGTGCGTGGTCGATCCGGGCCACCTCGCCCAGCCGCTCGCCGTCCCGGTTCACCACGGAGAGCCCCACCAGCTGGTGGTCGTGGAACTCCTCCGGGTCCTCCGGCGGGGCCACGTCGGCGCTGTCCACGGCCAGCAGGGTGCCGCGCAACTCCTCGGCGACGTTGCGGTCCAGCACGCCGTCGAACACCACCAGCAGCCGACCCTGGTGCCAGCGGGCGGTCTCCACCGTCAGCTCGGCCGGAACCCGGAACGGCACGCCCGGTTCGGCCCCCGGCTCGACCGTGGGCTCGGCCCTGGGCTTCGCCCCTGGCTCGGTGCGCAGCACCGAACCAGGGGCGAACCGCGCCTCGGGTTCGTCGGTCCGCACTTCCACGGTGACCTCACCGCGGATGCCGTGCGGCTTGCCGATCCTGCCGACGATGAGCTGCATCAGTACGAGTCGACGATGTCGACGCGTACGCCGCGCCCACCGATGGAGCCGATCACCTGGCGCAGTGCCTTGGCGGTCCGGCCGGACCGCCCGATCACCGTGCCGAGGTCCTCGGGGTGCACGCGGACTTCCAGCCGCTTGCCCCGACGGGAATCGACCATCCGCACCCGGACGTCGTCCGGGTGGTCGACGATGCCCTTGACCAGGTGCTCCAACGCCGGACGCAGAGGCATGTCAGGCCTGCTCACCGGCGTCGGCGACAGCGGCCGGAGCCTCGGCCGGGGCCTCGGTCTTCGGCGTCTCGGCCGGGGCCTCGGCAGCCTTGGCGGCCTTCTTGGCCGGCTTGGCCGGGGTCTCCGGGGCCAGCCCGGCCGCGGCCTTCGCCTCGGCCTCGTAGGCCGCGGTGCGGTCGGCGCGCTCGGGGGCGACCTTCAGCGGCGGCGGGGCCGGCAGGCCCTTGAACTTCTGCCAGTCACCGGTCAGCTCCAGCAGCCGCTGCACCGCCTCGCTCGGCTGAGCGCCGACGGACAGCCAGTACTGGACCCGCTCCGACTTGACCTCGATGACCGAAGGGTCTTCCTTCGGCTGGTAGATCCCGACGAACTCGATCGCCCGGCCGTCGCGCTTGGTGCGCGAGTCGGCGACGACGATGCGGTACTGCGGGTTGCGGATTTTACCCATCCGCAGGAGCCGGATCTTTACGGCCACAGTTGTTTCGCTCCTGTTGCGATCTCACCGGCCCGGGAGGGCGGTGTGCATGGGTGAGCGCCGACCGGCACAGTGGGGTTGGGCCGGAGACTGCTCGGTGGACTGGCGACGCGCCCGGGTTAGAGGGCGCCGGACGCGCGCCGGATACCAGCGACCCATTCTGCCAGATCCGATGCCGATCTCTCACACCGGAGGCGGAGAACCCGCCCGCGCCGCCCTTGGTCGGTGACAGGACGCACATCCGGGGGACGCCCCCGGGCGGGAAAAGAGGGTGTCAGCGGACCGGCGGCCGGTCCCAGCCGGTCGGCAGCCCCACCGGAATCGTCCACTCGGCCGGCGGGGTGAAGTCGCACCAGGTGCCGTCGAACGGGAACTCGCCGGCCTCGGCGAGCGCGATCACCCGCTTGCCCTCGCTGCGGACCGCCGCCTCGTCGGCCACCCAGTAGTCGTCCGGGTGCCCCAGCCGCTCGACGAACTCCTCCTCGTCCTTCCACTGCCAACTGCGGTCCGGTTGGACGACCACGTCCAGGTCCTGGTCGACCATGTCCACCCCGGCCAGGTCACCGTCGTCCCAGCGGACGCCCGGCTCCTCCAGGTTCACGTACCAGTGGGTGAATCGCCCCTCGGCGTCCCAGAACCACCAGACCGAGTGGGCCGCGCCGGTGGGTAGGAACTTCAACAACCCCGGCCCGGCCCATCGGCCCGGAGCCAACCGGTAGGACGAGGTGATCCACTCGGCGAACGGTATCGCCCGCATGCCCAGGCCGGCCTCGGTGACCTCGCTGGCCACCGGCGAGTTCCGGGCGACCCAGATCAGCAGGCCACGCTCGTCGTCGCTGACCACCCGGCCCGGCCGGACCCAACCGATCCGGCCGCGCCGCACGTTGCGGTGCAGGATCAGCCGACCCGGCGCGAATCGTCCGGCGGGATCGCCCGGGCGCACCTCAGTACGCGCGGGCCAGGATGGCGACCAGGTCCGGCTCGTCCTCCGAGTCGGGCACCGAGCCGTCGGCCCGCAGCAGGCAGCGCACGGTGACGCCCTGGCCGTTCGCCTCGGCCTCCCCCGCGACGCCCACCGCCGACCACGGCACCCGGGCCCAGCCGGTCGCGGCGGCCTCGATCGCCTCGGCCAGGGTGGCCACCTCGACGGTCCGCGACTCACGGTTGGCCAGCGCCTGGTCGTGCAGCTTCTGCTGGTCGGCGTCGAGGGCGGCGAGCACCGCGCCGACCACGTCGGCGACCGGCGTGGGGGTCTTCGACCCGTCGGTACGCCGCACCACCACCGCGTTGCCGGCGGCCAGATCGCGGGGACCGACCTCGACGCGTACCGGATAACCACGCAGCTCGGCGTCGACGGCCCGGCGGCCGAACGCGGTGTCGGTCCGGTCGTCGAGCGTGACCCGGACGCCGGCGTCGCGCAGGCCGTCGCGCAGCTTGGCCGCCGCCTCGCCGACGCCCTCGCCGTCCTTGACGATCATCACGTACGCCTGGATCGGGGCCAGCTTCGGCGGCACCCGCAGGCCGTTGTCGTCGCCGTGAGCCATGATCAGGCCGCCGAGCATCCGGGTCGAGGTGCCCCAGGAGGTGGTCCAGGCGTGCTCCCGGCCGCCCTCGGCGGAGGAGTAGCTGATGTCGAAGGCCTTGGCGAAGTTCTGCCCCAGCTCGTGGCTGGTGCCGAGCTGGAGCGCCTTGCCGTCGCCCATCATGCCTTCGCAGGTGTAGGTCGCGGTCGCGCCGGCGAACCGCTCGCGAGCCGTCTTCAGGCCCACCACCACCGGAATGCCGAGCACGGTGACCATCAGGTCCTCGTACGCCTCGTGCAGGATCCGCCGGGCGTAGGCGCGGGCATCCTCGCGGGTGGCGTGCGCGGTGTGCCCCTCCTGCCAGAGGAACTCACTGGTGCGCAGGAAGATCCGCGGGCGCAGCTCCCAGCGGACCACGTTCGCCCACTGGTTGAGCAGCAGCGGCAGGTCCCGGTAGGAGTCGATCCACTTGGCCATGAACTCGCCGATGACCGTCTCGCTGGTGGGGCGCACCACGACCGGCTCGGCGAGCTGCTTGCCGCCACCGTGGGTGACCACCGCCAGCTCCGGCGAGAAGCCCTCGACGTGCTGCGCCTCGCGCTTGAGGTAGCTCTCGGGGATGAAGAGCGGGAAGTACGCGTTCTCCGCCCCGGCCGCCTTGATCCGGGCGTCCATCTCGGCCTGCATCCGCTCCCAGATGGCGTAGCCGGCCGGTCGGATGACCATGGTCCCGCGGACCGGGCCGTTGTCGGCCAGCTTCGCCTTGGCGATCAGGTCCTGGTACCAGCGGGGAAAGTCCTCCGCACGGGGAGTGAGCACGCGTGCCATGACCGCACATCCTATGCGCCGGCCCCGGGGACAGCGCGATCGGGCGCGACATCAGTAGCATCTGCCGTCATGTCCATCCCCGATCCGCAGCCCGGAGCGGCTGCGCCACCCCCGCAGGACCAGCCCGCGCTCGCCGACCTGGCCGCCAGGTGGGTGCGCTGGGTGGCCGCGCACCGCCGGCCGGCCGACCCGATCGCCGACAAGTACGGCCGCCACGCCGGGCACCACCAGCCGGCGGACGTCTGGTTCCTCGCGGGCAGCTACGGCGGCACGGTGCAGCGACAGTGCGTGCTGCCGGCCGGGCGACCGCTCTTCTTCCCCGCCTTCTCGTGGTGGCAGGTGGGCCGGGGCGCCGGCCCGGCGCAGCCCACCCCGGGGGCGACCGGCCACGCACAGGTCGACGGGGTGCCGGTGGCCCTGACGCCCGCGGGTTCGGCCGAGCCGTTCCCGGTACGCGGCTTCTTCAACAACATCGTCACCACCTGGCCGTGGCCCGTTCCGGTCTCCTGCTGGGGCCTGTGGGCGCTGGTCCCGCCGCTGACGCCGGGCCGTCACGAGCTGGCCTTCGGCGGCACCGACGGCGGCCGCTTCTGGGTGGAGGCCCAGTACGTCATCGACGCCCGCTGACCCCGCCCACCCACCCCACACCCCGCCGACAGGGGCTGATCATGAAGTTGTTGGCGCGACACGCCATGGTGGCGGGCAACAACCTCATGATCAACGGGCGAAGGGCCGCCGGGGCGGGTCAGCGGAGGACCTGGCCGCGCAGGATGATTCTCGACGGGGTGCGGACCACCCGTAGGTCGGCGCGCGGGTCCTCGGGATAGACCACGAGGTCGGCGAGGCCGCCCTCGACCAGGCCGGAGAAGCCGAGCCACTCCCGGGCCCGCCAGGAGGCGGCGGCGAGCACGTCCACCGGGGACATGCCGGCCTGCTCGTGCAGCAGCAGCATCTCCTCGGCGGCCAGCCCGTGCGCGATGCCCCCGCCGGCATCGGTGCCCACATAGATCGGCACGCCCGCCTCGTACGCCGACCGGACCACCTCGGGGAAGCGGTCGCGCAGGGCGACCATGTGGTCGGCGTAGCCGGGAAACTTCGCCCGGGCCTGATCGGCGATCCCGCCGAAGGTCTGGATATTGATCATCGTGGGGATCAGGGCGGTGCCCTGCCGGGCCATCAGGTCGATCAGGTCGAGGCTGAGCCCGGTGCCGTGCTCCACCGAGTCCACCCCGGCCCGCACCATGATCTCCACGGCGGACTCGGAGAAGGTGTGCACCGCGGCGCGCACCCCGGCGGCGTGCGCGGCCTCGACCGCCGCGGTCATGGTGTCGGCGTCCCAGGCCGGCGCGAGGTCGCCGACGCCCCGGTCGATCCAGTCGCCGACCAGCTTCACCCAGCCGTTGCCGGCCCGGGCCTGCTCGGCCACCGTGGCGGCCACCTCGGCGGCGCCGACCTCCACCCCGATGTCACGCAGGTAGCGCTTCGGCGGGGCGACGTGCCGCCCGGCCCGGGCCAGCCGCGGCAGGTCCGGCTCGTCCTCGAGTTCCGGGTACGGGTACGGCGAGCCGGCGTCGCGGATGGCGAGCACCCCCGCGTCCCGGTCGGTGCGGGCCAGTTCGCGGGCCTGGTCGAGGGAGGTGATCGGCGCGCCGCCCCGGGCGATGCCGATGTGGCAGTGCGCGTCGGTCAGCCCGGGGAGCACGAAGCCGCCGTCGGCGACGGTCTGCGCACCGGGCACCGGCTCGAAGGTCACCCGGTCGCCGACCAGCCAGAGATCCCGGACCTCGTCGTCGGGGAGCAGCACACCACGCACATGCAGAGCCATGTGCACAGTCCTACCCGATCACTCCCCGTCGGGAGTCAGCAGGTCGTTCTTCCGCGCCGTCAGCGCCGGCAGATCGACGGAGACCTTCCACGGCCGCTCGGTGACGAACAGGTCCTCGGTGTGGGCGACCTGCTCGTACTCGCGGTTCGCGCCGAGAACGTACTCGGTCAGCGTGATCCGTTCCTGTAGCGGATCCAGCACCCAGTAGGAGCGGACGCCGGCGTGGGCGTAGAGCTTCGCCTTGTCGTACAGGTCGCGGAAGGTGGAGGTCGGCGAGACCACCTCGACGGCGAGCAGCGCGTCCTCGACCGGGACGGGCGAGGATCCGGCATGCTTGCGACGGATGACCACGACATCGGGACGCGGCTCGTTGCGGCGGTCGACCCGCATGGACAGGTCCATGCTCACCAGGTATTCCGGCGCACAGTTGACCCGGAGCGCCAGCAGCAGCTCCACACAAAGCTCTTGGTGCACGGCAGTCGGCGACGGCACGATCAACCTTCCGTTGATCAGTTCGTACGGAAGGTCCTTCGGCAGCTCACCGAGGTCGTCGACCGTCCACTCGTGCCGCTCGGGCAGGATCGGCGCCGCGGTCATGACATCTCCTTCCCGGGGGCGACGTCACCCTAAGCGCTGATGCCGTCGCCCACCGTCGCCGACACGCGTCAGCGGGGGCGGTTGTCACCGCCCTTGCCGAGCTTGTTGAAGTCGATCTTCGGGAGCTTGAAGCCCGGCGGGAGGCCCTGCCCACCGGCCAGGTCACCCGGGTCGAGGCCCGGCGGGAGCTGCGGCATGCCGCCCGGGAAGCCGCCCGCCATCCCCGCGCCGGCGCGCGGCCGGTTGCCGCCCTTGGTGCCCTTGCGCTTGTTCTTCGGCGACTTGGTCGCCTTGCGCCGGCCACCACCGGGCAGGCCCATCATGCCGCCCATCTGCTTCATCATCTTCTGCGCGTCGGAGAAGCGGTTGAGCAGCTGGTTGACGTCCATCACGGTGACCCCGGAGCCGTTGGCGATACGCGCCCGGCGGGAGCCGTTGATGATCTTCGGGTTGGTCCGCTCGCCCGGGGTCATCGAGCGGATGATCGCGGTGACCCGGTCGAAGTGCTTGTCGTCCAGCTCGGCGATCTGGTCCTTCATCTGCCCCATGCCGGGCATCATGGCCAGCACGTTGGCGATCGGGCCCATCCGGCGGACCGCGATGAGCTGGTCGAGGAAGTCCTCCAGGGTGAACTGCTCGCCGCCCATCAGCTTGGCGGTCATCTTCTCCTTCTGATCGGAGTCGAAGGCCTGCTCGGCCTGCTCGATCAGAGTGAGGACGTCGCCCATGCCGAGGATCCGGCTGGCCATCCGGTCGGGGTGGAAGACGTCGAAGTCCTCCAGCTTCTCGCCGGTGGAGGCGAAGAGGATCGGCTGCCCGGTGACCTCGCGGACGGAGAGCGCGGCACCACCGCGGGCGTCGCCGTCGAGCTTGGAGAGGACCACGCCGCTGATGCCGACGCCGTCGCGGAACGCCTCGGCGGTACGGACGGCGTCCTGACCGACCATCGCGTCGATGACGAAGATGACCTCGTCCGGCTGGACGGCGTCGCGGATGTCGGCGGCCTGCTGCATCATCTCGGCGTCGATACCGAGCCGGCCGGCGGTGTCGACGATGACGATGTCCCGGGCCGCGCGCTTCGCGTGCTCGATCGAGGCACGGGCCACCTGGACCGGGTCGCCGACGCCGTTGCCGGGCTCCGGGGCGTACACCTCGACCCCGGCCCGGCCACCGAGCACCTGGAGCTGCCCGACGGCGTTGGGGCGCTGGAGGTCGGCGGCGACCAGCAGCGGCTGGTGGCCCTGGGCCTTGAGCCAGCGGGCCAGCTTGCCGGCGAGGGTGGTCTTACCGGAGCCCTGGAGGCCGGCGAGCATGATCACCGTCGGCGGCTGCTTGGCGAACTGGAGCCGCCGCCCCTCGCCGCCGAGGACGTTGATCAGCTCCTCGTTGACGATCTTGACGATCTGCTGGGCCGGGTTGAGCGCCTGGGAGACCTCCGCGCCGCGCGCCCGCTCCTTGACGTTGGCGATGAAGCCCTTGACGACCGGCAGCGCGACATCCGCCTCCAGCAGCGCGAGGCGGATCTCGCGCGCGGTGGCGTCGATGTCGGCATCGGTGAGCCGGCCCTTGCCGCGGAGCTTGGTGAAGATCCCGGAGAGGCGGTCACTCAAGGTGTCAAACACGCGAACATCCCGTTTGTCAGTGTTTCGTCGGGCACAAGGCGGCCGGCTCCGTGGAGTCCGGCCATCGCTAGGGTAGCCCGCCGCGCGCACCCGCGCTCCGGCCCAGCCCAGCCCTCGCTCCGGGCCGCCCCGTCGCCCGCCAGGATCGCGCCGGTCGGCGTAGCGTGCGCCGCGGAAGCGGCTCCGTCGTTGATCAGGCGACCAGCCCCGACTGGTACGCGAAGACGACCAGCTGGGCCCGGTCCCTTGCGCCCAGCTTGATCATCGCCCGGCTGACATGGGTACGCGCGGTGGCCGGACTGACCACCAGCCGGCCCGCGATCTCCTCGTTGCTGAGCCCCTCGCCGACCAGGGCGACCACCTCGCGCTCCCGATCCGTCAGCGTGCCGAGTCGGGGGTGCGGGCGGGGCACACGGGCCGGGCGGGTGGCGAACTCGCGCACCACCCGGCGGGTCACCGACGGTGAGAGCAGCGCCTCCCCCTCGGCGACCAGCCGGATCGCCCGCAGCAGTTCAGCGGGGCGGGTGTCCTTGGTGAGGAACCCGCTGGCACCGTGGCGCAGCGCGTCGAAGACGTACTCGTCCAGCTCGAAGGTGGTCAGCACGATCACCCGGGTGCCGGTCAGCTCCGGGTCGGCGACGATCCGCCGGGTCGCCTCGATGCCGTCCACGCCGGGCATCCGGACGTCCATCAGGATCACGTCCGGGTGCTCCCGACGGGCCAGCTCGACGGCCGCCAGGCCGTCGGCCGCCTCGCCGGCCAGCTCCAGGTCGTCCTCGCTCTCCACCAGGGCGCGCAGCCCGATCCGGACCAGGTCCTGGTCGTCCGCGATCAACACCCTGATCATGAGCGCTCCTCCACCGGCAACCTCGCGTACACCCGGAATCCGCCGCCGTCGGCGGGCCCGGCCTCGAACGACCCGCCCAGCGCGACGATCCGCTCCCGCATCCCGGCCAGCCCGGACCCGGCCGTCCCGCGGGCAGCCCCGACCACCCCGCGCCCGGTGTCGGCCACCTCCACCTCCACCGCTGTCGAGGTGTAGCGGATCCGCACGGCGGCGGTCGCCGGACCGGCGTGCCGCAGCACGTTGGTCAACGACTCCTGGACCACCCGGTAGGCGGCGAGGTCCACCGCGACCGGCAGCGCCGCCGGCTCCCCGTCGACCTCCACCGTGACCGGCAGCCCGGTTCCGGCAAGCCGGTCGCGCAGCGCCGGAACCTGGGTCAGCCCCGGCGCGGGCGCCCGCTCGGCCGTGCCGTCGCCCCGGCGGACCACCGCCAGCGTGACCCGCAGCTCGTCGAGCGCCTCCTTGCTGGTCCGGCTGATCGCGGCGAGCGCCGTGTGCGCCTGCTCGGGTCGCTTCTCCAGCAGATGCAGCGCGATCTCCGCCTGCATGTGGATTGCGGCGAGACCGTGCCCGACCACGTCGTGCACCTCCTGGGCAACCCGCAGCCGTTCCCCGTCGGCCAGCCGGCGTGCCTCCTCCGCCCGGTTGCGGGCGGCCGCCTCCCGGGTGACCCGGACGGTGGTCCCGACCGCGAAGGGCACCACCACCCACGCCGCAGCGGGCATGAGCCCGAGCAGGCCCGGCGGCCGGACACCGACGAAGACGTGCGTGGTCAGCACCGCAAGGGCGATCGCGCCGCCGGTGGCCGCCGGCCGCAGGGCCCGGTGCGCGGCGACTGTGTAGACCGCGAGGAGGAACGACACCAGAATCGGCCCGTACGGGTAGCCGAGCACCAGGTACGCCGTGGCGGCCGTGGCCGCAACCGCCAGCGTGACGAACGGCCATCGGCGCCGGACCGCCAGCGCCAGGGCGGCGACGACCACGAGCGCGTACGCCTTTCCGTCGGCGGCGACGCCGCGTTCGGCGGCGGACGGCCCGGTGCCGGCCAGCCCGAACGCGAGCAGGACGAGGGCGAGGGCGGCGTCACCGACGCTCTCCCGCCATCCGGGCCGATCCCGGTCCACGCCGCCCCTCCCGTCGTTTCCCATCGTGTCCGCCCGCTCAGTCAATGTCCCGCCGGCTCAGCAGCACCGCACCCGCCGCCGCGAACGCGACCAGGTAGCCGGCCACCACCAGCGCGGCCTGCCCGCCACCGACCGCCGTCGTCACCCCCGGCGTGTCCGACGACGCGCCCAGCGCAGCGGCCAGCGAGCCGGCGTTGGGGCCGGGTAGGCCCTTCTGCAGCTGCGCCACCCAGTCCAGCAGCGGCGCGGCGATGGCGGCCAGCAGATTCTGCACCGCGAGCATCCACACCAGGCCCAACCCGACCGGCAGGGCCACGGCACGCAGGGCGACGGCCAGCACGACACCGAGCATCGCCCACATCATGGCGATGAGCCAGCCCGCCCCGACCCCGGTCAGCAGGTCGCTGAGCCCCGGCCAGCGCGCCGGCTGCGACTCGGCGGCGGCGATGAGCGCGCTGCCCACCGCGCCGACGCCGAACACGGCCAGGACGACGACCAGCGCGGCGACCCCCAGCGCCGCCAGCTTGCCGACGTAGACGGCCGTGCGCGACGGCCCCTGCGACAGCACCGTCTTCCAGGTGCCCCAGCCGTATTCGCCGCCGACCACGAGCACGCCGAGAATCAACACGATCGCGCCGAGGAAGACCGGCAGCCCGCCGAGCGAGTTGCCCACCAACTGGTCCGGCAGCAGCGCGGGCAACCCTCGCTCGCTGTTCGGGCCACCCGTGCCACCGGCGTAGCCGGCGTACGGGAAGACGTACGTGAAGAGCGCCGCGAGCACCAGCGTGATGGCGAGCAGGAGCCAGGTGGCCGGCCGCCGCACCAGCTTGACGAGCTCCGCCTGGAAGCTACCGGACATCGGCCGTCTCCATTCCGATCAGCTCGAAGAACACCTGCTCCAGGTCGCGTTCGCGGGGGCGCAGCTCCCGTACCGCCACCCCGGCCTGGACGAGTTCCGTGTTCAGCCAGGCCGCCCGCTCCGGTTCGACGGCCAGTTCCAGCCCCCCGTCGACCACCCGCACCCGGTCGGCGCCGACGAGCGTCCTTGCGCACTCGGCCGCGCCGTCCAGTGGCTCGGCCAGCACCCGCAGGCCAGCAGCGCCGCGCAGGTCCGCCACGCTGCCCTCGGCGACCAGCCGGCCCTGGGAGATCACTCCGACGCGGTCGCAGACCTGCTCGACCTCGCCGAGCAGGTGGCTGGAGAGGAGCACCGTGCAGCCCGCGGCACCGAGCCGTCGGATCAGCCGCCGCATGTCGGCCGTGCCGGCCGGATCCAGCCCGTTGGTGGGTTCGTCGAGGATGAGCAGGCGCGGATCCTTCAGCAGGGCGGCGGCGACCCCGAGGCGCTGTTTCATGCCGAGGGAGTAGCCGGCGTACCGGTCGCCGCCCCGGTGGGCGAGGTCGACCAGGTCGAGCACCAGCGGGACCCGGTCGGCCGCGGCGCCGGCGTAGCGGGCCAGCACCCGCAGGTTCTCCCGCCCGGAGAGGTACGGATACAAGGCCGGTCCCTCGATCAGCGCGCCCACCGAGGCGAGCTGCCCGGCGCCCGGTGGCCGCCCGAGCAGCCGGACGGTGCCGGCGGTGGGGCGGACCAGGCCGAGCAGCATCCGCAGGGTGGTGGTCTTGCCGGCGCCGTTGGGGCCGAGGAAGCCGTAGACCTCGCCGGCCCGCACGGTCAGGTCGAGATCCTGCACGGCGGTCAGACCGCCGTACCGCTTGGTGAGTCCTTCGGTTTGCACAGGCAGGTTCATGCCACCGAGGGTTCCGCGCGGCGGGCGTCGGCGCGTCGGCCCGCGGGCGGCTCCGCGGCTACGCGACTGGACGTAGCGGGCGGGCGCGGACGCCGCCCGGCGGCCACCTCCGGCGTCACACCACGGCGAGCACCGCGGCCTCCAGGCGGGCCCGGGTGGCGTCGTCCGGCCAGCCACCGACCAGGTAGAAGGCGTCCACCACGTCGCCGCCGAGGGTGGAGATGCGGGCCGCCCGCACCTCGGCGTCGGCCTCGTCGAGGGCGCAGGCCACCCGGTAGAGCAGCCCGGCGGCGTCGGCCGCGCGCAGCTCCAGCAGCGCCGCGTCGGTGGCCGCCTCGCGGTGCCAGACCACCCGGGGCGCGGCACCCGCCCCGCGGGCCGCCAGGGCCCGGCCACGCAGCCGCTGGTTGACCGAGACATCGCCGGCGAGCGCCCGGCGCAGATCGGCGCTGAGCGCGATCGGGTCGGGCGCGAGGCCGTAGCGGGGCTGCACCCGGCACTCGACGAGGGCCCGCCCGTCGACCGCCGAGGCGTCCGCGGAGATCACCTCGAGCCGGTGCAGGGCCAGGCAGCCGGCCACCGTGGCGAGCAGGCCGCGCCGGTCGGCCGCGGCGACCGCCACCCGGTCCGAGCTCAGCTGGACCACCGGCAGCGGCTCGGCGAGAAGCGCCGGGTCGGGTGCGGGCGGGGCGGGCAGCGCCCCGGTGTCCAGCGCGGTGCGGACCCGGGCGACCAGCTCGGCGACGAGCCGGCCCTTCCAGTCCGACCAGGCGGCCGGCCCGGTGGCCGCGGCGTCCGCCCGGACCAGGGCGTGCAGCAGGTCGAGGGTGGCCGGATCACCGACCGCGTCGGCGACCCCGGAGATGGTGACCGGGTCGGTCAGGTCCCGCCGGGTGGCCACGTCGGGCAGCAGCAGGTGCAGCCGGACCAGCCGGCCGATCAGCGCGACCTCCGCGGCGGGCAGGCCGATCCGGCTGGCCACCGCCTCCGCGATCGGGGCGCCGACCGTGCTGTGGTCGGCCGAGCCGGCGCCGGGGACGTGCCGTCCGGCCGGCACGTCGACGCCGCCGGGGAGCCCCTTGCCGACGTCGTGCAGCAGGGCGCCGAGCAGCAGCAGGTCGGGGCGCTCCACGTCGCGGGTGTGCCGGCTGGCCTCGAAGGCGGTCTGCACCAGATGCCGGTCGAGGGTGAACCGGTGCACCGGGTTGTGCTGGGGCAGGCTGCGCATCCGGGTCCACTCCGGCAGCCAGCCGTCGACCAGCCCGTACCGGTCGCAGGTCTCCCAGGCGGGCACCAGGCCGGGACCGGCGCCGAGCAGGGTGATCAGCGCGGCCCGGGCCTCGGCCGGCCAGGGCGCGGGCAGCGGCGGGCAGTACGCGGCAAGCCATTCGCAGGTCGCCCGGGCGATCGGCAACCCGGTGGTGGCCGCGGCGGCGGCGACCCGCAGGGAGAGGCTCGGGTCGGGCCGGGCCCCGATCGCCGTGCGGGCGAGCACCAGCTCGCCGTCGTGTTCCACCACGTCCCGGGCCACCGGCCGGCGCACCGGGGGTCCGGCGCCGAGCCGGGACCGGCCGCCCCGCAGCCGCTCGGCCGCGCGGAACGCGTCGTCCAGGGCGTGGCTGACGGTACGGGCGTCGCCGGCCACCCGGCGTAGCACGGCGTCGGAGTCCTCCAGCCCGAGCAGCTCGGCCACGCCGTCGCGCTCCTGGGCGAGCAGCCGGTCCACCCGGCGGCCGACCTGCTGGTGCAGCGCGTCGCGGACGTCGAGCAGCCGCAGGTGCGCGGCGCGCACGGCGGGCCGCAGCGCATCCGTGACGCCGGCGGAGGCGATGGCCCGCAGGATGCCCACGTCGCGCAGCCCGCCGGCGGCCTCCTTGAGGTCGCCCTCGAGCAGGAAGGCCAGCTCGCCGTGGGCCGCCCAGCGGGCGGCGGTGATCTCCCGCAGGTGCGGGACCTGGCGTACGGCGGTGCGCCGCCAGTGGTCGGCGGCGGTGCGGATCAGCGCGTCGGCGAGCGCCGGGTCGCCGGCGACCAGCCGGGCGTCGAGCAGCCCCAGCGCCACCTTGACGTCGTCCTGGGCCACCGAGAGCGCCTCGGCGCCGGTACGCACCGAATGGTCGAGCCGCAGGCCGGCGTCCCAGACCGGATACCAGATCGCGGCGGCCAGCTCGTCGATGCCGGGCACCCCGGCGTGCAGCAGCACCAGGTCGAGGTCGCCGTAGGGGGCGCACTGCCGACGACCGAGCCCGCCGACGGCGAGCAGCGCCACCCCGTCCCGGTGCGGCAGCAACGGCTCGAGGAACGCCTCGTACGCGGCCGCCCGCGCCTGCCGCGCCGGCCCCCCGACGCCGGGGACGGCGACGACCCCGTCGACCGGGGGGCGCACGCCGGCGGGGGTTCCCGGCGTGGCCCTCCCGGTCAACGAGGTCATCGTGGCGTTCCTACAGCGCGTCGAGACCGCGCTCGCCGGTGCGGACCCGGACGACCTCCTCGACGGCGGTCACCCAGACCTTCCCGTCACCGATCTTCCCGGTGCGGGCGGCCCCGACGATCGCGTCGACGATCTTCTCGACGTCGATCTCGTCGGTGAGCACCTCGACGCGGATCTTGGGCAGGAACTCGACCGTGTACTCGGCACCCCGGTAGACCTCGGTGTGCCCCTTCTGCCGCCCGTACCCCTGGACCTCGCTGACGGTCAGCCCGGCCACGCCGAGGGCGTGCAGGGCCTCCTTCACCGCGTCCAGCTGGTAGGGCTTGATGACCGCGGTCACCAGTTTCATGTCCAACCCCTCCATCACAGGAACGTTAACCGGCGACCTTTTCGCTGACCGGCTCGGCGGGCTCCGCCGCCGGCTTGGCGCCACCGGCCCCGGTGCCGGCGGGCGTCCCGATGCCGGCCATCGCGAACGCACCGCCACTGCCGCCGCCGGCCGGCGAGAGGTCGTAACCGCTCTCGGCGTGTTCGGCGATGTCGATGCCCTCGACCTCGGCCTCGGAGCGGACCCGGAAGCCGATGGTCTTCTCGATGGCGAAGGCGAGCAGCCAGGCGATGCCGAACGACCAGACGCTGACGATCAGGCCGGCCAGGGCCTGCCGGCCCAGCTGGGTGAGCCCGCCGCCGTAGAACAGGCCGTCGGAGGCGCCGACCACGTCGGAGATCGCGGCGTTGACCGAGTTGGTGGCGAAGAGGCCCAGCCAGAGCGAGCCGATCCAGCCACCGACGAAGTGCACGCCGACCACGTCGAGGGAGTCGTCGTAGCCGAGCTTGTACTTCAGGCTCACCGCGACCGCGCAGACCGCGCCGGCGACCAGACCGAGCAGCACCGACGCCCAGGGCGCGATGAAGCCACAGGCCGGGGTGATGGCCACCAGGCCGGCGATGGCGCCGGACGACGCGCCGACCAGGGTCGGCTTCTTGTCCTTGATCCACTCCACCGCGATCCAGCCGAGCACGGCGGCGGCCGTGGCCAACTGGGTGTTGATGAAGGCCAGCCCGGCGACCGAGTCGACGGTGAGCTCCGAGCCGGCGTTGAACCCGAACCAGCCGAACCAGAGCAGGCCGGCGCCGAGCGCGACCAGCGGGATGTTGTGCGGCTTCATGCCCTCCCGCGGCCAGCCCAGCCGCTTGCCGAGCACCAGCGCGACGGCCAGGGCCGCGGCTCCGGCGTTGATGTGCACGGCGGTGCCACCGGCGAAGTCCAGGGCGTGGATGTCGCCGCCGATGATGCCGCCGCCCCAGACCCAGTGCGCGACCGGGAAGTAGACCAGGGTCGCCCAGCCGAAGGCGAAGAGCAGCCAGCCGGCGATCTTGGCCCGGTCGGCGATGGCGCCGCTGATCAGCGCGACGGTGATCACCGCGAAGACCATCTGGAACGCCATGAACACGTAGAGCGGGACGCCGATGCCGCTCGGGTTCTCGGCGGTCGCGCCCCAGAGATCGGTCTCGGCGAGGAAGGTCTTGGTGCCGAGGTAGGCCGCCGGGTCGCCCCAGAAGCCGTTGACATCGCTGCCGAACGCGATGCTGAAGCCGTAGAACCACCACAGAACGGTGATGAGCCCGATCGCGGTGAAGCTCATCATCATCATGTTCAGTACGCCCTTGGCCCGGTTCAGACCGCCGTAGAACAACGCCAGACCCGGGGTCATCAGGAGCACGAGCGCGGTCGACACCAGCAGCCAGACGGTGTTGCCGGAGTCGATCGTCGGTGCATCAGGCACGCTGGCCTCCTAAGGTTAAGTTCCCTCCTTCGCGGCTTCCGGGGCAGCGTCGCCCGTACGCCGGTTGCGCGGAAGCTTGGTTGTCCGCTGTTTCACCGAGGGTCCCATGCCGGTTTCCGTTCGGTGACGGCTTGTTTCGGACGTGTGAAGAGGGTTGCCCGCCAGGAGGCATGGACGACGGCGGATCGGCCGTACGGCGGCCGTCGATGGCCGACCGGCCGGCCGGATCCACCGCTGTCGCTCAGCTCAGCGCAGCGCGTGCTCCAGCGCGTGCCGCTCGTAGTCGAGCAGCCGCAGGTCGCGCATCGGGCGGCGGAGGTGCCCCTTGTGCACGATCCGGACGAAGGCCGGCTCGCCGGCGGCGGCCATCCGGCGGATCCCCTCGACGTGGTCGACGATCCGCTTGCGGATGGTCCGGATCAGCCGGTGCCGGTCCCGCGGGATCAGCCCGTACGCGTCGGCGAAGAGCCGCAGCCGACGCGGGCGGTCCGGGTGCTTCCAGCCGAGGGTGATCGAATCCCGGTCGGAGAAGATCGGCACCCAGGTCCACGCCGCGTACGCCACGTCGTAGATCCGCGCGCCGGGCGAGGCGAGGTCGAAGTCGATCAGCCCGAGGGTGCCGTCCGGCCGCCAGATGACGTTGTGCGGGGCGGCGTCGTGGTGGCAGATCACCTCGGTGTCCGGCGGCGGCGGCCCGAACGAGCGCCAGACCGCGCCGGGCGCCGGGACGAAGCCGTACTGGGCGTCGTGGAACATCCGCAGCATGGTGGCCACGGTCACCAGCGCCTCGTCGGTCACCCAGTGCGGGGCGAGCGGGTACTCCCCGCACTCCCCCTCCAGGTATGACAGCACCTCGCGGTTGCGCTCGTCCATGCCGAGCGCCCGCGGGGCGCCGGTGAACCCGACGTACTCGAGGTGGCGCAGCAGGGCGTGCACGGAGGGGGTCCAGGGCCCGGCGTTGCGCCGGACCGTGTCGCCGACCCGGACCACGGTGCTCACGTTCCCGCCGTGCAGCGGGATCTCCTGTGACGTCACGTACGGTCTCCCCAGGCGCTGCGAGGGGTGGCTCGGGTCGCGCCAGCCCGCGTACGCGCGATCGTCGGTGGTCACCCGAGCCTACGCGTCCCGTGCGGCGGCTTCGGTGCCCAGCAGCGCGTCGACGAACTGGGCCGGGTCGAACGGCGCCAGGTCGTCGGGCCCCTCGCCGAGGCCGACCAGCTTCACCGGGATGCCGAGCTTGCGCTGCACCGCGATCACGATGCCGCCCTTGGCGGTGCCGTCGAGCTTGGTCAGCACCACGCCGGTCACGTTGACCACCTCGGTGAAGACCCGGGCCTGCTCCAGGCCGTTCTGCCCGGTGGTGGCGTCCAGGATCAGGATCGTCTCGTCGATCGGGCCGTGCTTCTCCACCACCCGCTTGACCTTGCCGAGCTCGTCCATCAGGCCGACCTTGTTCTGCAGCCGGCCGGCGGTGTCGATCAGGACCGTGTCGACCCCGGTGTCGATGCCGCGTTTGACGGCGTCGAAGGCGACGCTGGCCGGGTCGGCGGCCTCCGGGCCGCGTACCGTCTCGGCGCCGACCCGCCCGCCCCAGGTCTCCAGCTGGTCGGCCGCGGCGGCGCGGAAGGTGTCGGCCGCGCCGAGCACCACGCTCCGGCCGTCGGCGACCAGCACCCGGGCGATCTTGCCGCAGGTGGTGGTCTTACCGGCGCCGTTGACCCCGACCACCAGCAGCACCGCCGGGACGCCGTCCTTGCGCTGGGTCTTCAACGAGCGGTCCAGCTCCGGGGCGAGGGCGTTGACCAGTTCGGCGGCGAGCAGCGTACGCAGCTCGCCGGCCGTCCGGGTGCCGAGCACCCGGGTGCGCTCGCGCAGCCGGTCGACGATCTCCCGGGTGGCGTCGATGCCGACGTCCGCCGTGATCAGGCTGTCCTCGATCTCCTCCCAGGTGTCCTCGTCCAGGTGGTCCCGGCTGAGCAGGCCGAGCAGACCCTTGCCGAAGGCGTTCTGCGAGCGGGAGAGCCGCCCGCGCAGCCGGACCAGCCGCCCGGCGGTCGGCTCGGGGACCTCCAGCACCGGCGTCGGCGCCTCCACCACGGGCGGCACCAGCACCCCGGTGGAGAGTTCGGACTCCGGGGCCTCGACCGGCGGGCCGGCCAGGTCCTCCTCCGCCCGTGTCTCGACCTCCGTCGTCGGCAGCGGTGGCTCCGGGCGGCGGCGCAGGCGCGGTACGACCAGCCCGAGGGCGCCGAGGATCAGCACTCCGAGCAGGGCGAGCGCGATGAGGAGGTATTCCGTCATGCCGAAATCCTGTCAGATGCCGACGACGCCGTCCCAGCCACGGCTCCCCCGAAAGGTTCCGGAAGCGGCGGTACGCTCGGTCACAGCCAGCAGTGGTGCGACCGCCGGCCGGGTAGTAAAGATGAAGTCCGCTCATCTCGGAGGTCCCGCCATGCCCGCCGCACACCTGCTCATCGGCCCCTTGCTGCGCCGGGTCGTCGGGACGCGGGCCACCGTCTGGGTCGAAACCGACGCGCCGGCGGTGGTCACCGTCCGTACCGCGGCGGGCGCCACCGGCACCGCGCCCACCTTCACCGCGTACGACCATCACTACGCTCTGGTGGTGGTGGAGGGGCTGACCCCGCAGAGCGCCACCAGCTACGAGGTGCTGCTCGACGACCAGGTGGTGTGGCCTGAGCCACGTTCCGGGTTCCCGCCGAGCGTGATCCGCACCCGGGCCGCCGACGACCGGGAGCAGCCGGTCCGGCTGATCTTCGGCTCCTGCCGGGAGACCACCCAGCACGCCACCACCCGCAAGCTGCCGCCGGACGCGCTGGACGCGTACGCCCGGCGGTTGATGGCCGACCCCGAGCCGGGCGCGCTGCCCGACCTGCTGGTGCTGCTCGGCGACCAGGTCTACGCGGACGTCACCTCGCCCACGGTGCGCCGGCTGCTCAAGCGGCGCCGGCGCCGGCCCCGGGGCGCCCCGGCCGACCAGGTGGTGAGCTTCGACGAGTACACCAAGCTCTACCTGGAGTCCTGGCGTGACCCGGAGATCCGCTGGCTGCTCTCCACCGTGCCGAGCGTGATGATCTTCGACGACCACGAGATCATCGACGACTGGAACACCTCCGCCAGTTGGCGCGACGAGGTGCGCCGGCAGCCGTGGTGGGCGGAGCGGATCGCCAGCGGGCTCGCCTCGTACTGGGTCTACCAGCACCTGGGCAACCTCGCCCCGGACGAGATCGCCGCCGACCCGATCTTCGCCAAGGTCAGCGCGGCCGAGGACGCCACCGGCGTGCTGCGCGAGTTCGGCCACCGGGTGGACCAGGAGGCCGAACTCGCGCACGACACCGAGCGGTGGCGCGCGGTGCAGTACCAGTGGAGCTACGCGCTCGACGTGGGGCGGACCCGCCTGGTGATGCTGGACAACCGATGCAGCCGGGTGCTCGACCCGGACAACCGGGCGATGCTGCCACCGGGCGAGTGGTCCTGGTTCCTCGACCAGGCGCACGGGGTCTACGACCACCTGGTGGTCGGGGCCTCGCTGCCCTGGCTGCTGCCACCGGGCATCCACCACGTCGAGGCGTGGAACGAGCGCCTGGCCGACTCCGGGCGGCCCTGGGTCGCCCGGTTTGGTGAGAAGCTGCGCCGGGCGCTCGACCTGGAGCACTGGGCCGCGTTCCGCCGGTCGTTCGAGGCGCTCGGCGCGACCTTCGCCCGGATCGGCAGCGGCGCTCCCGGCGCGCCGGGCGACCGGGTGGGCGCCGGCCCGGCGTACGCCCCGCCGGCGTCCATCAGCGTGCTCTCCGGCGACGTGCACCACTCGTACGTGGCCCGGGCCCGGTTCGACGACCCGGCGGTGACCACCCCGGTGCACCAACTCACCTGCTCGCCGATCCACAACCAGGTGCCGGCCGGGATACGCCCGCTGATGCGGCTCGGCTGGTCCTCGGGTCCGGCAGCGGCCACCCGGGCGCTGGCCCGCTCGGCCGGGGTGCGCCGGCCCGGCGTGCGCTGGCGCAAGCTGGCCGGGCCGTACTTCGGCAATGCGGTGGCCACCCTGGAGCACCAGGGCCGCTCCGCCGAGGTGACCATCGAGGGCACCACCAGCGACGGCCACCTGCGCCCGGTGGTGCGCCGCCGGCTCACCGGCGCACGCTGAGCCGGCCCCGTACTCTCTACGCCGTGGAGGAGCAGCAGGCGGAGATCCTGCGGGCGGTCGAGCACGAGCTGACCGCCCTGCTGCGGCGCGGCCGGGCGGTCTCCTGGGAGGTCGCCCGGGAGGTGCACCCCAACCTGGAACCGAACGCCTACGGCCTGCTGCTCTGGCTGCGCCGGTGCGAGTCGGTCCGGCTGACCGACCTGGCCAGCCGGCTCGGCATCGGCAAGGGGACGCTGAGCCGGCAGATCCGCGGGCTGGAGACGCTCGGCCTGGTCCACCGGGACCCGGACCCGAGCGACCGGCGGGCCGCCCAGCTGAGCCTCACCGCGGAGGGGCAGCGCCGGTTCGACGCGGCACGGGCCGCTCGGATGAGGCACATCCGGGACACGCTGGAGAGCTGGCCGGCGCAGGACGTGGCGGAGTTCGCCCGGCTGCTGGGCCGCTTCAACGACGCCTGGTCCTGACCTCCCCCACCGCGCGTCCTGCCCCCTCGCACGGCAACCGTCGTTCCCTGTCGCACGGCCTCACGGAATCTCGCATCGGCAGGTTGTTGCTCCAGGCAACCAGGACTAATCTGAAACAACTCTCGGGGTTGACGGCGGTTCGCTACCGATGGGCGCCGCCGCCGATCCGAGCGATAGTGGTGGGACCGCACCGGCGAGCAGAGCTGAGAGAGGCGGCCATGAGCCTGGGAGCACCGGATCGCGAGGAGTACGGTCCGGAGGCCCGACCTCTGCCGTTCGAGCGCGGCACCGACGGGCCGAGGGTGGTGCTGGTCGGTGTCGACGGCACCCGCACCTCCGCCCGGGCCGGCTGGTACGCCGCCGGCCTGGCCCGCCGGCAGGGCGCGGCGCTCGTGGTCGTCTTCGTCAGCGCCCCGAACGGGCTCGTCGCGATGATGCCGGGCGTGGACGCCGGGGCCGTGCGGCGGACCCAGGACGAACTCGCCGCCGAGCTGCGCGAGGAGATCCGGCGCGGCGCCGAGGAGCTGGGCCTGCCGATCACCTTCGTCTGCCGGCACGGTGACGCGTACACCGAGCTGCGGGACGCGGCCGACGAGTTCCAGGCGGACCTGGTGGTGGTCGGCGCCTCCGAACAGGCCGGGCACCGGCTGGTCGGCTCGGTGGCCACCCGGCTGGTACGCACCGGCCGCTGGCCGGTCGTCGTGGTCCCCTGATAACCGGTCGCCAGTTGTCAGACCTTCCGGCGAGGATGGCCCGATGACCTGGAGAGCACCGGAGATCACCCGGACCCCCGAGCCCTACGTCGGCGACGAGCGCACCATGCTGGAGGGCTGGCTCGACTACCACCGGCAGACCATCCTGCTCAAGTGCGTCGGGCTGACCGCCGAGCAGCTGAAGACCCCCAGCGTCGAGCCGTCCGGGCTCACCCTGCTCGGGCTCGTCCGGCACCTGGCCGAGGTCGAGGCCTGGTGGTTCCGGGAGAACTTCGCCGGCCAGTCGGTCGACTACCCCTACTACACCCTTGAGCACCCGGACGCCGACTTCGACGTCAGCGCCGCCGACCCCGAGGCCGACTTCGCCATCTTCCACCGCGAGCTGGCGCTGGCCCGGGCCGCGGCGGCCGGCCGCTCGCTCGACGAGACGTTCACCGAGGTGAGTCCGAAGGGCCGGCAGTTCAACCTGCGCTGGGTCTACACGCACCTGATCGAGGAGTACGCCCGGCACAACGGCCACGCCGACCTGATCCGGGAACGGATCGACGGCCACACCGGCGAGTGACCCCTCAGTACTCCAGGGCGGCCCGCAGGTAGCGCAGGTCGCCGGGGCCGCCCCAACGGTGGGCGGAGAGCCCGGCGGCCCGGGCGCCGCCGACCGACCAGTCCTCGTCGTCGACGAAGAGCACCCGGTTCGGCGGCGTGGCGACGGCCTCGCACGCCGCCCGGAAGTACTCCTTGGCCGGCTTGTTCACCCCGAGCCGGTACGAGCTGACCACCGCGTCGAACTCGTCGGTCAGGTCGAGCGCGGCCAGGTCGGCGTCGAGCAGGTCGGTGGCGTTGGTGGCCAGGCCGACCCGGATGCCGCCGGCCCGCGCCTCCCGGAGGAAGCCGAGCACCTCGGTGTCCACCTCGCCGCGATAGCGCTGCCACTCCTGCACCGCCGCCAGGGCACGCTCCGGGCCGCCGGCGGGCTCGGCCAGGGCGTCAGCCACGCTGCTCATCCAGTCGGCGTGGCTGACCTGCCCGGTGAGCACCGGCTGGAGGCGCCCCCACTGCATGGCGATCTCGGTGAGCACGCCGTCGGCGAGGCCGTAGCGCCGCTCCACTCCGGCGGCCACCGCCGGGTCCCAGCGCCGCAGGACGCCATCGAAATCCACCAGGAGCGCCCTCGCGCGTTCCCGAGCCACTAGCCGTTCTCCTCGCCGCGGCCGAGCCGCTCGTTCTCTCCGTCGGCCCGGTTGAGCCGCTGGCTGATGACCTGGGTGACGCCGCCGCGCATGGTCACCCCGTAGAGCGCGTCGGCGACCTCCATGGTCCGCTTCTGGTGCGTGATGACGATCAGCTGGCTCTTCTCCCGCAGCTGCGCCAGCAGCGTGATGAGCCGGCCGAGGTTCACGTCGTCGAGCGCCGCCTCCACCTCGTCCATGATGTAGAACGGACTGGGTCGCGCGCGGAAGATCGCCACCAGCATGGCCACCGCCGTCAGCGACCGCTCACCGCCGGAAAGCAGCGACAGCCGCTTGATCTTCTTGCCCGGCGGGCGGGCCTCCACCTCGACGCCGGTGGTGAGCAGGTCCTCCGGGTCGGTGAGGATCAGCCGGCCCTCGCCGCCGGGGAAGAGCACGGTGAAGACCTGCTCGAACTCGCGGGCGGTGTCGGCGAAGGCGCTGGCGAAGACCTCCAGGATCCGCTCGTCGACGTCCTTGACCACGGTGAGCAGGTCGCGACGGGTGGCCTTGAGGTCCTCCAGCTGCTCGGAGAGGAACTTGAAGCGCTCCTCCAGCGCGGCGAACTCCTCCAGCGCCAGCGGGTTCACCTTGCCGAGCAGGGCCAGCTCCCGCTCCGCCTTGGCGGCCCGCTTCTCCTGCACCGGCCGCTCGTAGCGGACCGGCTCAGGCACCGGCAGGCCGTCCCGCTCGGCGATGGCGACGTCCGCCTGCGTCGGCGGAACAGGCTGCGTCGGGCCGTACTCGGCGACCAGGGTCTCCACGTCCAGACCGAAGTCCTCGGCCGCCTTGCCCTCCAGCTGCTCGATGCGCAGCCGCTGCTCGGCGCGGGCCACCTCGTCCCGGTGCACCTGGCTGGTCAGCCGCTCCAGTTCGGCGCCGAGCCGCTTGGCGGCGCCGCGTACCTCCTGGAGCTCGGCCTCCCGGGCGGCGCGCGCCCGGGCGACCTCGTCCCGCTGCTCCTCGGCCGTGGCGATCGAGGTGCTCAGCCGGCTGAGCGCCTCCCGCGCACCGCCGGCCACCGCCCGGGCGATCTGGGCGCCCCGGGTCCGCGCCGCCCGCCGGGCCGCGGCCCGCTCCCGCGCGGCGCGCTCCGCGGTGGCCTGCCGGCGCAGCGAGTCGGCCCGGCCGGCGATCGAGGAGACCCGCTCCTCGGCGGTACGCACCGCCAGCCGGACCTCCATCTCGTTCTGCCGGGCCTGCGGCACCATCGCGGCGAGCTGGTCCCGATCCTCGGTGGAGGGCTCGGCGTCGACCGGGGTCTCCTCGGCCAGCCGCAGCCGTTCCTCCAACTCGGCGAGCGTCAGCAGGTCCCGCTCCCGGGCGGCCTCCGCGCGGGCCCGGGACTCGCCGAGCCGATCGGTCTCCGCCTTCGCCGAACGGGCCGCCGCGCCCAACTCGGCCAGCCGCCGGGCGGCGGCGTTACGGTGGCTCTCCGCCTCCCGCTTGGCCGCCGCGGCGTGCTGCACCGCCTCCTTGGCGGCAGCCACCTCGGCCCGCGCCGCGACGAGCTGGTCACGCAGTTCGGCGGCGGTCCGCTCGGCCGTGATCCGGTTCGCCCGGGCCTCCTCGACGGCCGCCTGCACCTCGATGAAGCTGGGCGCCTTGGCCGACCCCCCGGCCGCCGCGTACGCCCCGACCACGTCACCCTCGGGCGTGACCGCCCGCAGCTCCGGATTGCCGCTGACCAGCTCGGCCGCCGCGGCGAGATCGTCGACGAGCACCACGTCGCGCAGCGCCCGGTGCACCGCCGGGCGCAGTTGCTCGGCGCACTCCACCAGGTCCGGCGCCCAGCGCGCGCCGTCGGGCAGCTTCGGGCGCAGCGCGTCGGCCGAGCCGTCCATACCGGGACCGGCGGGACCGCCGACCAGCAGGCCGGCCCGACCGGCGTCGGAGATCTTCAGCAGCCGCATCGCCTCGACGGCCTCGTCCACCCCGGTCACCGCGACCGCGTCGGCCAGACCGCCCAGCGCGGCGGCGAGGGCGGCCTCGTGCCCCGGGGCGACGGTGAGCAGCCCGGAGAGGCTGCCGAGCAGGCCCGGCACCTCACCGGCCCGGGCCAGCAGGGCGCCCGCCCCGTCCTTGCGGCGCAGGCCGAGGGCGAGGGCCTCCTCGCGCGCCTTCCAGCTGGCGGCGTCCTTCTCGGCGGCACGCTCGGCGTCGGAGAGGGACCGGACGGTTGCCTGGGCCCGCTCCTGTACGGCCACCGCCTCGTCGTGCCGGGCGTCCAGGTCGGCGTTGTCCCGGTCCGCCTCGCTCGACTGCGCGGCCACCGCGTCCAGGTCGGCCTGGGCCTTCTCGGCCCGGGTGAGCGCATCGGTGTGCGCGGCGGCTAGCCGCTCGATCTCCTCCCCGGCGCTGGTGGTGCGGGCTCGGGCCGAGTTGACCTGGCCGGTCAGCCGGGCCATCCCCTCCCGCCGGTCGGCGATCGCCTTGGCCGCCGCGACCAGTTCCCGCTCGGCCGCGGCGAGCTGCCGCTCCAGCTCCTGGCGGTGCTCCACCGCCTCGGCGAGCCGGATCTGGTCGTCGGTGAGCGCGCCGCGCAGCTCCTCCTCCTGCTCGCGGACCCGCTCGGCCTCGGCCTCCAGCTGGTCCGGGTCGCGCCCGGGCCGCTCGTCGTCGCCGGCGGCGCTGAGGTGACGCAGCCGCTCCCGGGCGAGCTGCTCGATCGAGCGGAACCGCTCCTGCAGGGCGGAGAGCTTGTACCAGGTGTCCTGGGCGGCGGCGAGCAGCGGCGCGTCCTCCGCGAGGGCTGCCTCCAGCTCACCGAGGCGCGCCTGCACCTCGGTGTGCTCGGCCTCGACCTGCTCGCGCCGCTCCCGCAGCGCGGTCTCGTCGGCGATCTCCCTGTCCAGGGTCGCGCGCAGGGTGGCCAGGTCGTCGGCGAGCAGCCGCAGCCGGGCGTCGCGCAGGTTGGCCTGGATGGCGGCGGCCCGCCGGGCCACCTCGGCCTGCCGACCGAGCGGCTTCAGCTGGCGGCGCAGCTCGGTGGTGAGGTCGGTCAGCCGGTTGAGGTTGGTCTGCATCGCGTCGAGCTTGCGCAGCGCCTTTTCCTTGCGCTTGCGGTGCTTGAGGACGCCCGCCGCCTCCTCGATGAACGCCCGCCGGTCCTCCGGCTTGGCGTGCAGCATGCCGTCGAGCCGGCCCTGGCCGACGATGATGTGCATCTCCCGGCCGATGCCGGAGTCGGAGAGCAGCTCCTGGATGTCGAGCAGCCGGCAGGTGTTGCCGTTGATCTCGTACTCGCTCTCGCCGGAGCGGAACATCCGGCGGGTGATCGAGACCTCGGTGTACTCGATGGGCAGCGCACCGTCGGTGTTGTCGATGGTGAGGGTGACCTCGGCCCGGCCCAGCGGCGCTCGACCGGCGGTGCCGGCGAAGATGACGTCCTCCATCTTGCCGCCGCGCAGCGCCTTGGCGCCCTGCTCGCCGAGCACCCAGGCGATGGCGTCGACGACGTTGGACTTGCCGGAGCCGTTCGGACCCACCACACAGGTGATCCCGGGCTCCAGCTTGAGCGTCGTCGCGGAGGCGAAGGATTTGAAGCCCTTCACCGTCAGGCTCTTGAGATGCACCTTCTCGATCCTCGTCCGGTGGCCGCCGTACCGTCGCCGGCTGCGCGGACCTGGTGAACTCGCAGACTAACCCGGGACCCCCCGGGACCCACCACGCGACCCGCCCCGGTCGCCGCCGTTGGGCGGTCCCGGGGCCACCGGGGCCGGCCCGACGAGAACGCCGCGCGCTGCCCGGCGGCAAAGGCGGGCATCGTTCATACGCGCACCCGGCGCACCGTTTCCCGGGCGTCCCGGTGCAGTTCCGCACCGCGTCACCGCAAGATCGAAAGAATGGCGACCGGGGAAAAGGGGTGGAAACAGAGCTGCGCGCCGGCACAGAGGTGTCGGCGCGCTTTTTCTGGTGGTGCGATTCAGTTTTTGCGACCCGAAGATCAGGTAAGCGCGGGCTCGGCGAGTCGGAGCAGATCGTCCGCCTCGGTAGCGGCGGCGGCGAGCCGATCGTTCTCGGCACGCAACCGCGTGAGCTCGAACTCCAGTGCCTGAACCCTGGCACGCAGTCGGGTGACCTCGTCGAGCAGACGCCGGTCGGGCGCTGCACCTACGTGGCCGTAGAGGGCCTTCGCCATTTTGAACTCCTTGATATGCGCTGCCGGAAAGGCCGGCCAACGCGCGCCCACGTGTTCGCGACTGCCATTCCAGCTGTATCTGGGCATGACCGGGCGCGACTGGCGACACCTATATATTGAGCCGCAAACCCCCTCTTCGTCAAGTTCTCGCAGGCCGTAGATCATCTCTACGTCGGCCTGTCCACTCGCCGGGGGCTGCCACAAGGGCACGGACACGCTCTGTCCGGACGCCCTAACTGTACGCCTCCAATGCGGGGAAGTCCGCACCCGCGCGTCCGGGTTCGCTTTAACTCTTCCTTAGCCACGTTGCCGCAGGTCGCGGCGCGCCCGTAGCGTCAGCCCGGCCCGCAACCGACCCCTGGAGGCCAAGGCGTGTACGGCTGGACCGACCCGAACGACCCGGATGCCGCCGCCCGGCGTGCCGAGCCGCCGCGTGACGAGCCGGCCTGGCTGAGCGACCGCCCGGAGCCGCGCTCGGCCTACCTGTTCGGCGACGACCCCGAGCAACCGGCCGAGGAGTGGCACCGCGACCAACCGACGCAGGGTTGGTCCGGCCAGCCCACGGATGGATGGCGTGACCAGCCGACCGGCCAGTGGTCGGCGGAGCCGAACCGCCAGTGGTCGGCGGAGCCGAACCGGCCGTGGGCGGACAACCTCACCGCAGGCCGATCCCCCGAGCCGACCAGCGGCACCTGGTCCGCCGAGCCGGCCACCGGCACCTGGTCCCCCGAGCTGGCCAGCGGGAGCTGGTCCGCCGAGCACACCACCGGGAACTGGGCGGCCGATGCGGCCACCGAGCAGTGGTCCGCCGAGCCGAACAGGCAGACCTGGGCGGCCGAGCCGGCGACCGGAGGCTGGTCCGGCGAGCCGGACGGCGGCTGGTCGGCCGGGCACCCGGGCCACGGTCCGGCGTACGGGGACCGGGCGGCCGACGCGCTGACCGAGGCCGGGCCGTACGGTGCGCCGACCGCCCCGGTCGCGGCGGCCGGGCAGCCCGACGCGGAGCAGGCCGGCAGCGAGGGGCGGCACCGCTCGCCGCGCCGGTTCCCGCGCCCGCTGCTGATCGGCGGCGCTGCCGCGGCGGCCACCCTGGTGGTCAGCCTCGGCGTCGGCGCGCTCGCCCTGCCCGGCGGCGGCGGCGAGGCGGCCGACCCGACCGCGGTCGACGACACCGTCGCCACCGCACCGGAGCTGACCACCGACGAGACGGCTCCCGGCCAGGCGCTGGTGGCACCCTCCCCCACCGCCTCGCCCACCACGGCCCGCCCCACCCCGTCGCCCAGCCGGACCAGCAAGTCCACCCCCGCGCCGTCGCGGACCACCGCGCCGTCCCGGCGCAGCGAACGCAGCAGCGCGCCGAGCAGCACCGGCACCAAGGCCCCGCTGAGCGGCAACGTCAGCGCCCAGGCGCGCGAAGTGGTGGACCTGGTGAACGCCGAGCGGGCCAAGGCCGGCTGCAAGGCGCTGAGCATCGACGACAAGCTGATGACGGCGGCCCAGCGGCACAGCCAGGACCAGGCCGACCACCAGAACATGTCGCACACCGGAAGCGACGGCAGCGACTCCGGCGACCGGCTCGACCGGGTGGGCTACGCGTGGCGCACCTACGGCGAGAACGTGGCCTGGAACCAGAAGACGCCGGCCGCGGTGATGGACGCCTGGATGAACAGCTCGGGGCACCGGGCCAACATCCTGAACTGCGCATTCACCGAGATCGGGGTGGGTATCGCCAGCAGCAACGGGCCGTACTGGACGCAGGTCTTCGCCGCGCCGCGCTGACCCGGGCGAGTCGTCGGCGGGTCCGCGCTCGTTTCACCCGGTGAGGTACGCCGGCGTGGGGGCGGCGTACCGGTGGGGGCGGCGGGGCGCCGCCCGGGACCCGGGAGCTGCCGATGCGGATCCGGCTGCGGCGACGCGCCGTCCGGTGCCGGCTGCGCCGGGGTCTCTCGGTCGGCGCCGCGCTGCTCCTGCTGACCCCGGTCTACGGCTGCCGGGTGGAGTTCACCCCGCCGGGGGCGCCCACCCCGTGGCCGGCCGGGTCGGCCCGCCACTGGCAGTGGCAGTGGCAGCTCACCGGCCCGCTCGACCCGGACGTCGACGCGGACGTGTTCCTGCTCGACCCGGTGCACACCACCGCCGAGGAGACCGCCGAGCTGCGCGCCCGCGACCGGCGGCTGATCTGCCAGGTGCACGTCGGTTCGGTGCTGCCGACCGACCCGGACGCGACCCGGTTCCCCGGAACCGCGATCGGCGCGGCCGGGCGTCGCCCGCAGAGCCACTGGCTGGACGTACGGCAGTGGGACGCGATCCGACCGGCGCTGGCCGACCGGTTCCGGCTCTGCCGGGGTAAGGGGTTCGGCGCGGTGGCTCTGGCCGACGCGGACGGCTACCTGCACCGCTCGGGTTTCCCGCTCGACTTCGACGAGCAGTTGGGCTTCAACCGCCGGCTGGCCGCGCTCGCCCGCTCCCTGTCCCTCTCCCCCGGGCTGGTCAACGACGTGCCCCAGCTCGCGGCGCTGGCCCCGGACTTCGACTTCGCGGTCAACGAGGAGTGCGTGCGGCTGAACCTCTGCGCCAAGCTGCTGCCCTTCACCGACGCGGGAAAGCCCGTCTTCCACGTCGAGTACACCGGGTCGACCGCCGACTTCTGCGTCACCACGGTCGGCTACGGCTTCGCCTCCATCCGCAAGCAGCGCACGCTCGACGCCTGGCGGCTCAGCTGCCCGCTGCCGTGACCGCTCCCGCCGCCGTGCAACCGGACCCAGCCTGCTCGCCTGCGCCGTCGACATCGTGGCGTGCCCCGGCACTGTGCGGGATGACCGGGGCCGGACCGCAGCGCGCGGTCCGGCCCCGGCACCGGTTCAGCCGACCGGCACCAGCTCGTCCGCGGGCGCCGGCGGGTCCGTCGGCGTCGCCGCCGGCTTGGGGCGCAGGAAGCGCGGCGCCCACCAGTTCGCCTCGCCGAGCATGGTCATCAGGGCTGGCAGCACCACCGCGCGGATGATGGTGGCGTCCAGCAGGATCGCCGCGGCCAGGCCGATGCCGAGCTGCTTCATGTCGATCGTGCTGAGCGTCGCGAAGATCGAGAAGACGCCGACCATGACGATCGCCGCGCTGGTCACCACCCCGGCCGACGAGGTGATGCCGTACGCCACCGCGTCCCGGTTCGACATTCCGGCGCGGATCCCCTCACGGATCCGGCTGACCACGAAGACGTGGTAGTCCATCGAGAGGCCGAAGAGCACCACGAACAGGAAGAGCGGCAGCCAGGAGACGATCGCCCCCATCGAGGTGAAGCCGAGCAGGTCGTCCGCCCAGCCGCCCTGGAACACCAGCACCAGCAGCCCGTACGCGGCGCCCGCGGAGAGCAGGTTCAGCACGATCGAGCTGACCGCCACCACCACCGACCGGAACGTCAGCACCATCACCAGGAAGGTGAGCACGAGCACGAAGCCCATGACCAGCGGCAGCTTGTCCCGCACGTGCCCCGCGTAGTCCTCGCTGGCGGCGACCCCGCCACCGACCGCGTACTCGGCGCCGGGGATGCCCCGCAGCTCGGCCGGGACCAGTTCGTCCCGGAGCCGGTGCATCGAGTCGACCGCCTTGTCGTCGCGGCTGGCGTAGGGGGTGGCCACCTCCAGCACGGAGACCCGCCGGTCGTCGGAGACCTGGATCTTCGGGCCGTCCGCCTCGACGGGGGCGAAGAGCGGGTCACCCCCGGCGCGGCCGGCGAGGTCGGTGAGCGCCGCCCGCACCCGGTCCGCCTCGGCCGCCGGTGCCCGTACCGCCACCGTGTGGCTGGTGCCGTTGCTCGGGAACGCCTCGGTCAGCCGGTCGTACGCCTGCATCGCCGGCGTGCTGCGCGGCAGGTCCTCCATGCCGGGGAACTTCAGCTTCATGCCCAGCGCCGGGGCGGCGAGCGCGAGAAGCAGGCCGACCGAGATGACCAGGGTCGGCACCGGCGCCCGCAGCGCGGGGCGGAGCACCGCCGGCCAGAAGCGCGGCGCCGGCTCGCCCGGCCGGCCGGTACGCGGCGCGGTCAACCGCCACAGCAGCGGCACCCGGGGGCGGTCGACCCAGCGGCCGAGCTTGGCGAGCAGCGCGGGCAGCACGGTCAGCGAGCCGGCCACCGCGACGGCGACCACCAGGATCGAGCCCACCGCCAGGGAGGAGAAGACCGCGTCGCCGGCGAGCAGCAGCCCGGCCATCGAGATGATCACCGCGAAGCCGGAGACCACCACGGCGTGTCCGGACGTCTCCGCGGCGATCTCGACCGCGTCCAGGCCGGAGCGGCCCTTGGCCCGCTCCTCGCGCTCGCGGCGCACGTAGAAGAGCGAGTAGTCCACCCCGACCGCCATGCCGATCAGCAGGATGACGCTGCTCGTGACGTCCGTCGACGGCACCAGGTGGGAGGCGAGGGTGGAGAGGCCCATCGCGGCGGCCACCGAGGAGAGCGCCAGCAGCACCGGCACGCCGGCCGCGATCAACGCGCCGAACGCGATGATCAGGATGGCCAGGGTGACCGGCAGGCTGAGCAGTTCGGCGCGCTTGAAGTCCTTGCCGAGGGTGTCGTCGAGCGCCTTGTTGATCGACGGCCCGCCGACCTGTTCGACGCGCAACTGCGGGTGGGCGTCCTGGACGCCGGCGGTGGCGTCCCGCAGTGGCTGCACCCGGTCACTGGCGGTCTCCGGATCGCCGGACATGGTGATCGGCAGCAGCAGGGCCGAGCCGTCCCGCGCCGGCACCGGCTGCCCCACCCCGGCCACTCCGGTCACCGACCGCAACCGGGCCGCCGCGTCGTCGGCCGCCGCCCGGGCCGCCGTCTGGTCCAGCGTGCCGGCACGCGGGGTGATCAGGACGTTCTCCACGGCCGGATCGTGGAAGTCACCGGCCGACACGATCAGCCCGGCCCGGCCGGACTCGCCGATCGCCTGATCGGACTCGGTGGCCTCGTTGAGGCCGGCGGCGCTGCCCCCGACGAAGCAGACCGCCACGAACACCACCCAGAGCGCGATCGCGCGCCACGGATGTTCGGCGCTCCACCGCGCCAACCGGACCGTCACCGGTCTTGCCCCCATCGCGGGTCCCCCTGTCAGCTCAGACCTAGGTCAACGGTGCTGACGCTAGGGAGCTGACGAGACCCGGACATCCGGGAGCATCCCCGGCTCGTCCCGGGTGTGCACCCCGGCGGGGCGAGCGGTCCGCCGGAGCACGGAACCAGGCCGTCACCGGCCGAATCGGACGATCACCGGGGAGGGCCCCGGAGCGGCCCGGGCCGACGCGCGGGGCGCGCCCCCGACCCGACTCAGGGTCATCCCCGGACGGACCCCCGGGGCCGGGGCTGACAGCGGGGGCAGCTGTAGGAGGAGCGGTTCATGAACGGCTCCCGGCGGATCGGCGCGCCGCAGCGCCGGCACGGCTCGCCTTCCCGGCCGTAGACGTTGAGCGCCCGGTCGAAGTAGCCGCTCTCGCCGTTGACGTTGACGTAGAGGGCGTCGAAGCTGGTGCCGCCCTCCTTGATCGCCTCACCCAGCACGTCGCGGACGTGCCCGAGCAGCCGCTGCGCGGCCGGGCCGGTCAGCGCGTCGGTGGGCCGGGTGCCGTGCAGGCCGGCCCGCCAGAGCGCCTCGTCGGCGTAGATGTTGCCCACCCCGGAGATCAGCGTCTGGTCGAGCAGCGCCCGCTTCACCTCGGTGCGACGCCGCCGCAGCGCGGTGACGAACGCCGCGTCGGAGAACTGCGGGTCCATCGGATCCCGGGCGATGTGCGCGATCTCCGCCGGCAGCTCCGCGCCGCCCTCGCTCACCGCCAACCCACCGAACGTGCGCTGGTCGACGAAGCGCAGCTCCGGGCCGTCGTCGGCGAAGCGGAACCGGATCCGCAGGTGCGTCTCGTCGGGGGCGTCGGCTGGTTGCAGCAGCAGCTGACCGGACATGCCGAGGTGCCCGACCACCGCGTCGCCGCTGTCCAGCGGCAGCCAGAGGTACTTGCCGCGACGACGTACGTCGAGCACCGTCTGGCCGGTCAGCACGTCGGCGAAGTGCTCGCCGCCGGGCGTGTGCCGACGGACCGCGCGGGGGTGCCGCACCTCGACGCTGGCGATCCGGCGGCCGATCACCCACTGCGCCAGCCCCTGCCGGACGGTCTCGACCTCGGGCAGCTCAGGCACGTGCGGAACCCGATCCGTCGGCAGGTGCGGCGTCGACCGCACCGGCGTCGATCGCACCGGTCCCTCCGGCCGGGCCGTTGCCGTTGCCGCTGGCTCCGTCGGCCGGGCCGGCCCCGTTACCGGTGGCGCCACCGGGCCGAGCCGGGCTGGCCCCGCCGTCGGTCTGCTCGGTCTGCTCGGTGAGGGTCCGCCAGGCCGCCTCGGCGGCCCGCTGCTCGGCCTCCTTCTTGCTGCGCCCCTCGGCGCCGCCGTAGCGGTTGCCGGCGACCACCACCCAGGCGGTGAAGGTCTTGAGGTGGTCCGGGCCGGCGCCCTCGATCCGGTACTCGGGCACCCCCAGCCCGAGCGCCGCAGTCAGCTCCTGGAGGCTGGTCTTCCAGTCCAGCGCCGCGCCCCGGCCGGCCGACTCGGCCATCAGCGGGTCGAAGAGCCGGTGGATGACGATGGCGGCGGTGTCCAGGCCGTACTGGAGGTAGATCGCCCCGAGCAGCGCCTCCAGGGTGTCGGCGAGGATGCTCGCCTTGTCCCGGCCGCCGGTGGTCTCCTCGCCCTTGCCGAGCAGCAGGTAGGCGCCGAGCCCGTCCGGGCCGAGGCCCCGGGCCACGTCGGCCAGGGCGCGCATGTTGACCACGCTGGCCCGCAACTTGGCCAGCTGCCCCTCGGGCAGGTCCGGGTGGTTGTGGAAGAGCGCGGTGGTGATCACCACGCCCAGCACCGAGTCACCGAGGAACTCCAGCCGCTCGTTGGTGGGCAGGCCGCCGTTCTCGTACGCGTACGAGCGGTGGGTCAGCGCGCGTTCCAGCAGCTCGGGGTCGAGCGTCACGCCGAAGGCGGCCTCGAGGTGACCGACGGACGCCCGCCGCCGCTTGTCGTTGCTCATGGTGTGGCTACCTCGGTGTCGGTGGGGCGGTCGGTGCGGTCGTGGTCCGTCGGGGCAACGCCTGCGAGCAGGGCGGCGACGGAGTCGGTGGCGCGGCGCCGCCAGAGGTGGGCGGCGAGCGCGATGCCGGAGGCGACGTCGTCGGCACCGGCGGCGCCGTGGCAGACCACCACGGTGCCGGCGACGCCGAGCAGGGCGGCCGCCCGGGGTGCGCCGCCGCCGGCGGGAGGACCGCCGGCCATCGCGTACGCGCCCTCGATCGCCTTGAGCAGCACGTTACCGGTGAAGCCGTCGGTGACCACCACATCGGCGCGCGCGCCGCCCGAGACGTCGTACCCCTCGACGAGGCCGACGTAGCGGGCGTCGCAGGGCAGCGGTTCGGCGGCGAGCACGGAATCGGCGGCCCGGCGGACCCGGTCGCCCTTGCCCGCCTCGGTACCGACGGAGAGCAGCCCGACCCGGGGCGCGACGACGGCGTGCGCCACCGCGGCGTAGGCGGCGCCGAGTACGGCGTGCCGGGCGAGGGTGGCCGGACGGGGTTCCAGGGAGCCGCCGACGTCGAGCAGCACGACCGGACCGGCGACCGCGGGAAGCGTGGCGACCAGGGCCGGCCGACGCACGGCCGGCCACCGGCCGAAGCCGAGCGCGGCGGCGGTGACGGTGGCGCCTGTCGAGCCGGCGGAGACCACGGCGTCGGCGATGCCGTCGCGGACGGCGGTGACGGCGGCGCGCACGGTGCTCTCGGCCCGCGCGGCGCTCGGGTGGTCGGCCATCCCGACCGCGTCCCGCACCGGCCGCACGGTGATCCGGGCCCGCTGGGCCGGGCCGAGGGCAGCGATCAGCCCGTCGGCGACCTCGACGGGGCCGACGAGCAGCAGGTGCAGATCGGGGTCGGCGCGCATGGCCCGCAGAGCGCCGTCAACCACGACGGCGGGAGCATCGTCCCCGCCGAGGAGGTCAACGGCGATCCGCGCGGTGCCCGGCTCCATCGGAACGCCGGCCGGAGCAGGCCGGCCGGCGTCGGAGGGAGCCGGGGCACCGGGCGTGTGCCAGGGTGCGCGCGCCGCCCGACCAGGGGTCGGGGGCGTCACTCGGCGTCCAGGTCAGACCTCGAGAACCTGGCGGCCGTTGTACGTGCCGCAGACGGAGCACGCGGCGTGCGGCAGCTTCGGGGACTTGCACTGCGGGCACGCGACGGTCGCGACCACGGCCGCCTTCCAGTTCGCCCGGCGGGACCGGGTGTTGCTGCGCGACATCTTGCGCTTGGGGACGGCCACGGTTCTTACTCCTCTTTACGGGTCAGTTGCGACAGGCCCGCCCATCGCGGGTCGATCTGCTGGTGACTGTGGTCGGCCGGCAGATCATCCCAGTGCGCCCCGCATTCGGGGCACAGTCCTGGGCAGTCCTCCCGGCAGAGCGGGTTGGTCGGCAGCGTGAGCACCAACGCGTCCCGCAGCGCCGGCTCCAGGTCGATCAGATCGCCCTGCATCCGGCCCACCTCGTCCTCGTCGGTCGTGACGTCCGTGGTGCTGTTCTCGTACGCGTACAGCTCCTGGATCGTCACGGCCATCGAGTCGTTGATCTCGCGCAGGCAGCGGCCGCACTCGCCCCGGACGGGACCGGTGATGGTCCCGGAGACGAGCACACCCTCGGACACCGACTCCAACCTCAGGTCGAGGTCGAGGTCCGCGCCCTCCGGCACGCCGATCAACTCCACACCGAGGTCTGCCGGTGCCGGCGCGACCCGCTTGACCGTACGCAACGCGCCAGGCCGACGCGGCAGGTCCCTCGTGTCGAGGACCAGCGGCGACCTGGGGTCGAGTGTCGATGGCGAGTGTTTGGGCATAGTCAGACTCCGGCCGGTGAGAGGCCGACAAAAAAGGTTACCTGGGCGACCGCCGGACCGTCGAACCGGGGGCGACGCCCGCCTTTGCATGCCGGCTGGTGAGGTGCCGCTCAGAAGGGTAGCGGGCGTTCCGCCTCATCCCCAGCGAAGGTGCCGATCTCCCGCAGCGCGTGCATCTTGTCCCGGCCGCGCTCGATCGAGGCGAGCGCGCGGGTCAGGAACTGCTCGAAGTTGGCCAGCGCGGTGTCGACGTAGTCGTCGACCTCCTCACGCAGCCGCTGGGCCTCGGCCCGGGCCTCGGCGATGATCCGCGCGCCCTCGTGCTCGGCGGAGACGGTGATCTCGTTCACCGACACCAGCCGGGCGTGTTCCGCCTCACCCTCGCTGATGATCCGGTCCGCCTCGCGCTTGCCGGCCTCCATGATCTTGTCGCGCTCATCGAGGAGCGCGGCGGCCCGGCGCAGGTCGGCGGGGAGTTCGGCGCGCATCTCGTCCAGGGCCGCGATCATCTCGCCTCGGTCGACCATGCAGTTGTTCCGAGACATCGGGACGGAGCGGGCCTGCTCCACCATGGCGATCAGTTCGTCGATGCGATCGAGCGGGTCCACCGGTACCTCACTCCTGTCGTTCTTCTCGGCCGACCTACATGATGCGGGCTACGGCCGGGTTCCCGCTCCACTCATCATCTCGCGCAGCGCCACCCGGCCACCCTTCCCCCTCGACACGGCGCGTCGCGCGGCCCGGCGGGGGTCGGTCGGCCGCGCGGCGGGACGCCCGGATCATCCTGACCCGGGCGACTCGACGGGGGTGCCGCGCTGGTGGCGTTCCTGGCCGGCCGCGCCGGTGGGCGCCGGTCGGCAGGCCCGGTCCGGCCCGGTCAGCGGGGGGGCCGGGTCGGCGGGGCCGGTCGGATCGGCCCGGTCAGTGGCGCGGCGGCGGCGAGAGCCGCGCCTGGAGTTCGGCGCGGACCCGGTCGGGCACGTGCGCCGAGATGTCCCCGCCCCACTTGGCGACGTCCTTCACCAGGCTGGAGGAGAGGAACGAGTAGAGCGGGTTGGTCGGCATGAAGAGCGTCTCGACCCCGGCCAGGCCGATGTTCATCTGCGCCATCTGAAGCTCGTAGTCGAAGTCGCTGACCGCGCGCAGGCCCTTGATCAGCACGCTCGCCTGCTGGGCCCGGCAGAAGTCGACCAGCAACCCGCGGAAGGACTCCACCCGGACGTTCTCGTACGAGGCGGTCACCTCGCGGAGCATGTCGATCCGCTCCTCGACGGTGAACAGGCCGCTCTTCGACTGGTTCACCAGCACGCCGACGATCACCTCGTCGAAGAGCCGGCTGGCCCGGCCGATGATGTCGAGGTGTCCGTTGGTGACCGGGTCGAACGAGCCGGGACACACCGCACGTCTCATGATCGGCGACCGTACCAAAGGGTGGTCTCCCCGTAGCGGCGGCTGCGCTCGCCGGTGACGCCCCGCACCCAGTGGAGCGGGGCGCCCCGGCTGGAGCGCTCCACCACGACGAGCGCGTCGGGCGCCAGCCAGCCGCGATCCACGAGCGCGGTCAGCACGGCGGTGATCTCGTCGTCCGGCACCGCGTACGGCGGGTCGGCGAAGACCACGTCGTAGGGCTCCCCCTCGGGGCCGGCGGCCAGCACGGTCGCCACCTTGCCGGCGACCAGCCGGGCGGCGGGCGCGGCGCGCAGCGCGGCGACGTTCTCCCGGATCACCCGGGCCGCCCGGGGGTCGGACTCGACCAGCAGCACGTGTTCGGCGCCCCGGGAGAGCGCCTCCAGCCCGACCGCCCCGGAACCGGCGTAGAGGTCGGCGAAGCGGGCGCCGACGAGATCCTTCTCGGCCTGCACGGCGCTGAACAGCGCCTCCCGGACCCGATCGGAGGTGGGTCGGGTGCCGGCGCCGGGTGGCGCGGCGATCCGACGTCCGCCGAGCGCCCCGGCCACGATGCGGGTCATCGTCTGCACCTGCTCATGCCTCCGACGCTACGCGACCTCGCGCGGGCGCCGGCCGACACCGCCGGTACGGTCCGCGCAACCGCAAGATCACCCCTCGTATATCAATGATCTCAAATCCATAACATCAGTCTTAGCGGATGCTGAGCGCTGTAACGACGGCGGCGTAATCGCTAGGGTCTGCCGGGTGCCGATGACCTGATATCGGCTCACAACACGCGGAGGCCCGTACCGGACGTGCTCCACGCTCGCAAGCGACCGTCCAGCCGCCTCCCGTGTAGACACCCCTGACGCTTCTTCACCCCGGGAGTACGCGTGATCCGTCCCAAGCTGTCGCTCCGGCGACCGCTGGCCGTCCTGGGGGCCGCTCTGCTCGGCCTCACCGGCGCCTTCGCGCTGGCCGCCCCCGCCAGCGCCCACCACACCACCATCACCGGCACCGTCGACTGTGACCAGCTCACCGGCGAGCGCGTGATCACGTGGAAGGTCGAGAACAGCGAGCGCGACAAGGCCGTCACGCTGATGAACGTGACCGCGGAGCCGGCCACCCCGGTGAACCTGGCGATCGAGAGCGCCGAGCCCGTCCTGCTGGAGGGCGCGGTCATCGACAAGGCCGGCACCGTCAACGCCGTCCAGCGGGTGCCCGGCGACACCGCGAGCGCCAAGCTGACCATCCACGGCAAGTGGAAGCAGAACGGCCAGGAGGCGACCAACGAAGGCAGCATCACGCTGTCCGCCGACAAGCCGTGCACCCCGGCGCCGAAGTGCGTGGACGCCAGCCAGGCGAAGTACAGCCACACCTTCGACGGGCCGAAGGGCACCGCGACCGTCAAGCTCGACGGTGACCTGCCGCTCTGCGGTGAGGCGAAGCAGCCGTTCACGCTGGTCTCGTACTTCGCGCCGCGGCCGCAGTTCGCCACCCCGCAGTACGTCTACGGCACGCCGGACAGCGACTGGATCGGCGGCACGAAAACCGAGATCGAGCTGAACGTCGAGATCCCGAACTGCCACACCCAGGTCGACCTGATCTGGGGCGACGCGGACGAGGTCATCGACCCGCTGGCCGAGGGCGGCAAGCGCTACGGCAACATCAAGCTCGGCTCGCCGGGCGCTCCGGGCAACCGCTCCACCGGCCCGGACGGCTGGTACAACGGCGGCGACAAGAGCTGCACCACCCCGGCGTCCACCTTCGCGTCCAACTGCGACGGCACCGTCACGGTCTCGCTGAGCAACGACGGCAAGATCAGCAAGTACCCGGTCGAGTTCGAGGTCAAGGGCGAGAACGGCTGGTCCAAGAAGGTCACCGTCGAGCCTGGCAAGGCCGACAACGGCATCGTGGTGCCCGCCGAGAACGCCGGCAAGGTCGAGGTTCTGGTCGACGGCAAGGTGATCGACAAGGGCACGTACTCGTGGCAGCGCCCCGAGGACTGCCCGCTGCCCACGGTGACCACCAAGGCGGACTGCAAGAACTTCACCCTGACCGCGACCAACCCGGAGGGTGGCATGCCGGTCAAGGTGGAGTTCACCTACGGCGGCAAGACCGAGACCCGCACCGTCGAGCCGGGCAAGTCCGAGTCGGTGACCTTCAAGGCCGGCAAGGACGAGAAGGCGCTGGTCGCCCTCCCCGAGCTGGACCTGGAGCTGGAGGCCGTGTACGCCCCCGAGGGTGAGTGCGGCGGCGGCGGGGCCGGCGGCGAGGAGCCGGGCCTGCCGGTGACCGGTGCGGCGGCCGGCGGCATCGCCGCGGGCGCGCTGGCCCTGCTCGCCGTGGGCGCGGTGCTCTTCGTCATCGCGCGTCGGCGTCGGGTGACCTTCACCGCCTGATCCGACGGCGTGTGAACGCCTGATCCAACAGCGCCACGGGCGCGTCGACCGACCGGTCGGCGCGCCCGTGTCGTTTCCGCGTCCACCGTGGCCCGTCCACCGCAGAGCGCGCCCTCGTCGACTTCGAGGCGGGCCGGAGCGGACGGGTCACGATTCGGCCACGGGAGACGACCTCCGGGACCGCACGGGACCGCGCGGATGCGCCCCTCGTGGTTACCGTCGGGCGACGAACCGGCCATCCGTGAGTCGCATGGCCGTCGATCCCTCACCCGCACCGGCCTGGCCGGCTCTTTGCGTCAGGCACGTCCGACGGCAGGAGAGTCCATGAAGAGGCATCGAACGCTCTGGCGCCGCCCGCTCGCCGTTCTCGGCGCGGCGGTGATCGGCCTCACCGGCGTGGTCGCCCTCGGCGCCCCGGCCAGCGCCCACCACACCGCGGTCCAGGGCGAGGCGAGCTGCGTCGACGGCAGCTACCAGGTCCGGTGGACGGTACGCAGCGAGAGCACCCCGCCGGCGGCGACGAGCTTCCGCTTCGTCGCCGTCGACACCGCACCGGCCGGCACCGCTGTCGGCGCCATCACCCCCAGCCCGGAGAACGAGTTCCCGCACCCGGTCGGCGAGCCGGTGATCGGCGTGCAGACCGTGCCCGATGACGCGACCGAGGCCCGGCTGGCCGTACGGGCGCAGTGGAACAACGGCCACACCGAGGATCAGGCCGGCGAGGGCGTGGTGGCGCTCGCCGGCACCTGCGGCACGAAGGACCAGCCGGGCGGGCCGACCGCCAGCTTCACCTCGATCTGCGCGAGCGCGATCGACGTGCGCCTGACCAACCCGGCCAAGGCGCCCGCCGTCGAACTCCTGCTCGCCTCGATCCCGGCCGGCGGCGCCGCCCAGACGGTGCCGCTCGCCCCCGGCGAGAAGAAGGACGTGCGCTTCCCGGTCGAGGGCTGGGACGGGGTCAGCGTGACCGTGGCGGGCAGCACCGAACCGCTCGCCACCTATCTCTGGACGGACCCGGGCAACTGCGCCCTCGCCAACGTGACCACCCGCTCCACCTGCGACACCTTCACCCTGTTCTTCGCCGACCCGCCCAACGGCGACACCTGGACGGTGACCTTCTCGCCGACGTACGGCAAGGCCCGCAAGCGGGTCGTCAAGCCGGGCCAGACGATCGAGGAGACCTTCGATGGCAGGGAGGGGCAGGCCGTCGTCGCCGAGTACGACTACTGGGACCCCGACGGTGACTACTTCGGCCCGTGGGAGTGGGAGCAGCCCGCCGACTGCGGCGGCGGCGGAGCCGGCGGCGGCGCGCTGCCGTTGACCGGCGCCTCCACCGGCGGCCTCGCGTCCGGCGCCGCCCTGCTGCTGCTCGCCGGCGCGGGCCTGTTCCTGGTGGCGCGTCGTCGCCGGCTGCGGTTCACCGCCTGAGCGGAATCGAAGCGATCCGAGGGCGCGTCGGCCAGCCGGTCGGCGCGCCCTCGGCCGCTACGCCCACGGTGTCAGCCCTTCTCCAGGTACTCCGCGCGCTCCTCGTCGACCAGCGCGGCCACCGAGGCGGCCAGGGCCGGCTGCCGGACCAGCTCCGGGTCCTCCTCGACCAGGGCGATCGCCTCCGCCCGGGCGTCCCGGATCAGATCCGTGTCGCGCAGCAGGGACAGCAGCCGCAGGTGCGAGCGGCGACCGGACTGGGTGGCGCCGAGCACGTCGCCCTCCCGACGCTGCTCAAGGTCGAGCTCGGCGAGCTTGAAGCCGTCGGTGGTGGAGGCGACCGAGTCGAGCCGTTCCCGGGCCGGGCTGCCCTCCACCGCCTCGCTGACCAGCAGGCAGAGCCCGGCCGCCGAGCCCCGGCCGACCCGCCCGCGCAGCTGGTGCAGCTGGGAGACGCCGAACCGGTCGGCGTCCAACACGATCATCACGGTCGCGTTCGGCACGTCCACCCCGACCTCGACCACGGTGGTGGCCACCAGCACGTCGAGCTGGCCGGCGGCGAACGACCGCATCACCGCGTCCTTCTCGTCGGCGGGCAGCCGGCCGTGCAGCACCCCGATCCGCAGCCCGTGCAGCGGACCCTCGGCGAGCAGCGGCGCCACCTCGGTCACCGCCAGCGGCGGTCGGCGGCCGTTGTCGTCCTCCCGGGGCGGCTCCTCGTCGCTCGCCGGGCCCGGTTCGAAGTCCGGCGCCTCCGCGCTGGCCGCTCCGGCCCCGGACCTCGAATCGCCGATCCGCGGGCAGACCACGTACGCCTGGTGCCCGGCGGCCACCTCCTCGCGGAGCCGGCGCCAGGCCCGGTCCAGGAAGGCCGGCTTCTCGGCGGCCGGCACCACGTGCGAGGCGATCGGCGAACGCCCCCGGGGCAGTTGGGAGAGGGTGGACACCTCGAGGTCGCCGTAGACGGTCATCGCCACGGTGCGCGGGATCGGGGTGGCCGTCATCACCAGCACGTGCGGTGGCTGGTCGGCCTTGGCCCGCAGCGCGTCGCGCTGCTCGACGCCGAACCGGTGCTGCTCGTCGACCACCACCAGGCCCAGGTCGGCGAAGTCGACGCCCTCGTAGAGCAGGGCGTGGGTGCCGAGCACGATGCCGGCACGGCCCTCGGCGACCTCGGCGAGCGCCCGGCGGCGGGCGGCCGCGCCGAGCGAGCCGGTGACCAGCTCCACCCGGGTGGCGTGTTCGGCGGCGTCCAGCTCGCCGGCGCGGCCCAGCGGACCGAGCAGGTCGAGCATGCCGCGGTGGTGCTGGGCGGCGAGCACCTCGGTGGGCGCGAGCAGGGCCGCCTGTCCGCCGGCGTCCACCACCTGAAGCATCGCGCGCAACGCGACGACCGTCTTGCCGGAGCCGACCTCGCCCTGCAGGAGCCGGTGCATCGGATGCGGGGTGGCCAGGTCGACGGCGATCTCCTGGCCCACGTCGACCTGGCCGGAGGTCAGCTCGTAGGGCAGCCGGGCGTCGAACGCGTCCAGCAGGCCGCCCGCGCGCGCCGGCCGGGGGCGGGCCGGCCAGTCGGCGGCCCGGTGCTTGCGCTGCACCAGGGTCAGCTGCACCGCGAACGCCTCGTCCCACTTGAGCCGGTGCCGGGCCCGGTAGAGCTCCTCCTTGCTGGACGGCCGGTGGATCTCGCGTAGCGCGGTGCCCAGCCCGACCAGGTTGCGGCTGGCCCGCACGGTCGCCGGCACCGGATCCTCGGGCGGGGTGACGGTGTCCAGCACCACCCGGACGCACTTGGCGATCACCCAGGTGGGCATGGCCGCGGCGGCCGGGTAGACCGGGATCAGCGCGCCGGCGAACTCCTCGATCTCCTCGCTGGCCGCCGCCTCGCCGTCGCCGCCCTCGCCGAGCAGCACGTATTCCGGCCCGTTGAGCTGGCGCTTGCCCCGGAACTCGGTGACCTTGCCGGCGAACAGCCCCCATCGGCCGGGGCGCAGCTCCCGTTCGCGCCAGGCCTGGTTGCCGAAGAAGGTGAGGGTGAGCAGGCCGCCGGAGCCGTCACCGACGGTCACCTCGAGCAGGTTGCCGCGGCGCTGGCGCATCGGCCGCACCGCGGTGCGCTGCACCTGCGCCAGCACTGTGACCTGCTCGCCGACGTCCAGCGACCGGATGTCGGTGTGCTCGCCGCGCTCGTCGTAGCGGCGCGGGAAGTGGTAGATCAGGTCGCCGGCGGTGTGCAGATCGAGATGGGCCGCCAAGGCCTTGGCGGTCTTCTCGCCGACCAGCTTCTTCAGCGGCGTCTCCACCGTGGCCGACTCGCTCGGCTCGCTCATTCGACCCCCACCAGGAGCGGGTAGTGCGGTTGCCCGCCCGGGTATGCCTGCACCTCGACGAACGGCCAACGTTGCCCGACGTGGGCGCGGACCGCGTCGACGAGGCCGGCCGGGGCGTCCACCCCGGAGATCAGGGTGACCAGTTCGCCACCGCCGCCGAGCATCCGGTCGACCATCGCGACGCAGGTGTCGACCAGGTCGGTGCCGATCAGGTGCACCTCCCCCTCGACCAGGGCGAGCACGTCGCCCGGCCGGCAGGGCCCGGCGACGGTCAGGGCCTCCCGGCCGGCGTGGCAGACCTCGGCGTAGCGGCAGGCTCCGGCCGCCTCGGCCATCGCGATGACGTCGTCCTCGAAGCGTCGCCCCGGGTCGCGGACCGCCAGGGCGGCCAGCGCCTGCACCGGGGACCGGGTGGGCACCACACTGACCTTGACCCCCAGCCGGTGCGCCTCCTTCGCCGCGGCGCTCGCGACGGCCTGGGTGTTCGGGTCGTTGGGCAGCACCACCACGCGGGTCGCGCCGGTGGCCCGGATCGCGTCGACCAGTTCGCCGGTGGACGGGTTGCCCGGCACCACCGTGGCGCCCTCACCACCGAAGAGTTCGGCGATGCCGGCGCCGGGGGCCACCACGACGGCCGCCCGGGCGTCCGCCGGCAGGGCCGCCGCCGGCGGCTGGTCGGCGAAGCGGGTCACCGAGATCCGGTGCGGTCGGCCGGCGACCACGCCCGCCTCGACGGCCGCGCCGACGTTGTTGACGTGCACGTGCACGTTCCAGGTGGGCTCCGGTCCGACGCCGTCACCGACGATCACCAGGGAGTCGCCCAGGCCGGCGAGCACGGCGCGCATCCGGTCGACCGCCTCCACCCCGGCGTCGAGCAGGAACTGCACCTCGTAGGCGTACCGGTCGGAGCCGGTCTCCCGCGGCGCGACGGCCGGCCCGGCGGCGGACGGGGGCGCGGGTGAGACCCGCGCCACCCGCTCGCCGGTGACCACCTCGACCAGGGCGTCGAGCAGCAGGCAGAGGCCCCGGCCGCCGGCGTCGACCACGCCGGCGCGGGCCAGTGCCGGCAACTGCTCGGGGGTATGCGCCAGCGCTGCCGCCGCCTCCTCGGCCGCCGCCCCGGCCACGGCGCACAGGTCGTCGGTGTCCGCCCGCTCGGCGCCGGTGGCCGCCGCGGCCACCACGGTGAGCAGGGTGCCCTCCACCGGCTGGGCGACCGCGGTGTAGGCGGCGACGGTGGCGTCGCGCAGCGCGGCGGCCAACTCCCGGCCGCGCAGCGCCGGCACGGCGCCGGCCGCGTCGGCGAAACCGCGCAGGATCTGCGAGAGGATCACGCCGGAGTTGCCCCGGGCGCCGAGCAGCGCGCCCCGGGCCATCAGCCGCAGCGCGTGCCCGTGCGCGGTGGTGCCGCCGTCGGGGAGGGTGTCCAGGTCCATCGCGAGCGCCTGCTGCGCCGAGGTCAGCGTGAGCACCAGATTGGTGCCCGTGTCGCCGTCGGGCACCGGGTAGACGTTGAGCTGGTCGATCTCGGCCTGATGCCGTTTCAGGGCGGCCAACCCGCCCGTGCACCAGCGGCGCACCGCGGCGGCGTCGAGGGTGTCCAGCACGGCGAGAAGCCTACTGGCGCGCGCCGACACCCGGCGGCCTCGCCCGGCGTGTCCGGGGCCCTGGCCGCCCGCTCCGGGGCCCGCGCTACCCTCGCCGGACGGCCCCGCCCCGGCAGGAGAGCGCGGGACGAACCGGCCGGCCGGCCCGGGCACGCGGCCCGGTTGGGCAGGACGCCTGGTCATCGGGTAACCTGGCCAGGTTGCCCGGGCAGCACCTGCCGGCGACCCCATGAACGTTTCAATCCCAGGAGTATCCCGTGGCTAGCGTGTGCGACGTCTGTGGCAAGGGGCCGGGCTTCGGCCACAACGTGTCCCACTCGCACCGGCGGACCAACCGCCGCTGGAACCCGAACATCCAGTCGGTGCGCACCCCGGCCGGTGGCGGCAACACCAAGAAGTTGCAGGTCTGCACCTCGTGCATCAAGGCCGGCAAGGTCACCCGCGCCTGACCGGGCGGCAGACCATCTGATCGACGGCACAGCCGGCGGACCATCGGGTCCGCCGGCTGTTTCGTGTGCCCGGACGGCCCGCTGACGGGAACGCGACGACCCATCGACTGCGGTCGTACGCCCGGTTAGGGTCTCCCTGCGCCGACCGCCGGAGAGCCCGGTCGGGGGCCGACCGTGGGGGGCGAGCCGTGCAACTGGACCTGGGCCGGGATCACATGATCATCATCGGGACCTCGCACGGCATGCTGCGCTCCTTCGCCGAGGACCTACCCGCCGACAGTGTCGTGCTCATCGACGAACCCGACGTGATCCGCCGTCGCGACGTCGAGCGCCTGGCCGGGCAGCTGCCGTTCGTCTCCCGGGTCGTGCCCGCCGAATACCAGACCGGCTTCGACGCCGCCGCGCTGCTCGCCCGCGAGCCGGGGCTCGCCGCCGCCCGACTGGTGATGCCCGGCATGGAGTACGCGGTGGGCGCCGCCGCCCGGCTGGCCGACGCGCTCGGCCTGCCCGGCGCCGGAGGCACGGCCGCCGACGTCTTCTGCGACAAGCACCAGCTGCGCCTGCTGGCGGCCGAGGCCGGCCTGGCCAACCCGGCGTTCGAGCTGGTCGACGGCCCGGCCCAGGCGGCCGCCTTCGCCCGCCGGCACGGCGGCCGGTGCGTGCTGAAGCCCACCCGCCGCTCCGGCAGCCTCGGCGTGCAGATCCTCACCGACCCGGAGCAGGTGGCCGACGCGTGGGCGGACACCGCCGCCGCGGAGGCGCCACCGGAGGCCACCGACCGCGGGGTGCCCACGGCCGTCCTGGTCGAGCAGGTGCTCGACGGCCGGGAGCACAGCGTCGAGCTGCTGGTCGCCGACGGCGAGGTGATCTTCAGCAACGTGACCGACAAGCGGGTGCTGCCCGGACGGCGACCGGTGGAGACCGGGCACACCGTCCCGTCCGTGCTGCCCGACGGCGTCCGGCGGGAGCTGCTCGACGCGGCCGCCCGGCTGGCCCGGGCGGCCGGCTTCCGCACCGGGGTGCTGCACAGCGAGTGGATCATCGCCGACGGCGTGCCGACGCTGGTCGAGTGCGCCGCCCGGCTGCCCGGCGACATGATCACCGCGTTGATCTCGATCGCCTACGAGTGCGGGTTCATCGAGGCCTACCTGCGGACGCTGCGCGGCGAGCGGCCGGTGCTGCCCGCCCGGCCGACCGGCGGGGCGGCGGTGGAGTTCCTGCTGGCCCCGCCCGGCACGGTCACCGCCGTCGACGGTCTGCGGGCGGCCCGCCGGGTGTCCGGGGTGCTGGGCGTGCAGCTCGACGTCGCGGTCGGCGCCACGGTCGGCGAGGTGACCTGCTCGCTGGCCCGCAGCGGGCACGTGCTGGCCTGGGGCGCCGACCTGGCCGAGGCGACCGCCGCCGCCGGCAAGGCGGCCGAGCAGATCCAGATCAGCACCGACTGAGCCGGACCGCTGACGGCCGCCGTGGGTGGGCGGGGACGGTCACCCGGTCCGGCGCGGTCAGAGCGTGCGGCCGAAGGAGAGGCAGCCCGGCGCGTCCTTGTAGAAGCCGAAGTTCGGGATCCGCTCGTACCCGGCCGAGGTGTACATCGCGATCGCCTCGGGCTGCCGGTCGCCGCACTCCAGGATCATCTGCTTGCGCCCGTGCTCGCGGGCGGAGCGCTCGACCGCCGCCAGCACGGCCCGGGCCACCCCGCGGCCCCGGGCCGCCGGCGCGGTGTACATCCGCTTCAGCTCGGCGAACTCCCCCGTCTCGCCGTGACTGCGCCAGCCACCGCAGCCGACCGGCGCACCGTCGAGGTGAGCGACGAGGAAGGCGCCGGCCGGCGGGACGAACTCGGCCGGGTCGACCGGGGTGTCGTCGCCGCTGCCGCCGTACCGCTCGCCGAGGTCGGCCAGCGCGTCCCGGATCAGTCGCTGCGCGACGGGTGCGTCGAAGGGCACGGCGTGGATCTCGATCTCGCTCACCGGAAAAGGTTACGACCTGCGGTTACCGCTACCGGAAGTGGTCCCAGCCGGACGGCCCGGCGTACGCCTCGCCGTCGACGGTGACGCCAGCCCCGGCCACCACCCGGCCGACCGGCCGCCACGGATCCGGCAGCGCCACCGCCGACGAGAAGGTGGCGGCCAACGCGTGGTCGTCGCCACCGCCGAGGATCCAGGAGTACGGGTCGACGCCGAGCGCCTGCGCCGCGTCGCGCATCTGCCGGGGCACCTCGAAGGCGTCCCGCCGTAGATCGATCCCGACGCCGCTGGCCTTCGCCACGTGCCCCAGGTCGGCCAGCAGCCCGTCCGACACGTCGATCATCGAGGTGGCGCCGAGCCGGGCGGCGTGCGGGCCGGCCTGGTAGGGCACCTCGGGCCGCCGGTACGCCTCGACCAGCAGCCGGGGCGTGCGGAATCCACGGGAGAGCACGGTCAGCCCGGCCGCCGCGAAGCCGGAGCGGCCGGCGAGGGCCACCACGTCCCCCGGGCGGGCTCCGGAGCGCCGCACCGGCGCCCGGCCACCGAGGTCACCGAGGGCGGTCACCGCGATGGTCAACGTCGGGCTGGCCGACATGTCGCCGCCGACCACGCTGGCGCCCACGATCGCCGCCTCGGCGCTCAGCCCGTCGGCCAACTCCTCCGCCCAGCCCGACTCCAGCTCGGCCGGCATGCAGAGGGCGACCAGCAGGGCCGTCGGGGTCGCTCCCATGGCCGCGATGTCGGCCAGGTTGGCCGCCGCCGCCCGGTGCCCGACGTCCCGGGCGCTGGACCAGTCCCGCCGGAAGTGCCGCCCCTCGACCAGCACGTCGGTCGACGCCGCGACCCGGCCGTCCGGCGCCGCGACCACGGCCGCGTCGTCGCCGGGCCCGAGCAGGGTCGCCGGCCCGTACGCCAGCCGGGCGGTCACCCGCTCGATCAATCCGAACTCGCCGATCCCCGCGACGCTCACCCCCGCCACCTCGTTCCGCTCCTGCCGCCCAACCCCGGCGTGCTCGCTCACCGCTGCTCCTCGACCACCGATAGGGATCGGACCTGCTCCGTAGGGTAGTTTCACCCTTCGGGCCGCCCGAGGGCGGCGACGGAGGGAGGTCAGTCGTGGTACAGGCGTACATCCTCATCCAGACCGAGGTCGGCCGCGCACGTGACGTGGCCGGTCTCATCGCGGACCTCGCCGGCGTGGTACGCGTCGACGCCGTCACCGGGCCGTACGACGTGGTCGTCCTCACCGAGGCGAACACCGTCGACGAGCTCGGCAAACTCATTGTCAGCAACGTGCAGATGGTGCCCGGCATCACCCGCACGCTCACGTGTTCGGTGGTGCGGCTGTAAGTGGACAAGATCACTACTTCTCCGGCCGACTCCCCGGACCGGGCCGACGAGCGCCCCGAGGCGACCGCCGGCACCGGGCCGGGGCGGGACGGGGGCAACCGCCGCGCCGCCCTGATCTCGGCGCTGATCGCACTGCCGGTCACCCTGCTGGTGGCCGGGTTCGTCCTCGCGCAGCTCTCCCCCGACACACCGGCGCCCACGCCGAGCGCGTCGGCGACGACCGCCCGGGCCCAGTCCACCGCGCCGGTCGAGATGGCCGCCCCGGCGCTGGCCGCCCGGCCGGCCACCGTCTGTCGCGCCCTGCTCTCCCAGTTGCCGCCGACCGTCCGCGACCTGAACCAGCGTCCGGTCACCGCCGGTCCCGAGCAGAACGCCGCGTACGGCGATCCGGCGCTCACCGTGGCCTGCGGCGGCGCCGAGCCGACCATTCCGCCGACCGACGAGGTCTGGATGGTCAACAAGGTCTGCTGGCACGCGGCCGAGCAGACCGACGCGACGGTGCTCACCACGGTGGACCGGGAGACCGCGGTGACGGTCCGGGTGCCCCGCGCCTACGGGCAGCCTTTGCAGTGGGCGGCGCCCATCTCCGACACCATCGTGGCCTCGGTGCCCTCCGGCGGCGACACCCCGGCCGGCTGCCAGGGCTGACGCCCCGGCCGCTCAGTGCAGGCCGACGCCGCGGTTGAGGGCGGTGCGGATCAGCCGGTCGACCAGCTTCGGGTACTCCAGGCCGGCGGCCGCCCACATCCGGGGGAACATCGACGACGGGGTGAAGCCCGGCATCGTGTTGATCTCGTTGAGGTAGACGTCCAGCTCCGGGGTGACGAAGAAGTCGACCCGGGCCAGTCCGGCGCAGTCCAGTGCCGTGAAGGCGCGCACCGCGTACTCCTGGACCTGGCGGGTCACCCGCTCGGGCAGGCCGGCCGGGATGTCGTACTCGCAGGCCTGCTCCGAGTCGATGTACTTCGCCTCGAAGTTGTAGAACTCGTAGCCGGCGACGAGCCGCACCTCGGCCAGCACCGACGCCTCGGGTGCGCCACCGGCCTCGCCCTCCAGCACGCCACACTCGATCTCGCGGCCGATCACCGCGCCTTCGATGAGCACCTTCGGGTCGATCTGCCGGGCGGTGGCCACGGCCGCGTCCAGCTGGGCCCAGTCGGTGACCTTCGTGATGCCGAACGACGAGCCGGCCCGGGACGGCTTGACGAAGACCGGCAGGCCCAACCGCTCCTTGTCGGCCTCGCTCAGCGTCATCCCGTTGCGCAGCACGGCGTACGGGCCGACCGGGATGCCCTCCGCGGCGCAGAGCTTCTTGGTGAATTCCTTGTCCATCGCGGCGGCGGAGGCGAAGACGTTCGCCCCGACGTACGGGATGCCGGCCATCTCCAGCATCCCCTGGATCGTGCCGTCCTCGCCGTACGCACCGTGCAGCACCGGGAAGACCACGTCCACGTCGGCCAGTGCCCGGGGGCCCTCGGCCGGGTCGAGCACCATCAGCCCGTTGCCGGTGGGGTCGGCGCGCAGCACGAGGTCGACCCCGGACTGGGCGGTGATCTCCGGCAGCTGGCGGGCGCTGATGGCGAGCTGCTCCGGATCGCCACTGGTGAGCACCCACTGCCCCGCGCGGGTGATACCGACCGGCACCACCTCGTACTCGTCCGGGTCGAGCGCGCCGATCACGCTGCCGGCGCTGACAGCGGAGATGCCGTGCTCCGGGCTGCGGCCGCCGAACACGATCGCCACGCGGGTCTTGCCTGGGGTGGTCACTCCGGTCACCTCTCCGGTCGCGGATGCGGGCTCGTCGCTCACCCGGTTGACCTTACTGTGCGTGGCGACCGGTCGAGGCTCATACCCGGTGAGACGCAGCACCACACCGCATTCGGTCAGCAGCGCGTATACGGTGCGTAATCGCCCATCGCATCCGGGGGTGCGCCTCCGTCGGCCACGGTGGAGCGGGTGAGCGCGCTGGGCGGCAGCGGCACTACGCTGCTCGGCTGTGAGCTCCGACGCCCTCATCGACTCCCTGTCGGCCGCGCTCGACGCGCGCCCGGACGACCTGCCGCTCCGCCTGCACCTCGCCACGCTGCTGCTGGACGCCGGCCGCGGCGGCGAGGCGATCGCCCAGATCGGCCAGGCGCTCGCCCGGGATCCGGGCAGCGATCAGGCGCAGGCGTTGATGCAACGGGCGCTCGGCGCCGCCGTACCGCCGCCGACGCCCACGCCCGGCGCGGCCCCGGCGCCCGGTTCCGGCCCGGCGACGCGGCCGCCCGCACAGCGCGCGGCCGGGCCGGCGGGCGACGACCCACTCGCGGCCTACGAGCAGGAGCTCGCCGACGTCGTCCCGCCGCGCTTCGCCCGCGCCGACGACGAGCCGGACCCGGTCACCGGCGACCACGACCGGGTGTACGACGTGGAGACCTCGACGATCCGGCTGGCCGACGTGGGCGGCATGTCGGCGGTGAAGGAGCGGCTGGAGCTGGCCTTCCTCGGCCCGCTGCGCAACCCGCAGCTGCGCCGGATGTACGGCAAGAGCCTGCGCGGCGGGCTGATGCTCTACGGGCCGCCCGGCTGCGGCAAGACCTTCCTGGCCCGGGCGGTCGCCGGGGAGATGGGCGCGAAGTTCGTCTCGCTCTCCATCGTGGACGTGCTGGACATGTGGATGGGCAACTCGGAGCGGAACCTGCACGAGCTGTTCGAGGCGGCCCGCCGCAACGCGCCGTGCGTGCTCTTCCTCGACGAGGTCGACGCGCTCGGGCACAAGCGCTCCCAGGTCGGCTCCAGCTCGATGCGGACGCTGGGCAACCAGCTGCTCGCCGAGCTGGACGGCATGGAGGGCAACAACGAGGGCGTGTTCGTGCTGGCCGCCACCAACACCCCATGGGACGTCGACCCGGCGCTGCGCCGTCCGGGCCGGCTCGACCGGGTGGTGCTGGTGCTGCCGCCGGACCCGGAGGCCCGGCGAGCCATCCTCGAGTACCACCTGCGGGAGCGGCCGATCGCCAAGATCGACCTGCGCAAGGTGGTCGCGGCCAGCGAGGACTACTCCGGGGCCGACCTGGCCCACCTCTGCGAGACGGCCGCCGAGTTCGCGATGGCCGACTCGGTGCGCAGCGGCGAGGTGCGGATGATCGAGCAGCGGGACTTCGACCGGGCGCTGAAGGAGGTCCGGCCGTCGACCCGGCCCTGGATGGCCACCGCCCGCAACGTCGCCATGTTCGCCAACGAGGGCGGCGTCTACGACGACCTCGTCGCCTACCTCAAGAAGCGCAAGCTGCTCTGAGGGGTCGGGGCGGGCCGGTCGGGCGCTGCCACCCGCCCCGACGGCCTCAGTCGCGGGCGTGCCGCCGGCCCACGGCGATCACCTTCACCCGCTGGCGGCCGGCCCGCACCATGCCGAGCGCCATGAACGCGCCGGCGATCCGGTCCGCCGCCTCCCGGCTGCTGGCGCCGACCACCTGGCGACGCCGCTCCGGGCTGGTCCGCTCGTTGCGGACGGGCCCTTCGATCGGGCGTACGTCGGTGAGCACCACCAGGAAGCGGGTCATCGCCGGGGCCCAGGGTGGTCGACGCGGGCTTGCGGACCGGTACGCACGCTGACTCCCTTCGGACGGGCCGGGACGGGGCGGCACGCGGCGATCGGGTACGGGGGAGAAACCCGATCGCCGCGCGCCCCATCCCCTCCGGTCGCTCACCACCACCGTCGCCACGACAACCGGCGGTGAGGACGCGATAACAGATTGACAGCTGTAGACCCATGAATGCAACTCTCATCGGCGTTCTCTCATGTATCGGTTCCCAGAAATGTGTGCGACCATCGATGCATGGCTCCGAAGACCGCCCGCGCCCGCCGCCTGGGCATCGCTCTGCGCACCAACCGGGAGGCCGCCGGCCTGACCCTGGAGGCGGCGGCGGATGAGATCAACAGCACCCGCAGCACCCTCTCCCGGTACGAGAACGCCCAGACGCTGGTCAACCCGGCCACCGTGCGGGCGCTGCTCACCCTCTACGGGGTCGGCCCCGACGACGTCGCCGCGGCGGTCCAGCTGGCCAAGGACGCGCGCAAGCCGGGCTGGTGGGTCTCCTACTCGTACCTGCTGGACCGCCGGACCATCGACTTCATCGCCTTCGAGTCCGAGGCCACCGGAATCGCCAACTTCGAGCCGTCGGTGGTGCCGGGGCTGCTGCAGACCGCCGACTACATCCGCGGGGTGATGCGCGGCGGGCCGCACACACTCAGCGACGAGCAGGTGGAGCAGCGGGTCAAGCTCCGGCTGGACCGCCAGCAGCGGCTCACCGGCGACGAGCCGCCGATCTTCGACGCGATCATCGACGAGGGCGCGCTGCTCCGGCCGGTCGGCGAGCGGTCGGTGATGGACGGGCAGCTCCGGCACCTGGTGAAGATGGCCGAGCTGCCGAACATCACCGTCCAGGTGATTCCACTGGCCGCCGGCTACCACCGGGGCACCCGGGGATCGCTGCACATCCTGGAGTTCGCCGACCCGGAGGACCCGATCATCGCCTCGGTGGAGACGGTGGCCGGTCAGATGATCCTCGACCGCCCCGGCGACCTGCGTACCTGCACGAAGATCATGGAACATCTGCGGACGGTCGCGCTGAGCCCGGCGGACAGCCGCGACCAGCTCCTCGAACTCCTGAAGGGACGGTAGGACCGATGACACCGACGATCAGCGCGGCGCTGGCCGCAGCCGGCTGGCGCAAGAGCAGCCGCAGCGGCGACGAGGGCGCCTGCGTGGAGGTGGCGGTGATCCCTCAACTGGTCGCCGTCCGCGACTCCAAGGACCCGACCGGCCCGGCGCTGCTCTTCGCACCGACCGCCTGGGCCGCGTTCGCCCAGGCGCCGCCGCGCCGCTGACCACCCTCGGTGTCCGGCCACCGGTGGGCGGTGGCCGGACGCCGAGGCCCGACCGGCCGCCGGTTGGCGGTGGCCGGCCGGGCCCGGGGTGCTCCGAAGGTGGCTGCCGGTCAGGCGACCACCGACCGGGGCGCGGGGCCGGCCCGCAGCGCCTCCAGCGCCGCGATCGCCACCCCCCGGGCGCCGGCCATGTCCCGGTCCGGGACCAGGGCGAAGGTGGCCACGGCCGCCTGTTCCGCACGGAGCACGGTGTGTTCCCGGACCTCGGCGAGGAACCAGTCGCGGAACTCCGGCGCCGCCTCCACCACCCCACCGCCGACGAAGTAGGCATGCGGATCGGTGAAGTTGGCGGCGATCGTGAACAACCGGCCGAGCGCCATGGCCTGCTGGGTGAAGATCGCGCGGGCCAGCGCGTCACCCCGCTCGCCGTAACCCCGGACCAGCTTGGCGGCCCGGGCCGGCGGCTCCGCGGCCAACGGGTGCCCGACGTACCGGGTCAGCCAGTACGGCAGCAGGTTGTGTTCGATGGCGGTCAGCGAGGCGATGCTCTCCGCGTCCCCGTCGAAGCCGCAGGCGCAGACCGGCACCGGCTGGTCCGGGGCGAGCAGCCCGTGCAGCGGAAGGTGCACGTGGCCCAGCTCGCCCGCCATCCCGGCGGCCCCGGCGATCACCCGGCCGCCCTCCACCACGCCGCCACCGAGCCCGGTGCCGACGATCGCCGAGACCGACGACCGGGCCATCGCCTCGGCTCCGAAGTGGACGTGGTGGGCGTAGAGCGCGGCCGCGTTGCCGTCGTTGTGGTAGATCACCGGAAGGCCGAGCCGCCGCTCGAGCGCGCCGCGCACGTCGAAGCCCCGCCAGGCCGGCTGGGAGAAGTTGGTCGACCCGCGCGAGGAGATCACCCCGGTGGCGCTCGCCGGGCCCGGCGTGTCCAGCCCGACCGCCCGGACCAGTTCGCGCGGCACCCCCACGTGCGCCAGGACGCCGTCCAGCGCGCGGGCCAGCGCCTCGATCGCCGCGTCCGGGCCGTCCTGCACCTCACTCGGTATCTCCGCCAGCCCGTCGACCAGGAACCGGCCGTCCAGGGTGAGGACCGTGGCGTTGTTGCTGGTGCCGCCGTTGTCCAGCCCGACGACCACCGGAACCCCTGCGCTGCCCACCGAACCGCCTCCCGTCCCTGGTGACGCCCGGCCCGCCCGCGCCGTGGTCGACGCGGCCCGGCGAGCTGTGAGCAGAGGCTAGTGCTCATCCCCCGGCCACCGCCACGCCGCCCGGGCAACCGGCGGCAGGAGCGGGCGCACGGCGGGACGTGTCCTCGGGAGCGGTATACCGCGGAGGCATAGATATTCCTCAGCGGTATACCGCTCCCCACGACTCCGCCGCCGACGCGACGGCGGCGGCGGCGGAACGGGCCGGTCGGCGTCGGCGGCCAGGCCGGGCGGGCCGGGCCCGACGGGCTGGGCAGGGCCCGGCGGCTAGGTCGGGCGGCGGGCGGTGACCGCCGTCGCGTCCAGGTCCTCGTCGTGGCGCACCTGCGGCGTCAGCCCCAGACCGGTGAGCTCCGCGCAGAGCGCGTCGGCCTGCACCGCGGCGACCTCCACCACCAGGTGCCCGCCGGGCGCCAGCCAGTCGGCTGCCCCCTCGGCCACCCGGCGCAGCACCGCCAGGCCGTCCGAGCCGCCGTCCAGGGCCATCGGGGCCTCGTGCAGCCGCGCCTCGGCCGGCATCAGCGCCACCGCCCCGGTCGGCACGTACGGGGCGTTGGCGACGACCAGGTCCAGCCGGCCCCGCCAGCGCGCCGGCAGTGGCGCGAACAGGTCGCCCTCGAAGACCGGCACGGCCAGATCGGCGAGGTTGCGCCGGGCGCAGGCCACCGCCGCCGGGTCGATGTCGGCGGCAGCCAGCCAGCGGGGGCTGAGCCGCTGCGCCAGCGCGAGCGTGGTCGCCCCGGAGCCACAGCAGAGGTCCACCACGGCCGGCGCCGGCCCGGTGACCGCCGCGGCGGCCGCGACCAGCAGGCCGGTCCGTCCGCGCGGCACGAAGACGCCGGGGTCGACGGCGACCCGCAGCCCGCAGAACTCGGCCCAGCCGAGCAGGTGTTCCAGCGGTGTGCCGGCGATCCGGCGGTCGACGAGGTCGGCCAGCGCGGCCGGGGATTCGGCGGCGTCGAGGAGCAGCTCGGCCTCGTCCTCGGCGTAGACGCAGCCGGCGGCGCGCAGCCGGTGCACCAGGGCGGAACGGTCGGTAGGGAGGGGCACGGTCATGGGAAGCCTCCGGGAGCGCTCGACGGCGCTCCCGTGGCCGCTACCGTGGCGGCCTGGACGCGGGAGGGAGCGCCGGTCCTGTTGTCGGGTGGATCGGACTCACCTCCTCGGATTCGGGCCCCGTCGCGGGCCACCGGAACGATATCCCGCCGGCCGGGGATCAGGTAGCCGGGCCGGCGGCGGCGAGCGCGGCGGCGATGTCGGCCACCAGATCCGCGGTGTCCTCCACCCCGCAGGAGAGCCGGACGAAGCCGGGGCCGGTGTCGTCGCCCCACTGGGCCCGGCGGTCGGCCGTGGTGTGCAGACCGCCGAACGAGGTGGCCGCGGCGACCAGGCGGGCGGCCTCGACGAACCGGCCGACCCGGTCCGCCGTGCCGAGGTCGAAGCAGAGCACCCCCGGCATCCGGCGCATCTGGGCCGACGCCACCGGGTAGGCCGGGTCCTCCGGTCGGCCGGGCCAGCGCAGGCCGGTCACGTCCACGCGGTCGGCCAGCAGCGAGGCGACCGCCGCCGCGTTGGCGCTCTGCCGGGCCAGTCGCAGATCAAGGGTGGCCAGCGACCGGTGAGCCAGCCAGGCGTCGAACGCGCCGGGGACGGCGCCGGTGGTGGTACGCCAGCCGGTCACCGCCTCGAGCAGCACCGTGGACCGGGTGGCCAGGTAGCCGAGCAGCAGGTCGGAGTGCCCGGTGAGCGCCTTGGTGCCGGAGGCGACCACCAGGTCCGCGCCGAGGTCCAGCGGACGTTGCCCCAGCGGAGTCGCGGTGGTGTTGTCCACCGCGAGCAGCGCGCCGGCGGCGTGCGCCCGGTCGGCCAGCGCGGCCACGTCGACCACGTCGAGACCCGGATTGGCCGGGGTCTCCACCAGCACCAGCCGCACCCCGGCCAGGTCGGGGTACGGGCCGACCGTCGGCGCGAAGAGCACCCGGACGCCCAGTTCGGCCAGCACGTCCGTGGCGAACGCCCGGACCGGGAAGTATCCGTCGGTGGGGAGCACCACGGTGTCGCCCGGCCGGAGCACCGTCAGCAGCAGCGCGGTGATCGCGGCCTGCCCGCTGGCGAAGACCCGGCAGTCGGCGCCCTCCAGCTCGCCGATGGCCGCCTCCAGCAGCCGGCGGGTCGGATTGTCCGGGCGGCCGTAGCCGTTCGGGCTCGCCGCCGGCCCCTGCCACGGGTCGACGTGGTACGGCGCGGCGAAGACCGGACCGGGCAGGAACGGCTGCCCGGGCGCCGGCTCGGGCAACCCGGCGCGTACGCAGCGGGTGCCGTCCCCCAGATCAGTCATCGGATCCTCACTCGTACGACTCGGGCTTGGCGGTCCGGCTCATCAGGGTGTCCACGGCGAGGCGCGGATCCATCCCCTCGTGGCAGATCCGCTCGACCTGCTCGGTGATCGGCATTTCCACGCCGTGCGCCCGCGCCAGGTCGCGGATCGCCAGGCAGCTCTTCACGCCCTCGGCGGTCTGCCGGGTGGCGGCCTGCGCCTGCTCCAGCGTCTCGCCGCGGCCCAGGTGCTCGCCGAAGGTCCGGTTGCGGGCCAGCGGGGACGAGCAGGAGGCGACCAGGTCGCCCATGCCGGCCAGACCGGCGAAGGTGATCGGGTCCGCGCCGAGCGCCACGCCCAGCCGGGCGGTCTCGGCCAGCCCTCGGGTCATCAGCATCGCCCGGGTGTTGTCGCCGAAGCCCATCGCGGTGGCGATGCCGTACGCCAGCGCGATCACGTTCTTGACCGCCCCGCCCAGCTCGCAGCCGATCACGTCGTCGTTGGTGTACGGGCGCAGGTACGGCGTGCGGATCGACGACTGCACGAGGGTGGTCCGCCGGCTGTCCGTTCCGGCGACCACGGTCGCGGCCGGCTGCTCGGCGGCGATCTCCGGGGCGAGGTTCGGGCCGGAGACCACCACCACCCGGTCCGCCGTGACCCCGGCGGTCTCCACGATCACCTCGCTCATCCGCCGGGTGGTACCGAGCTCGATGCCCTTCATCAGGGAGACCAGCGTGGCGTCCGGGTGCAGGTGACCGGACCACTCGGCCAGGTTGCCGCGCAGGGTCTGCGACGGCACCGCCAGCACGACCAGCTCGGCGCCGGTGATCGCCTCGGCGGCGTCCCCGGTCGCCGTGACCCGCTCCGGCAGCGCCAGGCCCGGCAGGTACTCCGGATTGCGCCGTTCGTCCCGCAGCGTGTCCGCGACCCGCTGCCGCCGGGCCCAGATGGTCACATCCCGGCCGGCGTCGGCCAGGATCTTGGCGAACGCGGTGCCCCAGGAGCCGGCGCCCAGCACCGCGACGTGCCCGCTCCGCTCGCTCATGCCAGCACTCCGCTGCGCTCCGTGCTGTCATGAGGCTCAGCCGCACTGAGTCGATGATTCGCTCGCTGTCGCTCGCTCACGCCGCGTCTCCCTGCTGCTGGCGCTGGGCGCGGCCGGGGCGTTCCCAGAGCGGTGGCGGGGTGCCGCCGCGGATCTCGGCGAGCATGTCGCGCAGCTGCAGCATGATCGCGTCCGTCATCTCCTCCAGGGTGACCCGGTTCGGCGACGCGCCGGCCCACCGGCTCAGGTCGACCGGCGGACCGGCCACCACGGTTACCGGGATCCGGGGGCGCAGGCTCAGCCGGGCGGTCCGCGGGTCGAAGATCCGCTCCGGGCCCCACATCGCCACCGGGACGACCGGGGCGCCCGTGGCCAGCGCGAGCCGCGCGGCGCCGGTCTTGCCCTTCATCGGCCACAGCTCCGGCTCCCGGGTGGTGGTGCCTTCCGGGTAGATCACCACGGCGCCGCCCTCCTTGACCGCGGTGATCAGCGCGTCCAGCGACCGGGCCGCGTCCACCGTGCCCCGTTCCACCGGGATCTGCCGGCAGCGGTGCAGGATCCAGCCGACCACCGGCACCCGGAACACGCTCGCCTTGCCCAGGTACTGCGGCCAGCGCCCGGAGTCGAAGATGAAGTGCGCGGAGACCAGCGGGTCCGCGTGCGACAGGTGGTTCGCCACGATGATCATGCCGCCGTCCCGGCCGAGGTGTTCCATCCCCCGCCAGGTCCGCCGGGTCCAGACGGTCATCACCGGCTTGACCAGCAACACGGCGAACCGTCGCCAGAACCCCAGCCTCCGCCGTGCCACCGCGCCTCCTCGTGCCGCCCGGGCCCCGCCCACCGGCCCCGCCGGTGACACCCGCAGCGGAAATCATGCCTGCTGCCTCGGGGTACGGCCAGTGAGGGGTACCGCCGCCCGGCTGGCAGGATTGCAGGTGTGAGTCAGCCGAGGTGGACCGTGGTGGTCCCGGTGAAGCGCCTGGCGGCGGCGAAGAGCCGGTTGCGCGGGGCCTTGCCGGGCGTACCCCACGAGGAGCTGGCGCTCGCGCTGGCGGCCGACACGGTCCGCGCGGTGCGGGCCTGCCCGGCGGTCGCCGAGATCCTGGTGGTCACCGACGACCCCCGGATGGGTGCGGCGGCCCGCCAGGCCGGCGCGCGAGTGCTGCCGGACCAGCCGGACGCGGGCCTGAACGCCGCCTTCCGACACGGCGCCTCCGCCGCGCCCGGCGGCTGGGTGGCCGGCCTCACCGCCGACCTGCCCGCGCTGCGCCCGGCCGAGCTGGCCGCGGCGCTGGCAGCGGCGCAGGCCGCCCCGGCCGTACGCCGGTTCGTGGCCGACGCGCCGGGCGGCGGCACCGTGCTGCTCGCCGCGCCGCCGGGGACGCCGCTGGACCCCCGGTTCGGGACCGACTCGGCCGCCGCGCACGCGGCCAGCGGGGCGCTGCCGCTCACCGGCGACTGGCCGAGCCTGCGCCGGGACGTCGACACCGCGGCCGACCTCACCGTCGCCGCCGGGATCGGGCTCGGGCCACGCAGCGCCGCACTCGTCGGCGCCCACTGCCCGGCCGGCGCACCGGGCTGAGGTGCCCGCCGGTGTACGGTGCTCGCATGCAGGGCACGGTGGCCACCTACGACGCGGCGACCCGCAGCGGTCTGCTGCTCCTCGACGACGGCACCGAGCTGCCCTTTCCGGCCCGCGCCTTCGACGCCTCCGGCCTGCGTCTGCTCCGCCTCGGGCAGCGGCTGCGGGTGGAGACCGACGCCGCCGGTGAGGTGGTACGCGTGACGTTGCCGACGATGAGCTGACGCGTCGCCGCCAAGTTCATTTTGCGTTCACCGGATTCGGGTGATTATGAGCAGGTGAGCACCCCTCGCGAGCAACCCGCCAAGCCCACCCCCGAGCACACCGGGGCCCGCAACGGCACCCGGCTGCGTGGCGACGACGGCCGTTTCCGCCCCGGTGACCCGCCCGACGACGCCGAGCACCCCCGGGCTGCCCGTACCGACCTGCCCGCCGCCGACGCGGCGGCCGCTTCGGACGGGCTGGAGGAGGTGCTCGACCCGGTCGCCACCCCCGGCTCGGCCCTCGCCCCCCGACCCGCGCCCGCCCCCGACCTGGCTGCCGACCGCGGCGACGACGAACCGCCGGCCGCCGAACCGCTGCCCGAGGAGCGGTTCCTCAACCGGGAGCTCTCCTGGCTCGACTTCAACGCCCGGGTGCTGGCGCTCGCCGAGGACCCCCGCACCCCACTGCTGGAGCGGGCGAAGTTCCTGGCCATCTTCGCCAGCAACCTGGACGAGTTCTACATGGTGCGGGTGGCCGGGCTGAAGCGCCGGTTGCAGGCCGGCCTGCCGGTCCGCGGCGGTGACCGGATGCCGCTGCGCACCCAACTGGAACTGATCTCCGAGAAGGCCGCCGCGCTGGTCGCCCGGCACGCCGCCTGCTTCGTCGACGACGTGCTGCCCAAGCTCGCCGACGAGGAGATCCGCATCCTGCGCTGGAGCGAGCTGGACGACGCCGAACGGGAGCGGCTGCGCGCCTACTTCCGGGAGCAGATCTTCCCGGTGCTGACGCCGCTCGCGGTCGACCCGGCGCACCCGTTCCCGTACATCTCCGGACGGTCGCTCAACCTGGCCGTGGCCGTCCGCGACCCGGACGGCGGGTCGGAGCTGTTCGCCCGGGTGAAGGTGCCGAACAACGTCCCCCGGTTCGTCCGGGTGCACCGGGACCAGCCCGGGCTGCGAATGCTGCCGGTCGAGGACCTGATCTCGGTGCACCTCGGGCAGCTCTTCTCCGGGATGCAGGTGGTCGAGTGCCACCTGTTCCGGGTCACCCGCAACGCCGAGGTGGAGGTCGACGAGGACCGGGACGAGGACCTGCTCCAGGCGCTGGAGCGGGAGCTGGCCCGGCGCCGGTTCGGTCCGCCGGTCCGGCTGGAGGTGGCCGCCTCGATCACCGACCACATGCTGGAGCTGCTCGTCCGTGAGCTGGACATGGACGACCAGGACGTGCTGCGGGTACCCGGCCTGCTCGACCTCTCGGCGCTCTGGCAGCTCTACGGCGAGGCGGACCGGCCGGACCTGAAGGACAAGCCGTTCGTGCCGTCCACCCATCCGCGGCTCACCGAGGGCGAGGTCCCGCGCAGCGTCTTCGCCACCCTGCGCGACGGGGACATCCTGGTGCACCACCCGTACCACTCCTTCGCCACCAGCGTGCAGCGCTTCATCGAGCAGGCCGCCGCCGACCCGAACGTGCTGGCCATCAAGCAGACCCTCTACCGCACCAGTGGCGACTCCCCGATCGTGGACGCCCTGGTCGACGCCGCGGCCGCCGGCAAGCAGGTGGTGGTGCTCGTGGAGGTGAAGGCGCGCTTCGACGAGGTGGCCAACATCGGCTGGGCCCGGACGCTGGAACGCGCCGGCTGCCACGTGGTGTACGGCCTGGTCGGACTGAAGACGCACTGCAAGACCGCGCTAGTGGTACGCCAGGAGGGCAACCAGATCCGTCGCTACTGCCACATCGGCACCGGCAACTACCACCCGAAGACCGCCCGGCTCTACGAGGACTTCGGCATGCTCACCGCCGACCCGGAGATCGGCGCCGACCTGACCGACCTGTTCAACGTGCTCACCGGCTACAGCCGGCAGACCGCGTACCGCCGGTTGCTGGTGGCCCCGCAGGGCATCCGCAGCGGCCTGATCGAGCGGATCGAACGGGAGATCTCCCACGTCCGGCTCGGCATGCCCGGTCTGGTGCAGTTCAAGGTGAACGCGCTGGTCGACGAGGCGATCACCGACGCGCTCTACCGCGCCTCCCGCGCCGGTGTGCACGTCGACCTGCTGATCCGGGGCATGTGCACGCTGCGACCGGGGGTGCCGGGGCTGTCGGAGAACATCCGGGTGCGCTCGATCCTCGGCCGGTTCCTGGAGCACTCCCGGGTCTTCCGGTTCGGCAACAACGGCGACGCCGAGTTCTGGATCGGGTCGGCGGACCTGATGCACCGCAACCTGGACCGGCGAGTGGAGGCGCTGGTGCAGGTCACCGATCCGGTCGCCCGGGCCGAGCTGGACCAGGTGCTGACGGCCGCGATGAGCCCCGAGGTGGAGGGGTTCGAGCTGGCCGGGGACGGTGCCTGGACCCGGCGGGCCGGCACCCCCGAGGAGCCGCTGGCCCACCTGCAGGAGTTGCTGCTGCGCCGGGTCGGTGGCACTGCCGGCTGACCGTGCGGGGCATAGGCTGACGAAGTGGTCGAGGAGGAACGGAAGTACGAGGTGGACGACGCCTTCGTTCTGCCCGACCTCTCGTCGGCCGCCCCGCCGGGTGGCGAGGTGCGCGCCCGAGCGCCGGTGACCCTGCTCGCCACCTACGTCGACACGGTCGATCTGCGGCTGGCCCGCGCCGGGGTCTCACTGCGCCGCCGGGAGGGCGACGAGCTGCCCTGGACGGTGAAACTACCCACCGACACCCCCGGCATCCGGCAGGAGATCTCCCGGGCCGGGCCGGTCGGCGACCCGCCGGCGGAACTGGCGGCGCTGGTCACCGTGCAGGCCCGGGGCGCACCACTGGCCCCGGCCGCGCTGGTCCGCACCGAGCGGCACGCCTACGACGTGCTCGGGCCGGCCGGCGAGGTGCTCGCCGAGGTGGTCGACGACCGGGTGACCACGCTCGCCGGCGACGGATCCCCCACCGGCGCCTTCCGCGAGCTCGAGGTGGAGCGCAAGGCCGGCGACCGCGCCCTGCTGGACCGGATCGGGTCGGTGCTGCGCGAGGCCGGGGCACGCGGCGGATCCTTCGTCCCGAAGCACGTGCGGGCGCTCGGCCCGGCGGCCGAGCGCGAACCGGACCTGGTTCCGCCCACCGGCCTGCCGAGCAAGCCGACCGCCGGTGACGTGGTCACCGAGGCGGTCCGGCGCGGCGTACGGCGGCTGGTGGAGCACGACCCGCTGGTCCGGCTGGGCGTCCCGCTCGACGGCGACACCGCCGTACACCAGATGCGGGTGGCCTGCCGACGGCTCCGCAGCGACCTGCGCACCTTCGCCCCGCTGCTGCGTCCCGCCTGGGCCCGCCCGCTCCGCGACGAGCTGGCCTGGCTCGCCGGGGTGCTCGGCGCGGCACGGGACGCCGAGGTGCTGCGCGACCGGCTGCGGCGCACCGCCGCGGCCGACCCGACCAGCCCACTCGACCCGGCCACCGTGGACCGGCTGGACGCCGCGCTCGCCGAACGGCAGGACCGGGCGTTGGCGGAGGTGGCCGAGGCGCTGGGCTCCCCCCGCTACCTGGCCCTGGTGGACGCCCTGGTGCTGGCCGCCCGGGCACCCCGGCTCACCCCGAAGGCGAAGCGACCGGCCGCCCGGGTGCTGCCCCGGCTGGTGGCCCGCCCGTGGCGCCGGCTCGCCGGCGGGAAGCGCCGGCCGGGCGGGGTGGCGGCGCTCGACCCGGCCGGGCCGGACGAGCGGTGGCACGAGGTGCGCAAGCGGGGCAAGCAGGCCCGCTACGCGGTCGCCGCCGTCGCGCCGGTGCTCGGCGCGGACGCCGGCAGGCTGGCCCGCAAGCTGAAGCGGGTGCAGGACGTGCTCGGCGAGCACCAGGACGCCGCGGTCGCGGCGGAGACCTGGCTGGCCCTGGCCGCCGCGCAGCCGGCCGACCACGAGCTGGCGGTCACCGCGGGGCGGCTCGCCGAACGGGAGCGCGCCACGGTGCGCCGGATGCGGGCCGAATTCCCGGCCGCCTGGCATCGGGCCAACCGGCGGAAGCGGACCAGATGGCTGCGGTGACCGAGATCCGCGCGGCCGGCGGGGTGGCCTGGCGGCCGACAGCAGGTGGGGTCGAGGTCTGCCTGGTGCACCGGCCCCGCTACGGCGACTGGTCGCTGCCGAAGGGGAAGCTGGAGCCGGCCGAGCATCCGTTGGTGGCCGCGGTCCGCGAGGTGGCCGAGGAGACCGACGTGCGGGCGGTGCCGCAGGTCCGGCTCCCCGGCGCGCGCTACCGCAGCGAGGGGCGGCCCAAGGTGGTCGACTACTGGTCGATGCGCGCAGTGGCGACCGGTGGCTTCCAGCCCGGCACCGAGGTGGACGAGGTGCGCTGGCTCGCCGTGGACGACGCGATCCGGCTGGTCAGCTACCCGCACGACGCCGAGGTGCTGGCCGGGTTCGCCGCACTGCCGCCGGTGATCGGGACGGTGGTGCTGGTCCGGCACGCCCACGCCGGCATGCGCGCGACCTGGTCCGGTCCGGACACCGCGCGGCCGCTCGACGCCGAGGGCTGGGCGCAGGCGCAGGCGTTGGCCGAACTGGTGTCGCTGCTACGGCCGGCCCGGCTGGTGTCCGCGTCGCCGCGCCGGTGCGTGCAGACGCTCGGCCCGGCCGCCGCCCGCCTCGACCTGCCGGTCGAGGTCTGCGGCGACCTGGACGAACCGCAGCCGGGTCAGCAGCGCGACGAGCGGGCGCTCGTCCTCGCCGCCCGGCTCCTGGAGCTGGCCGGCACCGGCGACCGGGTGGCGGTGTGCAGCCAGGGCAAGGTGATCCCCGGTGCGCTCGAACAGCTCACCGGCCGGGTCGGCGAGGACTTCACCACCCCGAAGGGCGGCGGCTGGCTGCTCGCCTTCGCCACTGACGGGCTGCTCGCCGCCGAGCGCCTCTGACCGACCCGTCCGATGGTGGGCGCGCGGCCCGGTTGGCACCGTTGCGGCCGGCCCGGCCGTCGAACCTGCGGTCAGGCCGCCGGCAGGGTGAGGGTGACCGCGACCGGAAGGTGGTCGCTGGCCGTGCCGCGCGGCGCGAGGGCCCCGGTGGCGGCGAGGCCGGGGGTGACGAAGACGTGGTCGATCTGCTGCCGTGGACGGTCGGCGGGGCTGGTCGGCAACGGTCGGGCCGCGGCCAGCGCGTCGACCAGCCCGGCCCGGGTGAACTCGGCGAACGCCGGGTCGCCGGGCTCGGTGTTCAGGTCACCCGCCACCACCAGCGTCCGGCCGGCCGCGTACCCGGTGGCGAACTCGGCGACCGCGCGGGCCTGGACCACCGGCCCCTGCCCCGGTGGGGGTTGCAGGTGGGTGCTCACCACCGCGGGTCGTACCCCGTCGCCGAGGTCGAGGGTGACCGCGAGGGCCTGCGCACCGGTGGGGGCGCCGACGGCGGGCAGCGGCAGGGTTCGCGGCTCGGTGAGCGGCCATCGGCTGAGCACGGCGTCGCCCCACAGCGGATCGGCGGCGGGCGCGAAGACGTACGGCATGCCGAGCCGGTCGGCGAGCAGGTCGAGGGTGTCGTGCCCGCCGTTGAGCAGCCAGCCCCGGTCGACCTCGCTGAGCATCACCACGTCGGGCTGCTGCGGGCGTACCGCGGCGGTCAGGCCGGGCAGGTCGAGCCGCCCGTCCAGCCCGAAGCCCATCCGGATGTTGTAGGCCACCACCGTCAGCTGCTTCGGCGGCCCGTCCCGATTGCCGGAGAGCGGCACCTCGTCGGCCACCACCGGGGCCAGCAGCGCCAACGCGGTGACCGCCGCGGTGGTCCGGGCCGCCGGCAGCGGTATGTGCACCGGCTCACCGGCCGGCCGGGCGACCAGCGCGACCGCGGCGACCAGCACGGCGACCAGCACCGGCACCCAGCCGTTGGGGTAGCCGAGGTCGTAGGCCGAGTAGTACGCGACGGCGGCGAGGGCGAAGACGAGCATGCCGCCGACGGCCGCGTAGCCCCGGCCCGTGGCGGCTCGGGCCTCAGCCGGGTCCACCGTCGAGCGGGCGACCGGTCCGACGCCGTCGGCGGTCGCGCCGCCCGGATCCCGGGCGGCGCCGCCCGGGACGGCGGCGGCGGCGTTCCCGGCGGCGGCGGCGTTCCCGGCGGCGGCTTGGGCCAGGCAGGCGCCGAGGCCGACGGCGGCGAGCAACATCGCCGGGAGCAGCAGGTCGCCCCGGTGCAGGGCGAAGAGCACTCCGCCACCCAGCACGGCGACCGGGCCGATCAGCACGGCCACCGGTCGGGGCAGCCGCCCGGCTGGTCGGGGCGCTCCCGCCAACGCGGCCAGCAGGAAGGCGGCGACGGCCAGCGGCAGCGGCGCGAGGCCCAGCAACGGGGAGCGGGCGACGCCCGCCTCGCCCTGCAGGTAGGAGTTCCCGGTGCGGGCCAGCGCCGGGGAGAGCGCCACCATGCCGGCGAGCAGCAGCGCAGGGCCGGCCAGCAGCCAGGCGCGGGCACCACCGGCGCCGGACGGCGCGGACCGCGCCGCCTGCCCGGCCAGGAAGAGCGCCACCAGGACCAGGCTGACCAGCCAGGCCTCCCAGCGCCCCCACCACACCAGGTCGTACGTGTCGAGGACGGCGTGCCCGGCCGCGCCCACGGCCAGCCCCAGGGCGAGACCCGGGACCGGGCGGTCGGTCGTCGAGGCGGTGCCGGCGAGCCAGATCAGCCCGGCGAGCAGGCCGGCGGTGGCGAGCCACAGTTGGGGCCGCCCGCCCGGGGTGGCGGTGAGCGCGATCCGGGCGGCGGCCAGCAGCACGGCCGACGCGACGGTGACTCGGCGGGCACCGGCCCGCCGGATCAGCGCCGGCGTGGCCAGGGCCAGCACGAACCAGCCGAGGGCGAAGGCTCCCATCAGCTCGGCCGGGGTCGACGCGGCCTGCCCGAAGATGGTGATGATGCCCGGTAGCCAGACCCGCAGCACGTCGGTGAGCAGGACGACGCCGAGGGCGAGCGCACCGACGGCGAATTGACGCTGACGCACCGGCGCCCTCTTCTCGTTCGGCGCCGGCGGGGTGACCGGCACGGCGATTCTCCGCGCGGTGACGGCACCGGTCAATGTCCGCGGATACGCCGAAGGGCGCCCACCGTTGCGGTGGACGCCCTTCGAGCCGGCCGGTCAGCGCCGGGTGGCCGCCTTCTTGGCCGGGGCCTTCTTCGCCGGCGCCTTCTTGGCCGCCGTGCTCTTGCTCGCCGCCGCGGTGGTCTTCTTGGCCGCGGTGGTCTTCTTCGTCGTGGTGGTCTTCGCCGCCGCGGTCTTCCGCGCCGGGGCCGTCTTCTTGCTGGCGGCGGCCTTGGTCGCCGCGCTGGTCTTGGTCGCCTTCGCCGCGGCGGTCTTCTTGCCGGCCGCCTTGGCCCCGGTCGCCTTGGCCCCGGTGGCCTTCGCCCCGGTCGCCTTGGCCCCGGTCGCCTTCGCGCCGGTGGTCTTGGCGGCCGCGGTCGTCTTGGTGGCGGCCGCAATCTTCTTGGCCGCCGCCGTGGCCTTCGGCACCTTGCCGGCGGCCACCATCTCCTTGAACCCGGCGCCCGCACGGAAGGTCGGCACGGATGTCTTCTTGACCTTCACCGCCTCGCCGGTGCGGGGGTTCCGCGCTGTTCGCGCTCCCCGGACACGCTTTTCGAACGCTCCGAATCCGGTGATCGCCACCTTCTCGCCCTTGGTGACCGCCGCCTGGACCTCAGTGAGGACCGCGTCGAGCGCGGCCGTCGCCGTTTTCCGGTCCCCCAGGCGAACGGCGAGCGCCTCGATGAGCTCGGCCTTGTTCACGACTTCCTCCCGATTGTGCAACTGACTCGACGCGAGCCATTCTGCGCGCACGGTATGCCCTGTGCTGCCTGGACACAAACATTCGGTAGAAAAAAGCCCTTGTGTCGTAACGGATTCGCCCCCACCGGCGGCACCGGTGGGGGCGAATCTGCTGTACGCGTCGGGCGATCGGCTATGCCACCACGGGCAGGAACGGCGCTCGGGCCGCCTCGTAGGCGCCGATCTCGGCCTCGTGCCGGAGGGTGAGTCCAATGTCATCCAAGCCCTCCATCAACCGCCATCGGCTGAAGTCGTCCAGCGGGAACGACCAGGTGGCATCCCCGGCGCGGACCTCGCGGGCGGCCAGGTCGACGGTGATCCGTGCGCTCGGGTCGGACTCGACGAGATCCCAGATCTCCTCGATCGCTTTCAATTCCAACTCGACCGGCAGCAGACCTTCCTTGAGGGCGTTGCCGCGGAAGATGTCGCCGAAGCGGGGCGAGAGCACGGCGCGGAAGCCCCAGTCGCGCAGCGCCCAGACGGCGTGCTCCCGGGACGACCCGGTGCCGAACTCCGGACCGGCCACGAGAATCGACGCCCCCGAATAGGCGGCATCGTTGAGTACGAATTCCGGATCTTCCCGCCAGGCGCTGAAGAGCCCGTCGGCGAAACCGGTCCGGGTCACCCGCTTGAGGTACACGGCCGGGATGATCTGATCGGTGTCCACGTTGGACCGGCGCAGCGGAACCGCGGTGCCGGTGTGGGTGATGAACTTCTGCATCAGCGGTGTCTCCTCTACAGGTCGGCGGGAGCGGTCAGCCGGCCGGCCACGGCGGTGGCGGCGGCGACCGGCGGCGAGACCAGGTGGGTACGCCCGCCCCGGCCCTGCCGGCCCTCGAAGTTGCGGTTGGAGGTGGAGGCGGAGCGCTCGCCCGGCTTGAGGGTGTCCGGGTTCATGCCCAGGCACATGGAGCAGCCGGCGAAGCGCCACTCGGCGCCCGCGTCGGTGAAGACCTTGTCCAGCCCCTCCGCCTCGGCGGCCTCCCGGACGGCGGCGGACCCGGGTACGACCAGCATCCGCACCCCGCCGGCCACCTTGTGCCCGCGCAGCACGTCGGCGGCGGCGCGCAGGTCCTCCAGCCGGCCGTTGGTACAGGAGCCGACGAAGACCACGTCGATCGGCAGCTCGCGCAGTGGCGTGCCGGGGCGCAGGTCCATGTACTCCAGGGCCCGCCGGGCCGCGGCCCGCTCCGAGTCGGTGCCGAACTCCTCCGGATCGGGCACCGGCGCGCTCAGCGGCGCTCCCTGACCAGGATTGGTGCCCCAGGTGACGAACGGGGTGACCTGACCGGCGTCCAGCGTCACCTCGGCGTCGAAGGTGGCGCCCTGGTCGGTGGGCAGCGTCCGCCAGTAGGCCAACGCCGCGTCCCAGTCCGCCCCCTGCGGTGCGTTCGGCCGCCCCCTGAGGTACGCGAAGGTGGTCTCGTCCGGCGCGATCATGCCGGCCTTGGCGCCCCACTCGATGGACATGTTGGCGATGGTCATCCGGCCCTCCATGGAGAGCGAGCGGATCGCCTCGCCGCGGTACTCGACGATGTGTCCGCGACCGCCGCCGGTGCCCACCTTCGCGATCAGCGCGAGCACCAGGTCCTTGGCGGTGACCCCGGGGGCGAGCTCACCGGTGACCGTCACCGCCATGGTCTTCGGCCGGCTCTGCGGGAGCGTCTGGGTGGCCAGCACGTGCTCGACCTCGCTGGTGCCGATGCCGAAGGCGAGCGCTCCGAACGCGCCGTGGGTGGCGGTGTGCGAGTCGCCGCAGACGATCGTCGTGCCGGGCTGGGTGAGCCCGAGCTGCGGGCCGATGACGTGCACGATCCCCTGGTTGTCGTCGCCCAGCGGGTGCAGCCGCACGCCGAATTCGGCACAGTTGCGGCGCAGCGTCTCGATCTGGGTGCGCGAGGTCGGGTCGGCGATGGTCAGCAGGTCGCCGCGTCGCTGACGGAACGCCGGGTCGGCGTAGCCGGTCGGGGTGTTGTGGTCCTCGGTCGCGATCGTCAGATCGGGACGGCGCACCCGACGGCCGGCGAGCCGCAGCCCGTCGAACGCCTGCGGGCTGGTCACCTCGTGCAACAGGTGCAGGTCGATGTAGAGCAGGTCCGGCTCGCCGGCGGCGGACCGTACGACGTGCGCGTCCCAGACCTTCTCGGCCAGGGTCCTCGGTTGAGTGACTCCCACCATCTGGACATCCTAAATTCTGGGAGGTAAGTTTCGGCTTGTGGGACACAGTATGAGCGGTGTCGGCGTTCTCGACAAGGCGGTGGTCATCCTGGCCGCCTGTGTCGACGGCGCCAGCCTGGCCGAACTTGTTGAGCGCACGAAGCTGCCCCGGGCCACCGCGCACCGGCTGGCACAGGCGCTGGAGATCCATCGGATGCTGGTACGGGACACCCAGGGCCGCTGGCGTCCCGGGCCACGGCTGGGCGAGCTGGCCAACGCCGCGCCGGACGTGCTGCTGACCGCCGCGGAGCCGCTGCTGGCCGCGCTGCGCGACGCCACCGGCGAGAGCACCCAGCTCTACCTGCGCCGCGCGGACGAGCGGATCTGCGTGGCCGCCGCCGAGCGGGCCAGCGGGCTGCGGGACACCGTTCCGGTGGGTTCGGTGCTGCCGATGACGGCCGGATCGGCCGCGCAGATCCTGCTCGCCTGGGAGCCGCCGGAGGCGGTGATGCCGCTGCTGCCCCGGTCGAAGTTCACCGGGCGCACCCTGGCCGAGGTCCGCCGTCGCGGCTGGGCGCAGAGCGTGGCCGAGCGTGAGGCCGGTGTGGCGAGCGTCTCGGCGCCGATCCGGGACCGGACCGGCCGGGTGATCGCCGCGGTCAGCATCTCCGGGCCGATCGAGCGCCTCGGCCGCCGCCCCGGCGAACGCCACGCCATGGCCGTGGTCCGCGCCGGCCAACGCCTCTCCGGCCTCTAACCCCCACCCCGTAACCCCCCACCCCGGGCCCCCACCCGCTGATCATGAGCTTTGCGGCGGATTCGGAGGTCCCTTCGCCGTCAACCTCATGATCAACGGTGTGCGGCCAGCCTGGGGCGGGCGAGGTGTGGCGGGAGGGGGAGAGGGTATGCCGGGCAAAAGGAGAAGAGCCCGCCGCGCTTGCGCGCGACGGGCTCTTTCTGCTGTAGCCCCGACCGGATTCGAACCGGCGCTACCGCCTTGAGAGGGCGGCGTCCTGGGCCGCTAGACGACGGGGCCAGAACCATCTTTCCCTTCGCCGCCCTGCCGGGCGGCGCCGCTGAAGTCTATCAGAGATCTTTTTCGGCCCCCTGACGGGGAGCGGAGCCGGACTCCAACACACTGCAACGACCGACATTCTTGCGAACATCGGTTGCTGGGGTACCAGGACTCGAACCTAGACTAACTGAACCAGAATCAGTCGGGCTGCCAATTACCCCATACCCCATTGGCCCCTTGCGGTGCCGGGAATGAACTTTACCCTCCCGCCACCGACAGGCCAAATCCAACCCCCGAAACCCCACGTGACCAGTGGTTTCTCGGACGTTGGTGCCGGATCAGGCGACCGGGACCACCGGGTTGGTGAGCTCGCCGATCCCCTCGATCCGCACGCTGACCGTATCCCCGTCGGTGAGCGGGCTAACCCCTGCCGGAGTGCCGGTGAGCACCACGTCGCCCGGGAGCAGCGTCATCACGTGCGAGATGTACGACACCAGCGCGGGCACGTCGAAGACCATGTCGCGGGTCCGGCCGAGCTGTCGGACCTCCATCGCGTCCGGGTCGGGACCGACCTCGCAGCGGATCTCCAGGTCGGTGACGTCCAGCCCGGTGGTGATCCACGGGCCGATCGGGCAGAACGAGTCGAAGCCCTTCGCCCGGGTCCACTGACCGTCGGAGCGCTGCAGGTCGCGGGCGGTCACGTCGTTCGCGCAGGTGTAGCCGAAGATGGCCCGCTCGGCGGCGGCCCGGTCGGCCCGGCGCGCGCCCGGCGCCCCGATCACCACCGCCAGCTCCGCCTCGTGCTCGACCTGCTTGGAGAAGATCGGCAGCCGGATCGCGTCGCGCGGCCCGATCACCGAGGTGGACGGCTTGAGGAACAGCAGCGGCTCCTTCGGCACCTCGCTGCCGTGCTCCGCGGCGTGTTCGGCGTAGTTACGGCCGACACAGACCACCTTGCTGGGCAGGATCGGTGAGAGCAGCCGGACGTCGGAGAGGGCCCAGCGGCCACCGCTGAACTTGATCGGGCCGAACGGGTGCCCCTCGATCTCGGCGATGGTCAGGCCCTGCGGCCCGGCCTCCGGCTCGCCCTCGACGACCCCGAACGACATTCCCTTGGCATGAGCAAAACGAGCGATACGCACCCGGCCAATCTATCCCCGCCGGTGAGGACCCCGGGCCCAGGTGGGTGAGGGCGTGGCGGCGCAGAGTACGCGAACCGACGGCGACCGGGGCCGGTTTCCCGACTTCGTACCCGCACGACGTGACCCCGCCCATAGCGTCGGCTCCGGAGGTTCGTTCGTATGCCTGCATCGACACGACACCACAAGGCCCTGGCGGTGGTCGTCCACTGCCTCGGCATCCTCGCCGCCGTGCCGGCACTGCCCGCGGTGGCCCGCGAACCGGCGGCCGCGCACCAGCGACCACCGGCGGTGGCGCCCGAGCCGTCACCGTCGGAGTCGTCGGCGCCGCCCACGGGCCGGGCGGGTATGCCCGCCGCGCCGCCGGCTGTGCCCACGCCCACCCAGGCGATGCCGCCGCCACCCAAGCCACCGGTCACCGTGGCGGTGGCGCCGGCGCCCACGCCGGCGCCGGCCTACCGGATCCACGTCCGCAACAGCGGGAGCGCCCCGGTGGAGACCACGATCCGGCAGGAGCTGCCGCCGGGGTCGGCACCATCGCTGATCACCGCCGGCGGTCGGGCAAGCCACGTCGGCGCGCAGTCGGCGAGCGAGGTGACCTGGCGGTTGAAGCTGCCGGCGCGAAGCGTCACCACGCTGAACACGTCGCTCGCCACCGCCCCGGCGGGCCAGCCGGTGACCGCGCCCGCCTGCGCGTTCACCAGCGACGGCAGCCGTCCGTACGACTGCGCCACCGCCACCTGGAGCGCGGCGGCCACCGGGGTGGCCAAGACGACCTCGACCCCGCTGTGGCAGCGGACGCCGGTGCTGCTGGGGGTGCTGGGGGCGGTGCTGCTGCTGGCCGGCGCGGGCTGGTGGCTGTGGCGGCGACGTCGCCGCCCGGTGGCCGCCGCCCTGGCCGACGGTGCGGCGCCGAGCAGCGATCCTCGGCAGGGCCGGGGCACCATCTACCCGCGCCCGGCGACACCCCGACCGGCGAGCCGGCGGCGTAGCCCGCCGGTCTGGCTCCTGGTCAGCTCGGCCGTGGTGGTGCTCGGCGCGATCGCCGGCACCGCCGGCTGGACGGCCACCCGCCGGGTCGCCGCGATCGACACCGACAAGCAGCCGACCAGCGGGGCCTGGATGGGCAGCGGGGCCGCCGGCACGGTGGGCGTGCCGCTGCGTGAGACGGCGTTCGAGTTCACCGTGTACCGGATAGCCTGCTCGGCCGCCGCCACCACCGGTCGGCAGTGCCAGGCGACCGTCGGAGTGCGCAACCTCAGTCCGGAGCACCAGGCCTGGCACGGGCAGCTACAACGGGCGTACCTGCCCGGCGGCCGGTGGGTGAGCACCGACGAGCCGGCCACCCGCAAGGCCAACCTGGGCCGGGACGTCTTCGCCCAGCCGGTGGCCGCCGGCAGCCGGGTGGTGCTGCCGCTGGTCTTCACCGTCGACGGACGGGACCCGCCCAAGCAGCTGGAGCTGCGCAGCGGCGTCTTCTCCGCCGGGGTGCGGGTGGACGTGCCCTGACCAGCGGCGTGGGCGGCGGTCGTACCCTGGATGCCGTGACCGCCGCCCTCGCCCCCGCCACCGTGCTCGACGCGGCGGAGTGGCGGGCCCGGCAGCGGGCACACGAGGAGCGGGTCGACGCCTGGCTCACCCCGCACCTGGCCCGTCGACGGCGGGGCGAGAAGCACCCCGTGGAGGACTTCCTCTTCACCTACTACTCGCACCGCCCGGCCCAGCTGCGCCGCTGGCATCCGGGCGCCGGGGTCGAGCTGCGCGGCGCCGACCCGGCGGCGTTCGGCGCCGACTACCGGGCCACCGACGACGGGATCGTCCTCGACGTGGCCGCGGTACGCGACCGCCGCGCCGAGTCGATCCGCTGGATCCGGCCGCTGCTCGTGGCCACCGCCGGCCGCCCGGCGCACTTCGGCTGCTTCGGGATGCACGAGTGGGCGATGGTCTACCGGCAGACGCAGGCGGAGGTACGGCACAACGCCTGGCCGCTGCGGCTCAGCCCGGAGCAGACCGCCCGGGCGGTGGAGGCGAACCGGGTCCGGTGCAGCCACTTCGACGCGTACCGGTTCTTCACCGCGCCGGCCCGGCCGTTGAACCTGCTCACCCCGACCCGGGAAACCCAGCACGCGCACGAGCAGCCGGGCTGCCTGCACGCCAACATGGACCTCTACAAGTGGGCGTACAAGCTCTCCCCGCTGGTCCCCGCCGAGCTGGTCGCCGACGCGTTCGCGCTGGCCCGGGAGATCCGCACGCTGGACATGCGGGCCAGCCCCTACGACCTGGCGGCGCTCGGCTATCCGCCGGTGCGGGTGGAGACCGCGCAGGGCCGCGCCGAGTACGCCGCCGCCCAGCGGGACTTCGCGGTACGGGCCGCCGCGCTGCGCGACCGGCTGCTGGTCACCGTCCCGCAGTGAGCGCCCCGCCCGGGCATCCCCGGGCGTTCACCCGGCTCGGCCGCGGTGCACCGCCCACTCGGGCGCCAGGATCGACGTCACCGTCGCGCGGCCGGCCGGAGCCGGCCGTCGAGCTCCGCCCGGGTGGCCAGGAACCAGAGCTGGCGACCCCGGTTGGCCTCGGTCACGAAGTCACGCAAGGCCGGGCTCGCGGCGAGCCGGGCGGCGATGTCGCCCACCACGGTCAGCCGCAGCCGGTAGTTGACGAACTTCTGCACGATCTCGCCGGCCACCCCGCTGCGCAGCTGGAAGAAATCGTCACCGAGCCGGCTCACGGGCAGCACGACCAGCTCCGCGCCGCGCCCGAGCGCGTCGCCGATCACGTCGAGCGCGGCGTCGCCGTCGCGCAGCACCGGGCCGTCGTCGGCGCAGTCGAGCACGGGTACGCCGTGCACGTCCCGCAGAGTGTCGGTGGTCATGCCGGCAGACGGTAACGGCCCGCACCCGCCGGACGCCCGGAATTAACCGGGGCGCGCCCGCCGACCGTCAGTCGCCGTCGACCCGACGCTCGCGCTTGCGCTGGGACTGACGCTTCTTCTCGGCCAGCCGACGCTCCTTGGCGCCCCGGGACGGGCGGGTCGGTCGACGCGGCGGAGGCGGCGGCGCGACCGCGTCCCGGAGCAGGGCGGTCAGCCGTTCCCGGGCCGCCTCGCGGTTCGCCAGCTGCGCCCGGTGCTCGCTGGCCGCGATGGTCAGCACGCCGTCGACCAGCCGCCCGGCGAGCCGGCTCAGCGCCCGCGCACGCAGCGATTCCGGCAGGCTCGGCGAGCCGGCGAGGTCGAAGCTCAGCTCGACCCGGGAGTCGGCCGTGTTGACACCCTGCCCGCCCGGGCCGGAGGACCGGGAGAAGCGCTCCCGGAGCTCGGCGGCGGGGACGACCCACCGGTCGCTGACCCGCAGTCCGCCATCCATCCCATGAGGCTATCGCCCGGTGCGCTCGCTCGGGGTGACTGAGGGGGTCGGCGCCGGTCCGGCGGTCTCGTCGTCGGAGCCGACCGCGGCGTAGGCGACCGCGCCGATCAGCAGCAGCGCGATCACGCCGACCTTCGTGGTGACCGCCCGGATCAGCAGCCAGGCCGTCTTCCGGGCTCCCGGCACACTCTTCTTGACCGTTTGATAGTCGGCCCAGCCGCGCCGGGCGCGGGTGTATGCCGATCCGACGCCAGTTCCGATGAGCAGGCCCGCCACCAGGAGGACCGCGATGAGAGGACGCTCCACCTCCGCCAGTATCCATACTCAGCGTAATATTTCCATGGCCCGATGCTCCCGGGCCGGATATCCGACAGTCGATGCCTTCCCACCTCGCGCTACCCGTCGGTACCCGCAGCTCAGCCACCCTTGCCGATGATGGTGTCGGCGGTCTGCTGCACCTGCTCGATCGGGATGGCGAAGCCGATGCCGATCGAGCCGTTCCCGTCGATCGTGGCGATGGCGGTGTTCACCCCGACCACCTCGCCGCGCGCGTTGACCAGCGGCCCACCCGAGTTGCCCGGATTGATGGACGCGTCGGTCTGCACCGCCGTGTGCCGGTTGGCGCCGAGGCGCACCTGGCGGTTGAGCGCGCTGACGATCCCGGCCGTGACGGTGCCGGATAGGCCGAGTGGCGATCCGACGGCCAGCACCGGCTCGCCGACCCGCGTGGAGCCCGGCTTGGCCAGCGGCAACGGCGCCAGCCCCGCGCTCGGCGGCACCTTGAGCACCGCCAGGTCGCTGCTCGGCTCCCGGCCGACCACCTCCGCGGTGAAGCGCCGCCCGTCGGGCATCTCCACGGTGACCGAACCGCCGCCGCCCTTGGCCAGGATGTGGTCGTTGGTGATGATGTGCTGCTGGTCGTCGACCGCGAAGCCGGACCCGGTGGCTGCCGCGGCACCGGCCGCCCCGCCGCCGACCAGCACCGACACCACCCCGGGCACGGTGCGCTCGGCCGCGGTCACCAGTTCCGCCGGCACCGGGGCCGCGGACGCCGCCGCCGGGCCGGGGGTGCCGCCACGACTGGCCACCCAGCCGCCGGCCGCGGCGCCCGAGGCGGTGGAGAGCGCCACCACCGCCAGGGCGGCCAGCAACCGACCTCGCCAACGCCGGCCGGCGGAGTCCCGCCCCGATCCGGGCCCGTCCCAGCGCGTCCGGCCGTCCGGGTCCAACTCAGGGGAGACGAACCAGGGACCGCGCGGCTCGCCCAGTCCGGTTTGCACTGCCATGCGTACTCCTCACGTCGGTGTCCTGGGCGGTGGCCGGGCGCGTGCCGGCCGCGGTTCGTCAGGGCAGGCGGGAGAACCAGCGCATCGAGCCGGCCGCGGCGCCCATCGCGAACACCAGTCCGAGACCGATGAACCGGGCCGAGACGTCCTGCCGTTCGGTGCGGTAACCGACCGAGGTGCCGATGTCGTCGTAGACCGCCTTCAGCTGCTCGATCGTGCTGGCCTCGTGGAACATCCCGCCGGTCTCCTCGGCGACCGCGTGCAGGGTCTGCCCGTCCACCGGCACCTGGATCGGGCGCCCGCCCCGGTCCACGAAACCGCCGGGGGTGCCGAAGGAGATGGTGTGCACCGGCACCTTCGCCGCGACCGCCGCCGCGGCGGCCTCCATCGGATCCATGCCCGAGGTGTTCGCCCCGTCGGAGAGCAGCACGATCCGCGCCGGCGGCGGCGCCTTCGCCGCCTCGCTGTCCAGGCCCTTCACCGCGCCGAGCGAGGTGCTGATCGCCTCACCGATCGCGGTCCCCTGCACTCCGGTGATCCCCTCGGCGAGGCGCTGGACCCCGTCGTGCAGCGCCTCCCGGTCCGTGCCGGGCGGCACCAGCACCGCCGCGCTGCCGGCGAACGCGACCAGCCCCACGTTGAACTCGTCCGGCAGCCCGTCCACGAACTTGCGGGCCGCGCTCTTGGCCGCGGCGAGCCGGTCCGGTTCGACGTCGGTGGCGAGCATGGAGGTGGAGACGTCCACCGCCACCATCACGGTGGCCCGTTCCCGGGGCACCCGCACCTCGGCGGTCGGCCGGGCGAAACCGACCACCAGCAGCGCCAGCATGGCCAGGAAGAGCCCGGCGGGCACGTGCCGACGCCAGGCCGGGCGTTGCGGCGCGATCCGGTCGAGCAGCCGCAGATTGGTGAAGCGGACCGCGTACCGGCTTCGTCGGCGCTGCACCATCAGGTAGCCCACCACCAGTGCGAGCACGCCGAGCAGCAGCCAGAGCCGGGCCGGCGACAGCCAGATCACGCGGCACCTCCCCGGCCGACGCCGACCGGCACGGCGGCCAGCCGGCGCTGGGCGTGCACGTGCCGCACGATGTCGGCACACCAGTCCCGGTCCGTCCGCAACGACAGGTGTGCCGCCCCACTGCGACGCAGCGCCTGACGCACCTGGTCGCGCTGGGCGGCCGCCGCGACGGCGTACCGGTCCCGCAGCCCACGGTCCGAAGTGCACACCTCGCGCCGGCGCCCGGTCTCCGGGTCGACGAGCGTGACCAGGCCGACGTCCGGCAGCTCCAGCTCGCGCGGGTCGGTCACCTCCACCGCGAGCACCTGGTGCCGGACGCCGAGACGGCGCAGGGTCCGCTCCCAGGGCGGCGGGTGGTCGGGGTCGTCGGGCAGCCCGTCGAGGAAGTCGGAGACCACCACGACCAGACCGCGCTGGGCGGCCACCCGGTGCACGGCGGCGAGCGCGCCGGCCAGGTCCGGTGGCGCGAGCGGCGCGGTCGCCTCGTCGTACCCGCCGGTGCGCGGGGCGGCCAGCAGCGCCCGCAGCAGGCTCAGCAGGTGGGTACGCCCGCTGCGGGCCGGGAACCGGCGCAGTCCCGCCGGGGTGAGCAGCTGCGCGCCGAGCCGATTGCCGACGCCCGCGGTCAGGAAGCCGATCGCGGCGACGGCCGCCACGGAGAGCTCCCGCTTGTCCAGCTCGGCGGTGCCGAACTCCATGCTCGGGCTGGCGTCCACCAGCAACCAGGTGGTCAGCTCCCGGTCGGCGTCGACCTGACGGATGTGCGGCACGCTGGTGCGGGCGGTGACCGCCCAGTCCATCCGGCGCACCTCGTCCTCGCCGGGCCGGTACTCACGGCTGCCCGCCGGCTCGCTCCCCGGCCCGGGCAGCAGACCGCGGTACTGGCCGTGCAGCAGGCCGTTCAGGCGCCGGTTGACGGTCAGTTCCAGGCGACGCAACCGCTGGTCGGGGGCGAGGTCGGCGAGACCGGGATCGGCCGGCACGGCCGCGACGGTTTCGGTGCGCCTCATGCCGCCGCCAGATCCGGCGCCTGCTCCGGCTTCGTGGCCAGGCGGGGCGGGGGCACCGCCTCGACCAGCCGCCGCACGACCGACTCGGCGGTGACGCCGTCGGCGACCGCGTCGAAGGAGAGCACCAGCCGGTGGGAGAGCACGTCCGGGGCCAGCTCGCGGACGTCCTCGGGGAGCACGTACTCCCGGCCGCGCAGCAGCGCCTGGGCCCGGGCGGCGGCGACCAGGCCGAGGGTGGCCCGCGGGCTCGCCCCGTACGCCAGCAGCGGAGCGAGTTCGGGCAGCCCGAACCGTCCCGGGTCCCGGGTGGCCAGGATCAGCCGGACCACGTACTCGGCCAGCGCGTGGTGGACGAAGACCCGTTCGGCGCGGGCCTGCAGCTGCCGCAGCCGCTCCGGATCGAGCACCTGCCGGGACGTGGGCCGGTCGGTGCTCATCCGGTAGAGGATGGCCAGCTCGTCGGCGTCACTCGGGTAGTCGACGACGACCTTCATGAGGAACCGGTCCCGCTGCGCCTCCGGCAGCTGGTAGACCCCCTCCGACTCGATCGGGTTCTGGGTCGCCAGCACCAGGAACGGTGTCGGGACCGGATAGCTGCGCCCGCCGATGGAGACCTGCCGCTCGGCCATCGCCTCCAGCAGCGCCGACTGCACCTTCGCGGGGGCGCGGTTGATCTCGTCGGCGAGCAACAGGTTCGCCATCACCGGCCCCAGCTCGATGTCGAAGCTCTCCTGGGAGGCCCGGTAGATCCGGGTGCCGACGATGTCCGACGGGACGAGATCCGGGGTGAACTGGATCCGGGAGAAGGTGCCGCCGACCACCGTGGCGAGGGTCTGCGCGGCCAGGGTCTTGGCCACGCCGGGCACTCCTTCGAGCAGGCAGTGCCCATCGGCGATCAGGGCGGTGAGCAGGCGCTCGACGAGCCGATCCTGCCCGACGATCACGCGTTTGACCTCGAAGAGGGTCTGTTCCAGCTCGGCTGGTGTCGGTTCGGCTTCGACCGAGCTGGGCATGCTGGCCAGGGTGTCCGAGATGTCCGTCACGGTGCTTGCTTCCCGTGGCGACGGTCGGACAAACGTCGGATTATCAGCGCCGGAGCGGCCGTTTCGCTCCCGGATCGGGACAACCCGCCCGAGTGGGCGACGGACGGCCCGGGGCGGTACGAGGCACGCAACCGGTACGGACACGGTGCGGCCCCCGCGCGGATCGCGCGGGGGCCGACGCGTTGCCGTCAGCTGGTGTGGACGACCAGGTGGAACGGCAGGTCGGCCGCGAGACCGGCCGAGTTGCGGGTCTGGATGAAGACCGCGTTGGGCGTGGCGAGCCTCGGTGCGGTCGCGATCTCGCCACCCGCCGGGATGCAGCAGGGGTCCGGCCGACCGATGGTGGCCACGTAGACCCCGGCCGAGACGATGTGGCCGTACTGCACCTCGTACTGGCCGACGCCGTACTTGATGACGGTGCCGGCACCGCGGGCCTTGGTGCCGTTGGCGTTGACGATGGTGATGCTGGTGCTGGCGATGAGGGTGCTGTTGGCGTTGAGCGCGGCCCGTGCCTTACGGGCCGACTCGGCCGTCACCGGCGGCTGGGTGCTGGTGCTGCGAGCCGCCGGCTGGACGGCTTCCGGCGCCTTCGCGGCCGGCTGGGCGACGGCGATGCCGCCCCCGGCCAGGGTGAGTCCGAGAACGGCGAACGCGACAGCGATCGCCTTACGTCGGAATGGTGTGGTCATGACAGGTCCCCCTTGTGTGACCGTGCAAATTCGGCCGACCCGCGGGGCGGGACGGATGACAGCCTTGTTCTTTCATCGTCGACTGACTCCGCCCGAAAACTGTCGAGGAAATAGCTTCAGCGCACCGTGATTTTGCTTCCTCAATCAGTTTCCACCCAATCTGAGCAGGTATTACTACTCAGAGTGGCGGAGCTTTGACCACGTGGAACGTAGCACCACAAAAAGCTGGGCGTCAATAGCGACAGGCGGCCTGGCAACTGTCTCCTGCCTGGCAGAAGAATTGTGAAATGTGAACGCGCCACCATTCACGAAAATTGCCGGGCCATGCCCGCGTGCGGCGCGGGATAGATTGCTCGCATGATCACCGAGCCTCGGGAACGGCCGGCCGATAGTCGGCGGCGGCGAGCGGTCGACACACTCTGCTGGGTCGCCGTGGCGCCCGCCGCCGCCTGGGCCGCGCTCCGGTTGGCCGGCCTGGACCGCGGGCCGCTGGTGCAGGCGCTCGCCTTCACGCCGTACGTCGCGGCCTGGAGCCTGGCGCCGGTGGTGCTCGCGCTCGCCCTGCGGCGGCGGTGGCCGGCGCTGGTCGCGGCGGTGGCGGCGGTGGCGCTGCTCGGCGTGGTCGCGCCGCGGGCGCTCGGCTCGGCGCCGCCGCCGGCCGGCGGCCCGACCGTACGACTGCTCACCGCCAACCTGCTGGCCGGAGCCGCCGATCCGGCCGCGCTGGTCGACCTGGTCCGCCGCCACCGCGTCGACGTGCTGGTCGTGCAGGAGTTCACCCCCGACGCGCAGGCCGACCTCGACCGGCTCGGGCTCGACCGGCTGCTGCCCCACCGGCAGCTCAACCCGCTCGTCGGCACCCCCGGCTCCGGCCTCTACGCACGCTTCCCGATCAGCGATGCCGGGGTCCGCAGCCACCGTGGCGGCTGGGGCTTCACCCAGGCCTACGGCACCATCACCGTCCCCGGCGCACCACCGGTACGGGTCGAGTCCGCTCACCCGTCCGCTCCGTACGCCGTCGACCAGGTCGGCTTCTGGCGTGCCGACCTGGCGGCGCAACCCCCGGCCACCCCGGACGGCACGCTGCGGATCCTGGCCGGCGACTTCAACGCGACCCTGGACCACGCACCGCTGCGAGCCCTGCTGGGCACCGGCTACGTCGACGCGGCCGACGCCACCGGTCAGGGGCTGATCGGCACCTGGGGGCCGTACGACGGCGACCTGATCCCGCCGGTCACCATCGACCACGTCCTGGTCGACCGGCGGATCGCCGCCCAGGCGGTCGAGGTCCGGCCCCTCGCCGGCAGCGACCACCGGCCGGTCCTCGCGACCCTCCGCCTCCCCACCCCCGACCAGGCGGGTCAGACCTTGGCGCGGGCGAGGCCGTAGGTGAGAGCGTCGACGAGGGCGTGCCAGCTCGCCTCGACCACGTTGGGGTGCACACCGACCGTGGTCCAGTCGCGTCCGGCGCCGTCGGCGGTCTCCACCAGCACCCGGGTCACCGCGCCGGTGCCGTGGCTGCCCTCCAGGATGCGCACCTTGTAGTCGGCCAACTCGAAGTCGCGCAGCTCCGGGTAGTGCCGGGCCAGCCCGACCCGCAGCGCCTCGTCCAGGGCGTTGACCGGGCCGTTGCCCTCGGCGGTGGCGATCACCCGCTCACCACGTACCCGGATCTTGACGGTGGCCTCGGAGACCACCGCGCCGTCCTCCCGGTGCTCGACCAGCACCCGGTACGACTCGAGCGCGAACGGCCGCGCCGGCGCGCCCTCCGGCAGCTCGGAGCGGACCAGCAGCTCGAACGAGGCGTCGGCGGCCTCGAACGACCAGCCACCGGCCTCCAGCTCCTTCACCCGCCTGGTCACCCGGGACAGGGTCTCCGGATGGCCGGTCAGGTCCAGGCCGAGCTCACGACTCTTGAGCTCGACACTGGCCCGACCGGCCATCTCGGTCACCAGGATCCGCATGTCGTTGCCCACCACCGACGGGTCCACGTGGTTGTAGAGCAACGGGTCGACCTTGATCGCGCTCGCGTGCAGCCCCGCCTTGTGGGCGAAGGCCGCAGCCCCGACATAGGCCTGGTGAGTGTCGGGGGCGATGTTGGCGATCTCGGCGATGGCGTGCGAGACCCGCACCATCTGTTCCAGGCAGCCCGCCGGTAGTACGGGCAGCCCGAGCTTGAGTTGGAGGTTGGCGACGACCGCGAAGATGTCCGCGTTGCCCGGGCGCTCGCCGTACCCGTTGGCGGTGCCCTGGACGTGTCGGACGCCGGCCTCGACGGCGGCGATGGTGTTGGCCACCGCGCAGGCGGTGTCGTTCTGGCAGTGGATGCCGAGCCGCTCCGGTGCCACGCCGAGCCGGTCGGTGACATCGGCGATCACCGCGCTGACCTGCGACGGGAGCATCCCGCCGTTGGTGTCGCAGAGCACCATCACCTCGGCGCCGGCGGCCAGCGCCGTCTCCACCACCGCCGCGCCGTACGCCGGGTCGTTGCGGTAGCCGTCGAAGAAGTGCTCGCCGTCGACGAAGACCCGGCGCCCCTCGGCGACGAGGTGCGCCACCGTGTCGTGGATCATGGCGAGGTTCTCCCCCGCCGTCGTGCGCAGCGCCCGTTCGACGTGCCGCAGGTCGGCCTTGGCGACCAGGGCCACCGCCGGCGTCTCCGCGTCGAGCAGCGCGCGCACCTGCGGGTCCTCGCCGACCGCGACGCCGGCCCGCCGGGTGGCGCCGAACGCGACCAGTACCGCGTGCCGCAGGTCAAGTTCGGTACGCGCCCGGTGGAAGAACTCGGTGTCCTTCGGCACCGCCCCCGGCCAGCCGCCCTCGATGAAGCCGACCCCGAACTCGTCGAGCAGCCGAGCCACGGCCAGCTTGTCGACCACCGAGTAGCTGAGCCCCTCGCGCTGCGCGCCGTCGCGCAACGTCGTGTCGTAGACCTGGAACCTCATGGCGTGCCTTTCTCTCCAAGAGCTGCGGGACGCGGACGGGCTGCGGGCATCGACCGGACGCCGAGCGCCGGGAGCAACAAAAAGACCCCCCGCGGATGCGGGAGGTCTGCGCGCTCGGCGGGAGGGGCCGGCGCGCTAGCTGCCAAGAATCAGGGCGGTGCTGTTCACGATCGGTACTCTGCCACCCGCTCACTGGTTTTGGGAGGAACAATCCACATGTCGGGACAGTGACGGAGGGTTGCCATACGGCGCGAGCGCCGAACAGCCAGGCAGAAGCCGTCACCCGTGATCGACTTCACAAGTCACCTGGGCGCTGTCAAGGGAAAACACCGCTGCGGCAGTATCTGGAACTGATCAAGTTAACGGCCTCGTGCCGGCGTCAAGGAGGACTCTTGCTCACTGTCGGTGACCGCTTCCCCGAGTACGAACTCACCGCCTGCGTCTCGCTCGACGCGGACAAGGCGTTCGAGACGATCACCCACAAGTCCCACCAGGGCAAGTGGCGAGTCGTCTTCTTCTGGCCGAAGGACTTCACCTTCATCTGCCCCACCGAGATCGCCGAGTTCGGCCGGCTCAACGGCGAGTTCGCCGACCGGGACGCCCAGGTCCTCGGTGTGTCGGTGGACAACGAGTACGTCCACTACGCGTGGCGCAAGGACCACCCGGACCTGCGTGAGCTGCCGTTCCCGATGATGAGCGACATCAAGCGCGAGCTGACCAGCGACTGCGGCGTGCTCGGCGCGGACGGCGTGGCCCAGCGGGCGACCTTCATCATCGACCCGGACAACGAGATCCAGTTCGCGATGGTCACCGCCGGCTCGGTCGGCCGCAACGTCTCCGAGGTGCTGCGGGTGCTCGACGCGCTGCAGACCGACGAGCTCTGCCCCTGCAACTGGAACAAGGGCGGCGCGACCCTGGACGCCAACACGCTGCTCGCCGGCGCCGGAGTCTGACCGTGGGCCTCGACGCGATCAAGGCGGGCCTGCCCGACTACGCCAAGGACATCAAGCTCAACCTCGGTTCGACCATCACCACCTCGACGCTCAAGCCGGACCAGGCCTGGGGCACCGCCCTGGCCTGCGCGGTGGCGGCCCGCAACCCGGTGGTGCTGAGGGAGATCGCCGCCGAGGCGGCCGGACACCTCACGCCGGAGGCGGTCGAGGCGGCCAAGGCCGCGGCGACCATCATGGCGATGAACAACATCTACTACCGGGCCAAGCACCTGATCGGCGACGAGCAGTACCAGTCGATCCCGGCTCGACTGCGGATGCAGATCATCGCCAGGCCGGGTGTGGAGAAGGTGGACTTCGAACTCTGGTGCCTCGCCGTCTCGGCGATCACCGGGTGCGGCGTCTGCCTCGAGTCGCACGAGAAGACCCTGCGCGCCGCCGGCTTCAGCCGTGAGCAGGTGCACGAGGGGCTGCGGATCGCCTCCGTGGTGCACGCCGCCGCCGTCGCGTACGACGCGGAGGCCGCGCTCGCCTGAGCATCGCCGACGAGAAGGGCCGGCCGGTCACACCGGCTGGCCCTTTTTTCCGCGGCGGGGTGTAGCGATCTCGACACCGGGTAGGACATGGGGCTGACAGGGCACCAACCCCCGATCAGTCGAGTAGAGGAGTGAAACGCCATGGAGCGGCTCGACCCTCGAACGACCCACGGGACGCCGGACCCGCTCGTGCACGGTGGACAGGGCGCCTTCCCGGGTGACACCCCCGGCGGCGCCTTCGACCCGTGGCGCTACCGGGACGACGCCGGCGTGACCGGCGTCGACCTGGTGGGCTACAAGGTGGAAGCGGGCGACGGCGGCATCGGCAAGGTGGACCGCGCCAGCCACGAGGTGAACTCCAGTTTCCTCGTGGTCGACACCGGTCCATGGATCTTCGGTAAGAAGGTCATGATCCCTGCCGGCACCGTCAACCACGTCGACCACGACGAGCGGAAGGTCTACGTCGACCGGAGCAAGGACCAGATCAAGGCCGCGCCCGAGTTCGACGAGACCGCCGACACCGACCCGGCATACCGGGACAAGCTCGGTGGCTACTACGGCGACACGTACTCGGCCATTCCGCCGGGTACCGCCAGGTGACGGTTGTTCCTGTTGGCCGGCCGGTGGGGCTCAGCCCCACCGGCCGGTACCGTGTCAGGGGTGGACGCCACCGAGGTCACCCGGCACATCCCGTTCTCCGCGACGTTCAACTTCCGTGACGTCGGCGGCTACGCCGGCCACGACGGGCGCACCGTGCGCCAGGGCCGGCTCTACCGTTCCGACTCGCTGCACCGGCTGGACGAGACCGACCGGGCGGCCTTCACCGCCCTCGGCGTCCGCACGGTGATCGACCTACGCCGTCCGTACGAGGTGGAGCGTGACGGCCGCGTTCCCGACTGGGACGGCCTGACCTGGCGGCACATCCATCCCGAGCACGCCGAGTGGGGTGAGCGGCCGCACGAGCCCGGCACCAGCCTGGCCCGCTACCTCGCCGACCGCTACGCCGACCTCGCGCAGACCGGCACGGCCGGGCTGGCCGAGGCGGTCGGACTCATCGCCGACGCCACCAACGCCCCCGTCGTCGTGCACTGCGTGGCCGGCAAGGACCGCACCGGCATCGTCTGCGCGCTCACCCTCGCCGTGCTCGGCGTGGCCGACGACGAGATCGCCGAGGACTACGGGCTGACCAACGCGGCGTCGCAGCGGTTCAGCGCCTGGCTCGCCGCCACCGTCCCGGGCGGTGCGGACCTACCGGAGCCGTTCCTCGCCTCGCCGCCCGAGGCGATGCGGCTCTTCCTTGCCGAACTACGCACCGGACACGGGTCGGTCGAGGGCTACCTGCGCCACGCCGGCGTCACCGACGCCCAGCTCACCGCCCTGCGCGAGCACCTGCTGGCCTAGCCCACACCGGCAAACGGCTACGACCCCGCTCCCGGGATGGGGCAGGGGCCGTAGCCGATCGGTCTCAGAGGACGCGCTGCACCCAACCGTGCGGGTCCGGGGCGTCGCCGCGCTGCAGGTCGACCAGCTGCTGGCGCAGCGCCATGGTGACCCGCCCGGGCTCGCCGCCGCCGATCAGGAACTCCCCGTCCGGGAAGCGGACCTCGCCGATCGGGGTGACGACCGCGGCGGTGCCGCAGGCGAAGACCTCGCGCAGCCGGCCACTGGCCGCGTCGGCCTGCCAGTCGGCGAAGGTGATCGGCTGCTCCACGACCCGGTGCCCGGCCTCGGCGGCGAGGGTGAGCACCGACTCGCGGGTGATGCCGGGCAGGATCGTGCCGGTCAGCGGCGGCGTCACCACGGTGTTGTCGTCGTAGACGAAGAAGACGTTCATGCCGCCCAGCTCGTCGACGAACCGACGCTCCACCGCGTCCAGGAAGACCACCTGGTCACAGCCGTGCTCGATCGCCTCGGCCTGGGCGACCAGGGAGGCCGCGTAGTTGCCGCCGCACTTCGCCGCGCCGGTGCCGCCGGGGGCGGCCCGGGTGTAGTCCGGGGAGACCCAGACCTTCACCGGCCTGACCCCGCCGGCGAAGTACGCCCCGACCGGCGACGCGATCGCCACGTAGAGGTATTCGTTGGCCGGGCGGACGCCGAGGAAGACCTCGCTGGCGAACATGAACGGTCGCAGGTAGAGGCTTCCGTCGGCGCCGGTCGGGATCCACTCCCGGTCGATCTCGATGAGCTGACGCAGCGAGTCGACGAAGGCCTCCGGCGGCAGCGCCGGCATCGCCATCCGCTGCGCCGAGGTGGCGAACCGGGCGGCGTTGGCCTCGGGGCGGAACATGGTCACCCCGCCGTCGGCGGTGCGGTACGCCTTGAGCCCCTCGAAGATCTCCTGCGCGTAGTGCAGCACGGCGGCCGCCGGGTCCATCGGGATCGGACCGCGCGCCTCGACCCGGGCGTCGTACCAGCCCTTGCCGTCGGCATAGCGGATGGTCACCATGTGGTCGGTGAAGACCCGCCCGAACCCGGGGTTGGCCAGCAGGGCGGCCCGGTCCGCGGCGGATACCGGCGCGGGATTCGGACGGATCTCGAATTCGAGCTTGTCACCACCGCTCATCGCGCTGACCTCCCTGCCGGACAACGGCGTGCGGGACCGCACGCCGACTGCACTGATGCTCAGAAAACTTACCCCGAACGTTCGTTCAGCGGGTAGCGCCGCCCGGGCCGTGCGGCGGCCCCGAACGGGCGGCGCCGAAGCGCCCGCCGCCGTCCGGCGGATCACGCCGTTCGCCCGGGACAGGAAAAGGCCCACAGGCTGCGCCGTCGCGCTCGGTGCCGACCGAACCGCCGTCGGAGGCGTCGGGCGGCTGGCGCCACGCCGGGTTCGGGGCGCGCAAGCCGGGCGCTCGAAGTCGGTGCCCGGCCGGGTGTCCGCGCCGGCGTCAGCCGGCGGCGTGACCGGCGAGCCGGTCGCCTACCTCCGCGGTGCGCACCGGTACGCCCGGCGCCCGGCCGGCCAGCTCGGTGGCGACCGCGGCGGTGACCCGCGCCGCGGCGTCGCCGTGCCCGAGCTGGTCGAGCAGGAGGGCGGTGGAGAGTACGGCGGCGACCGGGTCGGCCACCCCCTGCCCGGCGATGTCCGGCGCCGAGCCGTGCACCGGCTCGAACATCGAGGGGTAGCTGCCCTCCGGGTTGATGCAGCCGCTGGCCGCCAACCCGATGCCGCCGGTCACCGCGGCGGCGATGTCGGTCAGGATGTCGCCGAAGAGGTTGTCGGTGACCACCACGTCGTAGCGCTGGGGCTGGGTGACCAGGAACATCGCGGCGGCGTCGACGTGCTGGTACTCGGTGCTCACGTCGGGGTGCTCGGCGGCGACCGCGTCGAAGGTGCGCGACCAGAGCGAGCCGGCGTGGGTCAACACGTTGGTCTTGTGCACGAGGGTGACCTTGCGCCGCTCGCGGCGGCGGGCCCGGGCGAACGCGTCGCGGATCACCCGCTCCACCCCGTGCCGGGTGTTCAGGCTCTCCTCGGTGGCGATCTCGGCCGGGGTGTCCCGGTGCAGTGAGCCGCCGGCGCCCGCGTAGAGCCCCTCGGTGCCCTCGCGCACCACGACCAGGTCGACCTCGCCCGGTTTCACGCTGCCGAGCGGGCCGGCCACCCCGGGCCAGAGCCGCGACGGGCGGAGGTTGACGTACTGGTCGAAGGCGAACCGCAGCTTGAGCAGCAGGCCGCGCTCCAGCACGCCGGGCGGCACGGTCGGGTCACCGACCGCGCCGAGCAGGATCGCGTCGTGCCCGGCCAGCTCGGCCAGCACGGAGTCGGGCAGCACCTCGCCGGTGCGGTGCCAGCGGGCGGCGCCGAGGTCGTACTCGGTGGCCTGCACGCCGGGGAGCACCGCGTCGAGAACCTTGCGGGCCTGCGCGACCACCTCGGGACCGATCCCGTCCCCGGCCACCACCGCGATCCGTGCCACGCTTGTGCTCCTCTGCTCGCCGTCCCGACCACGGTACGTCGACGTCCCGCACCCCGGTACGGATCGCCCATATCGTGGGACCACGGTATGCACAGCACTCTCCCAGGCGAGACTCATGGTGCGGTCATCTTCGCTGCTTAGCCTGTAAGTCGAGCGGGTCACGGGGGCCCGTGCCGGTGGTCGCGAAGGCGTGACCGCCCATCGCGAGGGAGCGATTCGCCATGCGCATCGACGAGCAGCCGCGGACCCGGTGGCCTGACCTGTCCGCCTTCCGGCATCGCCGTCCGGATCTGCGGCTCGGCCCTCGTACCCCGCGGATCGACCGGGCCGGCACGGTCACCGGCGACCGGATCGCGGTGCAGCACACCGTACAGACCGCCACGGCCGACTACACGCTGCTGCTCAACGCGCCCGACTGGCTGGGCCGGCGGGCGGTCGGCGAGGCACTGCGGGACGCGGTCGCCGAGCTGCGCGCGATCGACCTCACCTACGGCCCGACCCGCCCGGAGAGCCTGGTCTCCCGGCTGCGCCGCGGCGAGATCAGCCCCGCGTCGTACGCCCCGCTGGCCGACCTGGTGGACCGCTGCGCCGCCATGCGCGCGGCCACCGACGGCTGGTTCGACGCCTGGGCGGTGCCCGGCGGCTTCGACCCCGGCGGCTTGCTCGGCGGCTGGGCGGTGGAGCGGGCCGCCGCCCGACTGCGCGCCAACGGCATCCACGACTACGCCGTGGTCACCGGCGCCGACCTGGTGGTACGCGGCCACGCGGCGCACGGCGGGCCATGGCGGGTGGCCGTGCACCACCCGACCGACCGTGACCAGGTGCCGCTGGTGCTGGAGATGACCACCGGCGCGGTCGGCACCTCGGGAGTGAGCGGGCGGCAGGGGCACGTGGTCGACCCGCACACCGGGGAGCCGGCAGACCAGTTGGTCGCCGCGACCGTGGTGGGCCCGGACCTCGCGGTGGCCGACGCCTACGCCACCGCGCTCTACGCCGCCGGCCCGAGCGGGCTCGCCTGGTTCCGGGGTGGCTCCGACTATCGGGCGCTCTTCGCCCACCGCCGCTGACGAAAACGCCGGGGGCCGCGCGATCGGCCCCCACGCCCGCGGCAACGGCCGTGGGGGCCGGTCAGCGACGAGTGCGCGTGGCTCGCGCAATCGAGGGGTGCGGGCCGGTCGGGCCGAGGGTCGACCGCGCCACCCGAAGACGGGCCGACGTCCCGGACTCGGCCGATGACCGCACCGGTACGCTAGCGAATCGACGCAACTCGACGCAAGAGTCTCCACAGCGGACCGTCCCGACAGGAGTGTGGCAACTCAGCGGCTGGCCTGCGGCGGGGCAGTTTCGACACGGTGAACGTTCAATGGCACGCTGTGCGCCGTGAGTTTCGATCTGAGCGTGTGGGCCCTGCCGGACGGGGCGACGCCTGAGGACGTGCGAGCAGCGGTGCAGCGGTGCCGGCAGGGGCAGCACGCCGACCGTCATCCCGACCCGCGCGTGGTGACGTTCTACCGGGCGATCACCGCCGCGTACCCCGACCGGCCGGCCAGGCCGGGCACCCCGTGGGAGGTCGCCCCGCTGCACGCGGCCAACGACCACATCGAGATGAACCTGTATCCGACCTGCGCGGATCAGGTGCTGCTCGACATCGAGCGGCTCGCCGGCGAGCACGGGCTGATGCTCTTCGACGCCCAGGACGGCTCGGTCTACCCGCCACCGGCCCGGCTGCCCGGCTGAGCACCGGGACCGGAAACGGCCCCGGTACGGCGAAGGGGCCCGGCGGATCGCCGGGCCCCCCGTCGTGCTGCCGTCAGATCACTCGTCGCGCAGGTCCGCGGCGCTGGCCGCAGTCGCGCCGATCGAGTCGGCGGCGGAGGTGAGCAGGTCGGCGCCGAGCGCCTGGTCGACGGTGAGCGTCATCAGCGTCTCGCCGCCGGCCTCCCGACGGGCCACCTGCATGGCCGCGATGTTGATGCCGGCCTCACCGAGCAGCGTGCCGACGGTGCCGACCACACCGGGACGGTCGGCGTAGCGCAGGAAGAGCAGGATGCCCTCCGCGCCGATCTCCACGTCGAAACCGTCCACCTCGGTCAGCTTGATGACGTCGCGCGCACCGCTGGTGGTCACCGTGCCGGAGACGCTGACCGTACGCCCGTCGGGCAGGGCGCCGCGGACGGTGACCAGCGTGGGCTGGTCGACCGTGTCGGCCTGGGTCGCCAGGGTGACCTCGACGCCGCGCTCGGCGGCCAGGTGCGGCGCGTTGACGTAGGTGACCTGCTCCTCGACCACCGAGCTGAACAGGCCCTTGGTCGCGGCGAGCTTGAGCACCGACACGTCGTGGTTGACGATCTCGCCCCGCACCTCGACGGTCACGCTGGCGGCGATCCCGCCCGCCACCGCGGTGAACGCCCGGCCGAGCTTCTCGGCCAGCGGCAGCAGCGGCCGGACGTCCTCGGCGACGACGCCGCCGGCCTGCACGTTCACCGCGTCCGGCACGAACTCGCCCTGCAACGCCAGCTTCACGCTCTTGGCCACCGCCAGGCCGGCCTTGTCCTGCGCCTCGTTGGTGGAGGCGCCCAGGTGCGGGGTGGCCACCACGTTGTCGAAGGCGAACAGCGGCGAGGAGGTGCACGGCTCCTTGGCGTAGACGTCCACGCCGGCGCCGGCGACCCGCCCCTCGGCGATCGCGTCGGCGAGGGCCTGCTCGTCGACGAGGCCGCCCCGGGCGGCGTTGACGATCCGGACGCCCGGCTTGACGACGGCCAGCTCCTTCTCGCCGATCAGGCCGACCGTCTCCGGCGTCTTCGGCAGGTGGATGGAGATGAAGTCGCTCTCCCGCAGCAACTCCTCCAGACCCACCAGGCGGACGCCGAGCTGGGCCGCGCGAGCCGGCTGGATGTACGGGTCGTACGCGATGAGCCGGGTGCCGAAGGCCGCGATCCGCTGGGCGAAGAGCACGCCGATCCGGCCGAGGCCGACCACGCCGACGGTCTTGCCCTGGATCTCCACGCCGGTGTACTTGGACCGCTTCCACTCCCCCGCCTTCAGCGCGGCGCTCGCGGCGGCGGTGTTGCGGGCGACGGCGAGCAGCAGTGCGACGGCCTGCTCGGCGGCGGAGACGATGTTGGAGGTGGGGGCGTTGACGACCATGACGCCCCGTGCGGTGGCGGCCGGCACCTCGACGTTGTCCAGACCCACACCGGCGCGGGCGACCACCTTGAGCCGCGGCGCGGCGGCGATCGCCTCGGCGTCGATCTGAGTGGCACTGCGGACGATGACGGCGTCGGCCTCGGCGAGCGCGGAGAGCAGGGCCGGGCGGTCGGTGCCGTCGACGTGGCGGACGTCGAAGTCGTGCGCGAGCACCTCGATGGCGGCGGGAGCGAGTTCTTCGGCGATCAGTACGACAGGATTCATCGGTCCTCGTAGCTGTAGTCAGAGCGGTCGGCCGGGGCGGTGGGACGCCGCACTGCGCCCTGCGCCGATCCGGATCATGGCCGTCAGGTGCCGGCTACGCACCTAACGCGATCGTAGGGGGCGGGCTGGCCGAGGTGCCCCGGACCGCGGGGTGAGCGCCCTCACACACCGTGTCGACCGCCGGCCACCCGCCGTTCACCGTCACGTTGCGCCGCAACAACCGCACGCGGCACCGCCAGCAAAGAAGGCGCGCGTGCCGCTCGCGCCCGCATGGCCCTGCTCCGCCCGCCGGCCCGGCTCGATCCACCCCCGACCCGGCCCGGCCCCGGCCGAGGCGTTGGTCACCCGGTCCCACCACGTGAGCATCCGACGCGGCTCCGTGACCCGGCGCACCGCCGCCGACGACGAGACGGCGGTGCGCTGCCGCCGGCGGGGCGGCCGGGCAGAACGGACGGCGGCCCCGGCCCGGCGCTGGGGAGAGCGCCGGGTCGGGGCCGCCGGTGGAGCGTTCGGTCGTACCCGACGACCGGACGCACCCGGGAGAGTGTCAGGCGGTCTCGGTGATCGGGCGGTCGACCCAGCTCATCATGCCGCGCAGCTTCCGGCCGGTCTCCTCGATCGGGTGCGCCGCGCCCTCGGCCCGCCACTTGGCGAAGTTCGGCCGGCCCGCGTCGTCCTCGGCGATCCACTCGCGGGCGAACTCGCCGGACTGGATCTCACCGAGGATCTTGCGCATCTCCTCCTTGACCCGGGCGTCGATCACGCGCGGGCCGCGGGAGAGGTCGCCGTACTCGGCGGTGTCGGAGACGCTGTAGCGCATCCGCGCGATGCCGCCCTCGTACATCAGGTCGACGATGAGCTTCAGCTCGTGCAGGCACTCGAAGTAGGCGACCTCGGGCGCGTAGCCGGCCTCGGTGAGCACCTCGAAGCCGGTCTGCACCAGCGCCGCGGCGCCACCGCAGAGCACCGCCTGCTCACCGAAGAGGTCGGTCTCGGTCTCCTCGGTGAAGGTGGTCCGGATGGCGCCGGCCCGGGTGCCGCCGATGCCCTTGGCGTACGACAGGGCCAGCGCGAAGGCGTTGCCGGAAGCGTCCTGCTCGACCGCGACCAGGCAGGGCACGCCCTTGCCGTCGACGTACTGGCGGCGGACCAGGTGGCCCGGGCCCTTCGGGGCGATCATCGCGACGTCGATCTCGGCCGGCGGCTTGATCAGGTCGTAGCGGATGTTGAAGCCGTGGCCGAAGAGGAGCGCCTTGCCCGGGGCCAGGTTGGGCGCGATCGCCTCGGTGTAGAGGCTGCGCTGGGCGGTGTCCGGGGCGAGCACCATGATCACGTCGGCCTCGGCCGCCGCCTCGGCCGGCGTCACCACCCGCAGACCCTGCTCCTCGGCCTTCGGCCGGCTCTTCGAGCCCACCGGCAGGCCGATGACCACGTCGACACCGGAGTCGCGCAGCGACAGCGCGTGGGCGTGGCCCTGGCTGCCGTAGCCGATGACCGCGACCTTCTTGGCCTGGATCAGGCCCAGGTCGGCGTCGTCGTCGTAGTACACCTCAACGCTCATGAAACTTCCCTTTCGTACGACGGCCCGGACGGCCCGTCGTGGTCTGTGCGGTTGGGTCGACGGCGGCCCGCGCGGGCCGGCCGTCAGGTCAGGCGGCCCGTAGCGCGGGCCCTGCGGTGATCGAACGCGAGCCGCGCCCGATCGCCACCAGCCCCGACTGGACCATCTCCTTGATGCCGAAGGGTTCGAGGTCGCGCAGCAACGCGTCGAGCTTGTCCGGCGTGCCGGTGGCTTCGATGGTCAGCGTGTCCGGCGCCACGTCGACCACCCGGGCCCGGAACAGGCTCACCGTCTCCAGCACCTGGCTGCGGGCCGCCCGGTCGGCGCGGACCTTGACCAGCAGCAACTCCCGGGCCACCGAGACCTGCGGGTCCAGCTCGACGATCTTGAGCACGTTGACGAGCTTGTTGAGCTGCTTGGTGACCTGCTCCAGCGGGGAGGACTCGGCGTTGACCACGATGGTGATGCGGGAGACGTCCGGGTTCTCGGTCTCGCCGACGGCCAGGCTGTCGATGTTGAATCCGCGCCGGGAGAAGAGCCCGGAGACCCGGGCCAGGACACCTGGCTTGTTCTCCACCAGGACCGAAAGCGTGTGCACCGTCATGCCACGACCTCGCTTCGCTCACTCATGTCAGATGTCATCGTCGTCATGCCCTCAGGGCCCTCGCCGCGCTCGGTGCATTCGGTCATGACTACAGGTCATCCTCGTCGAAGACCGGGCGGACGCCGCGGGCGAACATGATCTCGTCGTTGCTGGTGCCGGCGGCGACCATCGGCCACACCATGGCGTCCTTGCCGACCACGAAGTCGATGACCACCGGGGCGTCGTTGATCTCCATGGCAGCCGCGATGGTCTTGTCGACGTCGGCGGCGTTCTCGCAGCGCAGCCCGACGCAGCCGAGCGCCTCGGCGAGCTTCACGAAGTCCGGGATGCGGTGCTTGTGGGTGCCCAGCTCGGTGTTGGAGTAGCGCTCGTTGTAGAAGAGCGTCTGCCACTGCCGGACCATGCCGAGGTTGCCGTTGTTGATCACGGCGATCTTGACCGGGATGCCCTCCAGGGCGCAGGTGGCCAGCTCCTGGTTGGTCATCTGGAAGCAGCCGTCGCCGTCCACCGCCCAGACCACCGTGTCGGGCTTGCCGACCTTCGCGCCCATCGCCGCCGGCACGGCGTAGCCCATCGTGCCGAGACCGCCGGAGTTCAGCCAGGTGTGCGGCTTCTCGTAGGAGATGAACTGGGAGGCCCACATCTGGTGCTGGCCCACCCCGGCCACGTAGATCGCGTCCGGGCCTGCGATCTCGCCCAGCCGCTTGATTACGTACTGCGGGGAGAGCGTGCCGTCGGCCGGCTCCTCGTAGCCCAGCGGGTAGCGGTTGCGCAGGTCCTCGAGCTGGGTCCACCAGTCGGCGAGGTCGGCGGTGTGTCCGGCCGACTGCTCGGCGCCGACCGCGGCGATCAGCTCGTCGATGACGTGCCGGGCGTCGCCGACGATCGGCACGTCCGCGTGCCGGTTCTTGCCGATCTCGGCCGGGTCGATGTCGGCGTGCACCACCGCCGCGTCGGGGGCGAAGGACTCCAGCTGGCCGGTCACCCGGTCGTCGAAGCGCGCGCCCAGCGCCACGATGAGGTCCGCCTTCTGCAGCCCGTAGACCGCGGAGACCGTGCCGTGCATGCCGGGCATGCCGAGGTGCTGCGGGTGCGAGTCGGGGAAGGCGCCCAACGCCATCAGCGTGGTGACCACCGGGATGCCGGTCAGCTCGGCGAGCCGGCGCAGCCCGTCGGTGGCGCCGGCCTTGAGCACCCCCCCACCGACGTAGAGCACCGGCCGGCGGGCCGTGGTCATCAACCGGGCCGCCTCCCGGATCTGCTTGCCGTGCGGGTGCAGGGTCGGCCGGTAGCCGGGGAGATCCAGGGTCGGCGGCCAGCTGAAGGTGGTCGACGCCTGGAGCACGTCCTTGGGGATGTCGACCAGCACCGGGCCGGGCCGCCCGGTGCTCGCCAGGTGGAAGGCCTCGGCCAGCACCTGCGGGATCTCCTCGGCGTTCTGCACCAGGAAGTTGTGCTTGGTGATAGGCAGGGTGATGCCCTGGATGTCCGCCTCCTGGAAGGCGTCCGTGCCGATCGAGGGGCGGGCCACCTGGCCGGTGATCGCCACCATCGGCACCGAGTCCATGTAGGCGTCGGCGATCGGGGTGACCAGGTTCGTCGCGCCCGGGCCGGAGGTGGCGATGCAGACGCCGACCCGGCCGGTGGCCTGCGCGTAGCCGGTCGCCGCGTGCCCCGCGCCCTGCTCGTGGCGGACCAGGATGTGCCGGACGGAGGAGTCGTAGAGCGGGTCGTAGGCCGGCAGGATCGCACCGCCCGGGATGCCGAAGACGACCTCGACGCCGAGCGCCTCGAGGGACCGCACGAGCGAACCGGCCCCGGAGAGCTGAGCCGGCGCGGGTGTCCGTACCGCAGGGGCGGCCGGGGTGGCGGCGCGGGCGGCGGGCTCGGCGTCGATCGCCGGCCCGGAGGCCGCGCGGGCCCGTCGGGCGGAGTGGGCGAGTGTCTCTGGCGTGGGTCTCGTCATGGCGGTTCAGGCCTTCGGCTGGAGTGGGTGCGGCTGGTGGAGCGGATGGGGACGCGGGCGGAGGCCCGTCCCCGGGAGATCCGACGGCAATAAAAACGGCCCACGTGCAGATGCACGGGGCCAGCGCACTCTCGATGAGGGAGAGTGCGCTCAGATAAGTACTCGCAGCGACCGGTACGACGACATGGGCTCAAGCCTGACGCATCTCACGCGATGAGTCAACTGATCTCACATGTTGGTCAACGGACGTCGGCGCGTCGGCCCGCGACGCGCCCTCGGCCGCCGGTGTGAGCTGCCCGGACCCGGCCTGCGGAGAGCGCTGGGCGGGCAACGCGGTGGTCCGGATGGCGGGCGGTACGGCGCGGACGCCCGGGGGCGCCGGCCGGGCGCCGGGCGAGGTGGCCGCCGCCAGCATCGCCTCCAGGTGCTCGGCCGGTACGCCCCAACCGAAGAGCGCGCCCTGGCCGAACCGGCAGCCGGCGGCCACCACCGCGGCCAGCTCGGTGGGGGTGGTCACCCCCTCGGCGATGACCTCCAGACCGAGCTGGTGACCGAGGCGCATCACGATGTCGACCATCGGCGCGAACGCCGGGCCGTCGCGTCCCACCGGGCGGACCGGCTCGTGCTCGGCGACCAGGCTGTGGTCGATCTTCAGGATGTCGATCGGCAGCCGGCGCAGCTGACCCAGCGAGGAGTAGCCGGCGCCGAAGTCGTCCAACGCGATCCGGACCCCGGTCCGCCGCAGCGCGGTCAACCGCCGGATCAGCTCGTCGAGGTCGGTGGCGACGGCGTGCTCGGTCACCTCGAGCACCAGCCGCTGCGGCGGCACGTGGTGCGCGCGCAGCGCGTCGGCGACCAGCACGACGTACTCCGGGGCGTGCAGTTCGCGGGGAGAGACGTTCACCGAGACCCAGACGTCGTGCCCGTCGGCGAGCCAGCGGGAGAGCTGGTAGCAGGCCTGGTGCAGCACCCAGGCGCCGAGCTTGGCGATCATCCCGCACTCCTCGGCGAGGGGGATGAACTCGTCCGGGCGGACGTTGCCCAGCTCCGGGTGGTGCCAGCGGAGCAGCGCCTCGGCGCCGACCGGACGTACCGAGGGCAGCGAGGCGACCGGCTGGAAGGCCAGCCGTAGCTCGTCGCGCTCGATCGCGCCGCGCAGCTCGTGCTCCAGCGTGATGCGCCGGCGCAGCAGCTGGTCGTACGCGGCGTCGTAACGCTCGATCCGGTTCTTGCCGCGCTGCTTGGCGTAGCGCAGCGCCAGGTCGGCGTGGCGCTGCAACAGCTCCACGTCGGGTTCGCCGGCCCAGCCGGCCATCCCGATGCTCACCGAGAGGAAGACCGGCCCGTCCACCTCGTCGTAGGTGCGACCGAGCACCGCCAGCAGCCGCCCGGCCACCCGCTCGGCCTCGGCCGGACTGCCGTGCATCAGCACCGCGAACTCGTCACCGCCGAGCCGGGCGGCCACGTCGCCGGGGCGCAGGTTGCCGCCCAGCCGCCGGCCCACCTCGGCCAGCACCGCGTCGCCCACGTCGTGCCCGCGCATGTCGTTGACGTTCTTGAAGCCGTCCAGGTCGAGGCCGAGCAGCACGCAGTCGGAGCCCGCCTCGGCGCAGCGGTGCAGGGCCCGCAGCAGCCCGCGCCGGTTGGCCAACCCGGTCAGCGGGTCGGTGTGCGCCAGCTCGCGGAAGTGCGCCTCGCGCTCGGCCAGCCGCCCGGCGTAGCCCCGCATGTCGCGCAGGGTGAGGGCCTGCCGGGCCACCAGGGCGAAGCCCTCGACCGTGCCGGCGAGGATGCCGAGCGCGCCGAACCGGCCGTCCTGGAGGAGGTGGTAGATCGCCGAGGCGGCCATGGCGAACATCGGCAGGATCGCGTAGTCGCCGTCGCGACTGATCAGATCCGGCTCGACCGGGCGCGGCTGATCGAGCCGACGGACCGAGAGCGCGGCGGCCAGCAGGCCGGCGGCGATCAGCCCGGCACCGGTCAGCACCATCGCCGGACCGGCCTGGCAGAGCCCGGCGGCGACGCCGAGCCCGCCGCAGGTGACCGCGGCGACCCCGGCGGCGAGGGCGGCCAGCTGGCGGCGCGGCGCGGCGGCTCGGAAGACCACGATCGGCCCCAGCCCGGCGGCCAGCGCCGCGCTGACCGTCGCGAGCAGGATCGGCGCGCAGGCCATCGGGGTGGCCTGGCCGAGCAGCCGGGTCGGCTCGGAGAGGAGCACCCAGCCGACGAACCAGAGCGCGGCAGCCGCGGTCAACCCGTCGAGGGCGAGCCGTACGGTCGCCGCCGCGGTGGGGGCCACCCCGGGCAGCCGGAGCAGCCCGGCGAGGAAGACCAACCCGCTGGCCGCCGCACCGACCGATATGAGCGTCGCCCACCCGGTGCGCTGCTCCTGCGCGTGCGCCCAGTGCGGAGCGGCGTCGAGCATCGCGCCGAGCCCGGTCAGCAGGCTGGCCAGGGCCAGCCCGGCACCCACGGCGAGCAGCACGAGCGCCGGGCGGTGCCGGCCGGTGCGCCGCCGGGCGGCGACCACCAGCAGCGCGGTGGCCGAGGCGGCGACGAGCCAGCTCAGCGCCGCGACGGCGGCCGTGCCCGGGGCGACATGCACGCCCTCAACTCTGCCGGACGAGCGCCCGCGATGGGGGGTCGGGTGTGCATCTGTTGGGACACGGCGCCCACGCACGGCGGGGGTGCCCGCGACGGTGCAAGACTGGTACGCATGCCTGAGCTGCGGTCGAAGACCTCCACGCACGGTCGGACGATGGCCGGCGCCCGGGCCCTCTGGCGGGCCACCGGGATGACCGACGACGACTTCGGTAAGCCGATCGTCGCCATCGCGAACAGTTTCACCCAGTTCGTGCCGGGTCACGTACACCTCAAGGACATGGGCGGCCTGGTCGCGGACGCGGTGGCCGAGGCCGGTGGGGTCGGTCGGGAGTTCAACACCATCGCGGTCGACGACGGCATCGCGATGGGGCACGGCGGCATGCTCTACTCGCTGCCCAGCCGGGAGCTGATCGCCGACGCGGTGGAGTACATGGTCAACGCGCACTGCGCGGACGCTCTGGTCTGCATCTCCAACTGCGACAAGATCACTCCAGGCATGCTGCTCGCCGCGCTCCGGCTCGACATCCCCACCGTCTTCGTCTCCGGCGGCCCGATGGAGGCCGGCAAGACGATGGCGATCGAGGGCGTCGTGCACAGCAAGATCGATCTGATCGACGCGATGATCGCCTCGTCGAACGAGGCGGTCACCGACGAACAGCTCGGCGAGATCGAGCGCTCGGCCTGCCCGACCTGCGGCTCGTGCTCCGGGATGTTCACCGCCAACTCGATGAACTGCCTGACCGAGGCGATCGGGCTGGCGCTGCCCGGCAACGGGTCGACGCTGGCCACCCACGCCGCGCGCAAGTCGCTCTTCGTCGAGGCCGGCCGCACCGTCGTGGAGATCGCCAAGCGGTGGTACGACCAGGACGACGCCTCGGTGCTGCCCCGCGCGGTCGCCTCGAAGGCCGCGTTCGAGAACGCGGTGGCGCTGGACGTGGCGATGGGCGGCTCCACCAACACCGTGCTGCACCTGCTCGCCGCCGCCCGCGAGGCCGAGCTCGACTTCGGCGTCGCCGACATCGACGCGATCTCCCGGCGGGTGCCCTGCCTGGCCAAGGTCGCCCCGAACTCGCCGATGTACCACATGGAAGACGTGCACCGGGCCGGCGGGATCCCGGCCATCCTCGGCGAACTGGACCGCGCCGGCCAGCTCAACCGGGACGTGCACGCGGTGCACTCCCCCTCGCTCGCCCAGTGGCTCACCGACTGGGACGTCCGGGGCGGCTCCCCGCGGCCCGACGCGGTCGAGCTGTTCCACGCCGCTCCCGGCGGGGTCCGGACCACCGAGCCCTTCTCCACCGTCAACCGCTGGTCGTCGCTGGACACCGACGCGGCCGGCGGCTGCATCCGGGATCGGGAGCACGCCTACTCCGCCGACGGCGGGCTGGCCATCCTACACGGCAACCTCGCGCCGGACGGCTGCGTGGTGAAGACCGCCGGGGTGCCCGAGGAGTGCCTGACCTTCCGCGGCCCGGCGAAGGTCTACGAGTCCCAGGACGACGCCGTGACGGCGATCCTGGCCAAGCAGATCGTCGCCGGCGACGTGGTGGTGATCCGGTACGAGGGGCCGAAGGGCGGCCCGGGCATGCAGGAGATGCTCTACCCCACCTCGTTCCTCAAGGGCCGCGGGTTGGGCCGGGCGTGCGCGCTGCTGACCGACGGGCGGTTCTCCGGCGGCACCTCGGGGCTCTCCATCGGGCACGTCTCGCCCGAGGCCGCCTCCGGCGGGCTGATCGCGCTGGTCCAGGAGGGCGACGAGATCGTCATCGACATCCCGGGGCGGACCATCGAGTTGAACGTGCCCGAGGAGGTGCTCCAGGCCCGCCGGGTCGCCGAGGAGAAGCGCGACCGCCCCTACACCCCGGCCGACCGGCAGCGCCCGGTCTCCGCGGCGCTACGGGCGTACGCCTCGATGGCCACCTCGGCCAGCGACGGCGCCTACCGGCGCGTCCCCGAGTAGGTGTGCGCGAGGCCCCTGTCGCCGAGTCCATGGGCGGCAGGGGCCCGAGGCCGCCTCAGTACCCGAACAGGGCGACGGCGAGCGACGCCAGCGCGGCGACCAGCAGCACGGCGCCGGCGCCCAGCCCGACCACCGCGCTCACCGTGACGGCACGGGCCCGGGCCACCGGCACGGCCGCCAGCGCCACCGCCGTCACCAGGGCCGCGACCAGGTGGATCAGCGGATAGTCGAGCAGCGCCGCGACCGGGAACAGGTGCAGCCCCACCACGAGCGCGACCCAGACCGGGATCAGGTCCTTGCGGCGGCGCAGGGCGAGCAGGCCGGCCCCGAGCACGGCGAGACCGAACTCGACGCCCACGACGAGGCCGAAGGTGCGACTGGTGTCGGCGTCGAAGGCCGTGCCGTCCGACCAGTGCCGCCCGGCGAGAACTCCACCGGCCGCCGCCGTGAGCAGCGAGAGAACCGATCCGACGGCGAGCAGCGTCCGCCAGCTGCGCGGCGGCGCCTCCTGCGCCCAGCCGAACCAACTGGACGCGAAGAAGCCGAAGACGAAGGCCGTGGCCGACGCGTCACGAACGTGGTCCGCGATCATTGATTCTCCTCCGGTGCTGCGCCGTGCCGGGGTGATCCGGGGTTCGGCCGTCGGGGCCTCGGGCGTTGGTCCCGATCTTGGCAGGCCCTCGCTCGGGCACCGGTACCTTGTCAGGCCAGGGAGGCGATCATGAGCTACGCGGGACTGATCCGGCCGGTCATCGACCGGGTGCACGTCGGAGTGCGGGCGGCCGCCCGGCCGAGGGTGCAGGCGTACTACGCCGGGCGCGGCCTGCGACCCGGCTTCGAGAGCAGCTTCAACTTCGGGCTGCTCGCCCGACCCATGCCGGCCGACGCGCTCGCCGACGCGCTGGTCTACACGAGCGGCGACATGACCGACGAGCTCGAGCAGGGGGTCGCCGAGGTCGACGCCGACGGCGCGTGGCGGCTGACCGCGCTCGGGCGCGAGCTGGCCCTGGCGGTGCAGCGGATGGTCGCCGAGACCGCCGAGGAGCGGTGGGCCGCCGCGCCGGACCTGCTGCCCGGCCTCGCCGTGGTGCCGCGGCTGGCCGAGCTGGTCGGCCGGCTGCTGACGCCGGGGATCGTCGGCTCAGGGCCTGCGTTCCGGGCCATGGCCCCGGTGTACGAGCCGGCGGACGCCTCCCCGGCGCTGCGGCTGACCTCCCGGCTCGGCGCGCTGCGCCATCACCGAGCCGACGCGCACCGGGCCGCGTGGCGGGCGGCCGGGTTGACGGTCGACGGCGTTCGCGCGCTGCCGGACGGGCCCCAGCGGCGGGCCATCGAGGACGAGACGAACCGCCGTGACGAGCCGGTCTACGCGGTGCTCTCGCCGCAGGAGCGGCTGGAGCTGCTGGCCGGGCTGGGAGCCCTGCCCGGCTGATCCGCACCACCGTCCGGCGTGGACCGGATGATCCCGGTCAGCCGGGGTCGACGATCCGATCGATGACCAGCTGCGCGGCGCCCATGATGCCGACGTCCGGGCCGGCGACGACCCGCTCGATGAGCAACGCCTGGGTGGCCAGCGGCAGGCAGCGCTCGTAGAGGGTGGCCCGCATGCTGGCCAGCAGGGGCTCACACTCGGCCAGCCGACCGCCGATCGCGACCACCTGCGGGTTGAAGAAGTTGACCACCACCGCGAGGATCTCGCCGATCGATCGTCCGGCCCGGCGGGCCAGCGCGGTGGCGTGCCGGTCGCCGTCGTCGATCAGCCGCATCACGCCGCTCAGGTTCTCGACCGGTACGCCCTGCTCGCGCAGCGCGGCGACCAGGGCGGCCCCGCTGGCCACCGCCTCCAGGCAGCCGGTGTTGCCGCAGCTGCACAGCGGCCCCGGATCGGCGACCACCCGACAGTGGCTGATGTCCCCGGCGGAGCCCTGGGCGCCCCGGTGCAGTCGCCGACCGGAGATGACACCGGCGCCGATGCCGGTGCCGGCCTTGACGTAGACGGCGTGGTCGAGCTCGGGATGGGTGGACCGGTGCTCGCCGAGCGCCATCAGGTTGGCGTCGTTGTCGACGACGACCGGCACCTCGGTCCGCTCGGCACAGAAGGCGCGCACGTCGAAGCCGTTCCAGCCGGGCATCCGGGAGGGGCTGACGATCCGGCCGGTGTCGAAGTGCACCGGGCCGGGGATGCCGATGCCGATGCCGCGCAGCCCGCCGGCGGTGGCTGCGCCCCGCTGGCCGGATACCGGAGCGACGGGCCGGGGCGCCAACGCGGCGACCTCGTCGAGCAGCGCGCCGAGGACGGCCTCCGGCCCGTCTTCGATGCGGATCGGCCGGGACCGGACCTCGACGACCCGCCCGGTGAGGTCGAGGGTGCCGAGGCGGGCGTGTTGCGCGCCCAGGTCGATCGCGCCGACCAGTGCGTCGCCGGTGGGCACCGCGAGCTGGCGGGGACGGCGCCCGCCCCGGGACTTCCCGTCGCCGGTCTCCTCGAGCAGACCTTCGCTGATCAGCGCCTCGACCCGCAGGGAGACGGTGGACGGCGACAGCCCGGAGAGCCGGGCGAGATCCGCCCGGCTGACCGCCGCTCCGCTGGACACCAACCGGAGCAGCTCGCGCGGGCCGCCCCGCGGGCTGTCCCGCGCGGCGTCGTCGATCGTCACGCCAGGTTCTTAGCATCCGAGCTTTGTTCTAGCAAGCGGTTGACTTGGTTTTGACCCTCGCATTAGATGGCACCGTTGATTCGAAAAGCGCAGATCTTTGTTCGACAGTTGCAGGAAGCGGGGCGAGCGATGGCACCGACGGCGGCACCGGATCTCGCGGACCGGACCGGGCCCACCCGGCCGGATCGGCCGATGGTGGCCGTCCACGGCCTGCAGAAGTGGTTCGGCCCGCTGCACGTGCTCAAGGAGATCGACCTCACGGTGGCCGCCGGCGAGGTGGTGGTCGTCGTCGGCCCGTCCGGATCCGGCAAGTCGACCCTCTGCCGCTGCCTCAACCGGTTGGCCGTCGCCGACGCCGGCAGCGTCGAGATCGACGGTGAGCCGCTGCCCGCCGAGGGGCGGAAACTGGCCCGGCTCCGTGCCGACGTCGGCATGGTCTTCCAGTCCTTCAACCTGTTCGGCCACCGCACCGTGCTGGAGAACGTCACGCTCGGCCCGGTGCGGGTCCGCCGGACGCCGAAGGCCACGGCGCGTGAGCGGGCCCTCGCCCTGCTCGACCGGGTCGGCATCGCTGACAAGGCCGACCACTACCCCGCGCAGCTCTCCGGCGGCCAGCAGCAGCGCGCGGCGATCGCCCGCGCCCTCGCCATGCGGCCCAAGGTGCTGCTCTTCGACGAGCCGACGTCGGCCCTCGACCCGGAGATGGTCAACGAGGTCCTGGACGTGATGGTCTCCCTGGCTGCCGAGGGGATGACCATGATCGTGGTGACCCACGAGATGGGCTTCGCCCGCCGCGCCGCGGACCGGGTCGTCTTCATGGACGACGGCCGGATCGTCGAGTCCGGCAGCCCCGACGCGTTCTTCGCCGCCCCACGCACCGACCGGGCGCGCGACTTCCTTTCCAAGATCCTCCAGCACTGACCCCCGAGGAGGGTGCCATGTCGATTCGCTCCACGAACGTCACACGCCGCCGCGCGTTGACGATCGCCGCCGCGGCCGTGACCGTCGCGCTCGCCGCCGCCGGCTGCGGCGACGGCGGATCCGCCCCGGCACTGCCGGGACAGGCGGACGGCCAGAAGGTGGCCCAGTCCGTCTTCGACGCCGCACCGGTGGCGTCGGACGCCGACATCCCGGCCGGCTCCACCATGGACATGATCCGCAAGCGCGGCTACCTGAACGTCGGCGGCTCCCTCGACGCCCCGCTGCTGTCCCAGCAGAACCCGGTCAGCGGCGACATCGAGGGCTTCGACGCCGACATGGCCAAGCTGCTGGCCAAGTACATCATCGGTAAGCCCGAGGTGAAGACGGTGACCATCGGCACCCAGACCCGGGAGGCGATGCTCCAGGCGAAGTCGGTGGACGCGGTCTTCCAGACCTACACGATCACCCCGCAGCGGGCCACCCAGGTCGCCTTCGCCGGGCCGTACCTGACCTCCGGGCTGGCGGTCGCCGTGCGCAAGGACGAGACGGGCATCAAGGGCGTCAAGGACCTGGCCGGCAAGACCGTCATCGTCGGCGCCAACACCCCGGCGGTCACCGCGCTGCCGAGCGCCGCCCCCGGCTCCAAGCAGGTCGCCTTCGCCACCGACCCTCAGGCGGTGCAGGCGCTGCTGCAGAAGCGCGGCGACGCGTACGTGCAGGACTTCACGCTGCTCGCCTCGAACGCCAAGACGAACCCGGGAATGAAGGTGGTCGGCGACCCCTTCACCACCGAGGCGTACGGGATCGGCCTCACGAAGGAGGACACCCAGTTCAAGGAGTTCGTCAACAACTGGCTGCGGAAGATCCAGGCCGACGGCACCTGGTCGAAGGTCTGGCAGAGCACGCTCGGCTCGGTGGTGGAGGGCGGCACGCCCACCCCGCCGGCGATCGGGTCCGTCGAGGGTTCCTGAGGATCACTCCCCCACCATGGAAGCCCTCACCGGTCACCTCGACGAACTCGGCCACGGGCTGGTCACGACGGTCCACCTGACCGTCGTGACCACCATCGGCGCGCTGCTGCTCGGCGTCGTCGTGGCGACCCTGCGGGTCTGCCCGGTACCGCTGCTGCGCGGCGTCGGCATGGTCTACGTCGAGGTCCTCCAGAACCTGCCGCTGCTGGCCCTGCTGGTGCTCTTCGTCTTCGCCCTGCCGACGATCGGCATCACCTTCCCCCTGTTCACCTCGGCGGCCATCGTGATCGCCGCCTACGAGGGGGCGTACCTGGCCGAGGCGATCCGAGCCGGGATCAACACGGTCGGGGTGGGGCAGGCCGAGGCGGCGCGCGCCATCGGGCTCACCTTCAGCCAGTCCCTGCGGTACGTGATCCTGCCGCAGGGACTGCGCGCGGTGATCCAGCCGATGGGCAACATCTACATCGCGCTGCTGATGAACACCTCGCTCGCCGCCGCGGTCGGGGTGGTCGAGCTGACCCAGGCCGCCAACAACGTCAACCTCGTCGAGGCCCAGCCGATCGCCGTCTTCACCGGCGCCGGTCTCGCCTACATGTTGCTGGCGCTGCTGATCGGTCGGGTCACCGCGACGCTGGAGCGAAGGTGGGCGATCGTGCGATGAACCCGAACCAGCAGATCCTCTTCGACGCGCCGGGCCCGCGAGCTCAACGCCGGATCCGGATCGCCACCGTGCTGGGCGCGCTCGTCCTCCTCGGCGGGCTCGCCTGGGCGATCCACCGGTTCGCCAGCTACGGCGAACTCGCCGCGGAGCGGTGGCAGCCCTTCACCACCTGGCCGATCTGGCGATACCTGCTCAACGCGCTCTGGTCGACGCTGCTCGCCGCCGCGGCGACCGCCGTCCTCAGCGCCGCGCTGGGGCTGGTGCTCGCGCTCGGCCGACTGTCGGCACGACGGCCGCTGCGGTGGCTGGCGGGCGCGTACGTGGAGGTCTTCCGGACCGTACCCGTGCTGCTCCTGGTCTACGTGACGCTCTTCGCGCTGCCCAGGTACGGCCTGAACTTCCCGCTGTTCTGGAAGCTCGTGGTGCCGCTCGTCGTCTCCAACTCGGCCGCCTTCGCCGAGATCTTCCGGGCCGGCATCAAGGCGCTGGACCGGGGCCAGACCGAGGCGGGCCTCGCGATCGGGCTGCGCCGGGGGCAGGTGATGCGGCTGATCGTGCTGCCACAGGCCCTGCTCCGGCTGACCCCGTCCCTGGTCAGTCAGCTGGTCGGGCTGCTCAAGGACACCTCGCTCGGCTTCGTGGTCGGCTACACCGAGTTGCTCTACAGCGGTCAGGTGCTCGCCTCCTACACCCACCTGCTGATCCAGACGTTCCTGGTGGTGGCGCTGATCTACCTGGTGGTCAACGCCTCGCTGTCGAAGCTCGCCCGCGTACTGCAGGCCCGCAACGGGCGGCTCACCGCTCGCAGCCGGTCCGCGGCGCCCGGTCCGGCCACGCCGCCGCTCACCCAAGGAGGAACCGCCCGATGACCACTGCCCGGTACGCGGAACTGGCGCGGGTGACCCGCAACGGCTTCGTGGAGAGCCGGCACTACGGCAGCGTGGTGGTACTCGACCCGTCCGGTGCCGTCGCGCTGCGCGCCGGCGTACCCGACGAACCGGTGCTGCCGCGCTCCACCCTCAAGCCGGTGCAGGCGCTGGCCTGTCTGACGGCCGCGACGGCCGCCGATCCCGCGTCGCCGGCCGCCGCGTCGCTCGCCGGCCCCGCACTGGCCATCGCCGCCGGCAGCCACACCGGCGACGACCGGCACGTGGCGGTGGTACGGGGGCTGCTGGCCGCCGCCGGGCTGACCGAGGCGGCGCTGGGCTGCCCGGTCGACTGGCCGGAGGACGAGGCGACGCGGGAGCGTCTGATCCGGGCCGGCGAGCAGCGCAGCCGGATCCGGATGAACTGCTCGGGCAAGCACGCCGCCATGCTGGTCGCCGCCGTCGCGCGGGGCTGGTCGACACGGGACTACCTCGACCCGGCGCACCCGCTGCAACGGGAGATCGCCGCCAGCGTCGCCCGGCTGGCCGGCACCCCGGTCACCGCCGTCGCGGTCGACGGCTGCGGCGCGCCGCTGTTCGGCCTGCCGCTCACCGGCCTGGCCCGTACCTTCCAGGCGCTGGCCACGGCGCGGCCCGGCAGCGACGAGGCGCGGGTGGCCGAGGCGATGCGCCACCACCCGGAACACGTCGGCGGCTGGCACGGCCATCCGAACACCGACCTCATGCGGGCGCTACCCGGGGTGCTCGCCAAGGGCGGCGCCGAGGGCGTGCTGGGGGTGGCGACTCCCGACGGGTACGCGGTCGCGGTGAAGGTGATCGACGGCAGCCCTCGGGCCACCTCCTCGATCGCGCTCGCCGCGTTGACGGCCGCCGGCGCGGCCGTCGACGGCGCCCCGGAGCTGCGCCGGGTGCCGGTGCTCGGCGGCGGTGAGCCGGTGGGCGCCGTCGACGCCGCCATCGATTGGACCGCGGGAACTCCCCGCACGGAAAGGGAAGACTGATGACGAACTTCGAGATCTGCATCGACAGCGTCGAGGGGGCGATCGCCGCGGAGGCGGCCGGCGCCGATCGGGTGGAGCTCTGCTCCGCGCTCTTCGAGGGCGGGCTGACCCCGAGCATCGGCACCATAGAGGTCGCCCTGCGCAGCGTGGACCGGATCCGGGTGCACGTCATCATCCGGCCGCGGGCCGGTGACTTCATCTTCTCCGAGCACGAGGTCGAGGCGATGGTGCGCGACGTGCGGGCGGCGGTGGCGGCCGGCGCGCACGGCGTGGTGATCGGCGCGCTGACCGCAGAGGGCGACGTCGACGTCGACGTCGCCCGCCGGCTGATCGAGGCCGCCGGCGACGCCAGCATCACCTTCCACCGGGCGTTCGACATGGTCCGTGACCCGTTCCAGGCCCTGGAACAGCTTATCGACCTGGGCGTCAGCCGGGTGCTGACCTCGGGCCAGGAGGTGAGCGTGTTGGAGGGGGCGCCGCTCATCGCCGAGCTGGTCCGCCGCGCCGGTGAGCGCATCATCGTCATGCCGGGTGGTGGCATCACCCCGCGCAACATCGCCCGCATCGTCGAGGCCACCGGCGCACGGGAGTACCACTTCGCGGCGCTGGTCACCTCGGACAGCCCGGCCGTGCACCGGAACCCCGCGCCGTTGATGGGCGGCAGCCTGAACCGCTCCGAGTACGAGCGCTCCGGCACCTCCGGCGAGCTGATCGGGAAGGTGCTCGCCGCCGCCCGGGCCTGACCGCCCGATCGAACCGACCGCCACCAGCCGAGGGGTCAGCGCGACGCGGAGGGAAACTCCTCGAAGTACGCCTCGACCCGCTCGGCGGTGGCGGGCCGGGCCAGCGCGAAGCCCTGCCCGTACCGGCAGCCCGCCCGGTACGCGCCCTCGACCTGGGCGGGTGACTCCAACGCCTCCGCCACCACCTCGACGCCGAGCCGGTCGCCCACGCTGACCACCACGTCGATCAGCGGGCGCTGGGCGCCCGGCGCCCCGTCGACCAGGCTGGCACCGACCTTCAGCAGGTCGATCGGGAGCCGGCGCAGCTGCGCCAGTGAGGCGTGCTCGGCGCGGAAGTCGTCGAGCGCGGTGCGGACGCCGAGCGAACGCAGCCCGGCCAGCCGCGCGACCACGGTGGGCAACTCGTCGCCGACCCGCGGCTCGGCCACCTCCACCACCAGCCGATCGGCCGGCACCCCGTAGGCGGCGAGGATCGCGGCCATGCGCTGCACGAAGTCGGGCGTGGTCAACTCGCCGGTGGTCACGTTGACCGCCATCCAGAGCTGCCGGCTCTCCGCCGACCACTCGGCCAGTTGGCGGCAGGCCCGGTCCAACACCCACCACTCCAGCTCACCGACGATGTCCAGGTCCTCGGCCACCGGCAGCAGCTCGGCGGGGAGCACCGTGCCGAGCACCGGGCTGCGCCAGCGCAGCAACGCCTCGGTGCCGACCGGCAGCCGGTCGGCCAGCCCGAGCACCGGCTGGTAGACCAGGTCCAGTTCGCCCCGGGCGACCGCCCCGGGCAGTTCCCGCTCCAGGTCGAGCCGGCGGACCAGCTGCTCCTCCAGGAACGCGTCGTACCACTCGACCCGGTCCCGGCCGAGCTGGACCGCCCGCCGCCGGGCCAGGTCGGCCTGGCGCAGCACGTCGTCCGGGCCGCCGCCGGTGACCTCGGCCAGCCCGATGCTCGCCTGCACCCGCAGCACCGCCCCGGCGACCTGGTAGGGCTGGGTCAACGCGGCCAGCAGGCGGGTGCCGAGCGCGTACGCCAGTACCGGCCCGACCGTGGTGACCACCGCGAACCCGGCGCCGCCCATTCCGGCGAGCAGGTCGCCGCGGCCGACCACCGCGCGGGCCCGGTGGACCACCTCGGCCAGCACGTCCTCGCGGAGCGCCGGTGCGACGCCGTCGGCGCCGGGGACGTGCAGGTCCACCACCAGCAGCGCCCCGGCCGGCGGTGCGGCCTGGCTCAGCGGGGCGAGGGCGCGCAGCAGCGCCGACCGGCCGGCCAGCCCGGCCGCCGCGGGCGCCGCCGTCGGCTCCGACACGGTGACGGCGGGCGGGCCGGCTTCCCGGCCGGCTGCCGACAGCCCGGCTGCTGGTCCGGACGCCTCCACCGGCGGGTGTCGGCGCGCGTTCCGGCGGTCGGCCGAGTGGGCGCCCCCGCCGGAATCGGCCTCGCGCAGCAGTTCGCGGAGCACCAACGGCGGCACCGCCGCCAGGGCGAGCAGAACGGTGACGCGGTCCGGCAGCAGGGCCGAGTCGACATGCCAGCCGGCGGCCAGCAGCAGCGCCACCGCCGGGACCACCGCCCGCGGCCAGCGCGGCGCCGGGCGGGCCGCCGCCGGCTCGATCGCGACGGCACGCCGCGCGCCGGCCGCGGCGAGCAGCATCCCGACCACCAGCGGCGGCAGGGCCAGCAGCGTCCACCGGCCCGCGGCCGGCCCGGCGGGCAGGACCGCCAGCAGCACCAGCCCGAACAGGATCAGCGCCACGCCACCCCGGCAGGTGGCCGCCCCGGGCCGGCGGTGCGGGCCGGTCAGCGCGGTGAGCGCGGCCATGCCGAGCACCCCGAGCAGCAGCACGGCCGCCAGCCGGGCCGGGAGCGGCCCGGCGGAGCTGGGCAGCACCAGCCAGCCGGCGAGGGCCAGCCCGATGGCCGGGCCGACCGCGTCGGCGAGCCGGCGCAACCGGACCCGACCGGGCGGTCGCGGTGGACCGGGCAGCCGGCGCAGTCCGAGGACGGCGAATCCCGCCATCACGGCCGCTCCGGATCCGGCCGCGGCCGGCCGGCCCCGCTCGATCAGCGGCAACAGGGCGGCGGTGAGCCCGGCGGCGACCACGGCGACGTCGAGCAGCAGGGCGGCCGAGCGGGCCGAGGACCAGGCTCGCCGGGCGGCCCGGGTGGCAACTGCCCGGGGCTCGGCCCCGGCGTCGCGGTGAGCGTCGACGGGTGGCCGGGCGGCGAGCCGGGAGAGCCGTACGCCGGCGAGGGTGGCGCCGGCGCCGACCGCGAGCGTGACCACGGCCACGGCCGGTAGCAGGCCGGCCGCGGCGGCGAGGACGAGCAGCGCGACCGCCGCGAGCGCGGCGGTCTCCGGCGCCATCCGGCGGGGCAGGTGGGCACGGAACGTGGCGGCGAGGGGCACGGCGGTCGCCTTCGTGAGGGGGCACTGGGGCGGTGCGGCGGTGCGCGGGCGTCGGACGGATCGGGTCGGGGGCGGGTCCGGTGCCCAACCATCGTGAACGATGGGCGAGGGGATGGGTTACGGCGACGCCCCGCGCCGGATAAGTGACCCTGGCCACTCCGCGGCGCGACCGGACGCCGGACGCCGCCCGACGCGCGGCCGTCCGGGCCGGGGTGGGATCATCGCAGGGTGAGTAAGCCCGACACCGTCCGCTTCCGGTACAACCAGGCGATCCTGGCCGCGGCGATCATCGCCTTCATCGGCGCCCTGCCGCTGGCCAACGCCCGGGCCTACCTGCTGCCGGTGCTGCTCGTCCCGCTGGCCGTCGGGGTCTGGGCCTGGCGGGCGGGCACCGACGCCGATCCCCGCGAACTGCGCCTGCGGGCGCTCACCGGGCAGCGCCGGATCACCTGGGACCGGGTCGTCGAGCTGGCCACCGACCCGCGCGGGCGGGCCGTGGCCCGGCTCGACGACGGGCAGCAGGTCGTCCTGCCGGCGGTACGCGGGACCGACCTGCCCCGGCTCGTCTCGGCCACCGGCCAGACGCTGCCCGGCGCGGCCGAGGCGAGTCAGTAGCCGTCCACCACCGCGTTGATCAGCGGCTGCCCGGCCGCGAACCGCCGCACCTGATCCCCGACCAGCCGGTAGGCCCGCGGCAGCAGACCGCGCACCGAGCCGGCGACGTGTGGGGTGAGCAGCACGTTGGGCATGTCCCACAACGGGTGGTCGGCGGGCAGCGGCTCCGGATCGGTGACGTCCAGCGCGGCGGAGATCCGCCCGGTGCCGAGTTCGGCGACCAGCGCCTCGGTCCGGGCCACCGGCCCCCGGGCGGCGTTGACCAGCAGCGCGCCGTCCGGCATCGCGGCGAGGAACGCCGCGTCGATCAGCCCACGGGTCTGCTCGGTGAGCGGCACCAGCACCACCACCACGTCCGCCTCCGGCAGCAGCCGCGGCAGCTCCTCGACGCCGTGCACGCCCTGCTCGGGCCGGGCCGTCCGGGCGACCAGGGTGAAGCTCACGTCGAACGGCGCGAGGCGGTCGCGTACCGCGCCGCCGATCGAGCCGGCGCCGACGATCAGCACCCGCTTGCCGGTCAGCTCGTCGGTCGGGGCCACCGCACCGAACGCCCACTCCCGGCGGGCCTGCGCCCGGGCGAAGGCGGGGAACGCCCGCAGCTGGGCGAGGATCGCCGTGACCACCCACTCGGCGGTGGACGGGTCGTGCACACCGCGGGCGTCGCAGAGCGTGACCCCGTCCGGCATCCGGCCGACCCAGGTGTCCGCGCCCGCGGAGAGCAGCTGCACCACCGCGAGGTCGGGCAGCTCCTTCAGCAGCGCGCCGGCGTCCGAACCGGCGAGGAACGGCGGTACCCAGAACCGGACGCCGGCCACCTCAGACGGGAGCTTCTCGGGATGCTCGACGACCTCGACCGTGACCTCCGGGGGCAGCTCACCGAGGAGCGCCAGGCCGGCCTCATGCGGAATCCATACCTTCACGCCCGACGACGATAGCCCCCGTCGGCGGGGGCCTGGCAGCGCATCTCCCCGCCGTCAGGTGCCGGCACGAGCGGGGGAGGAATTGGCAGGCATCGGCAGTCGGTCCGGCGGGGTATAACGAGAAGCCGCAGCGCCCGCCGGCCTCCGTCCACTCCCAGACAGGTGCACCATGATCGACCGCTCCGCCGCGCACGCCGCCCCGCGTGCCGCCGCCCCGCCCTCGGCGCTCGCCGACCCGGCCCGGCTGCGGGCGCTGGCGGACACCGGGCTGGACGCGGCGCCGGACGAGGCGTTCGACAGGTTCGCCCGGCTGGTGAGCGACCTGCTCGACGTGCCGGTGGCGCTGGTCTCACTGGTCTCCACCGACCGCCAGTTCTTTCCCGGGGCGGTCGGGTTGCCGGAGCCGTGGGCCGGGCGGCGGCAGACCCCGCTGAGTCACTCGTTCTGCCAGCACGTGGTCGACATCGAGGTGCCGATGGTGCTGCCGGACGCGCGGCTGCATCCCCGGGTCCGGGACAACCTGGCGATCATCGACCTCGGCGTGGTCGCGTACGCCGGGATGCCGCTGACCGACCTGTCCGGCAACGTCCTCGGCTCGCTCTGCGCGATCGACAGCAAGCCTCGGTCGTGGACGGCGGCGCAGCTGCGTACCCTCGCCGACCTGGCCGCGGCCTGCTCGTCGGAGTTGCGGCTGCGGATCGCGCTCGACGGCGCCGAGGAGGCGCGGCGGCGGGCGGAGGAGGCGCACGAGCGGCTGGAGCTGCTCGCCGGGCTGAGCGAGACGCTGGGCGGCACGCTCGACGTGGGCACCGCCCTGCGCCGGCTCGCCGAGACCACGGTGCCGCTGCTGGGCGACTGGTGCCTCGTGTCGCTGGTCGGCCCGGCCGGGGTGCCGCGGGAGGTCGCCGCGGTGCATCGCGACCCGTCGCTGGCGGCGGACGTGGACCGCTTCGCCCAGCTGATGCGCACCGGGCTGGCCCCGGAGTCGATCACCCGGGCGGTGCTGCGCACCGGCCAGCCGGTGCTGGGCGGCGCGGCCACCCTGGCCGACGTGGAGCGGGGCACGATCGGCCCGGAGATGCCGGCGATCGCCGCCCGGCTCGGCTTCGCGTCCCACCTGAGCGTGCCGATCACCACGGCCGGCGGCACCGTGCTCGGCGCGATCACCCTGGTCAACGGCGCGCGCCGACGTCAGTTCGACGACCGGGACATGCTCACCGCGCTGGACGTCGGGCGCCGGGCCGGGCAGGCCATCGGCAACAGCTCGATGTACGGCGAGCAGCGGCACGTCGCCGAGGTGCTGCAGCACAGCATGCTGCCGCGGCTGCCGGAGATTCCGGGCCTGGAGTTGACGGCCCGCTACCAACCGGCGGCCGACCGGGTCGAGGTGGGCGGCGACTGGTACGACGCGTTCGTCCAGCCCGACGGCGACCTGATCGCGGCGATCGGCGACGTGGCCGGGCACGACATCGAGGCGGCGGCCACCATGGGCCAGCTGCGCAACATGGTCCGGGGCAACGCCTACGGCCGGCCGGACGAGGTCGGCGAGCTGATGACCCAGCTGGACGACGCGATGCGCGGCTTGCGCCTGGACACCGCCGCCACGGCGACCCTGGTCCGGTTCCACGTCGACCCCGCCGGCGGTCACCTGGTCACCTGGTGCAACGCGGGGCACCCGCCGGCGCTGCTGGTGCGCGCCGGCGGGGCGGTGGAGGTGCTCGCCGGGTCGCCCGAACCGCTGCTCGGGCTGGCCCGGCCGGTCCGCCGGACCACCCGGCGGGCCGCCATGGCCGCCGGTGACACCCTGCTGCTCTACACCGACGGGCTGGTCGAGCGGCGGGACCGACCGATCGACGAGGGGTTGGTCGAGCTGATTGGCTGGCTCGCCGGGGCGGACCGGCTGCCGCTCGACGAACTCTGCGACCGGCTGCTCGGCACGGCCCACCGCGGCGAGGACGACGTCGCGCTGTTGACCGTCCGGGCACGCTGAGGCGGCGCACCGGCCACTCCTGTCGTCGACCGCCCCGCGCGGACCGTGCGGCGGGATACCCTGGGCCGGGTGAGCGCCCGTCCCCCGTACCCTCGCATCCGCCGCACCCGGGCGACCCTGGCGGCGTCGTGCGCGGCGCTGCTGCTGGCCGCGACCGGTTGCAGCTTCGGCGAGCCGGAGCCCGATCCGGCGGGCGAGCCGCCGAACTTCCCCACCCCGTCCACCTCGCCGAGCCAGGGCGGTGCCGGTCAGCAGGTGGTGGCCACTGTGCTGGCCAAGGGGCTGCGGGTGCCGTGGGCCATCGGGTTCCTGCCCGACGGGGCCGCGCTGGTCACCGAACGCGACAGCGGCCGGATCCTGAAGGTGGGCCCGGAGTCCGGGCCGGACGGCCTGCGGGTCAGCGTGGCGCAGACCATCACCGACGTGGCGGCGGCCGGCGAGGGCGGCCTGCTTGGCATCGCCGTCTCCCCCGCCTACCAGCGGGACCGGACGCTCTTCGTCTACTACACCACCGAGCGGGACAACCGGATAGTCCGGCTCCAGCTCGGCGAGGAGCCCACCCCGATCGTCACCGGCATCCCGAAGGCGGGCGTGCACAACGGCGGCGGGTTGGGCTTCGGCCCGGACGGCCAGCTCTACGCGAGCACCGGCGACGCCGGTGACCGCCCGCGCGCCCAGGACGTCAAGAACCTGGGTGGCAAGATCCTGCGGATCACCCCGGACGGCAAGCCGGCAACCGGCAACCCGTTCCCCAACTCGCCGGTCTGGTCGCTGGGGCACCGCAACGTGCAGGGCTTCGCCTGGGACGCCGCCAAGCGGATGTACGCGGTGGAGTTCGGCCAGAACACCTGGGACGAGATCAACGAGATCGTCAAGGGTAAGAACTACGGGTGGCCGCAGGTGGAGGGCCGCTCCGACGACAGGCGCTTCGTCAACCCGATCACCCAGTGGCGGAACTCCGACGCCTCCTGTGCCGGTCTGGCCGCGGTGGACCGGCTGCTGGTGACCGGGTGTCTGCGCGGCAAGCGGCTCTGGGTCGTCGAGCTGACCGACACGGGCACGGTGCTCGGCCAGCCGCGCGAGCTGCTGACAAATCGCTACGGGCGGCTGCGGGCGGTGGCCGCCGCACCGGACGGGTCGCTCTGGGTGACCACCTCCAACCACGACGGACGGGGCGACCCGGCGCCGGAGGACGACCGGATCCTCCGACTGGTCTTCGCCGACGGCGGTGCCGGACGGAGCTGACCCGGGGCCGGAACCTTTCCGGACGGCCGTCCTCAGGTTTGCCAAGATCCTTCTACGGGCAGGTCAGGATTTCACCATGGACGGGCAGCAGAACGAGGAGCACGCCACCGGGGACGGCGAGTCCCCGGCGGCCGGCCGTCGCCGCCGCTGGACGGCGCGTCGCGGCGAGCCCCGGTCCGGCTGGTTCCGCGCGCTGCGGCTGGCCGGGGTCATGCTGGCGGTGGCAGCGGTCACCGTGACCGGGGTGGTGCTCGGCGTCCTCGGCGGGGGCCGGGTGGACACCGACATCGGACCGTTCCAGGCGACTCTCACCCTCACCCCCACCACCGACGGGGGCACCACCGTCGACGTCCCGCCGCTGGGCGCGCTGCTGCTGAACAGCCATGACGGGCCGACCCGGCTGACCGTCCGGCTCGGCGCGCTCGACCAGGGGCGTACCGAGGCGCTGATCGACGACCCGGCGAGCATCCAACGGGCCAGCCAGTCCGCCGTGGAGGACGTCCGTTCCGGGGTGATGCGGCTGGGGCTGCGTACCGTCGGCGCCGCGGTGCTGGCCACCCTGTTGCTGGCCGCGTTGGTCTTCCGCGACGTGCGTCGCACCGCCTGGGCGGGCGGGTTGTCGCTGCTGGTCACCGTCGGCAGCCTGGGGGCGGCCGCGGCGAGCGTGCGCCCGCAGGCGATCGAGGAGCCACGGTACGAGGGGCTGCTGGTCAACGCGCCGGCGATCGTCGGCGACGCGCGGCGGATCGCCAACGACTACACCCGCTACGCCGAGCAGCTCCAACGGTTGGTCGGCAACGTCAGCCAGCTCTACACCACCGTGTCGGCGCTGCCGGTGCTCGAGCCCGCGCCGGACACCACCCGGGTGCTGCACGTCTCGGACATGCACCTCAACCCGACCGGTTGGCAACTGATCCGGACGGTGGTCGAGCAGTTCGACATCGACGTGGTGATCGACACCGGGGACATCACCGACTGGGGCAGTGAGCCGGAGGCCTCGTTCGTCGGCTCGATCGGGCTGCTGCGCAAGCCGTACGTGTTCATCCGGGGTAATCACGACTCGAACCGGACCGCGGCGGCGGTGGCCCGGCAGCCGAACGCGATCGTGCTGGACAACACCACCACCACGGTCGCCGGGCTCACCATCGCCGGCATCGGCGACCCACGGTTCACCCCGGACAAGAACACCTCCCCGGCCGGCAGCGGGCTCACCAAGCAGGTGGCCGAGCAGGTGATCGGCGTCGGCGAGCAGCTCGCCAGCACCGTACGCAGCTCGCCTCGGCCGGTGAACATCGCGCTGGTGCACGACCCGGCGTCGGCCGGCCCGCTCTCCGGCACCTGCCCGCTGGTGCTGGCCGGGCACACCCACGCCCGGCAGGTCTCCAAGCTGCCGCAGCAGCCGGGGCAGATGCCGACCCAGCTCATGGTGGAGGGCTCCACCGGCGGCGCCGGGCTGCGCGGCCTGGAGGGTGAGAAGCCGACCCCGCTGTCGATGAGCGTGCTCTACTTCGACAACAAGGACAAACTGCTCCAGGCGTACGACGACATCACCGTGGGCGGCACCGGGCAGGCCCAGGTGAGCCTGGAGCGGCACGTGATCCAGGACCCGAAGGCCGGTGACCCGGTCCCGGTCACCCCGACCCCGACCCGCTGACCCCGCCTCGGCGGGCGGGCAGACCGCGACCGAGGGTGATGTCCGCCGCCCAGGCGGGTGACCCCCTCGTCGCCTTTGCTCTGCTTCACCAGAGGCAACAGTCACCGCGAGCGACGGCGACCAGGCCGCCGTCAACCGGACCCGTCAGGCACTCACCCTGGTCAGGGCGGTGTTGCCGTCGTTGAAGCAGAGCAAAGGCGCTGCGGCGGTGTGCCGGCCGGAAGCCGGTCCGTGACGCTCGGTCACACCCGACGCCAGCCGTCCACACTCACCGACAGTGAGTGCCGATGCAGCGCCGTCAGCGTAGGGCCAGGGCGGCCAGGGCGGCGTTGACGATGCTGCCGGGCAACAGGTCGTGCAGCTCGTACAACTCGGCGACGCTGCCGGACTGGCCGAACTCGTCCACCCCGAGCGGCACCGCGGGCACACCCAGCGCGGAGCCGAGCCAGGCCATCGCGTGCGAGGCCGCGTCGTGCACCGTGACCACCGGCGCCCGGTGGTCGAAGGCCGAACGGAGCGCGCCCGGCACGCTCGGCACCGTCGCCGTGCGCACGCCCTGCCGCAGGGTGCGCTGCCAGGCCCGGTAGAGCCGGTCCAGCGAGGTGATGTCCACGACGTGCGCGGCGATGCCCTCGTCGGCCAGCTCCGCCGCCGCGGCGAGCACCTCGGGCAGCACCGCGCCCGACGCGGCCAGCTGCACCACCGGCGCGTTGACCAGGTGCGGGTACGCCTGGTGGGCGTCGACCAGCCGGTACGCGCCGGCCACCACCTGCCGGCGCAGCACCGCGTCGCCCAGCCGGGCCCGGGCCGCCTCCAACGGCGCCTGGTCCAGCGGTCGCGTGCTGAGCCGGAAGTAGTACGCGCCGTCCTCGGTCGGCGCGGCCGTCGCCGGCGGGGCCGCCCCGGCGGCGATCTGACCGAGGGCGTCGCAGAGGAGCCAGTCCAGGGCGACCGCGTACGCCGGCTCGACGAAGGTCACTCCCGGCAGCTCCAGCCCGACCGAGGCGGTGATGGTCGACTGGTGCGCGCCGCCCTCTGGGGCCAGGGTGATCCCGGACGGGGTGCCGGCGACCACGAACCGGGAGCCGGAGTAGGTGCCGTAGAGGAAGGCGTCCAGCCCGCGCAGCACGAACGGGTCGTAGACCGTGCCGACCGGCAGCAGCGGCTGACCGGAGAGATCCCAGGCGAGACCGAGCTGACCCAGCAGCAGGAACAGGTTCATCTCCGAGATGCCCAGCTCGATGTGCTGCCCGGTCGGGCCCTCGGTCCAGCGCAGCATCCGGTCCTCGGTCCAGGAGCGCTGGGCGGTCGGGGCGAACACCCCGGTCTTGTTGATGAACCCGGCGAGGTTGGTGGAGGTGGCCACGTCGGGGGCGGTGGTCACCAGGTGCCGGCCCACCTCGGCGTCGCGGGCCAGCTCCACCAGCACCCGACCGAAGACCTCCTGGGTCGAGACCGGCTTGTTCGCGCGTACCCGGGTGCTCTCCGGGACGGTGACCCCCAGGGCCCGCTCGCGCGGCGCGCGGGCCAGCGCCTCCCGGCGCTCGCCGGCCCGGATGCCGGCCTCCGACGCCGGGTCGAGCCGGTCCCACTCGGTCTCCGGGGTCAACCCTTGCGCGACCCGCAGCGCCTCGACCTGCTCGCCGGTGAGCAACGCGGAGTGGTTGCGCGGGTTGCCGGCGATCGGCAGTCCCCAACCCTTCACCGTGTACGCGAACACCACGCTGGGCCGGTCGGTGACCGCGTCGCACTGGGCGTACGCGTCGAGCAGCGCCGCCAGATCGTGCCCGCCCAGGTCGGTGACGAGCGGGCCCAGCTCGTCGTCTCCGATGTCCGCCACGAACGCGCCCACCTCGGCCGGCGCGCCGTCGAGGAACTGCTTGCGCAGCGCCGGCCCGGCCAGCCCGAAGAGCGACTGGTACTGCTCGTTGGGCATCGCGTCGATCCAGTCACGCAGCACGGAGCCGCCCGGTCGGTCGTACGCCGCGGCGAGCTTGCGGCCGTACTTGACCTCGACCACGTGCCACCCGGCCGCCTCGAACTGACCCCGCCACTGGTTGATCCGCACCCCGGGGACCACCCGGTCCAGCGACTGGCGGTTGAAGTCGACCAGCCACATGACGTCGCCGAGACCGGTGGTGGCCGGGTCGGCGACGGCCTCCCAGATGTTGCCCTCGTCGAGCTCGGCGTCACCGATCAGCGCGATGAACCGGGACCGCGGTCGGGCGCCGAAGTGCGCGTCGACGTAACGCCGGGTGGCCGCGGCGAAGAGCGGTGCCGCCGCGCCGAGGCCCACCGAGCCGGTGGAGAAGTCGACCTCGTCCGGATCCTTGGTGCGCGACGGGTAGGACTGCAGGCCGCCGCGGGCCCGTAGCCGGGTGAGGTAGGAGCGGTCCAGGTTGCCCAGCAGGTACTGGATGGCGTGGAACACCGGGGAGGCGTGCGGCTTGACCGCCACCCGGTCGGCGCCGTCCAGGTGCGCGAACCAGAGCGCGGTCATCGCGGTGACCAGCGAGGCGCTGGACGCCTGGTGCCCGCCGACCTTCACACCGTCGCCGGTGCTCCGGTCGTGGTTCGCCGCGTCCACGATCCGGGTGGCGAGCCAGAGCACCCGCCGCTGGATCTCGTCGAGGACGTCGAGGTCGTGCTGGTTCACGGTGGCTCCATCCGGGCGTCGCCGTTGACGCCTTCCGAGGGGTGCGGGGTCGCGCCGGCCGGGACGGCGAGCGGCGGGGGTGTCAGCAAGGGCCCCCCTCCGCCGCCCGGAGGCGTCGGAAAGGGGCCCTTGGCCGCAGGATCAGCCCTGGACGCCGAAGCGGGCCAGGATCAGTTCACGGACGGTCTTGGCGTCGGCCTGGCCGCGGGTGGTCTTCATGACCGCCCCGACCAGGGCGCCGGCCGCGGCGACCTTGCCGCTGCGGACCTTCTCGGCGATGGCCGGGTTGGCGGCGATCGCCTCGTCCACCGCGGCGGTGAGCGCGCCGGTGTCCGATACGACCTCCAGGTTCCGGTTGGTCATGATCTCGGTCGGCGAACCCTCGCCGGCGACCACGCCCTCCAGCACCGTCCGGGCCAGCTTGTCGTTGAGCTTGCCGGCGTCGACCAGGCCCTGCAGCTCGGCCACCTGGGCCGGGGTGGCCCCGATGTCGGTCAGCTCCACGCCGGTCTCGTTGGCCCGCCGGGACAACTCGCCCAGCCACCACTTGCGTGCCGCGGCCGGGCTGGCGCCGACGGCCACAGTCTGCTCGATCAGCTCGACCGCGCCGGCGTTGAGCACCGACTGCATGTCCAGGTCGGAGAGGCCCCACTGCTCCTGAAGCCGGCGCCGGTGCAGCCGGGGCAGCTCCGGCAGGGCCGCCTTCAGCTCGGCCACCCACGCCGGGTCCGGGGCCAGCGGCACCAGGTCCGGCTCGGGGAAGTACCGGTAGTCGGTCGCGGTCTCCTTGGACCGGCCCGGGGTGGTGTCGCCGGTGTCCTCGTGGAAGTGCCGGGTCTCCTGGATGATCCGGCCGCCCGCGTCGAGCACCGACGCCTGGCGCAGCATCTCCGAGCGCACCGCCCGCTCGACGGAGCGCAGCGAGTTGACGTTCTTCGTCTCGGTACGGGTGCCCCACTCCTGCCCGGGCAGGTTCAGCGACGTGTTCACGTCGCAGCGCAGCGAGCCCTCCTCCATCCGGACGTCGGAGACGCCCAGCGAGCGGATCACGTCACGCAGCTCGGTGACGTAGGCGCGGGCCACCTCGGGCGCGAGTTCACCGGTGCCGGGGACCGGCTTGGTGACGATCTCGACGAGCGGGATGCCGGCCCGGTTGTAGTCGACCAGCGACTCGGTCGCGCCGTGGATCCGCCCGGTGGCCCCACCGACGTGCAGCGTCTTGCCGGTGTCCTCCTCCAGGTGCACCCGCTCGATGCCGATCCGCACCAGCTCCCCGTTGACCTCGACGTCCAGGTAGCCGTCGAAGCAGAGCGGCTCGTCGTACTGGCTGATCTGGAAGTCCTTCGGCATGTCCGGGTAGAAGTAGTTCTTCCGGGCGAACCGGCACCACTCGGCGATGGAGCAGTTCAGCGCCAGACCGATCCGGATCGTCGCCTCGATGGCCGCCTTGTTCGCCACCGGCAGCGAGCCCGGCAGGCCCAGGCAGACCGGGCAGGTCCGGGTGTTCGGCTCGCCGCCGAAGTCGGTCGGGCAGCCGCAGAACATCTTGGTGCGGGTGCCCAGCTCGACGTGGGTCTCCAGGCCGATCACCGGTTCGTAGCGCGCCACGACCTCGTCGTACGCGGGCAGTGTCGTCGTCATCGGTGCTCCTGCCTCACAGTGCCGGTGGGGTGAACGTGCCGACGGCGCTCTCCAACGCGGCGGCGACCCGGTACATCCGGTCGTCGGCCATCGTCGGGGCCATCACCTGCAGACCAACCGGCAGACCGTCGGAGAGCCCGCACGGCACCGAGATGCCCGGACCGCCGTACAGGTTGGTCGGGATGGTGAACAGGTCGGCCAGGTACATCTGGTACGGGTCGGCGGTGCGCGCGCCGATCGGGAACGCCACGAACGGGGTGGTCGGCGAGATCAGCGCGTCCACCTGCTCGAACGCCGCGGTGAAGTCCCGGGTGATCAGGGTGCGGACCTTCTGCGCCTGGCCGTAGTAGGCGTCGTAGTAACCCGACGAGAGCGCGTACGTGCCGAGCATGATGCGGCGCTTGACCTCGGGACCGAAGCCGGCCTCGCGGGTCAGCGACATGACCTCCTCCAGCGACCGGTTGCCGTCGTCGCCGACCCGCAGGCCGAACCGGACGCCGTCGAACCGGGCCAGGTTGGAGGAGCACTCGCTCGGCGCGATCAGGTAGTACGCCGGCAGCGCGTAGGTGAAGTTGGGGCAGGACACCTCGACGATCTCCGCACCCAGCTTGGTAAGCGCGTCGACCGCCTCGCGGAACGCCGCCATCACACCCGGCTCGGCGCCCTCGCCGATGAACTCGGTCACGATGCCGAGCTTCACGCCGGTCAGGTCGCCGCTCGCGCCGAGCTTCGCCGCGGCCACCACGTCCGGCACCGGCTGCGGGATGGAGGTCGAGTCGCGCGGGTCGTGCCCGCCGATGACCTGGTGCAGCAGCGCGGCGTCGAGCACGTTGCGCGCGCACGGGCCGGGGGTGTCCAGCGACGAGGAGAACGCCACCAGGCCGTAGCGGGAGGTGCCGCCGTAGGTGGGCTTCGCCCCCACGGTGCCGGTGACCGCGCCGGGCTGGCGGATCGAGCCGCCGGTGTCCGAACCGATCGCCAGCGGCGCCTCGTACGCGGCGAGGGCCGCCGCGCTGCCACCGCCGGAGCCGCCCGGGATCCGGCTCAGGTCCCACGGGTTGTGGGTCACGCCGTACGCGGAGTATTCCGTGGAGGAGCCCATCGCGAACTCGTCCATGTTGGTCTTGCCGAGCATCACCGTGCCGGCCGCGCGCAGCCGCTCGACGATCGTCGCGTCGTACGGCGGGCGCCAGCCCTCGAGGATCTTCGAGCCGACGGTGGTCGGCACGCCCCGTGTGGCGAGCACGTCCTTGACGGCGACCGGCACACCGGCCAGCGGGCCGAGCGGCTCGCCGGCCGCGCGGCGCTCGTCCACCGCGCGAGCCGAGGCCAGCGCGCCCTCGCCGTCGACGTGCAGGAACGCGTGCACCCGCTCGTCGACCGCGGCGATCCGGTCCAGGTGGGCCTGGGTGACCTCGACGGCGGAGGTCTCCCCGCCGGCCACCAGGCCGGCGAGCTCAGTCGCGGTCATTCTGGTCAGGTCGCTCATGAGGCCACATCCTCGGTCAGGATCCGCGGTACGCGGAACCGCTGCTCCGCCACGTCGGGTGCGCCCGACAGCGCCTCCTCGGGAGTCAGACAGGGCGTCTCGACGTCCTCGCGGAGCACGTTCGTCAGCGGCACCGAGTGCGAGGTCGGCGGGATGTCCGCCGCGGCGACCTTGCCGACCTGGGCGACCGCCTGGAGGATCACGTCGAGCTGGCCGGCGAAGGTGTCCAGCTCCTCCTCGGTGACGGCGAGCCGCGACAGGCGCGCGAGGTGCGCGACCTCCTCGCGGGAGATGGCGGCCATCGGTGCCCCCTTCATGACGGTCCTGGGTCCGGCTGTCTGCCGACCGCGCGGCGATGCGGAGTGACGCGCGGTGACCGGAGCGAGTCTATTGTTCCGCGCCGGGGCCGCGTCCCCGACTCCCCCTCCGCCCGGCAACCGGACGCATCCGGCGCTGCCGGCCGGGGCGCCCAGCGGCTTCGTCGACCACCCGGACGGGTGGGCTAGCGGGCGTGTCGACGGCGGGTGCCCGGGTCGGGGCCGCCGGTGGGGCGCACCGGGCGATACCGGGCCAGCCAGGTGACCAGCTCCTCGGCGGGCATCGGCCGGGCGTAGAACCAGCCCTGGGCGGCATCGCAGCCGGCGGCGTGCAGCATCCGCCAGGTCCGCTCGTCCTCCACCCCCTCGGCGACCACCCGCAGGCCGAGCGCCCCGGCCAGCTCGATCATCGACCGGACGATCGCCGCGTCGTCTGCGTCGTCGGCCATCCCGAGCACGAAGCTGCGATCCACCTTCACCTCGGAGAGCGGCAGTCGGCGCAGGTGTTGCAGGGACGAGTAGCCGGTGCCGAAGTCGTCCAGGGCGATCGCCACCCCGATGCGGTGCAGCCGGGAGATGGTGGCCAGCACCCGCCGAGGGTCGGCCATCAGCGCCCCCTCGGTGATCTCCAGTTGCAGCCGTCCCGGCGGTACGCCGTACCGGGCCAACCGGTCGGCGATCTGGTCGGCGATCTCGCCGGTGTGCAGGTCCCGGACGCTCACGTTGAGCGCGGCCCGCAGCCCGATGCCGGCAGCCGACCACTTGGCGAGCTGCTCCACCACGTCGTCCACCACCCGGCGGGTGAGCAGCCGCATCACCGCGCTCTGCTCGGCGACCTTGATCAGCTCTTCCGGGTCGACCATCCCGCGACGCGGGTGCCGCCAGCGCAGCAGCGCCTCGACCCCCACCACCTCGCCGGTGGCGATGGCGATCTGCGGCTGGTAGTACATGGTGATCTCGCCTGCGTCGGAGCCCGGGTCGGCCTCCGCGTCCCGCCCGCCGGAGCGCCCCCGGTGCGGGCGATCGCCGTTGACCCGGGCCGGTGCGCCCACTCCGGGCTGGTCCTGCCCGGGCCGCCCGCCCGCTCGCCCGACGTGCGCGCCGGCGTCGAATCCGGCACCCGCCGGCCCGCCCGAGCCCGTCCCGGCGTCGGACTCCGTCGGTGGCGCGTCGCCGGTTCGGCGCTCGACGGCTCCGCCCCGGCCGACGGCCGGTCGCCGGTCGATGACCGATCCCCGGTCGACCACCGCCGTGGCCGGCCGGCCGGCGCGCCGACGGGTCGGGTCGGCCCCGGTCACGATCCGGCTGATCAGCTCGTCGTCGGGCACCACCTCGGGCCGGGGGCCGCGACGGCGCAGCCGCCACCGGGCGAACCGGCCGCCCTCCGGCGTGGCGGCGACGGGCGGCGTGCCGGCGCCGCCGCCGGCGAGCGCGGCGCCAGCGGCACCCGCATCGCCGCCGCCACCGGCGACAACGCCACGGTCCTCGGAAGCGGCGAGCAGAACGGCGGGGGTGTCGTCGTCGGGGGCGGCGAGCGCGGCACCGTCCCCGCCGCGCGCCCCACCCGGTGTCTCGGCGACCGGGCGCGTCGAGCCCGGCCCGGCTGTCTCCGCGACCGCCGACCGGGCCTGGCCCGGAGCCTCGGCCGCCGCACCGACGGCGGGGTCGTCGAGGGCCGGACCGGCATCGAGTACGCGGCGCAGGTCGGCGAGGAGACCGAGCCGCTCGGCGGAGTTGTGGTCGGACTCCGCGGCGTAGACGGCGACGGTGTCGTTGCGGTGCTTGGCGTCGTACATCGCCACGTCGGCGTGGCGCATCAGGGTGGCGAAGTCCTCGCCGTGCTCGGGGAAGAGCGCGATGCCGATCGACCCGCCGACGTCCAGCGGCAACCCGTCCAGCGGTACCGGCTCGGCGAGCGCCCGCACCACCCGGTCGGCCAGGTCGCGGGCCTCGGCGACGTCCAGCAGGCCGGTCATCACGATGGCGAACTCGTCCCCGCCGAGCCGAGCGACCATGTCCCGGCCGTCCACCACGGCGGTCAGCCGCTGGCTGACCTCGACCAGCAGCCGGTCGCCCACCGCGTGCCCGAGCGCGTCGTTGACGTTCTTGAACCGGTCCAGGTCGATCAGGAGCAGGGCCAGGTGCCCGTCGGGCTCTCCACGCCCCGACCGTTCGGCGTGCAGGTGCACCTGCTCGGCGACTTCGGCCAGCAGCGCCTTGCGGTTCGGCAGGCCGGTGAGCGGGTCGAGGGAGGCGAGCTGCTGCTGCTCGACGGTGAGCCGAGCCATCCGGTAGACGGCGAAGAGCGGCACCAGCACCAGCGGGATCAGCGCCGCGCTGGTGCGGGCCGCCGCGACCAGCACCGGGGCGAGCAGCAGCAGCGACCCGGTGGAAAGCAGCTCGAACGCCAGCCCCTGGCGGAAGCTCGGCCACCACCGGTCGCCGAAGCGGAGCCGGACGGCCGCGCTGACCAGCCCGTAGTTGACCACGAACCAGGCCACCGTCGCGCCGGCGACCGCCAGCACGTCGGAGGAGTGCAGCGCACCGCCGGCGAAGATGGTGCCCGGTCCGAGCCGGGTGATCCCGTACGCGGCGGCGAGGGCGCAGGCGTACTGGCCGACGTTGAACGCGGTGCGCCAGGCGGCGTGCCGCAGTCGCCAGCCGGAGACGATCACGGCCACCGCCTGCACCGCCACCGCCGGGCCCAGACCCCACCCGAGCAGGATGGCGAAGGTGAAGCAGGTGGACGGGAAGACCGCCGAGGACTGCCGCCGGCCGGGCGGGACGAAGGGCCGGGCGTCGCAGAAGACGGCCAGGGCCGCCATCGTCCAGAACGCCACCGGCAGGTCGGGCAGCTGATCCGGCAGCGTCGCGAGTGGACCGGCGGAGAAGAGCAGCGCCAACGCCAGGACCCCGCCGATGAAGGCGGTGAACGGCCCCAGCCGCCCGGGCGGGATGAGGTTGCGCGGATCGGCGACCTCCATCACACCTCCCGGAAAGCGGTCGGCGCGCCCGTTCACGCGCCGTGCACCAATGAAACGCCCTCGGTGCCGGGTTTCCCGGTATGACAGTCACGAATCGGTCGTAGTCGTAATTAAGTTGGTATACGCGGTCAGCCGGCGGCGCCGGAGGCCGACAGCCGGGCGGTCAGCCGGCGGCGCCACCCACCGGCCGGCCGTCAGCCCTCGACGCGGGCGACCTCGCGGGCGGCCTCCGGGCCGGCGTCGAGCAGCCGGCGGAAGCCGTCCTCGTCGAGCACCGGCACCTTGAGGCTGGCCGCCTTGTCCGCCTTGGACCCCGGGTTGTCGCCCACCACCACGAAACCGGTCTTCTTGGAGACCGAGCCGCTCACCTTGCCGCCTCGGCTCTGCACCGCCTCGGCGGCCTGGTCGCGGGAGAACCCGGCGAGCGTCCCGGTGACCACCACGGTGATCCCCTCCAGCGGTCGGGGGCCCTCGTCGACCGCCTCCTCCGCCATCCGTACGCCGGACTCGCCCCACTTGCGGACGACCTCGCGGTGCCAGTCCACCGCGAACCACTCGCGGATGCTCGCGGCGATGGTCGGGCCGACCCCGTCGACCGAGGCGAGCTCCTCCTCGCTGGCCTTGTCGATCGCGTCGATGGACCGGAAGTGCCGGGCGAGCGCCTGCGCCGCGGTCGGGCCGACGTGCCGGATGGAGAGCGCCACCAGCACCCGCCACAGGTCCCGCTCCCTGGCCACGGCGAGGTTGTCGAGCAGCTTGGCGGCGTTGCTGCCCAGGCTGCCGTCCTTGTTGACGAAGAACGGGGATCGCCGCAGCTGCTCGGCGTCGAGCAGGAAGAGGTCACCCTCGTCCTGGATGATCTCCGCGTCGAGCAGCGCCGCGGCGCCCTTGTAGCCGAGCACCTCGATGTCGAACGCGCCCCGGCCGGCGAGGTGGAAGACCCGCTCGCGCAGCTGGGCCGGGCAGCTGCGGGTGTTGGGGCAGCGGATGTCGACGTCGCCCTCCTTGGCGGGGGCGAGTGGCGTGCCGCAGGCCGGGCAGTTGGTCGGCATGACGAACGGCCGGGCGTCGGCCGGCCGCAGATCGACCACCGGGCCGAGCACCTCGGGGATCACGTCACCGGCCTTGCGCAGCACCACGGTGTCGCCGATCAGCACGCCCTTGCGCTCGACCTCGCGGGCGTTGTGCAGGGTGGCCAGCGCCACCGTGGAACCGGCCACCCGCACCGGTTCGAGCACCGCGAACGGGGTGACCCGCCCGGTACGCCCGACGTTGACGTCGATGTCGAGCAGCTTGGTGGTGACTTCTTCCGGCGGGTATTTGAAGGCGATCGCCCAGCGCGGGGCCCGGCTGGTCGAGCCGAGCCGGCCCTGGATGGAGACCGGGTCGACCTTGACCACCACGCCGTCGATCTCGTGCTCGACGTCGTGCCGGTGCTCGGCGTAGTGGGCGATGTAGTCGGCGACGCCGCCGAGGTCGGGCACCACCCGCCAACGGTCGCTGGTCGGCAGACCCCACGCCTTGAGCGCCGCGTAGGACTCGGACTGGGCCACCGGCTGGAAGCCGCGCCGGGCGCCGATGCCGTGCACCACCAGGCGCAGCGGTCGTGACGCGGTGACCCGCGGATCCTTCTGCCGCAGGCTGCCGGCGGCCGCGTTGCGCGGGTTGGCGAAGGGCGCCTTGCCCTGCTCGACCAGGCCGGCGTTGAGGTCGGCGAAGGCGGCCACCGGGAAGTAGATCTCGCCCCGGACCTCGAGCAGCTCGGGCACGTCGGGGAACTCGGCCGACGGGGCGAGCTGACCCGGCACGTCGCGGATGCTGCGCACGTTGGCGGTGACGTCCTCGCCGGTGCGGCCGTCGCCGCGGGTGGCCGCCCGGACCAGCCGACCCTTCTCGTAGGTGAGGTTGATGGCCAGGCCGTCCACCTTGAGCTCGCACAGGTAGGGCACCGGCCCGCCGGCGTCGCGCTCGACCCGCTCGGCCCAGGCCGCCAGCTCCTCGTCGGCGAAGGCGTTGTCGAGGGAGAGCATCCGCTCGGCGTGGGTGACCGGGGTGAAGTCGGTGGAGAAGGTGCCACCGACCCGCTGGGTGGGCGAGTCGGGCGTGCGCAGTGCCGGGAACTCCGCCTCCAGCGCCTCCAGCTCGCGCAGCTGGCGGTCGAACTCGGCGTCGGAGATCGTGGGCGCGTCGAGCACGTAGTAGCGGTATTGGTGCTCGGTCAGCTCGCGGCTGAGCGTGGTGTGCCGCTCACGCGCCTCCGGGGTCGGCTCGCCACCCGCCGCCGCCTCCTGCGCCGGGCTGACCTGCTGGCCGATCTGCTCCTCGGACACGCCGCCACCTTCGGACACGCTCTGACCTCCCCTGATCACGCTACTCCGGCACGGTATCGGGCCGGTGGGACAATCCGCCGCCCACCCACCGCACCGCCGGCTGCATCCCGCCACCCGACGCGCCGCCGCATCCCCCGCGCCCGCATCGACCGCACCGCCGGCCGCCATCCCGCCACCCAACGCGCCGCCGCATCCCCCGCGCCCGCATCGACCGCACCGCCGGCCGCCATCCCGCCACCCGACGCGCCGCCGCATCCGCCGCGCCGGCGTCGACCGCATCCCCCGCGCCCTCGGTACCCCGCCGCACCGCGCTCCGGCACGCCGCCGCGCAGCGCCAGCCGGGCGGTGGGCCGGGTGGCGTGCGAGGATCGCCGCACCGCGCCGGGCGGTAGACGAAAGGCAGGCTACGGATGCCGGAATGGTTGCTCTGGGCGGCCGCGATCGTGCTGGCAGTGGCGGCCGGCTGGGCCTGGCAGGACCGGCGGCAGCGGACCACCCGCCGGGACGCTTCCCGGAACCGGCCGGCCGGGCGCTCCGCCCCGACCCGTGGACCCGGCCGGGCGGGCGCGCCACCCCGGCCTCGCGCCGCCGACCGCGCACCGGCCGGTGCGCCCCGCCCCGGTGAGATCTGGTGGGCCGACGTCCCGTTTGCCGACGGCAGCGGCGCGAAGGTTCGCCCGTGCCTGGTGCTACGCGCCGACGCCCGCGGCGCCGACGTCCTCAAGATCACCAGTCAGGACAAGAGCGACCGCGACGACCACGTGCCGATCCCGACCAGCGGCTGGGATCCGGGTGCCGACCACGACAGCTACCTCGATCTGAGCGACCCGATCCGGGTTGCCCTGCCGGCCTTCGAGGACCGCGCCGGTGACTGCGACCCGGCCCTCTGGCGCCGCCTCCGCACCCTCCCCCACCTCTCCACCTGACCCGCCCCGCACCGCCCGCTCCGGCCCCGGTGATCAAGAAGTTCGCGTCACCGGTGCGGACGGATCTGACGCGGATCTCTTGATCAGCGCGACGGGTCGCGGGAGGGGGTGCTGAGGGTGGCCAGTTGGTCGGCGTACTCGATCTGGGTGGCCCAGGGGGTCGGCCAGGCGGGCATGCCGGCGGCGGCGCCGACGAAGGCGCCGGCGAGGGCCGCGATGGAGTCGGAGTCGCCCGCCGTGGTGGCACCCCGGGCGAGCGCACCGACCGGGTCGTCGGGGTGCCGCAGCGCGCAGTAAAGGGCGGTGGCCAGCGCCTCCTCGGCCACCCAGCCCTCGCCGGTCAGCCGGCACGCGTCGCCACCATCGTCGGGGCGGGCCAGCGCCTCGGCCAGCCGGTCCAGCGCGACGAGGCACTCGTCCCAGCCCGCCGCGATGAACTCCGCGGGGCTCGTCGCCCCGGTGCGTTGCCACAGGTCGCCGAGCCAGTCGGCGCGGTAGACGGTCCGCTGCTCCCGGGCCCGGTCGGCGAGCAGCCCGGGCAGCTCGGGGAGCGCGACGCCGTCGAGCAGCACCCGCACCGCGTACGCGGTGAGCTCGCTGGCCGCCAGCCCGGTCGGGTGCCCGTGGGTCAGGCCGGCCTGGAGCTGGGCGAGCCCGGCGAGAGTGTCCACGTCGACGTCGAGCAGCCCGACCGGGGTGACCCGCATGTTCGCTCCGCAACCCTTCGAGCCGGCGACGGTGGCCTCCTGCCAGCGCAACCCGCGCCCCAGCTCGCCGCAGGCCCGCAGGCAGGTCATGCCGGGAGCGCGGTTGTTCTCCGGGCTGGCCGCCCAGTCCAGGAAGCGTCGCCGCAGCAGCGGCTCGACCGCCTGCGGGGTCAGCGCCGGGGCCTCACGCAACGCCCAGCCGACCGCCAGGGCCATCTGGGTGTCGTCGGTGACCAGCGCCGGTTCTCCGACGAGCTCGCGCGGGCCGGCCGGGCCGTAGCGGTGGACGATCTCGGCGACGGCGAGGAACTCGGTGTCCTTGCCGAGCGCGTCACCGTAGGCGAGGCCGAAGAGCGAGCCGGCGGCCCGGCGGAGCGGAGAGTCGATCACGCCTGTGATCATGCCCGCCGGCAGCCACCCCGGCCAGCCGCGTCAACCCAGCCGTGGCCGCCAGGTACGCCGGCCAGGACGGACCGCCGGGAGCACCAGCGCCGCACGCACGACCGCCGGGAGCACGAGCGCCGGGCGCACCAGCGCCGCCCGATCTGCCGGCGGCCCGGGCTCAGTCCCAGCAGAGGCAGAACGGGTGGCCGGCGGGGTCGGCGTAGACCCGGAAACCCTCGCCCTCACCGGGGAGCCGCCGGGCACCGAGCGCCAGCGCGGCCTTCTCGGCGGCCTCGACGTCGTCGACCGTGACGTCGAGGTGGAACTGCTGCGGGCGCTCCGGATCGGGCCAGGCCGGCGCACGCAGGGTGAGCGCCTTCTGGAACGCCAGTCGCGGCTGGCGCCCCGGCTGGCCGCCGAGCACCACCCAGTCGTCGCCGTCGGAGTTGTCCTCGATCAGGTCGAGGCCGAGCAGCTCCGCGTAGAACGCGGCGAGGGCCCGCGGATCCGGGCAGTCGATCACCGTTGAACGCAACTGTCCAATCATGGTGGTGATCCTGCCCCGGGGGTACGACGAGAAACCTCAGTCCTCGGCGAGCCGCCGCCCGGCGTCGCGGCACGCGGCGAGCACGGCCCGGGCGTACGCCGGGGTGGCGCCGGCCAGGCCGCACGCCGGGGTCACCACGACCTGCTCCGCGAGGCGCGAGCGCGGAAAGCCGAGCCGGTCCCAGAGCTGGCGTACCCGCTGCGCCACCTCGGCCGAGGTCGGCGCGCGACCGGTCGACGGCGGGCTGGTGGGCGCGGCGCCGGCCAGCAGCCCGAGCCCGGCGTCGATCGCCTCGCCGAGCGGGTCCAGGTCGGTGACGAGCGCCAGGTCGAGGGCGACCCCGACGGCGCCGGTGGAGCGGATCAGCTCGATCGGCACGTCCGACGCGCAGCAGTGCACCACGGTCGGTACTCCGACCCCCTCGACGACCGAGCGCAGCAGCGCCGCGGCGTCCTCCGACTGCACCGCCCGGTAGACGCCGAGGCCGCTCTCGGTGGGCACCCGGCCGGCCAGCACCGTCGGTAGCGACGGCTCGTCGAGCTGGAGCAGTACCGAGGCCCGGGGCAGCCGGCGGGCCACCGCCGCGAGGTGCCCGCGCAGCCCTTCGGTGAGCGACCCGGCGAGGTCACGGACCGCTCCCGGGTCGCGCAGGAGCCGTCCGCCGATCGGCAGCTCCACGGCCGCGGCCAGGGTGTACGGCCCGGCGGCCTGCACCTTGATCGGGCCGGCGTACTCCTCGGCCTGCTCGGCGAGCTGGTCGAGGTCGCGCTCCATCAGGTCCCGGGCGCGGCGCAGGTCGCGGCCGGGGCGCGGGGCGATCCGCCAGCGGGCCGCGTACAACTCCACCGGCAGCTCGACCAGGAGGCCGGCGCCGCGGCCGATCAGGTCGGCGCCCGGCCCGCGCGCCGGCAGCTCCGGCAGGTGGGGCAGGGCCGGGAGTTCACCGAGGACGATGCGCTGCGCCTCGGCGATGTCGGTGCCGGGTAGCGAGCCGATGCCGGTCGCCGCGCCGGCCGGCCACGGCCATGCCTGATCTGTCACTGCCGCAGGGTATCGGGTGGGCGGCTGCCCGGGGCCGGAGCCCGCGAGCGCGCCGCTGTGGGTCAGTCGGTGATGGTGGCGGAGCCGAGCACCACGTCGCCGGCCGGGTCGGGCCGGTAGGCCACCACGGCCTGGCCGGCGGCGACGCCGCGGACCGGCCGGCGCAGCTCGGCGTGCAGGGTGTCGCCGTCCAGCGCCACGGTGGCGGGCACCACGTCGCCGTGGGCGCGCAGCTGCACCTCGCACTCGACCGGCGCGTCCGGGTGCGGACCGCCGGTCCAGACCGGGCGCTCGGCGCGGACCTGGGACACCTCCAGCGCCTCGGCCGGGCCGACGGTCACCGTGTTGGTCTTCGGAGTGATGGAGAGCACGTAGCGGGGTCGGCCGTCCGGGGCCGGCCGGTCCAGGTGCAGGCCGCGCCGCTGGCCGACGGTGTAGGCGTACGCGCCGGTGTGGCTGCCGACCACCGCGCCGGTGCTCGCGTCGACCACCTCGCCGGGCGCCTCACCCAGTCGTCCGGCGAGGAACGCCCGGGTGTCGCCGTCGGCGATGAAGCAGATGTCGTGCGAGTCCGGCTTGTCGGCGACGGCCAGCCCACGACGGGCGGCCTCGACGCGGACCTCCGCCTTGGTCGAGTCGCCGAGCGGGAAGACCGACCGGTCCAGCTGCGCGCGGGTGAGCACGGCGAGCACGTACGACTGGTCCTTGGCGAGATCGACGCTGCGGCGCAGCAGGCCGTCCGGGCCGAGCCGGGCGTGGTGCCCGGTGACGACGGCGTCGAACCCGAGGGCCACCGCGCGGTCCAGCACCGCCGCGAACTTGATCTTCTCGTTGCAGCGCAGGCAGGGATTCGGGGTACGGCCCGCCGCGTACTCGGCGACGAAGTCGTCCACCACGTCGGCGTGGAACCGCTCGGCCATGTCCCAGACGTAGAACGGGATGCCGATCACGTCGGCGGCCCGCCGGGCATCCCGGGAGTCCTCCAGCGTGCAGCAGCCGCGCGCCCCGGTGCGGTAGGTCTGCGGGTTGCGCGCGAGCGCCAGGTGCACGCCGGTCACGTCGTGCCCGGCCTCGACGGCTCGCGCCGCCGCGACCGCCGAATCCACACCGCCGGACATCGCCGCCAAGACCCTCACCAGCCACACTCCCTTCCGCCCCACAACCCTATCCGCCCCGCCCGTGACCTCTCATCCACGCGCCACCCGTCCCGCCGATCATGCAGTTCTGGTGTCGGGCAAGCAGTTCCTACCGGGGCAGAACGGGCACCATAACTGCATGATCGACGCGGCGGTGCGACGCGGCGGAGCGCGTGGGGTGGGGGTCAGGGGCGGGGGGTGCGGTACGAGGCGGCGCGGCGGGCCCGGCCGACGGCGGCGGGAAGTGCGGCGATGAGCGCGTCCACGTCTGCCGTGGTGGAGGTGTGGCCGAGGGTGAAGCGCAGGGACGAGCGGGCCCGGTCGTCGTCGGCGCCCATCGCCAGCAGCACGTGCGAAGGCTGGGCGACGCCGGCCGAGCAGGCGGAACCGGTGGAGCAGGCGATGCCCTGGGCGTCGAGGAGCAGCAGCAGGGCGTCGCCCTCGCAGCCCGGGAAGGAGAAGTGCGCGTTGCCGGGCAGCCGGCCGGCCGGATCACCGTTGTAGATCACCTCGGGCACCGCCTGGCGAACCCGATCGATCAGGTCGTCGCGGAGCGCGGCGACCCGGGCCGCGTACTCCTGCTGACCCTTGACCGCCGCCTCGACGGCGACCGCGAAGGCCACGATGCCGGCCGTGTCGAGCGTGCCCGAGCGGACGTCGCGCTCCTGGCCGCCGCCGTGCAGCAGCGGGGTCGCCGCGACGTCCCGGCCGAGCAGCAGCGCGCCGACACCGATCGGGCCGCCGAGCTTGTGCCCGGTCACGGTCAACGCGGCCGCGCCGCTGGCGGCGAAGTCCACCGGCACCTGGCCGACCGCCTGGATCGCGTCGGTGTGGAACGGCACGCCGTACTCGGCGGCGACCGCGGCCAGCTCGCTCACCGGCTGGACGGTGCCGACCTCGTTGTTGGCCCACATCGCGGTGACCAGAGCGACCTGGTCGGCGTGCGCCGCCAGCTCGGCGCGCAGCCCGTCCGGGTCCAGCCGGCCGGCGCCGTCCACCGGCAGCCAACCGACCTCGGCGCCCTCGTGCGCGGCGAGCCACTCGACCGAATCCAGCACCGCGTGGTGCTCGACCGAGCTGGAGACCACCCGGCGGCGGGCGTCGTCGGCCGTCCGGCGGGCCCAGAAGATGCCCTTGACCGCGAGGTTGTCGCTCTCCGTCCCGCCGCCCGTGAAGATCACTTCGGACGGCCGGGCGCCGAGCGCGGCGGCCACCCGCTCCCGGGACTCCTCGACCCGGCGACGGGCGCGCCGGCCGGCCGCGTGCAGCGACGACGCGTTGCCGACCTCGCGGGCGGTGGCGACGTACGCCTCCAGTGCCTCGTCGAGCATGGGAGTGGTCGCCGCGTGATCCAGGTAAGCCATCACCGTTCAGCCTACGGCCGGGGGGTGGGCACCCGACGGCCGAGGGCACCGTCGGAGAGCGGGGTGGACCGGGCCGAGGACGTCGCCCACCGCGTACGGCCGGCGATGAATGCCCGGGACGTGCCGGGGTACTAGGGGGCGCGGGCGATTCATGTCGGGTAGCACGGCCCGCGGTGCCACCGATCGCCGCGGCTAAGGCATACTCGGTTGTCGACGTCTTCCGCCGAGCGACACAGCCTGCCTCCTGCGGCGACCGCACGCCCAGGGGCACCCTGACGGGCTGATCGGCGGGCCGGCTCAGCTCCCCGGCCCGCCGATCAGCTCCCTCGCCGGCCGTTCCCGCAGCACACGCACGACGAGTGGCCATCCGTCATCGGATGGCCACTCGTGGTGCCTGCGGCCCGGGGGCGACGACGCGCCGCCCCCGGAAACCGCGTCACTTGCGCTTGCGGATCTCCTCGGCGGCCTGCGGGACGACCTTGAACAGGTCGCCCACCACGCCGAAGTCGGCCAGCTCGAAGATCGGCGCCTCGGCGTCCTTGTTCACCGCGACGATGGTCTTCGAGGTCTGCATGCCGGCCCGGTGCTGGATCGCCCCGGAGATGCCGAGCGCGACGTAGAGCTGCGGGGAGACCGTCTTGCCGGTCTGCCCGACCTGGAACTGGTGCGGGTAGAAGCCGGAGTCGACGGCCGCCCGGGACGCGCCGACCGCGCCGCCGAGCAGGTCGGCCATCTCCTCGACCAGCTTGAAGTTGTCGGCGTTGCCGACGCCGCGACCGCCGGAGACGACCACCGAGGCCTCGGTCAGCTCGGGCCGGGAGCCCTTCTGCTCGGCGACCCGCTCCACCACCTTGGCCAGCTTGTCGGTGTCGGCCACGGTGACGCTGAGCTGCTCGACCGCCGGGGTCGCGGCGGCCGGCACCGGGTTCACCGAGTTCGGCCGGAGGGTGACCAGGGGCAGGCCACGGGTGACCTTGCTCTTGACGATGGTGGAGCCGGCGAAGGCGACCTGGGTGGCGGTGCCGTCGGCGGCCAGGGCCACCACGTCGGTCAGGATGCCGTTGTCCAGCTTGACCGCCAGCCGGGCGGCGATCTCCTTGCCCTCCTGGGAGGAGGCGAGCAGCACGGCCGCGGGCTGGACCCGCTTGACCAGCTCGGCCAGCACGGTGGCCTTCGGCGCCACCAGGTAGCCGTCGATCTCCTCGCCCTCGGCGGCGTAGATCTTCTCCGCGCCGTACTCGCCCAGCTTGCCGCTCAGTGCCTCGGCCGCGCCGGGCCCGCCGAGCACCACGGCGCTGGGCGTGCCCAGCTCGCGGGCGAGGGTGAGCATCTCCAGGGTGACCTTCTTGACGCCGAATTCCCGAGTGGCTTCGACGACGACGAGAACCTCAGACATGTCCAGACCTCTCACACGAACTTCTCGGTGGCGAGGAACTCGACCAGCTTGACGCCGCCCTCGCCCTCGTCGGTGACCTTCTCGCCGCCGGAGCGCGGCGGGCGCTTGGCGTGCTCCAGTACGGCGCTGGTCGCGCCGTCGAAGCCGACCTCGCTCTGGGCGACCCCGAGGTCACCCAGGGAGAGGGTCTGCACCGGCTTCTTCTTGGCCGCCATGATGCCCTTGAAGGACGGGTAGCGCGGCTCGTTGATGGTGTCCCAGACGGAGACCACGGCGGGAGTCGCGGCGGTGACAACCTCGTAGCCCTCCTCGGTCTGCCGCTCGACGGTGAGCGTGCCGCCGTCGACGGTGAGCTTGCGGGCGCCGGTCAGCGCCGCCACGCCCAGCCGCTCGGCGATCATGTGCGGCAGGACCTGCACCCGGCCGTCGGTGGACTCGGCGCCGCAGATGACCAGGTCCGCGTTGAGGGTGCCCAGCGCCGCGGCGAGCACCTTCGAGGTCGTCACGGCGCAGGAGCCGTGCAGGGCGTCGTCCACGACGTGCACGGCCTTGTCCGGGCCCATGGAGAGCGCCTTGCGGATCGACTCGGTCGCCCGGTCCGGACCCATGGTCAGGATGGTGACCTCACCACCGTGCGCTTCCTTGATCTTCAACGCCTCTTCGATGGCGTACTCGTCCATCTCGTTGATGACGTTGTTCGCCGAACCGCGGTCGACGGTGTTGTCGTCACTGCGCAGGTTGCGGTCCGCGCCCGAATCAGGCACCTGCTTGACGAGTACGACGATGTTCATCGCGCTTCGACGACCCTCCTGTGTGGTGATGCGATCGCTCGCCCGGTGGGCGCAGCCTCGCCTGTCAGTTGACGCCCGGTCAACCGCGAGCTGCTGTGCAGTTGCCCACGAAGGCCATGTTACCTGCCAGTAGGTTCGGCCTCCCGGGCGCTCGGAGTGACACAGCTCACCGTGCCGCCTCCGCCTGGGTGAAGTTTCATTACAGGAGGTATCGGGACATGTTGCTCGGCACGCACCGCTGTGCCTGGGGCCGAATCCGGGACCGCTGCGTCCGGGCCACTGTCCGGGCGCTCTGGCAGCCGGCGCGCCGGGCGCCCGCGTCGATCGCCGGACTCAGGCCGGCTCGGCCAACGCCGCCCTGATCCGCTCGATCACCGCCGCCTCGGCCGGGGCGACTCCGGCGTGCGCCCGGGCCACCCGGTCGGCCGCGGCCAGCACCACCGAGCGGTACGCCGCCACCTCCGCCGGTGACTTCTCGTGCAGGATCCGCAGCGCCCGGGTGAGCGCCGGCAGCACCGTCGACTCGATCTCCAGGGCCGAGTCGCGGGGCAGCTTCGGCAGCGGGCCGGTGGTGAGCGCCTCCTTGACCATGCCGCTCGCGTCGGCGAACGCCCCGGAGGCGGCCGCGCTCTCCCTGAGCACCGACAGCATCCCCGGGTCGGCGTTCGAGACCAGGAAGACCGCGCCGAACGCCCCGGTCTTCAGCGTCAGCCGCTCCTCGTCCGTCAACCGCTGCTCCATGATCACGGAGTGTAGACGTACGGGGTGGTCGTGGTGACCGGGACGAACCCAAGCCGCTCAAGGATCGGCCGGCTGTCGTCGGACGCGTCGACCTGCAACAGGGTGTGTCCCCGCTGGTCGGCGAGCCGGGCCCGGTAGGTCACCAGCGCCCGGTAGATCCCCCGGCGCCGAAACTGGGCCAGCGTCGAGCCGCCCCAGAGCGAGGCGAAGCCGGTGGCCGGCAGGTAGCGGACCCACCCGGCGCTCACCACCGTCCCCTCCGCCTCGGCCACCACGACGGTGATCGAGCGCGGGTCGGTGGCGATCTCCCGGGCCAGCGCGTCCGCGAGATGGCTCCGGTCGGCCTGCCAGACCTCTTCCTCCATCGCCACGATCCGCTCCAGGTCCGCCCGGGCGGTCACCTCCCGCAGGCGTACCCCCTCGGGCACCACCGGAAGCATGGCGGCCAGCGGCGCGACCGGGCCGATCACCACGGTCTCCCGCTCCTCGGGCACGAACCCGGCGGCCCGCAACCGATCGGGCAGGTCGGCCGGCTCGTCGTGCCCGGCGAGCTTCCACTCCACCGGCTCGCCCCGCTGCCGGAACAGCTCCACCTGCCGCGCGATCAGCTCGTCCAGCGCCGCGCCGGTCAGCCCACCCAGGTCCTGGTAGGTGAGGAAACCACGGCGGTCGAGCCCGAGCACCCGGTGCAGCGGCCCGTCGCGCTCGACGGTCACCCCGGCCGGCAACGGGTCGGGCAGCTCCGGCCGCAGCTGGGTGTCGTACGCGGTGCGCAGGGTGGCCACATCAAGATCCGTCATCGCTTCAGGCTACGACCGGGCGCCAGCGGATAATGGGCGACGTGTGGGAGTCGATCAGGCGCTGGTTCGACCCGCGGGAGCTGCGCTCGGTCGGCAACACCCCGGACTACCGGTTCTCGCTGGCCAACGAGCGGACGTTCCTCGCCTGGCTGCGTACCGCTCTGGCGCTGGTCGCCGGCGGGCTGGCCGCGGCCCAGTTCCTGCCGCCGCTGCCGCTGCGGCACCTGCGTGAGGCGATGGCGATCGCGCTGCTGCTGCTCGGCGGCGCGGTCGCGATCCGCGCGGTCGACCACTGGGCGCGTACCGAACGGGCCATCCGGCTCGGTGAGGAGCTGCCCGCCTCCCGGTTCCCGGCGGTGCTCGCCCTCGCCGTGGGCCTCGGCGCCCTGCTGTTGGTGGTCGCGGTGCTGCTCCGAGCCGTCGGCGGACGGTGAGCCGGCAACGCCGGCCGCCGGGCCCGGTGCCCGGCCCGGAGCCACCGTCCGGCCCGACAGGCAGGCCGGGCCGGGGTGCTGCGGGCCGACCGCTGCCCGACCCCGGGCTGCAACCGGAGCGGACCCGGCTGGCCTGGCGGCGTACCGGGCTCTCGGTGACCGTGGTGACCGTGCTGGCCCTCCGGATAGCCCTCGCCAGCGACGTGGACGGCGCGCTGCTCGCCGCCCTCACCGTGCTGACCTCGGGCGGGCTCCTGCTGCTCTGCTGGCGGCGGGGCACCGGGACCGGACCGGCGCGCAGCGGTGGGCGGGCCCTGCCGCTGGCCGGCGCGGGCACGGTGGTGCTGGCCCTGCTGGCCGTGCTGGTGGTGCTGCGCGGGGTGTGGTGACCGGACCGGGTGCGCGATGATGGGCGCATGGCCCGGCTCTACGCCCTCCTCTTCCTGGTGCAGATCGTCCTCGCCGTCTGCGCCCTGATCAGCTGTCTCTCCGCCGAGGAGGGCGAGATCCGCGCCCTGCCCCGGATCGCCTGGGTGCTGATCATCCTGTTCTTCCCGCTGATCGGCTCGATCGCCTGGTTCGTCGCCGGTCGGGAGACCGCCCCCGGCCGACCGACCACCTCCGGGCCCAAGCGGTGGACGCCGGCGCGCGAGCGTCCTCGTCCGGTCGCGCCCGACGACGACCCCGAGTTCCTCGGCTCCCTCGCCGACCGGTCCCGCCCCGACGACCAGGAGCTCTTCCGCCGCTGGGAGGAGGACCTGCGCCGCCGCGAGGACGACCTGCGCAGCCGCGAGGGGACACCGCCGGAGGGGCCGCAGCAGCCGCTGCGTCCCCGTGACAGCGAGCCACCGCGCGAGGAGGACCGCCCGGAGGTCTAGCGGTGACCCGGGCACGGGTGATCCGAGTCACACTCGACGCTTGAGCCCCCGCACCGCCAGCGGCGCGAAGATCACCGCGATGGCGGCCGCCCAGATCAGCGACTGCACCACCGGGCCGGCCACCGGCCCGTCGACCAGCAGGCCGCGCAGCGCGTCGGCCAGCACGGTGACCGGGTTGACCTCGACCCAGCTCTGCAGCCAGCCCGGCATGGTCTCGGTCGGCACGAACGCGTTGCTGGTGAAGGTGAGCGGGAAGATCACCATGAAGCCGAAGATCTGCACCTTGTCGGGCTCGCTCACCAGCACCCCGACCAGCACCGAGATCCACGCCGCGGCGAGGGAGAAGGCGAGCAGCAGGGCGAACGCCCCGAGCAGCCCGAGCGGGCCGTTGCCGAGCCGGAAGCCGAGGATCATGCCGACCCCGATCAGCAGCGCCACCGACCAGGCCTGCTTGACGGTGTCGGCGAGGATCCGCCCGGCCAGCGGGGACCAGCGCGCGATCGGCAGCGCGCGCAGCCGGTCGAAGACGCCCTTGGTGAGGTCGTTGTTCAGCCCGAAGCCGGTGGTCATCGTGGCGAAGAAGGCGTTCTGCACGATGATCCCGGGGAGCGCGAACTTCAGGTAGTCGCCCGGCGAGCCGGAGATCGCCCCGCCGAAGACGTACGTGAAGAGCAGCACGAACATCACCGGCTGGATGCTCAGGTCGAGCAGTTCCATCGGGTTGTGTTTGATCTGCACCAGGCTGCGCCAGGCGAGCGTGAGGGTGTGCCGCAGACCGGCGCCGACGCCGAGCCGGCGGGCCGGGACGAGCGGGGCGGTCAGGGTGGCGCTGGTCATGCCACGCTCCCTTCGAGGTTGGCGGCGGCCGGGTCGTCCTCGGCCCGGTGGCCGGTCAGCGACAGGAAGACCTCGTCCAGGCTGGAACCGCGCAACGCCAGCTCGGCCACGATGATCCCGGCCTCGTCGAGGCGGCGAACCACGGCGGGCAGCACACGCTGGTCGTTCACCGGCACGGTGACGGTGTTCTGGGCGACCTCCGGAGCGACGCCGGCCACCGCACCGACGATGCTCACCACGGTGGGCAGATCGGCGACGTCGGCCGGCCGCACCGCCAGGCTCTGCCCGCCGGTCTTGGCCTTCAGCTCCTCCGGGGTGCCCTGCGCGATCACCCGGCCGTGGTCGACCACCGCGATCTCGCCGGCCAACTGGTCGGCTTCCTCGAGGTACTGGGTGGTGAGCAGCACGGTCACCCCGTCGGCCACCAGCGAGCGGACGATGTCCCACAGCTCGTTACGGCTGCGCGGGTCGAGGCCGGTGGTCGGCTCGTCGAGGAAGAGCACCTGGGGCCGGCCGACCAGGCTGGCGGCGAGGTCGAGCCGCCGGCGCATGCCACCGGAGTAGGTCTTGGCGGCCCGGTCCCCCGCGTCGGTGAGCTGGAAGTCGGCGAGCAGCTGACCGGCCCGGGCCCGCGAATCGGCCCGGCTCAGGCCGAGCAGCCGGCCGATGAGCAGCAGGTTCTCGGTGCCGGTCAGGGTCTCGTCCACCGAGGCGTACTGACCGGTCAGGCCGATCAGCTGGCGTACCTGGTGGGCGTCGCGGACGACGTCGTAGCCGCCCACTGTCGCCCGCCCCTCGTCGGCGCGCAGCAGGGTGGCGAGCACCCGCACCGCGGTGGTCTTGCCGGCGCCGTTCGGCCCGAGCAGCCCGAAGACGGTCCCGGTCGGGACCGCCAGATCAACTCCGGCGAGGGCGGTGGTGGCGCCGAAGCGTCGCACCAGTCCCTCGGCGCGAATCGCGTAGTCCATCGCAACTCCTGTCGTCCTCGCTGGTGTCACCACCATGAACGACGGCGCTGACACTCCGTCGATCCGGCGCTGACGTTACGACGACAGGCGCTGACATTCCTCTTATTTAGCTGGTGGCGGAACCGGGCGCCGCCGTCGCCGGGCTTCGGCGACGGCGGCGGCTGGGAGGTTCAGGCGAGGTTGGACGAGCGGGGGTACGCGTCGGCCGGGTCGGTGAGCACGTTCACCAGGTACGGCACCCCGGCGTCGAAGGCGCGCTGCAACGCCGGTCCGAGGTCGGCGGCCTTCGCCACCGTCTCGCCGGCCCCGCCGAGCGCGCTCACCACGTGGTCGTAGCGCAGCTCCGGCTGCAGGTCGGCGGCCACGTCGTAGCCGTACATGGCCCGCATCGGGTGCTTCTCCAGCCCCCAGATGCCGTTGTTGCCCACCACGATCACCACCGGCAGCTTCTGGCGGGCCAGCGACTCCACGTCCATCAGCGAGAAGCCGGCCGCGCCGTCGCCCATCAGCACACAGATCTGCCGGTCCGGGTGGCTGACCCGGGCCCCCATCGCGTAACCCATGCCGGTGCCGAGGCACCCGTACGGGCCGGGGTCGAGCCAGGTGCCGGGCTGCGCCGGCTCGAGGTAGCGCCCGGCGTACGAGACGAAGTCGCCGCCGTCGCCGATGGTGATCGCGTCGCGGGCCAGGACCTTGCGCAGCTCGCCGTAGATCCGGGCCGGCCGGATCGGGTCGGTCTCGGCGGCCATCTCCTCGGCGTCGCGGGCCTTGGCGGCGTCCTCGGCGGCGCGCAGGTCGGCGATCCAACCGGTGTGGTCGGCCCGGTCGCCGGCGTGGTCGGCCAGCGCGGAGAGGATCAGCCGCAGGTCGCCGGCGGGGGCGGCGGCCGGCTGCACGTGCCCGGCGCGCTGGCTGGGCGCGTCGACGATGTGCACCACCTTGGCGTCGCCGAAGTCGCCGAAGCTGAGCCGGAAGTCCAGCGGGGTGCCGACCACCACGACCACGTCGGCGCCGGAGAGGGCGGCCCGGCGGGCCTTGGCGAAGGCGAGCGGGTGCTCCGGCGGGAGCGAGCCACGGCCCATGCCGTTGGTGAAGACCGGCACCTGCAGCGCCTCGGCCGCCTCGCGCAGAGCGGCCACCGCGTCGCCCGCGTACACGTCCGAGCCGGCGATGATCACCGGCCGCTCGGCGCCGGCGATCAGACTGGCCGCCCGGGAGACCTCGTCCGGGTCGGGCTCGACCGGGGCGATCCCGGGCATCGCCGGCAGCGTCGCGTCGGAGACGGAGAAGACGGTCTCCAGCGGGAAGTCCAGGAAGACCGGGCCGCGATGCGGGGTGAGCGCGGCGGTCAGCGCCGCGCTCACCGCGCGCGGGATGTCGTCGGTGCTGAACACGGTCTCGGCGTGCTTCGTGACCGGGGCGACCAGCGGCAGGTGGTCCATCTCCTGCAGGCTGCCCGAGCCCCAGCGGAACGCTGGTGCCCGGCCCCCGAGCACCAGCACCGGGGAGGCGTTGAAGAAGGCGCTGGTCAGGCCGGAGATCCCGTTGGTGACACCCGGACCGGCGGTGAGCACGGCGAGCCCGGGGCGGCGCTGGAGCTTCGCCACGGCCTCGGCCGCGAAGACCGCGGACTGCTCGTGCCGGACGTCGTAGATCGGGAAGTCGCTCTTGTGCGCGGCGTCGTAGAGCGGGAAGACGTGCCCGCCGGAGAGGGTGAACATCTCCCGTACGCCGTACGCGCGTAGTGCCGCGAGGGCCAGTTCGCCGCCGTGGCCCTCGATCCGCTCCGTCATCGCCGTCCCCTTCGTCGCCCGACCGGAGTCACACGCTACTGGCCGGTAGGAAGAATGTGAACACTCTTCGGTTCGGTCGGGCGGTCCTCACCCGACCCTCCGGTCAGCGGCCGGTGAAGTCCGGCTTGCGCTTCTCGACGAAGGCCGCCATGCCCTCGCGCCGGTCGCCGGTGGCGAAGAGCGCCGCGAAGAGCTGACTCTCCCAGGCCAGGCCGGAGTTCAGGTCCATGTCCAGGCCGCCGTCGACCGCGAGCTTCGCCGCGCGCAGGGCCTGGGCCGGCCCCGAGAGGTACGGGCGGAGCAGCTCGACCGCGGTCGAGTAGACCTCGGCGGCCGGGGCGACCCGGTCGGCCAGGCCGATCCGCAGCGCCTCCTGGGCGTCGACCATCCGGCCGGACATGATGAGGTCCTTGGCGCGGGCCGGGCCGACCAGCCGCGCCAGCCGCTGGGTGCCGCCGGCGCCGGGGATGATGCCGAGCTTGATCTCCGGCTGGCCGAGCTTCGCGTCCTCGGCCACCACCCGCCAGTCACAGGCCAGCGCCAACTCGCAGCCGCCACCGAGGGCGTACCCGGTGATCGCGGCGACCACCGGCTTGGGAATCCGGGCGATCGCGCCGAGCGCGCTGGACAGGTCGGCCGCCCGCTCCGCCATGTCCACGTAGGACATGTCGGCCATCTCCTTGATGTCCGCGCCCGCGGCGAAGACCTTCTCGCCGCCGTACACGATGACGGCGCGAACCTCGGGGTCGGCGGTGGCCGCCGTCGCGGCGGCCCGCAGCTCCTCCTGGACCTGGGTGTTGAGCGCGTTCATCGGCGGGCGCTCCAGCCGGATGGTGCCGATTCCGTCCTTGGTCTCCAGCCGCACGAACTCGCTCACGCTGCCCTCACTTCCTCGTCGAAGTCGCGTGCCAACCTTACGGCCCGGCTCGTTGGGGTACGTAGTCTGGTATCAGGCCCGGGCCCGGGAGGCCAGCGATGATCACCTACTACGACGACAGATCGGTGCAGGTCACCTCCACCGCCGTCCGCGTGGACGGCCGCACGTTCCCGCTGCGCGAGCTCACCATGGTCTGGCACCGCCGGGGCAGCCGCTCCTGGCGGGTGCTCGCCGGGCGCGGCGCGATCGGCGCCGCCCTGGCCGGCCCGCTGGTGGCGGCCGCGTTCGGAGTCGCGTTGGCGCTCTGGCTGGACAGCTCGGTCACCGTCACCACCGCGATCATCGGCGCCTCGGTGCTGGTCGGGCTCGCCGTCGGCCCGCTCGCCGACTTCCTCTTCGAACACCTGGACCGCTCCTACACCCGGGGCAGCCGGCAGTTGGAGATCTGGGCGCGCTGGCGCGGCCAGTCGGTCAGGCTGCTGTGCACGAGCGACGCGCTGCGGTTCGGCCAGATCTACCGGGCCGTGCAGCGGGCGATGGAACAGGGCCAGCCCGTACGGGCGGGCCGCGCCGCCCGTCCCTCGCCGGGCCCGACCGCGGCGCGCGCCCGCGACCGGCGCGGCTAGAACCTCTGCACATCTTCCGCGACCACTGAACGCAGCTCGGCCAGGTACCTGCTGACGAAGGTCCGCAGGTAGCGGCGGACCACCTTCACGTTGCGCTCCAGCTCCGTCACCCGGGCGACGCTACCGGCCGCACAATGCAGGCTGCCGCACGGCGGAGGCCGGCCGCCGCACAACGACGGCCGCCCCACAAACGACGGCTGTCGCACAACGGAGGCTGTCGCACAGCGGAGGCTGTCGCACAGCGGAGGCTGTCGCACAGCGGAGGCTGTCGAGCTGCTCCAGATATGAACATCGGAGCCCGCGCCAGCCCCGGCGGTTCAGATCTGGAGCAGTTCGACAGCGTCGCGGACAAGGCACCGGCACCGACGGCGCGGTTTGTCGGGGCGTGCTTAAGCTGACTGATGACGGTCTATTACCGGGACAACGTGGTGCAGGTGACCTCCGAGTCGATCCGGGTGGGCGGGCATCTGGTGGCGCTCGCCGACGTGACGTACGTCTGGCACGCCCGGGGGCGGGCCACCCTCGGCGTGCGGGGCCGGGTGCTCGGCCGCGGCGTCCTGGTCCTGTTGCTGTCGCTGCCGCCGCTGGTGGCGCTGGTCTGCGTCGTCTCGCTGGCCTGGTCGGCGCAGGATCGCGGCGAGTGGCGGCTCGCGCTGGTCATCCTGGTCGGCTGCGTGGTCGGCGCGCTCGCCCTGACGCCGTTCCTGGAGCTGCCGCTGGGCTGGCTGGACCGCTCCTACGAGCGCGGCAACCAGGTGCACGAGCTCTGGGTGCAGCACCACGGCCGGGAGGAACTGCTGCTGCGGATCCCGGACGCGTTGCGGTTCGGGCAGATCTACCGGGCGGTGCAGCGCGCCGTCGAGCAGCACACCGACCGGCGCTGAGCGGCGCGGGCCCGGGGTCCGGCCGACGGGCGGCGCGAGCGTGGGCGACGCACACTGGGTGCCATGGCGATTCCCCTCCCCCGGCCGGCCGCCGTCGTCGGTCTCACCCGTTCCGCCGTCGACCAGGCCCTCGGCACGGCCACCTCATTCGCGGCCGTGCCCGCCCGCGCGTTCGCGGTGCTGGACGACGTGGAGGCGTTGCTGGCGCGGATCAACGCGGTGGTGGACCGGATCGAGCGGACGTTGGACCGCACCGATCGGGTGCTCACCGACGCCGCGAAGGCCGTGCGCGAGGTCGAGGTGATCAGCGCCGCCGCGACCACCGCGATCGGGACCGCCACCGAGGTCGCCACCGCCGCGGCCGTGGTGGTCGGCGAGGCGGAGCAGGTGTCCCGGCGGGCCGGCACGGTGGTCGCCGAGGCGGATTCGGTGGCCGGTCGGGCCGCGGTCACGATCGGCACCGCGACGGAGGCGGCAGCGACCGCGGCCGAGCTGCTGACGGCGTACGAGCCGGCGCTGCGCCGGGCGGCGCCGATGGCGACCCGCTTCGTCGAGCAGCTCAGCCACGAGGAGGTGACCGCGGCGATCCGGCTCATCGACGAGCTGCCGAAGCTGCGGGAACACCTCACCGCCGACGTCCTGCCGATCCTGGCCACCCTCGACCGGGTCGGCCCCGACCTGCACGACCTGCTCGACGTGACCCGTGACCTGAAGCTCGCCGTCGCCGGCATTCCCGGCCTGGGCATGCTGCGCCGGCGGGGTGAGAAGCTCGTCGACGAGACCGCCGCGCAGCCAGGCTGACCCCTAGCAGTCGCAGCTGATCGTCGACCGGGGCGCGGTCAGCTCGTCGACCGGGCGGCGGGTCAGCCCGCTCGCGGTCACCACCGGCAGCCCTTCGCGCACCCAGTACTCGTAGCCGCCGAGCATCTCCTTGACCCGGTGGCCGAGCTGGGCGAACTCCAGGGCCGCCCGGGTGGCGCCGTTGCAACCCGGACCCCAGCAGTAGGTGACCACGGCAGAGCCCGGGGGCACCAGCTCGGCCGCCCGGGTGGCGATCTCGGCGGTCGGCAGGTGCACCGCGCCCGGCAGGTGGCCCTGCGCCCAGGCGGCGGCGCCCCGGGAGTCGACCACCACCAGGCCGGGCACTGCGGCGCTCAGGTCGGCGTGCACGTCACTGACGTCGGTCTCGACGCTGAGCCGGGCGCGGAAGTGAGCGGCGGCGGACTCGGGGTCGGCCGCCGCGACGGCGAAGGTGTTCGTCATGAATCGATCCTGCGCGTCGCCGCCGGCCGGGACGAGTGGCGCGAACGACGTCCTGCGCTAACATCCCGCCATGGTCCAGTCGATCGCCGCGCCTCGGCCGCGTTCCCGGTCCGGCGACCACGCGGCGGTCGAACGGACCGTCGCGGTGCTCGCGTACCCGGGGATGTCGGTCTTCGAGACCGGCATCGTCACCGAGGTCTTCGGCCTGCCCCGGCCCGAGTTCGACGTCGACTGGTACGACCTCACGGTCTGCGCGGAGCGGCCCGGCCCGGTGCCGGTGGTCGGCGGCGCCAGCCTGCACACCCCGTACGGCCTGGACGTGCTGGCCGACGCGCGGACGGTGATCGTTCCGGGAGTGCCGGACGTGACCGCGGAACCGTCGCCGGAACTGGTCACCGCGCTGCGGCGGGCGCACCGGCGCGGCGCCCGGGTCATGTCCATCTGCTCAGGCGCGTTCGCCCTGGCCGGTGCCGGGCTGCTCGACGGCCGGCGGGCCACCACCCACTGGCAGTACGCGGAGCTGCTGGCCCGCCGGTACCCCCGCGTCGAGGTGGACCCGGACGTGCTCTACCTCGACGACGGCGACCTGCTCACCAGCGCCGGCAGCGCGGCGGGCCTGGACCTGTGCGTACACCTGGTCCGCCGCGACCACGGCGCGGCCATCGCCAACGCGGTGGCCCGTCGGCTGGTGATCCCACCGCACCGCGACGGCGGGCAGGCCCAGTTCGTCGAGGCGCCGGTGCCCGCCGACCCGGACGACGACCGGATCGCCGGCAGCATCGCCTGGGCGCTGGCCCGCCTCGCCGAGCCGCTGACGGTGGCCCGGCTGGCCGGGCAGGCACACATGTCGACCCGCACCTACCTGCGGCACTTCGCCCGGGCCACCGGGACCAGCCCGATCCGCTGGCTGATCGGCCAGCGGGTGCGGGCCAGCCTGACGCTGCTGGAGACGACCGACGTGCCGATCGAGGAGATCGCCGGCACGGTCGGCTTCGACTCTCCGGTCACCTACCGCCACCACTTCGGTCGGGCCATGCGCACCTCGCCGTCGGCGTACCGGCGGGCGTTCCGTACCGGCTCGGCGGCCGGGCGTCAGTTCGACGCGTAGAGCTGGTCGATCCCGGAGCGCCGCGGCAGCGCGGGCGGCGTGCCTCAGGCGGCGCGCGCGGTGTACCGGTCGCCGGAGCGCTCGACCACCAGCGGCAGGCCGAAGGTCTTGGAGAGGTTGTCACCGGTGAGGGTGTCCCGGAGCAGACCCTGGGCCACCACGGCCCCCTCGCGCAGCAGCAGCGCGTGGGTGAAGCCGGGCGGGATCTCCTCGACGTGGTGGGTGACCAGCACCAGCGCCGGAGCGTCCGGGTCGTGGGCCAGCTCGGCCAGCCGGGCCACCAGGTCCTCGCGCCCGCCCAGGTCGAGCCCGGCTGCCGGCTCGTCGAGCAGCAGCAGCTCCGGGTCGGTCATCAGGGCCCGGGCGATCTGCACCCGCTTGCGCTCCCCCTCGGAGAGGGTGCCGTACCGGCGGTCGGCGAGCCCGCCGATGCCGAGCTGCCCGAGCAGCGCGCGGGCACGGGCCTCGTCCGAGCGGTCGTAACTCTCCCGCCAACGGCCCACCACCGACCACGCGGCGGTGACCACCACGTCAGCGACCCGCTCCTCGGCCGGCACCCGCTCGGCCAGCGCGGCGGTGGAGAGTCCGATGCGGGTACGCAGCTCGTTGATGTCCGTCCGGCCGATCCGCTCACCGAGCACGTGCGCGGTGCCGGTGGTCGGGTGCAGCCGGCCGGCGGCGAGGTTGAGCAGGGTCGTCTTGCCGGCCCCGTTCGGCCCGAGCACCACCCAGCGCTCGTCCAGCTCGACTCGCCAGTGCATGTCGTGCAGCAGCGCGGTGCCGGAGCGGCGTACGCCGACACCGTCGAGGCTGACCACCAGATCCGCGTCCACGGGGGCGGCGGCGGGGGCGGCGCCGGCGGCGCCGGGGATCAGGTCACCAGTCACCCGCCCATCCAACCACGCAGCGCGTCGGTGCCCCCCATGGGCGGCCCGCCCGCCATAGTGTGGGGCGCCGTGTCGTTGGTCACCACACCCGGAGGACGGTCCATGCCCGGTCCGAGCAGGGAGCCGCGCGGATGAGCGCGGTCATCGAGATCGAGGGTCTGCGCAAGACCTTCCACAGTGTGCGGCACGGCCGCCGGATCGCGGTCGACGGCTTCGACCTGCTCGTCGAGGCCGGCCAGGTGCACGGTTTCCTCGGCCCGAACGGGTCGGGCAAGACCACCACCCTGCGTGCGCTGCTCGGGCTGGTCCGTCCGGACAGCGGGCGGATGAGCGTGCTCGGCGCGCCGTCGCCCACACAGCTGCCTCAGGTCGCCGGCCGGGTCGGGGCGATCGTGGAGAGCCCGCAGTTCTTCGGCAACTTCACCGGCCACCGCACTCTGCGTCTGCTCGCCCGGGCCGGCGGCGTGCCGGTCGGCCGGGTGGACGAGGTGCTGGAGCAGGTTGGCCTGCTCGAGCGGGGCGGCGATCGGGTGAAGGGCTACTCGCTCGGCATGAAGCAGCGGCTGGCCGTCGCGTCGGCGCTGCTCAAGGATCCGGAGCTGCTCATCCTCGACGAGCCGGCGAACGGGCTGGACCCGGCCGGTATCCGGGAGATGCGGGACCTGATGCGGTCACTGGCCGCGGCCGGGGTGACCGTGCTGGTGTCCAGCCACATCCTCGGCGAGATCCAGCTGATCTGCGACCACGTCACGATCATCTCTCACGGTCGTCGGGTGGCGGCGGGTCGGGTGGACGAGGTGCTCGCCGGCTTCGACGAGCACGAGTTCCTGGTCCGGGTGGCCGAGCCGGAGCGGGCGGCGGAGCTGCTGCGCGAGGCCGGGCTGCCGGTCGCCGCGCACCCCGAGCACCTGGTGGTCGGCCAGGTCACCGACCCGAGCGTGCTCAGCCGGGTGCTCGGCGAGCAGGGTCTCTGGGTGACCGAGCTGACCCCGCTGCGGCCCGACCTGGAGAGCGTCTTCCTGGAGCTGACCGGCGAGGGCTCGCATCTGGCGCTGCCCCGCCAGGTCGACGGTTCGGCGCTGCCCGACGCGGCGCCGCCGGCGGACGGGCTGATCGACCTGGACGCCGAGGCCGGCGCGGGCAGAGGAGGCAACGCGTGAACCTGGTCCGTGCCGAGCTGGAGCGGCTGGGCGCCCGCCGCTTCGTGCAGCTGATGATGATCCTGCTGGTGCTGGCCTTCGGCGTCACCGCGGCGACCACCCTGGCCGGGTCGCACCGGCCCACCGCAAGCGAACTCTCCGAGGCCCGCAGTCAGGCCGCCCAGGCCCGGCAGCAGCTGGAGCTCACCTACCAGCGCTGCGTGGACCAGGTGAACGGCACCCTGGCGCCCGGCGTGGAGCGCGAGTACTTCCCGGAGAACTGCAGCGAACTCGACCCGGGGCGGATGGAGCGGTTGCCGGTGGCGACCGACTTCCTCACCGGGGTCTTCACCTTCGACCAGCAGGCCCGGCCGCTGCTCTACTTCCTGATCGCCTTCCTGGTGCTGTTCGGGTTCCTGGTCGGCGCCTCCTACATCGGCGCGGACCTCAACTCGGGCGGGGTGGTCAACCTGCTGCTCTGGCGACCTCGCCGGTTGACGGTGCTCGGCGCGAAGCTGGGCACGCTGCTCGGTGCGGTGCTGGTGCTGTCGTTGCTCGCCTCGGCGGCCTATCTCGCCACATTCTGGGTCATCGGGCAGACAGCCGGGTTGCCGGGCCGGCTGGACGGCGAGTTCTGGCGGGGGCTCGGCGCGATCCACGGTCGCGGCATGGTGCTGGTGCTGCTCGCCGGCACGCTCGGCTTCGCGCTCGCCACGCTGGGCCGGCACACCTCCGCCGCGCTCGGCGCGGCCGCGGCGTACGCGGTGGTCTGGGAGCTCGGCGCGCGGCTGGTGCTGGAGATCGTCGACGCGGCCCGCCCGGACCAGCTCATGCTCTCCAGCCACATCGGTGCCTGGCTCAGCGGCGAGGCCCGGTTCTGGGACGCTCGGGCCTGCCTCAACAGCGGCACCGGTTTCTGCGACGGTTCGTACACCTTGACCTGGGCGCCGGCCCTGGCCGTGCTGCTCGGGTTGACGGCGGTGCTGGCGGTGGCGGCGTTCACCACGTTCCGCCGCCGAGACCTGATCTGAGCTGCGGCGAAGCCCGGCCCGGGCGCGGCGGCGACGCCTTGCAGCGCCCGGGCCGATGGTGAAGAATTCCTTCGCATGACGGATCGCGGCGCGACGCCACCCGCAGGGGTAGGGTCGGCGCTCGGATCCGGCTGGCGGGGGCGCGCCGGGTGGGCCGGGGCCGAGTTCTTCCGGTCCCCCCGGAGCGGGCGGGCCCGCCAGGCCGGTCCATATTTGGAGCAGTTCGACAGCGTCCGGTCAGCCGACGGTGGAGCCGAAGACCTCGTCGCGGACGGCGTTCAGCGCCGTGCGCAGCGCGCCGCGCAGGATCGGCTCCTCGGTCAGCCCGGTCGGCACCACCCGGGGCCGGACCAGCGTGATCGCCGCGACCTCTCGCTGCACCCGCTCGGCCAGCGCCGCGCCGCCCGCCTGGCCCACCTCGCCGGCCAACACCACCAGCGGCGGGTCGAGCACCACGCAGGTGCTCGCCACACCGAGCGCCAACCGGCGGGCCACCTCGTCCAGCATCGGGCCGCCGGCGGCGCCGGCCTCGACCGCCGCCCGTACCGCGTCGGCGGTGTCCCGCTCGCGGAAGCCGTGCTCGCGGGCCACGGCGCGGACCGCGTCCGCACCGGCCAGCTGCTGGAACGCCGGCTTGGCCCGGCGGGAGACGTCGCGCGGGATGGGGGCGCCGGGCACCGGCAGGTAGCCGATCTCGCCTGCCGCGCCGCTGCTGCCGTGGTGCAGCCGCCCGCCGAGCATGATCGCCAGACCGACGCCGGCGCCGACCCAGACCAGCACGAAGTCGGAGACCCCCTGGGCGGCGCCCGACTGCGCCTCGGCGACCGCGGCGAGGTTCACGTCGTTCTCGAAGACCACCGGCGTGTGCAGGTCCTCGCGCAGCGCGGCGAGCAGGCCGCTGTGCCAGCGCGGCAGGTTGAAGGCGAAGGTGATGTCGCCGGTCCCCGGGTCGACCAGGCCCGGCGTGCCGAGCACGATCCGCCGCACGCTGGACAGCTGCGCCTGGGCGCTGCTCGCCGCCTGGACCACCGCGTTGTGCACCACGCCAACCGGATCGTCGGTGTCCCGGGTCGACTGCTCCACCCGGCCGATCACCGCGCCGGTGATGTCCGCGCAGGCGGCCACCACCCGGTCCGGGCCGACGTCCACCCCGACGACATGCGCGCTGCCCGGTCGTACGGCGTAGAGCTGGGCGTTCGGTCCCCGCCCGCCGGCCTGCTCGCCGACCCGGGTGACCAGACCGCGCTCCTCCAGCCGCTCGACCAGCTGCGACGCGGTCACCTTGGAGAGCCCGGTCAGCTCGCCGAGCCGGGCCCGGGTCAGCGGCCCCCGCTCGAGCAGCAGTTCGAGCGCCGCTCGGTCGTTGAGCGCCCGCAACAGGCGGGGGGTGCCGGGCAGCCGGGTCGCACTCATGCCACGTCCTCTAGATTTAGTAAACTTTGCTAACTGTAAACCTACCTGCGAACGGGTAGCCGTAGCGTATCGGCCACCCGGACCGGCAGTACTCGGACGACCCGGCAGCGCTGCGCGACCGGGACGGCCGGGACCGGGTACGACATCCGTGCCGATTCGGCACCGAAAGGGGAGATCACGTGGGGCTGGATCCAGGACTGCGCCGGCTCGCGCTGCGCACGCTGCTGGCCGCGTACCCGGGGCCGGTGCCGCCTGACTGGGCGGTCGACCTGGTCGCCGAGGGTCTCGCCGGGCACACCCTGTTCGGCACCAACGTGCACGACCCGGCGCAGGTGGCGGCGAGTACCGCCGCGCTCCGGGTCGGCCGGGCCGACGTGCTGATCGCCATCGACGAGGAGGGCGGCGACGTCACCCGGCTTGCGCACGCCACCGGCAGCCCCTACCCCGGCAACGCCGCGCTCGGCGCGATCGGCGACGTGGCGCTCACCCGCCGGGTCTACGAGGCGATCGGCACCGAGCTGGCCGGGCTCGGCATCACGGTGAACCTCGCCCCGACGGTCGACGTGAACACCGCTGACGACAACCCGGTGATCGGCACCCGCTCCTTCGGCGCGGACCCGGTCCGGGTCGCCGCGCACTCCGCCGCCGCGGTCGCCGGGCTCCAGGCGAGCGGCGTCGCGGCCTGCGCCAAGCACTTCCCCGGGCACGGCGCCACGGTCGCCGACTCACACCACGAACTGCCCACCGTGGACGTTCCGCCCGACGTGCTGCGCCGACGGGATCTGCCACCCTTCGCCGCCGTGGTCGCCGCCGGCGCCCAGGCCGTGATGACCGCGCACATCCGGGTGCCGGCGCTGACCGGCGCCGACCCCGCCACCTTCAGCCGGGCGGTCCTGGTCGACCTGCTCCGCACCGAGTACGGCTTCACCGGCGCGGTGATCACCGACGCGCTGGAGATGAAGGGCGCGGCCGTCGCGGCGGGCGGCGTCGGGCCGGCCGCGGTCCGGGCCCTGGCCGCCGGCGCGGACCTGCTCTGCATCGGCGCCGCGGTCGACGCCGAGCTGGTGGAGCACGTCGCCGCCGAGATCGCGGGCGCGCTCGGCGACGGGCGGCTGGACCGCGCCCGGGTCGAGGAGGCGGCCGGGCGTGCCGCCACGCTCGCCGCCTGGACCCGGGCCGCCAGTCGCGGACCGACCGGTGGCGGCACCGACCTCGGATACGCGGCGGCGCGGCGCGCCGTGAAGATCGACGGCGTGCTCACCGAGCTGAACCGGCCGCTGGTGGTGCAGCTGCACGCCGCCTCGACCATCGCCGAGGGCCGGGTGCCGTGGGGACTCGGCCCGCACCTTGCCGACGCGGAGGAGATCCGGGTGGTGGCCTCCGAGAGCGACCCGGCGAGCCTGCGCCAGCGCGCAGGGGACCGACCGATCGTGCTGGTCGGCCGGCACCTGCACCGGCTGCCCGGCGGCCCGGAGCTGATCGCGGCGCTGGCCGCCGAACACCCGGTGACAGTCGTGGAGATGGGCTGGCCGGCACGGTGGCGTCCGGCGGGCGTCCGCGCCTTCGTCACCACGTACGGGGCGAGCCACGCCAACGGCCGCGCCGCCGCCGAGGCGCTCGGCCTGGCCGGCTGACCCGGTCACCGAAGGGGCAGCCAGCCCCGCGGGGCGTGGCCGGCCGGGGCCGGGGTAATGGGCGGCATGACCGCGACAGAACCCTGGCTCCGGGCCCTGGCCGACCTGCTCGACCGGTCGCACCAGCTGCCGCCGGACGACCTGCCGGTGGCGGTCGACGCCGTGCTCGAGCCGCTGCGGGTCACCGCGACCATCTACCTGGTCGACGCCGAGCAGTGCGACCTGCGCCCGTTACCCACGCGGGGCCGGCCGACGCCGGATCCGCGGCCGATCGACGCGAGCCTCGCCGGGCGGGCCTTCACCCAGGTCGAGCTGCACGCCGGCCAGGGTCCACCGCCCCGGCTCTGGGTGCCGGTGATCGACGGCACCGACCGGCTGGGCCTGCTGGAGATCGTCCCGCCGCCGGGAGCGGACCTCGGTGACGCGGCGCTGCGGGACGGCTGCCGACTGATCGCCGGGCTGATCGGACACCTGGTGACCAGCAAGTCCAGCTACGGCGACGGGCTGCAACGGGCCCGGCGCAGCCAACCGATGGGGGTCTCCGCCGAACTGCTCTGGCAGCTGCTGCCGCCGCTCACCTTCGCCGCTCCCGACGCGACGATCAGCGCGGTGCTCGAACCCTCCTACGAGGTCGGCGGGGACGCCTTCGACTACGCCTTGAACGGGAACACGGTCACGCTGGCCATCCTCGACGGGGTCGGGCACGGCCTGTCGGCGGTGCTGACCACCTCGGTCGCGCTGGCCGCGATGCGGGCCGCCCGCCGGGCGGGCAACGACCTGGCCGGGCTGGCCCGGGCGGTGGACGCCGCGATCCTCGGCCAGTGGCGGGACGCCCGGTTCGTCACCGCGGTGCTCGCCGAGTTCGACACCGGCACCGGCCTGCTGCGCTACCTCAACGCCGGGCATCCGCCGCCGCTGCTGCTGCGCCACGGCCGCACGGTGCAGGAACTGACCGAGGGCCGACGGCTCCCGCTCGGCCTGCCGAACGACCGGATCGAGGTGGCCCGGACCAGGTTGGAGCCCGACGACCGGCTACTGCTGTACACCGACGGGGTGACCGAGGCGCGAGACGTCGCGGGCGAGCTGTTCGGCCTCGGTCGGCTCGCCGATCTCGCGGAGCGGCACATCAGCTCCGGTCTGCGCACCCCGGAGACGCTACGTCGACTCAGCCACGCGGTGATCGAGCACCAGGACGGCCCGCTGCGCGACGACACCACCCTGCTGCTGGTCGAGTGGTCACCGCAGGCAGCGGCGAAGGTGCAGCCGTGACGCCAAGCGCCGGCGGGCCGGATGTCCGACCGGTCACGGGGCGACGCGTCGGCCGGATCCGGGCCTGGTCACCATCGGGACGGGCCGCCGTGCTCCCGCCCAGCGCCATCTGAGCGCACCGTCACCGGTCGAGGCCCCGGAAACCTTGTTCGGCGGGGCGGGGCAGGCCGTCCGCGCCCAGTCCGAGCAGCGCGCCGACCGAGGTGATGCGGAGCACCCGGGCCACGATGGGCTGTGGGTCGGTCACCCGGAACGCCACGCCGTCGCGGCGCGCGGTGGCGGCGGCGCCGACCAAAACCCGTACGCCGGTGGAGTCGAGGAAACGGACCTCGGTCAGGTCGACGACCAACTCCCGGGTGCCCGGCCGGCTCAGCGCGTCGGCCAGGGCGGCGTCGAGGGTGTCGGCGGTGGCCTTGTCGACCTCGCCCACCGGGCGCAGGATCAGCTGCCCCGGGCCCGCGTCGCGCAGGCGCACGTCCATCGGTCGTCCCCGCCGGAAGTCGTCGGTCCGCACGGCCCGACGGCCGGCGCCGTTCGACCATACCGGCAGGTCGCAACCGCCGCTCGGCGCGTCGGCTGATCGCCGCTGCCGGCATCTCTTGAACGTGTTCAAGTCATGCCCTACGCTCAGGACGACAGTTTTTGAACGCGTTCAAGAGAGGTGTCGGGGATGGACGTCAAGGTCTGGATGTACCTGGTCTATCTGGTGGTCAGCATCGGCCTGACCGTGTGGGTGGCCCGCGCCCTCGCCCGCAACGGGCTGGTCTTCCTGGCGGACGTCTTCGCCGACGAACGGCTGGCCGGCGCGGTCAACAACCTGCTCGTCGTGGGCTTCTACCTGCTCAACCTCGGCTACGTGACGGTGGCGATGAAACATTCCGACCCGGTGAGCACCACCAGCCAGGCGATGGAGGAGCTGTCCCTCAAGATCGGTCTGGTGCTGCTGGTCCTCGGCGCGCTGCACTTCTTCAACGTCTTCGCGCTCGGGCGCTACCGCCGCGGCCGGCTCCGCCAACTCGCCACCCACCCGCCGATCGCCCCGGTCGGCCGGCTGCCCCAGGCGCCGGCGCCGCGCGTCCCGCAACCGACCGCACCCTTCTCCGCCGCCCCGTACCCGGGCGGCGTGCCGATTGCCGGCCCGCACCAGGGCAGCGCACCGGCTGCGGCCCCGCATGCGGCCGGCGGGCCGCAGCTCGGCAGCGGATCGGCGCCCGGCGGTGGTGAGCAGGAAGGTCCGACGCGGTGACGGTCTCGCCGAGCGGCGGGGCGGGCGGGCTCCCGGATCCCACTTTGCACAACGGGGGTGGTGGGATCCGGGGCTTCACCGTCCTCTACGACGCGTACTGCCCGCTCTGCCGGACCGCCCGCCGCTGGTTGGCGTCGCGCCCGCAGCTCGTACCGCTGGAGTTCCTGCCGGCGGGATCGGCCGACGCCCGGCGGCGCTTCCCCGGCCTGGACCACGACGCGACGCTGCGGGACCTGACAGTGGTGGCGGACACCGGTGAGGTGTACGCCGGCGACGGGGCCTGGTTCGCCTGCCTCTGGGCACTGACCGAGCACCGGGCGGCGGCCGAGCGGTTGGCCCACCCGCACCTGCTGCCGCTGGCCCGGCGGGTGATCGCGACGGCTGCGGCGGTACGGGAGCGGGTCCGCGAGCCGCGCCCGGCGCCGGACGACGAGCGGGCGGGATACGGTGACGACGATGACCGAGCAGACTGCCCCGACGACCGGTGGGGGCGAGCCGGCGACGGCCCGGGGTGAACAGACCCGGCAGTTGATCCTGGACACCGCGATGCGGCTGTTCCGCGAGCACGGCTACGCCCGGACGACCATGCGCGCCATCGCCCAGGAGGCGGGCGTGGCGGTGGGCAACGCCTACTACTACTTCGGCTCGAAGGAACACCTGATTCAGGAGTTCTACGCCCGCTCGCAGGACGAGCACCGGGCCGCCGCCCAGCCGGTGCTGGACCGGGACGAGTCCTTCGCGGCCCGGCTCACCGGGGTGCTGCACGCGGGGATCGACGTGCTGACCCCATCACACTCGTTCGCGGCCAGCTTCTTCAAGACCGCCGCCGAGCCGACCTCGCCGTTGAGCCCCTTCTCCGCCGAGTCCTCGGGGCCACGGCAGGCCGCGATCGACCTCTTCGCCGAGGTGGTCTCCGGGTCCACCGCGAAGGTCGACCCCGAGCTGCGCCCGCACCTGCCCGAGCTGCTCTGGCTGGCGTACATGGGAGTGGTCCTCTACTGGGTCTACGACCGGTCGCCGGAGCAGGTGCGGACCCGGCAACTCATCGACGGCGCGGTGCCACTGATCGACCGGCTGGTGGGGCTTTCCCGGCTGCGGGTGCTGCGCCCGGTGACCCGGCAGGTGCTCGACCTCATCCGCACGCTGCGTCACTGACCCCGCCGGCCGCAATGACGGCTTCCGTTCCAGGTCAAGTCCACTATTCGACACGCCGAACCGACGGGGCGCATCTTGCCCGGAACCAGTTCGATACGTAGCGTGATCGGCGGGAAAGCGACCGGGCGCACCCGCCGCCGGTCGCTCGCACGGGGACCTGGGGGGAGGCTGCGGACCGTGGATCCGGCCCGGGATCCACGGTCCGCGCTCTGCGGCACCCGCCCGGCGTCAGGCGGGGTAGACCCCGAACGAGCGCCAACCCCGGTCCGGGAAGCCCGCAGCCTCCGCGACCCGGGCTGACGCCCGGTTGTTCCGATCGTGCAGGTAGGTCGGCACCGCGCCCTCGTCGAGCACCCGACGGGCCGCCTGGGCGACCAGTCGCCGCGCCAGGCCCCGGCCCCGGGCGGCCGGTACGGTGCCGACGGCCAGTTCGTGACCGTGCGCGTCGTGCCGCTTGATGCCCGCCCCGGCCAGGTACTCACCGCCCGACCCGCGGACCACCAGCACGTCCCGGTCGAAGAGCCGCAGCCAGGCGGGCAGCCCGGGCGAGTTGGGCGGGATCCACTCCCCGACGTCCGGCAGCGGCGCCGGGGCCAGGCTCCAGCGGAAGGCGCCGTCGTGGGTGGGCCAGTCGGGCAGGCCGACGGCCGCGGGCAGCGCCGGGATCAGCCGCTCCACCGGGCGTCCGGCGAGCGCGCGGACCGCCACCACCCGATCCGCCGGTACGGAGAGCACGGTGCCGGACGCATTGCCGACCGCGATCGCGGGCCGCAGCCGGCCGTCCCAGGCCGGTCGGGCACGCCGCTGCGAGCCGACCACGTGCAGCCCCGGGCCGGCCGGCCACTGCCCGAGCCAGGACGCCAGGTGCAGGTGGAGCCGTCGGTCGAGCACGCCGCCACCTCCCCTGATCCGCCTCGCCCGGCCCACCGTCCCGGCCCGACGCACTTCCCGATCCGGCGCGCCCGCCCGTCCCGGCGGCGTGGCGCCCGGGCCGGCTCGGCCACGCGGGGCGCCGTCGCCGATCACCGTACGCCGGGCACGGCGGCCGGGACGGGCGGATCCGGTCAGTGCCGGTGGTGCGCGGTGGATGCGTCGTCCGCCGGCCGCGGCTCACCCGGCGTCGGGCTGCCGGCGCCCGAGATCGGCATGCCGGGGTCCGGGACGCGGTGGTCGGCCTCGGCCGGATGCTCGGCGCCGTGGTGGTGGACGTGGGTCACCGCGTGCCCTCGTCCGCGGGCGATCAGGGCGCGGTTGACCGGCACGGTGACCAGGAAGGCCACCGCCAGCGCACCGGCGAGGCTGCCCCAGAACAGCGGCTCGGCCAGCCCGGCGGCCATCGCTCCCGGCACGAGCAGCATGACCCCGTTGTCGACCACCTCCATCACCGCGATGCTCACCGTGTCGGCGACGAGCGCCACCCGGATCGCGGTGCGCAGCGGCAGACCCGAGCGGAGCACCGGGCGGACGGTGAGGGCGTAGCCGAAGACGAAGGCCAGCGCGACCGCCAGCGCGACGGTGCCGAGGTCGGGCCAGCCGAGCGCGGTGCCGATGACCATGCCGAGCACCTCGCCGATCGCGCAGCCGGTGAGGCAGTGCAGGGTCGCGGCGATGGCCATCCGGGTGAGGTTCGCGTTCTCCATGCCGCGAACCATATACCCCCCGGGGGTATGACGCCAGCGACGGCGGTCACTTTCCCCACCGACTCTGGATTGACGAAGGCCCCGGACGGGTAGGTGGGCCCTACCGATCGGACCCGGCCGGATTCCTTTCCCCGCAACGGAACCCGACGTTCAGGTCCTGCGTCATATCTATTTCCATACATGTACAACTTTCTTTGGGACGGTATGGTCATGCCGATTCAGCCGAATGACCGGTTCCAGCAGGACACCGACCGACTCTGGGAGGTCCCGGAGAGCGCCGGCCGGTTCCCGGCCCAGCCGCCCTATCGGGGCGCCCGCCAGGCTGGCGAAGGGCAGGGCTGGGCCGAGCTGAACAAGCTTCCGGCCGGCGTCTCCGCCCGGCACGGCCTCAACAGCCGCTGACGCCGGCGACACACCCGCACGTCCACCAAGGGCTTTCGCACACCTGTCGGGTAACGTCTTCTGGTCCGGAATCCCGGCCGACGACAGGAGAAGCTCCGCGCATGGGCAAGAAGACGATCCACGTCTCCGACTTCAGCGGCACGGTCCTGCAGCCCGACGACGAGGTGGTCCGCGTCGTCGTGCTGGAGCACCCTGACCTGGTGGCCGGCCCCGTGCAACTGGACGCGACCCCGACAGAGGTGGAGAACATCGACGACGCCGCGCTCGACGTGGCGGTCGTGGAGATCCACGATCGGCACGGCGGCGGCGAGCCCCGCCGGGTGGTGCTCACCGCGAGCGAGTTCGACGCGATGGCCACCGACGTGCCGATGGCGCAGCTGCTGAAGACCGCCGAGCGGGTCCGCCCGCCGAAGGCCCGCAAGGGCCCCGAGCGGCTCGACTACGCCACCATCGAACACGCCGGGAAGCCGCACCGGGGCCGGGTCACCGAGGAGGAGGCCCGGCTGGTGCGGGAGCAGCTCGACGAGGTCAACAAGCGCCTCGCCGACGCCGGCATCCGTCAGGTCGACCCGGACGACCCGGAGCACGTGACCCGCTACGGCTTCCCCACCGCGCCCTGAGCCGCCGGCTCAGTCCTGCTTCCGCACGGCGGCGTCGAGCGCCGCGATGAGCTCGGCCTCGGTGGCGGCCTTGTCGACGCCGAGGCCGGCGAGCACGCCCGTCCCATCGCCCAACTCCAGCAGGGCGAGCAGGATGTGCTCGGTGCCGATGTAGTTGTGCCCCAGCCGCAGCGCCTCGCGGAACGTCAGCTCCAGCGCCTTCTTCGCCTGCGCGTCGAACGGGATCAGCTCCGGCATGTCACCCGACGTGGGCGGCGGCAGCACGGCCGTCGCGACCTCGCGCACCCGCTCCAGCGATACGCCCTGCGCGACGATCGCCTTGGCCGCGAGCGCCTCCGGCTCGGTGAGCAGCCCCAGCACCAGGTGCTCAATGCGGATCTCGGTCTGCCCGGTGGCCCGCGCCTTGCTCTGCGCGGCGATCACCACGCTGCGGGCGCGCGGGGTGAACCGGCTGAAGCCCTCCTGCGGGTCCAGGGGGGCGTCCGCGGGCCGGGGCACGAAACGCTTCTGCGCCGCCTGCTTGGTCACGCCCATGCTCCGGCCGATGTCGGTCCAGGAGGCGCCGGCCCGGCGCGCCTGGTCCACGAAGTGCCCGATCAGGTGGTCGGCCACCTCGCCGAGATGGTCCGCGGCGAGGACCGCGTCGGTGAGCTGGTCGAGGGGCTGGTCATGCGCCTTCTTGATCGCCTGGATCAGGTCGTCCAGTCGTACGGAGTTCGCAGGCGGCACCGGATTCGTCATGCGTCAACCATAGGTTGACGCTGCTGTCGCGTCAACCATGAGTTGACGGCGCCTCGACTTCCGGTCAGGGGCCCTGCGGCACCGGCTGCGCCAGCGCCTGGATCTCGGTGGGCAGCTGCGCCAGCGCCCGCTCGAACTCCCGATGCCCGACCACCCGGTGCAGCGTCTGCAGGACGGCCCCCGCCCCCCGCTCGGCCAGCTGCGGCCCCACCCCCGCGCGCTCCGCCACCCGGCGGAGGAACTCGTCGTACGCGAAGACCTCCGGCTCCTCCTGAGCGGCCCGGGCAAGCAGCGGACGCAGCTCGTGCGCCACGTGGCCGGCCAGGTCGGCCGCCTCCCCGCCGCTGATGCGCTCCGCGAGGGTGCGCAGGGTGGCCTCGGTCAGAGCGCGCGCGGTGTCGTCCGGGACGCTCGCCCGGGCGGCCACCTTGTCGAAGAACTTCAGCTCGGCCATGCCCCGTCCTTCCCGATCGGAGAAGCGTGGCTACCCGCAGCCACCGGCGACAAACGGGTGCCGGTGGTCCGTCAATGCCTGCTGATCAGCAGCCGGCGGTCCCGGCGCAGGTCGGGGTCGCCCAGGCCGCGTGTGGGCGAGCACATCGGGTACTTCGCTGCGGTTGCCGTCACCGGGAGGGCGCCCAGGTCGTCCGCGGGCAACCGCCCGCGGCTCAACTTCAGGAGCGGGTGACATGGGTATCGCGCAACGGGGCCGGCTCTCACCGAACCTCACCCTGCTGCTGCTCGCCTCTCTCCTCGTGTCGTTCCTGGCCTCGTCGGCCGCGCCGACCCCGCTCTACGGGACCTACCAGACGAACTGGCACTTCTCGCCGATCACGACCACCGTGGTCTTCGCCATCTACGCCGTCGCGGTGCTGGCGACCCTGCTCACGTTCGGCAAGCTCTCCGACCATGTCGGACGGCGACCGGTCCTGTTCGTCGCGATCGCGGTCCAGATGATCTCGCTGGTCATCTTCATCTTCGCCAACGGCGTACCCACCCTGCTGGCCGCCCGCATCGTGCAGGGGCTGGCGGCCGGCGCCGCCACCGGCGCCATCGGCGCCGCCATGCTCGACATCAACCGTGCCCGCGGCACGCTCGCCAACTCCATCGCGCCGGGCATCGGGACCGGTGGCGGCGCGCTGCTCTCGGCGCTGCTCGTGCAGTTCCTGCCCGCGCCGACGCGACTGGTGTACGTCGTCCTGCTGGTGATCCTGCTGATCCAGTGCGTCGGGGTCGCGCTGATGCCGGAGACGATCAGCCCGACGAAGGGAGCGCTGCAGAGCCTGCGACCGGACGTCAAACTGCCCCGCAACGTACGCGGACCGATTCTGGTGGTCGCACCGGTGCTCTTCGCCGCCTGGTCGCTGGCCGGCTTCTTCGGCTCGCTCGGTCCCGCGCTGGTCCGCGCCATCGGACCCACCTCGATCGTGTTCGGCGGGGTGGCCCTCTTCGTCCTCGCCGGCATCTCGTCCATCACCGTGCTCGTGATGCGCAACGCCCCCGCCCGAACCCTGATGCTCACCGGGATCGCCGCCCTGATCGTGGGCATGGTCGTCACCATGGTGTCGATCAACACCGACTCCGTCGGCCTTTTCTTCCTCGGCGTCGCGATCAGCGGTATCGGCTTCGGTGGCGGCTTCCAGGGCAGCCTCAAGACGGTCATGCCGCTGGTCGAGGCGCACGAACGCGCCAGCGTCTTCTCCCTGCTCTACATCGTCTGCTACGCCGGCCTCGGGCTGCCGGCCGTCGTCGCGGGCTTCCTGGTGGTCTACGGCGGCGGCCTGCCCCGCACCGCCGACGAGTACACCATCGGCGTCATCGTCCTGGCCGCCATCGCCCTGCTCGGGCTGCGCGGGGCCACGAGGAGGGCGCCCGGATGACCCGGCCGCGGCCCGGTCGGTCCGGCGGACGCCCGATGACCTGCGTCTCCCGGCGCCGACGCCGCCCGACGCGCAGCTCCCGGCGAGGCTAGGGTGGCGCGGTCCTCGCCTCCCTGGCGGCGGCGTCACCGTCCAGCCGTCAGCGGGTGGCGGCGTCGTTGAGAGGCAGGGTCAGCAGTGACGTTCGAGCCGGCCACGAGCGATGGCACCACCGTCACCCGCAACGTCGCGGCCGCGAACGGTGACGTCGAGGCGGACGTGCTGGTCACCGTAGGCGGTGGCACGCTGCGCGGCCGGCGCGCGGACGGGCTGACGATCCTGCGGGGCGTCCGGTACGCCACCGCGCAGCGGTTCGCTCCACCCGTGCCCGAACGACCCTGGTCCGGGATCCGCGACGCGCTGGAGCACGGTGGCGTCAGCCCGCAACCACCGACCCGATCCGTGGCGACCGCCGGCTGGTCGGAGGTGGGCCGCCAGTCCGAGGACTGCCTCAATCTGACGATCGTGACCCCGGCCGCCGACCGGGCCCGACGGCCGGTGCTGGTCTGGCTGCACGGAGGCTCGTACCGCTCCGGCGCCGGTTCCTGGGATCGTTACCGAACCGACCGGCTCGCCCGCGAGGGCGACGCGGTCGTGGTGAGCGTCAACTACCGGCTCGGGGCGCTCGGCTACCTGCGGGTGCCGGGCATCTCCCCCGGCAACCTGGGCCTGCTGGACCAGATCGAGGCGCTGCGCTGGGTCCGCGACAACGCCGCGGCGCTGGGCGGCGACCCGGAGAACATCACCGTGATCGGACAGTCGTCGGGCGCCCACTCGGTCGCCTGCCTGCTCGGCGTGGCGCAGGCGCGGCCGCTGTTCCGCCGGGCGGTGTTGCAGAGCCCGCCGCTCGGGCTGGGGCTGGGCGGCGAAGCCAGGGCGGGACGGGTGGCGGAGCGGTTTCTCGCCCGGCTCGGACAGGATCCGCGTGAAGCATCGCCGGCGGAAGTGGTCGCGGCGCAGCAACTCGCCGAGCGGGACCTGGCGGGGCGCCTCGGGCTGGGGTTCGCCCCGGTGTACGGGCCGGTGGCCGGCGTGGATCCGCTACCGGACGAACAGGCCTGGCGGATCGCCTGCCGGACGGGCGCCGCGGAACTCGAGGTCGTGCTCGGCACCACCCGCCGCGAGATCGCGTACTTCCTCACCGGCAGCCCGGTCTCCCAGCGCGTGCCGCTGGTCGGGCGCGCCGTCGAGAACGGGCTCATCGCGCTGGCCACCCGGTCGGTCTTCGCCCGGCCCACGCTGCGCTTCGCCCGGCTGCTGGCCCGCGGCGGCGCCCGGGTCTTCGCGTACCGCATCGACGCGACGTGCTCGACCTCGCCGTACCAGGCCTGCCACTGCAGCGACCTGCCCTGGCTCTTCGGTGACGAGGCCGCCTGGGCGCAGGCGCCGATGCTCGCCGGACAACTGTGGACGGACGTGGCCGATCGCGGCGGCTCGCTGCGCTCGGCCTGGCTGTCGTTCGCGGCTCGGGGCGCGGAGGCGTTGACCGAGCGCGGCTGGGCGCCGTACGGAAGTCGGGGCGGCCAGATCCACCGCTTCGGCTAGGCGGACCCGGTTCAGCCAGGCTTCCCGTCCGCGCTCAGGGGACGAGCAGAGCAGCAGCAGGACGAGGTCTTCGGCCAGGCGGGGATATGAGATCTCCTCCGGGTCGGGGTACGGATCGCGGGTCCCGCTGCCGCTGGTGTTCGCCCTGTCGCTCCACATCGGCATAAGTGCCGCGCAGTGGGTGGCGTCGACCCCGTTCCCTCCAAAGCGAAACCTTGCGGATTGTCCGGTTTTCGCCACTTTGGTGAGCGGAGCGTGGTGTTGTGGTCACCGCACGTTATCTGCGCCGCTTCAGGCAGGACGCGACTTCGAGACGCCTCCTGCGAGTAGTACCCACGGAGGGTGTTCTGTGAAAGTTAGACCCATTCATCGCCTTCGGCGGGCAGTTCTGCCGGCGCTTGCGGCTTCCGCAGCCGCCGCCGTGGCCGCCACCTTGCTGATCCTCAATGCGACCGCTGCCAACGCGCAGGAGGCGCCGGTTGGCCTGGGGACGGCCGGCAACTTCTCCGTACTGGCCGGGGCCGAGCCCACCAACACCGGCGAAAGCTTCTTGGGCCAGAGCCTCGGGAGGTACCCGGGAAACACCGCGTCGGGCTTCGAGACGGCGACGATCGGCGGCGAGGTCCACCTCGGCGACGCGGTGGCGCTACAGGCCCAAGCCGACCTGACCACGGCGTTCAATGACGCCGCCGGCCGGACCCCGTTCACCAACCTGCCCGCGGAACTTGGCGGCAACACCCTCAACCCGGGGGTCTACCGGATCGGGGCCGCGCAGCTGACCGGGACGTTGACGCTCAACGCTCAGGGTAACCCCCAGGCCGTGTTCATCTTCCAGGTCGACTCCGCGCTGACCACCGCGCCGAACAGCAGCGTCGTCCTCATCAACGGCGCTTCGCCCTGCAACGTGTTCTGGAAGATCGGCAGCTCGGCGACGATCGGCACAGGAACCACCTTCGTGGGCACCATCATGGCTCAGGCGTCGATCACGATGGCCACGGGCGCGACGCTCCAGGGCCGGGCGCTCGCTCGAACCGCCGCCGTCACCCTCGACACCAACACCATCACCGCCCCGCTCTGCGCCGGTCCGACCGGCCCGCCCGGTCCGACCGGCCCGCCCGGACCGACCGGCGGGCCCGGACCGACCGGCGGGCCCGGACCGACCGGCGGGCCCGGACCGACCGGCGGGCCCGGACCAACTGGCCCGCCCGGACCGAGTGGCGCCCCCGGCGCCCCCGGCGCCCCCGGCGCTCCCGGCGCTCCCGGCGCTCCCGGCGCTCCCGGTGCTCCCGGCGCTCCCGGTGCTCCCGGCGCTCCCGGTGCTCCCGGCGCCTCTGACAGTCCCGGTGCTCCCGGTGCCCCAGGCGCTCCCGGCGGCCCAGGTGGTCGCGGCGACGACTCCGGAGTCCTGCCGGTAACCGGTAGCAGCCTGGTCCCGGCAGTGACGGGCGTAGGAAGTGTGATGGTCGCCCTGGGCGCGCTCATGTTCTTCCTCTCCCTGCGCCGGACACGCAAGTCCTGATGGCCTGATGGGCGGTCCGGCCGGCGATCCGCCGGCCGGGCCGCCCATCCGCTGTCCCCACACGGCAACCGCTCGACCCTCGTCGGCGCGTTCCCCCTGGTGAAGACGCTCCGGGCACCGCCCGCTCACGAACGGGTAGGTGCCGCCGCGCGCCGGTCCATCAACGCCCCACCAGACCGGCCGTCACCGCGTGCTCTCCCGCCCGCCCGCGCGCGTGCGCGGCAGCTCGGGCGGGACAGCCGACGCCGAGATCATCGGGCGCGCCCAGGTGCTCAAGCGAGACCGCGGCGCCAGGAACATGAGCCAGCCTCCCCAGTGGGCAGAGGCAGAAGACCGGCGCGGTGTCCATCGCCGCCGGCGGCCGCCGCGTCGCAGCACGCAACCTGAGGACGTCACGCGCCGAAACGACATCTGGGCACCCACCCACGAGGGATGAATGCCCAGATGATTGCTGGTGCGCCGCCAGGGACTCGGACCCCGAACCCGCGGATTAAGAGGCATACACCGACCGACGGCCCGGCGCCGCCTGGCCCGGCCGTCGTGACGGTCGAGCCCTGCCTGTGGCTGGTGGAACGGGCCTCGGTTGCTGTCGCCACGACCTGCGCGATATGAGATCAAGAACGGGCGACCCGGCAAGCGGCGCGGATGGGCTCCTAGCAACGGAAACACCTTTCGGCGTCTCTCACCACTCGCCGGCCGTCCGTGGACCTCTCGCGGACTGAATGCCGACCGCTGCGCTAGGCAGACGGGGACGGGGCCTCCAGTGGGCGCCCGGCGGCGCGTCGGGCGTCCGCAACGGCGACCCCGAGCAGCACGACCGCAGCGGCGATGGCGGCGAGCAGCGGCGGACCGAAGAACAACGGTGGCGCCAGCAGGACCAGAACGCCGATGCCGACGAGGCGGCGCACGGCGAGCCGGTTGAAGACGACCCGTTCCAGCCGACTGCGGCCGAACAGGAAGAGCGCCGGCCCGCCGAGGATGACCGCGAGCCAGGCCGGCACGGAGGGCCCGGAGGGATGCGCCAACACGATTTCCGAGCCAGCCGCGGCCAAGGTGATGCCGAGCACCATGAGCAGATGGGCCACGCCGACGATCCCGCCGGCAACTGCCCGGTTCGACGACATCTCGACCGCCTCGGCCAGCACTTGGCCGGCGCGATAGAAGTAGATCCGCCACATCAACACGGACGTCACGAATGTGACCACCAGGGCCGCCTTTGCGGCGAGCGTGGCGGGGTGACTGGCGTAGGCGAGGCCTATGGACAGCACCGTCTCGCCGAGGGCGATCAGCAACAGTTGCTGGTAGCGCTCGGGGAGGTATCGGCTGCTGGCCATCGCCCACGCGCTGCTCGGTGGTCGGCCCATGCCGGGTACCGGCCATCTGATCCGCGCCACGACCATGTCCACGGTGATGGCGATCGACCACAGGGCCAACCGGTGGTTTCCACCCATCGCCGCCCCGGCGAGCCAGATGACGCCGGAGATGCTGGCCCAGATGGCCAGGCGGGTGTAGAGCGCCCGCACCTTCTCGTGCTCCCGTAACAACGGCCGGAGCACCAAGGGACGTCCGATGTGCAACACCACGTACACAACGGCGAAGGCGGCGCCGCGTTGCTCGAACTCGTACAGGGACGTCGCCATGATCAGCAGGCCGAACGCACTGACCAGGACCAGCAGCTGAATCCAGCGGTTGCGGTAGTCGAACCGGCTGGTGACGTACGCGGTGGTCGTCCACAGCCACAGCAATGGCAGGGCCAGAACGACCGTGTACAGCAGCGACAGCCAGCGCACGCCCACGTTGTCGGAGAGAAGGTCCGGCACCATCCGGCTGACGACCCCGACCAGGGCGAAGACCAACACCAGGTCGAAGAACAGCTCCAGGAAGCTGGCCTGCTGGGCGTCCTCCTCGCCGCGCAGGATGCCCCCGGTCTGCGCCGGCTCCGATGCTGGCCCCATCCGCCCATGGTCGCGTGATGACTGTCCTCCGCGCGCCGATTTCGTCCGCTTCATCGACATGGGCGGTGAGAGCGGTAACGCTGGCGCGATCCAAGTACCGGACGAGACCTGACCCGCATCGCTGAGACCGTCGCCGGTCCTAGCTACGCGCCCTGATCTCCTTCCGAGCGGCCAGGGCGCCGGCACACGCTTGGACCGTACCGATGACCGTCATACATTGAAGCGGAACTAAGGGCGGCTGCGTCGCCACCAGCGGAAACGGCCTTCGACACTGCTCACGGGGCGTCTCGGTCTGCCATCGTTGGTGGCTGGTTGACGACGACAATCCGCGTTCATGACCTGCGGCACACCTGCGCGGCGCTGCTGCTAGCCGCAGGCGTGTCGCCACGAGTCGTCATGGACATCCTCGGGCACTCGCAGATCGCGGTGACCAAGAACATCTACGGGCACGTCATGCCGGCGATGCAGCAGGAGGCCGCAGGACACATGGACGCGGCGCTCACTGAGCCTGGGACAGGTGATGGCGCTGATGAGTGACGCCGTTGCTGTCACTCGCGCTGAAACGACATCTGGGCACCCACCCACGAGGGATGAATGCCCAGATGATTGCTGGTGCGCCGCCAGGGACTCGAACCCCGAACCCGCGGATTAAGAGTCCGCTGCTCTGCCAGTTGAGCTAGCGGCGCTCGTTGGCAACGGGGAAAACCTTAGCACGGCCCCTGAGTGGGGTTCCAATCCGATACCCGGCTCCACCCTTCGGGCGAGCTTAACGGGCAAATGGTCTAAAGCGCCCCGCTCCGAGAGCCGTGGGTCCTGAGGAACGCCAGAGATACGGCACGATGTCCGCCAGGTACGCGAGAACAGAGGTGGGGATGGGCAGGTTCACGCGGGCCGGGGCGGTGCTGGGCGTCCTGACCCTGGCGGCGTCGCTGGCTCTGACCGGCTGCGGCAACGATTCGAAGAAGCCGTCCTTCGTCGGCGGGGCTTCGCCGAGCGCGAGCGTCGACGCGGCCAGCGGCACGGCCGATCCGGCGACGCCGAGCGGGCCGCCGCTGACCCTCGCCCCGGCGGACGGGGCGAAGAACAAGCCGGTCAGCACGGAGATCAGCGCCAAGCTGCCGGACGGCAGCAAGGTGTCCCAGGTCACCCTGACCACCGCCGAGGGTGCCAAGGTCGAGGGGAAGTTGCGCACCGACGGCTCGTCGTGGGTGCCGAACAGCCCGCTGAAGTACGGCGTGCGCTACACCGCGACCGTGACCTCGACCGGTGCCGACGGGGCGACCAGCCAGGGCACCAGCACCTTCACCACGATGAAGAAGCCGAAGTCCACCATCGGCTCCGGGCTCTACCTCTTCGACGACAAGACCTACGGGGTGGCCATGCCGGTGGTCACCGAGTTCCACCCGGGCATCCCGAAGAAGGACCGGGCGGCGGTGCAGAAGCGGATGTTCGTCCGGACCGACCCGCCGCAGCCGGGGGCGTGGCACTGGGTGGCGAACGGCACCCAGGCCTACTACCGGGCGCCGGAGTACTGGAAGCCGGGCACCACCATCACCGTCCGGATCGCGCTGGCCGGCGTCCCGCTGAGCAACGGCCGGTACGGCGACGTGGACCGCAAGGCGACCGGCAAGATCGGCCAGTCCTTCGTGATGAAGGTGGACAACTCCACCAAGCAGATGAGCGTGTACGAGGACGGCAAGCTGGTCCGGACCCTGCCGGTGAGCCTCGGCAAGAAGAGCACCCCTTCCTCCAGCGGCACGATGGTGGTGATGGAGAAGAAGGAGTCCACGGTCTTCGACACCCGTGACGATCCCGATCCCTCGAACCGCTACGTCACCGAGATCGACTTCGCCCAGCGGCTGACCTGGGGTGGCGAGTACATCCACGCCGCACCCTGGTCCGAGCACGTCCAGGGCCGGCAGAACGTCTCGCACGGCTGCGTCAACGTCTCCATGGCCAACGCCCGGTGGCTCTTCGGAAAGACCAAGGTCGGTGACCCGATCACCGTCAAGGGCACCGAGCGCAAGCTGGCCGCCGGCAACGGTTGGACCGCGTGGAGCCTGAGCTGGTCGGAGTTCGTGAAGGGCAGCGCTCTGCCGGTGCCCGAGGGCGGTGCCGGTCCGGCTGTCTGACCCGGCCGACGGCGCCGGCCCGCGTTCCGGGCCGGCGGCCACGGCCGACGCCAGGGAGTCGCGCCAGCGGGCTGTCCCGGGCCTGGTCAGGCCCCGTACGGTCGCGCTGATCCGAGCCGACCTCACAAATTGTCGGATTCTATCAATATTCCGGCATCATGCGGTGCAGTGTTTCGTTTCACCCTCTGCAACGGGTACCAGTACTGGTGCGTCTGTGAGAGAGGATGGGCGATGCGGGGGACCACGACTGTGAGGACATCATGCGAGCTGACCAGGACCAGCTGATCGGACGGCGCGGCAGCCGGCCCCGAGGGCGGCGTCGCCTCTTCGCGGCGGGGTTGCTCGCCGTCACGATGGCACTGACCTCCGCCTGCACCGACGGCGACGGCGGGAAGCCGTCCTCGTGGCAGGGCGGCGGGGAGAGTCCCGCCCCGAAGGCCGCGGCGACCATCAGCGAGCCGCAGGCCGATGCGAAGGACGTGCCGGCCTCGACCGGCATCACCTTCACCACGAAGGACGCGGTGGAGACCGCCATCGAGGTGAAGGACTCCGCCGGCACGGCGGTCGAGGGCACCCTCGGCGCCGACGGCAAGAGCTGGCTGCCGACGGGTGCGTTGAAGTACGGCGAGGCGTACACCGCCACCGTGACCGCGACCGGTGACGACGGCCGTCCCGCGACGGCGACCAGCAACTTCACCACGATGGCCAAGCCCGACAACCAGATCCGGGTGAGCAGCTTCCTCGGCGACGGCCAGGTGGTCGGCGTCGGCATGCCGCTGATCGTCAAGTTCAGCCGGGCGGTGCCCGAGGACTACCGCGACGACGTGCAGCGCCGGATGACGGTCACCTCGACGCCCGCCCAGGAGGGCATCTGGCACTGGGTGAGCCCCACCGAGATCCGCTACCGGCCCAAGGCGTTCTGGAAGGCCAACACCAAGATCTCCTACCGGGTTCAGGCCGGCGGCCTGCCGATGGGCAACGGCTGGTACGGCCGCGCCGACCTCACCGTGGACATCACGATCGGCCCGTCCCTGATCATGACGGTCGACAACAAGACCAAGCGGATGACGGTCACCCGTAACGGCTCGGTGATCAAGACGATCCCGGTCAGCCTCGGCAAGAAGAGCACTCCGTCGTCGAGCGGCACCATGGTGGTGATCGAGAAGCTGCGCAAGACGGTCTTCGACACCTTCGAGGAGCTCGGCCCGGAGGACGGCTACCGCACGAAGATCGACTATGCCCAGCGGCTCACCTGGGGCGGCGAGTTCATCCACGCCGCCCCGTGGTCCGAGGGGCAGCAGGGCAGCGTCAACGTCTCGCACGGCTGCGTGAACGTCTCGATGGCCAACGGCGCCTGGCTCTTCAGCAACACCCGGATCGGCGACCCGATCACCGTGAAGGGCACCGAGCGCAAGCTGCAGAACGGCAACGGCTGGACCGACTGGAACATGAGCTGGGACGAGTACGTCAAGGGCAGCGCCGTGCCGTACGAGCCGCCGGCCGAGCCGGGGACCGACACCACCCCGGACCCCGACACCACGCCGAGCACCAGCCCGACCGCCTGAGCGGCCGGGCCGCCCGGCGGCCCGCAACGACGGAAGCCCCCTCCGCGAGGAGGGGGCTTCCGTGTGCCGGGTGACTGATGGGAATTGAACCCGCCTTTACGCCCTGGTCAGCGGATCGGCACGGCCGCCGACCTGCACATGCCGGGGAGCGGCGAGAGTCAACGGGCATCGCGGGGTAGGGGAATTCCCCTACCTCTCCCCGATCCCATCCTCGGCCAACTCATCCCCTAACTCGGCTTCAACCATGTCCGGGTCAACGTGCTCCAGCTTCCCGGCCGACCGCGGTGAGGATCCCCGCGTCGACCTGCGGCAGCAGGTGCCCGTACGGCCCGCCGATGACCGTGATCGCCCCGTGATCAAGCCGCCGGCTGATCCCCGACAGGGGCACTTTCGCCCGTGTGGTCCGCTCGAAACAGGCGGATGAATACTCGGTGACGTACGCGAAATTCGTAGGCCGCGCCGCGTTGTCGGAGACGGAGCGGCATTGGTGCGTGAGCCAGCCAGTTGACGTCGTCGGGTGTGTTCACGATCCGGCCAGCCACGCTGGCTGCGGTCGTTCCGTACGCCCGGGAGTGGTGGGTCTGACACGTCGCGCGGGCGATGCCGTCCGGCTGGCTGCCACGCGTCCTGCGCTCAGTCGCAACCAGCTGACCACCCACAGCACGGCAGCGAGGACCAGCACCAGCCGCAGGGTGGTGATGACAGCCTGCGGGCCTGAGCCGTAGAGCAGGGCGCACTGGGCGAGGCCAACGGCGAACGTGACCCGAACGATCGTCACGGCCCGCAGCGCGGCGGCCTCCGCGGAGCCGATGGCCAGGCCGAGCAGCAGGGCGAGGAAGATCAGACCGACGGGCCCGAAGTACGCCACCACCGTGCCGAAGATGGTGGGTAGCCAGTCGACGTACTGGTCGAGGCCGAACACCAATCCGAGATAGGCCTCCTCGCTGCGTTCCTCAAGGCTGCGGCTTTCCACCTTCTCCGGTGATAGCAGGCTCGGCACCTGCATCTCAAGGTTGTTGCTCATGGTTTCCAGGCCGACGGGCTGGGTGTGGCCATTGAGGCTGCCGAGGATGATCGCGCCGAAGGTGTTCCCATCGAAGCGGTAGACGACGTCGTTGACGATCGCTTCGCGGCTGCGCTCGGTGTGGATCGCCCCGGCGCCTTTGGTGAGGGCCTCGAGGCGGGCGTTGCCGTCTTGACCTGCGTCGAACGCCTCCCGGCCGGAGGTTGACCGCGTCGCGGAGATCAGCGCGGTGAACGCCGCAGCGACGAGGACGATCGAGGCGACCTGCCGCCGGGTGGGTTTCACGTCGTGTAGGGCGGCGGCGGACAGGGTGAGCACGCATCCGATGACGATCATCGCTCGGGTGCCGGCTAGGGCGAGCAGTGCGCACTCGACGGCGAGGACGGGAATAACCCAGCGGATGCCGTAGCGCACGAGAATCACGGCGCCGGTCACCGCGATGAGGGGCACGAGGAACCCGCTAGCGAGGTCGACCATGATGCCTTGCCGTTCGGGGGTTTCCAGGCCGGCTTGAGCGGGGGCGAGGGGTTGCAGCGCCCCGTTGCCGGACCAGGTGGCGGCGAGCAGGGGTATGACGAGGGCGAGGAGCCACGGCAGCCGCAGCCCAGCCAGCCCGGCGTCGTGGTGGGTATGCGCGGGCCGGTGTTTCTTCCGCTCCCGGGCGACGACGGCCGCATAGCCGATCCCGTAGGCGGCGATGGCGACGGAGACTAGCAGCACCCAGTCGTCGATGAGTTTCTGGTCGACAAAGGTGCGGAAGACGTTCCGGTCGGGCCAGAGGGCCTGCATGACTTCGGTGACGCCGTGGAACACGACGGCCGCGGCGAGCAGGAGCGCGCCGGGCCGGCGTAGCCATTCACCGCGTACGACCGCGTGCACACCGATCACGGTCACGGCCTGGACTACCAGGCCGGTCACCACCGACACCGTCAACATGAACCCCCCGTAGTTCTGGCTGGTTGGCGGTCCAGCCGACACAGGCACAACGCGTAGGCGCCGACTGAGTCACGCGGGGGTTGGCTGGTGGCCCATCTGGTTGGCCCTGACGAGTCGTTCTGGTTGTCGTTCATGCTGCCGGAAGACACCCGGTTCGGTACGGCTGCGGGGCCTGCCCGTCGTGGCATATGCCGACGACACCATCGCGTTCGCCGGCCGAACGGTGGACGCCACGACAGCGAGTCCGGCGTGTGAGTTCCCCTACTATGCAGCAGACCCCCTCCGAAGAGGGGGCCTGACCTGCGGATCTGTAGATCCCTTAGCCGGGTGACTGATGGGAATTGAACCCACGACAACCGGGACCACAACCCGGTGCTCTGCCAACTGAGCTACAGCCACCATGCCGCCGCACCCGGTCGAACGCCCCGGGCGGGGTGCGGGGAAATAATACCCACATGCGGGGCGGCCACGTCCACCGGGTTGCCCGAGGCGGGCCCGCCCGGCTCAGAGCTGGGCGGCGATCGCCTTGGCGCTCTCCACGTCCGGGCCGGGCAGCGGTACGAAGAGCGTCCGACGGTAGTACTCCAGCTCCCGGATGCTCTCCCGGATGTCGGCCAGCGCCCGGTGCGCCAGCCCCTTCGCGGGCTGGCCGAAGTACACCCGGGGATACCAGCGGCGGCACAGCTCCTTGATCGACGAGACGTCGATCATGCGGTAGTGCAGGTGGTTGTCGAGCCGGGGCATGTCCCGGGCGATGAAGCCCCGGTCGGTGGCGATCGAGTTGCCGCAGAGCGGGGCGGTACGCGGGTCCTTCACGAAGGTGCTGACGTAGTCGAGCACCAGGTCCTCCGCCTCGGCCAGGGTCACCGTCGAGCGGCGGACCTCCTCGGTCAGCCCGGACTTGGCGTGCATCGTCTGGACGATCTCCGGCATCGCCGCCAGCGCCGCCTCGTCCGCGTGGATCACCACGTCGACACCGTCACCGAGCACGTTGAGATCCGGGTCGGTGACCAGAGCCGCGACCTCGATCAGTTTGTCCCTGCCGAGGTCCAACCCGGTCATCTCACAGTCGATCCAGACGAGGAGATCAGCCACCGGCACAGACTACGCGCAGCCCACGGTGCGCGGCTGCGCGCTCCTGGCGGAGCAGCCCGCTAGGGTTTCGGAGTGCCAGCCGAACCCGTCGCACCGCCCGCCGTCACCGACGACGATCCCGGTGGCCGTACGGTCCGTCGCCTCGTCACGCTGGTGGCACTCGCCGCGGTGCTGCCCGCGCTCTACCTGCCCGGCCTGGTGCACGACTTCTTCGACCTGAAGATCTACATGCGGGCGATGCGCTGGTGGGCCGACGGGAATCCGCTCTACGACTACGTCCAGCCGGATCGGGTCCAGGGCGAGCTCTACTTCACCTATCCGCCGTTCAGCGCCCTGCTGCTGCGACCGTTCGCCCTGCTCCCGCTCGGCGCCACTGTGGTGATCTTCACGATCCTCACCGGCCTGGGCGTGGTGCTGACCACCCGCTGGCTGCTCGGCCCGGTGATCGCCCGGTACCAGCTGCCCCGGGTGTTCACCATCATCGTGGCGGTGCTGCTGGTGCTGGCCGTGGAGAGCACCCGGGAGACCATCACCTTCGGCCAGATCAACATGTTCCTGGTCGTGTTGATCCTGGCCGACCTGCTCTTCGCCGTACCGCAGGGGCGGCGCTGGGCCGGGGTCGGCGTCGGCCTGGCGACCGCGCTCAAGCTCTTCCCCGGCATCTTCATCGTCTACCTGCTGGCCTGCCGGCGCTGGTGGGCGGCGGCGGTGGCCAGCGCCACGGCAGCCGCGGCGACGCTGCTGGCGGCGGCGGTGGCGCCGGACGACTCGTGGCGGTTCTGGACGCGCGAACTCTGGGACAACGACCGGGTCGGGCGCACCGACTACACCGGCAACCAGTCGCTCTTCGGCCTGCTCAGCCGCTTCACCGCGCCCGACAAGCCGGACCGGTTGCCCTGGCTGCTGCTGGTCGCCGTGATCGCCGGGTACGGGCTGTGGCGCGCGGCCCGGGCCGCCCGGGCCGGCGACCACCTCGCCGGCCTGACCCTGACCGGACTGGTCGGCGGGTTGGTCAGTCCGATCACGTGGACCCATCACCTCTACTGGTTCATCCCGGCGGTGGTGGTGCTCGCCGACGCGGCGGCGCGCGCCGACCGGTCCACCCTCGAGGGTGCCCGGCGGCGGTACTGGCGGACGACATTGGCGATCGGCACCGCCGCGTTGATCATCTACGGCGTCGTCTCGTTCTACGACTGGGGCGTGGCGCCGGCCCGCACGGACAATCCCGGCGAGTTTCTGGTCCGCAACACGTATGTCCTGCTCAGCCTGCTGCTGCTGGTGACGTTGCCAACGCGGCGCAACGACGGTCCGGAGGTGCCGCGCCGACCGGCGGCCGAGCCCGAGAAGTTGCACCAAATGGACACACGTCCCGAGTAGCCACGATCAGCGCTAATCTGGCCTCAACTACCTCAAGCGCATCTCAGGTAGCAGCACCGATCCCCCGGTGAGGGTGGCCCTCCGCGTCGGCAGCGCGGAGGGCCACTCGCCTGTTGCGGCCGGCTCAGCCCGGCTGCCCGCCGTCGACCGGCCGACGCTCGGCCGACCGGGCGTCGTCACCAACCGGGCCGGCGGCGGCCGCATCGGCGTCGGCGGCCGGGGTGGCCGGAGTGGCCGACCGGAGCCGACCGGCCGGGACCGGCTGGGGGGTGCCCTCCGCCGCCACCGGCGGCCAGGCCAACGCGAGGGACAGCTCCGGTGGCCGTGCGGGCAGCGTCGCCCCGCCGCCCCCGGCGTCCTTCGCGGTCGGTTCGGCCGCGACGAGGTCGGCCAGGCTGGCCGGCCGGCGGTCGGGCGATGCCCCGAGGGCGGCCCGGGACCGCTCGGTCGGGCCGGAGCCGACCGCGGCGAGCTGCCGTTGGGCCAGCACCACCCGGTCGTCGGAGCCGGTCGGCTGGGCGCCCAGCCCGCTGAGCGAGCTGACACCGAGCCGGCCGGCGAGCACGGGCACCTGGTCCGGCTCGACCACGAAGACCACCTCTCGGGGGCGCACCGGGCGGAGCAGGAGCAGCACGGCCAACACCACCAGCAGTACGCCGCCGGCCAGCAGACCCCAGGTGGCCGGGGCGGTCCACCCGGCCCGCAACTCGGCGCGCATCTCCAGGTCGAAGTCCGGGCGACCGTCCGGGCGCGTCACCACCAGGCTGAGCGAACGTCCGGCCAGGTCGTCAGGGGTCCACTCCAGCGCGCCGATCCCCTCCCGTACCCAGAAGGAGCGGCCGATCGGCGCGGCCTCGGCGGCCGGAGTCCCGGCGGGCAGGGCGGTCCCGCCCCCGCCCAGACGGATCGGCAGTGGGCCGCGGGCCAGCGCCACCCGGCGCACGGCGTCGTGCGGGACGTGCTCCAGCCAGCGCCGCACCTCGTCGGTCGGGGCCAGGCCGACGAACGCCGGGCCGTCCGGTGTGCGGGCCTCCAGCCGGATCCGCTGCTGCCCGACCCGGGCGAACGGCACCTCCCGCCGCAGCAGCTCGCCGAGGTCGGTGACGACCACCGCGTGCCCGGCGGTGTGCACCGTCTCGAACCGGGCGGTGAAGGCGCCGCTGGGGTCGGCGTGCCGGGTGACCACCCCGAGCGCCCCGCCGACGAGCAGCGTCGGCAAACCGATGATCAGCAACAGCATTCCGGCGATCGCCCGCACGAACCGCATCCGTTCCGTCCCCCTCCGTGGCCAGGTACCCGGCCGACCTTACCGACGCAGGCCGACCGATCAGGGGATATCCACGGCACGCGATCGGTGGAAAGCCACGGGCCCGCCGGTACAGATCCGGCGGGCCCGCTTGGTCGGTTCGGCTCAGGCCTTCGCGGCCGGCTCCCGCCGGGTACGCGCGAACGCCAGCCCGCCGAGCACCAGGCCACCGACGCCGGCGACCAGGCCGGCGATGCCGAGCCCGGTGGCGAGGCCATTCCCCTCGGCATCGTCGTCGTCATCGTCGGCGACCGGCCCGGTCGCGGCGGCGGGTGCCGTCGTCGGTGCGGCGGCGGTCAGGGTGAGCACCGGCGCGGGGTTCTCCGGCTCCTCGCCGCCGGGGGTCGGCTCCTCGATCCACCGCGACACGTTGCCGTCCGAGTAGGTCTGCAGCGTCTTGAAGACCATCCGGTCCACCTGCGGCAGCGGCCCGAGGGAGACCGGGAACTCCTGGAACTGGCCCGGCTTGACCGCCGCGTCACCGGTCGCCGTCCAGGTCAGCTTCGACACCGCCTCGGTGAGCTGGCTGCCGTGCACCTCGATCGGCGGGTCCACCTTCCGCTTCTCCACCGCCACCGTCCAACCCGGCACCGGCATGGTGGAGACCGAGCCGACCGGGCCGTTCTCCGGCAGCACCACCTCCAGCTTGGTGGTCGACGCGGTGTCGCTCTCGTTCGGCACCCGGAACGCGATCCGGCCGTAGCCGCCCTGGGTCGCCTCCTTCGGGTTCACGGTGACGTGGGCCGAGGCGGGCGCGGCGAAGCCGAACACCGCGGTGGCGACGACGCCGAGCGCCAGGCCGGCAGCTGCCGTGGCGGTACGCCGGGTACGGATCATGGAGTCGGGACCTCTCTCTAACGGATCGGCACGGTGGCGGTCACCGTGGCCTGGTCGATGTCGGACGTCCGGGCGGTCAGCCGCAGCTGCCAGTCCCCGGACGCGGGCAGGTTGATCTCGCCGGTCGCGTGGTTGTCGGTGAGCGGCAGCAGCGGGATGTCGATCGGCTCGATCCCGGCCGAGGGCAGCGCGGCGGTGGCCCGCCACTCCACCACCGGCTGCGGGCGGTTGTCCTTCGTGTACGCGTACAGGTGCATCGAGTTGTTGCCCCGCTCGGCCGGGTCCAGCTCGACCTGGATGTTGAGCAGCGGGCTGTCCAGCGTGGTGGTGAAGTAGCCGGCCTCGGGACCGGCCACGTCGGCGGCGGTGCGGGCCGGCGGGGTCTGCACCAGGGTGGCGGAGAGGCCGAGCACCACCGCGGTGACCGCCAGCTCCACCCAGACCGCCCGGCGCACCGGCACCGGCCGTTGCGCCGCGACCCGCCGGCGTACCAGCTGCCGGGAGTACGCGGCCACCGCGATCACCAGCACGAACAGGCCGATCTTGGCCAGCAGCAGCTGGCCGTAGGTGGTGTTGACCAGGGCGTCCGGGGTGGCCACCTCGATCAGCGCCTGGACGGTGCCGGCGAGCAACAGCGCGGAGACGGCCACCGCGGCCCAGCGGGACCAGATCGGCAGGATCGCGGTGAGTTCCCGCTCGTCGGCCCGGCGCAGCAGGAAGGCGGCGAGCATCAGCAGGCCACCGAGCCAGACCGCCATGCTGCCCAGGTGCACCGCGTCGACGACCACGGAGACGGCCGGCGCCGGAGACGCCGCCGGGTGCCCGGCCAGCGGCCAGGTCAGCAGGGCGGCCACGCCGAGCACGGTGAGGATGATCCCGTCCGCGCGGCCGACCGGCCCGGCGAGCAGCGGCCGGAGTAGGAAGGCGGCTGCGGCCAGCAGGCCGAGCCGCACCAGGTGCGCCGCCCCGAAGGTGCTGCCCAGCACGCTGCTCAGGCCGGCGCCGGTGACGTCGAAGAGCCCGCCACCGGCGGTGTACGGCACCTGCAGCCACAGGTCGGCGAGGGTGGAGAGGGCGACCAGTCCCAGGCCCGCCCAGGCCAGCCGGGCGGGACCGCGTCGGCTCAGCCGCCGCGGCCACAGCGCGCCGAGCACCAGCGCCGGCCCGACCAGTAGCACCAGCCCGACGTAGCCCAGGTACTTGGCGATCTTCACCGCGGCGCCGACCACCGGGTCGGCCCGGCTGTCGTCGCCGGTGTCCACCGGGGGCGGCGACGGCGCGCCGACCGAGTAGGTGAACGCGCCGGAGACCGGGTGGCTGTCGGCCGAGATGACCCGGTAGCTGACCAGGTAGGTGCCGCGTTCGCCGGCCGGGTCGACCGGAATGGTCACCACCGTCCCGCCGAAGGTCGGCTCACCCCGGTCGGCCCGGGAGCCGTCCGGCGCGATGACCCGGATCTTGTCGGGCACCTTCCGGACCGATTCGCTGAAGGTCAGCACCACCTCGGCCGGCCCGCTCGGCAGCACCGCCGACGCGGCGGGGCTGCTGCTGACCAGCACCGCGTGCGCGCTCGCGGGGCCGGCCGGGGCGATCAGGAGGGCGACGACGGTGACCAGCAGGCCGGCGGTGGCGCAGAGCCGGGCGAGCCAGCGACGAGGGGCAGCAGTCATGCCGATCATGCTCGCCGACGGGGAGGGTATCCGACCACCCCTGCTCACCCGCGCCCCACCGCCAGCACTGGCGCCAGCGGCCGGTCGGCGTCCCGGCTGGCCCGGCCGAGCGCCCAGAGCAGGGCGGCCTGGACCACCGCGGCCAGGTGACCGACCTCGTGCACCAGGGCCGTGGTCGAGTTGGCGATGTCCACCGCGCTGGTGCCGGCGAGGCAGACCGCCAGCACCAGGGCCACCGGCACGAACGCGCGGGCGCGATCGGGGCGCCAGGCGGCCAGTGCGAAGCCGACCGCCAACGCCACGTCGAACGAGGCCATCTCCCGGCTGGTGTGCGGGTCGACGCTGACGCCGAGGCCGGCGAGCAGGATGGGCAGGGCGATGGCGAGTTGGGCGACGGCAGCCACCCCCACCGCGACCCGGAGCACCTGTCGGCGCGCCCGCAGCGTCGCTTCCGGCGCACGATCGGCGGCCCGCGGGTCGGCGGCCACCGCCGCCAGCACCGACGCGGTCAGGTCGGGCACCTGCACCGACTGCACCCGGACCAGCCGGGTCACCTGCTCGGCGCGGCCCAGCCAGACCCGGCAGCCGGGGCAGCCCGGCAGGTGCGCGTCCAGCACCGCCGTCGCAACCTGCGGATCCTCACCGTCCAGCCGGGCCGACAGCGCCGCGCGCACGTCGTCGCAGTTCATGAGGGGGTAGTCGGTCGGGGCGCGAGAAAAGTTCCCGGCGTGGCGCAGACCATGGAAGCGTCCAAGGACCCTCCAGGCCCCTTTCGCGCCGCGTAACCTGGACTGTCGTGATCCCCGCCCCGCGCCACACCGCCGCCGGCTCGGCCGACCCGGCGCAGGGGGCTGCCCGGGATCCGGCCACCGAGTGGGCGCTGACCGCCCGCGACGGCGATCCCGCGGCGCAGGCCGCGTTCGTCCGGCTGACCCAGGTGGAGGTCTGGCGGTTCGCCGCCGCGCTGGTGGATCCGGACAGCGCGGACGACCTGACCCAGGAGACCTACCTGCGGGCGTTCCGGGCGCTGCCGACGTTCGAGGGCCGCTCCAGCGCCCGTACCTGGCTGCTCGGCATCGCCCGGCGGACCTGCGCCGACCACCTGCGGACGGTGGTCCGGCGCCGACGGCTCGACGCCCGGCTCGCCGCGAACGCCCACACCGACCGGCCGCACCCGGACCCGGCCGGGCAGCTCGGCGCGGCCGACCTGGTGCGCCGGCTCTCCGCCGAGCGCCGCGGCGCGTTCGTGCTCACCCAACTGCTCGGCCTCTCCTACGCCGAGGCCGCCGCCGTCGAGGGGGTGCCGGTGGGCACCATCCGCTCCCGGGTCGCCCGGGCCCGCGACGACCTGGTCGAAGCCGTCAACGACGCGCTCGCCGGCTGACCGGGCGGAACTTCCGGTGGCGACGGGACGACCAATGACCGTGACAACACCCCGCACCCGGGTCGCCGGCTGGCCCGCCGTCCGCCCCTGGCTCGGCGTCGCCGCCCGGCTGGGCCTGGCCGCCGTCTGGCTGCTCGCCGGGGCGTCGAAGATCGACGACCTGGCCGCTTCCGGCCGGGCGGTGAACGCCTACCGGCTCCTGCCGTACGACGTCTCGACGGTGGTCGGCGCGGCGCTGCCCTTCGTCGAGCTGGCGCTGGGGGTGCTCCTGCTGCTCGGGCTGGCCACCCGGCTCAGCGCGGGCGTCTCCGCGGCGCTGCTGGTGGTCTTCATCGCCGGCATCGCCTCGGCCTGGGCCCGCGGCCTCGCCATCGACTGCGGCTGCTTCGGCAGCGGCGGGCAGCTCGCCGAGGGGCAGGCCCCGAGCTACCTCCCGGAGATCCTCCGGGACCTGGGATTCCTGGTGTTGACGGGATTCCTGCTGATCTGGCCCCGCACGCCCGTCTCGGTGGACGGCTGGTTGACGGGCGAACCCGTCGTGGAGGACGAGGATGAGTAGTCGCAAGGGGCAGAAGGGCGCCGCCCAGGTGGTCCGTCAACAGCTGGCCCGGGAGCGGCGGCGCCGGCGGACGATCTGGGTGTCGGTCGCCGCGGTGGTCGTCCTGGTGATCGCCGGCCTGGTCGGCTGGAGCGTCTGGTCCAGCCAGCGGTCGGGCGATTTCACCCCGCCCACCGGGTCCGCCGAGAACGGCACCGGCGTGGTGGCCGGCTCCGGTCCGGTGACCGTCGACATCTACGAGGACTTCCTCTGCCCGGTCTGCAAGCAGTTCGACCAGACCAGCGGGGCCACCATCGACCAGCTGATCAGCGAGGGGAAGATCCGGGTGGTCTACCACCCGGTGGCCTACCTCAACCGCTTCTCCAGCACCGGGTACTCCACCCGCTCGTCGGCCGCCTCCGGCTGCGCCGCCGAGGGCGGCAAGTTCCGGGAGTACGCGAAGGCCCTCTTCGAGCAGCAGCCGCCGGAGGGCAGCGCCGGGCTCACCGACGACCAGCTGATCGACATCGGCGCGGGTGTCGGGCTGGACCGCGACGGGTTCGGCAACTGCGTACGCGAGGGCACCTTCAAGCCGTGGACCGAGCACGTCACCGAGGAGGCGAGCCGGAACAACATCACCGGCACCCCCACGGTGATCGTCGACGGCGAGCAGGTGGGCAACCCCAGCCCGGAGGCGATCAGGGCAGCGGTGGCGGCGGCCGGCAAGTGATCCGCACCCTGCTGACCCGCGCCGGTCTGGTGGCCGCGGGCGTGCTCACCGCCACCCTCGCGACCGCCACCCCGGCCGCCGCGCACGGCGCCGACGCGCCGGACGGCACCGACTACCGCACCACGGTGAGCGGGATCACCCCGATCCGTGACGGGCTGAGCGTCCGGGTGGTCGAGGCGGGCGCACGGCTGGAGCTGACCAACCGCACCGGGCGGCCGGTCGAGGTGATCGGTTACTCCGGCGAGCCGTACCTGCGGGTCGGCCCGGACGGGGTGTTCGAGAACGCGCACTCACCCGCCACGTACCTCAACCGCACCATCGCCGGGGAGACCACGCTGCCGCCGGAGGCCGACCCGGCCGCGGCGCCGTCCTGGCGACGGGTGGCCGACGGACCGAGCGTGCGCTGGCACGACCAGCGCACGCTGTACCGGGAGTCCGCCCCGCCCAGCGCTGTCCGGGCCGCCCCCGAGCGGGAGCACCGGATCCGGGACTGGGCGGTCCCGCTGCGCGACGGCGCCGACCCGGTGGAGATCCGCGGCACGCTGGACTGGGTGCCGCCGCCGGACGCGTACACCTGGTGGGCGATCGCCACGGTCGGCCTGCTCGCCGTCGGCGCGGTCGGGTTGCTGGCCGCCGGGTCGGTGCCCGGCGCCCGGGCGCTCGCCGGACTCGGCGCGCTGCTCGTGGCCGGGGGCGCGGCCGCGGTGGTCTACACCGTGGGCCGGGAACTGGACGCCGGCGCGCAGGGGGCGGGCGGGGTGCTGCTGGGGCTGCTCGGCGGGCAGGTCTGGGCGCTGCTCACCGGCCTCGGCGCGATCGTCGCGGGTGGCTACGCGCTGGCCCGCCGGCCCGCCGCCGATTTCGCCGTGGCGCTGGCCGGCGCCTGCCTGGCGCTCTTCGCCGGGGTGGCGAACGCCGCCGTCTTCGCCCGCTCGGTCGCGCCGGTGCCGTGGCCCGCCACGTCGGCCCGGGTGCTGGTCGCGATCGTCCTCATCGCCGGTGCGGGCGCCACCGCCGCCGGCGTCCTGCGCCTGCACGCCGCCCGCACCCCTGCGGCCACCCGGGTCTGACCCGCGCGGTCAGCGCCGGGCCACCGCCCGGGGGTCGAAGCCGTACGGCAGTTCGAGGCGGTGCCGGGCCAGCAGGTCGGCGTCGGCGAGCAGGTCCGCGGTGGAGGCGTCGGCGACGATCCGGCCGCCGTCGAGGATCACCGAGCGGTCGCAGAGCTCCGCCGCGTACGGCAGGTCGTGGGTCACCATCAGCAGGGTCACCGGCAGGTCGCGCAGGATCTCGGCCAGCTCACGCCGGGCGGCCGGGTCGAGGTTCGACGACGGCTCGTCGAGCACCAGGATCTCCGGGTGCATGGCGAGCACGGTGGCCACCGCCACCCGCCGGCGCTGCCCGAACGAGAGGTGGTGCGGCGCCCGGTCCCGGTGCGCGGACATTCCGACCGAGGCGAGCGCCTCGTCGACCCGGGCGGCCAGTTCCGCGCCACGCAGCCCGAGGTTCGCCGGGCCGAACGCCACGTCCTCGGCGACCGTGGGCAGGAAGAGCTGGTCGTCCGGGTCCTGGAAGACGATGCCCACCCGGCGCCGCACCTCGGCCAGCGTCGCCCGGTCCGGGGTGACGGTCAGCCCACCGACGCTCACGCTTCCCTCGGTCGGCGTGAGGATGCCGTTGAGGTGCAGCACCAGCGTGGTCTTGCCGGCGCCGTTCGGACCGAGCAGGGCCACCCGCCCGCCACGCGGCACGGTGAGGTCCACCCCGTGCAGGGCGTGGTGACCGTCCGGGTAGGCGTAGCGGACCCCGGTGACGTCCAGGCTGGGAGCTGTCGACTGCACGTCGCCGATCATCCCAGCACGACCGCGGTGGCAGCGATGGCGGTCGCCAGCGCCGGCACGGTGGCCGCGACCAGCCACTGCCCGGTGGTGGCTGCACCGGCGCCCTGCCAGACCGCGGGCATCCGACCGGAGTAGCCACGGGAGAGCATGGCCAGGTAGACCCGCTCGCCGCGCTCGAAGGCCCGCAGGAAGAGCGCGCCGACGCCGGCCGCGAAGCCGCGCAGCTGCCAGAGGAAACGCGGGTCGTCGCCCCGGGAGATCCGGGCCACCCGCATCCGCCGCGCCTCGCCGACCAGCACGTCGAGGTAGCGCAGCATGAAGGTGGCGATCTGGGTGAGCACCTGCGGGCAGCGCAGCCGGTCCAGGCCGACGATCAGGTCCCGGGTGGTGGTGGTCGCGGCGAGCAGCAGCGAGACGAGCACCCCGAGGGTGCCCTTCGCCACGATGTTCCAGCTGCCGTAGAGGCCGTCCACCGAGAGGTGCAGCCCGGCCACCTCGACCCGCTCTCCGGCGCCGAGGAACGGCAGCGCGACCGCGAAGAGCAGGAACGGCAGCTCGATCAGCGCCCGGCTGAGCAGCCACCGCGGGCCCACCCGGGCCAGCGCCGCGACCGCCGCCACCAGCAGGGCGTACCCGCCGAAGGCCCAGAAGGCCTCGCGCGGGGTGGAAACCACCGCGATGGTGAAGACCACCATCGCCACGATCTTGACCTCGGGTGGGAGCCGGTGCACGGGCGATCGGCTCTCCCGGTACAGCACGTGCCCGTGCCCGGCTCCCATCGTCGTCAGCTCCGGTCGGCCGAGCCGCCGACCGCGCCGGCCGCCGCTCCGGTGCCCGCCGGCGCCGTCGTCGGGTCGTCGCCGGCGCCACCGGCCGTCGCACCGGTGCCCGGGGAGCGGCGGCGGAGCAGCCAGAAGGCGCCGGCGCCCACCGCGAAGGTGAGCAGCACGCCGAGGACCCCGGAGAGCCCGGTGGAGAGGAACGCGTTGTCGATGCCGCGTACGCCGTAGTCGGCGAGCGGGCTGTCGGCCAGCTCGTGATCCTTGGCCTGCTGGGCCGGGCAGCTGCCGCCGATGATGTTGTCGTCGGCGTCGACGGTGCAGCCCTTGAGCAGAGAGGAGTCCAGGCCGTCCGGGTGGGACGAGGCGTAGTTGCTGACCACGCCGGCGAGCAGCAGCGCGACCAGCAGGCCGCCGACGACGAACATCCAGGGACGCTTGCTCACCGGGCACCTCCTACGGCCGGGACGGCGGGCGCGGCGACCGGACGGAGCCCGCGCAGCGCGTAGACGAGATCGGGGCGGACCTTGGCGACGGTGACCACCGTGGTCGCGGTGATCAGGCCCTCGCCGATGCCGATCAGCAGGTGCGCGCCGGCCATCGTGCCGGCCAGGCCGGCCAGGTTGCCGCCCAGGTCGGTGGTGCCGCCCAGCCAGTACTGCAGGACGAAGCCCTGCGACGCGACCAGCACGCTGAGCACGGCGGAGACGAAGCCGGTCACCGCGAGGCCGCCGGGCGTGCGGGGCAGCACCCGCAGCAGCAGCGCGATCAGCAGGTACGCCGCGGCGGTGCCGATCAGCGCCATGTTGGTGATGTTCAGGCCGAGCATCGCCACGCCCCCGTCACCGAAGACCAGCGCCTGTACGACCAGCACCACCGCCACGCAGAGCGCGCCGACCCAGGGGCCGACCAGCATCGCGGCGAGCGCACCGCCGAGCAGGTGACCGCTCACCCCGGCGGTGAAGATCGGGAAGTTGAGCATCTGCACGGCGAAGATGAACGCGGCGACCAGGCCGGCCATCGGGGCGAGCCGATCGTCCAGGTCCCGCCGGCCGCGCAGCACGCAGATGGTCATGGCGGCCAGTGCGAGCGCCGCGAAGACCGCGGCCACGGGACCGTTGATGATCCCGTTCGAGATGTGCATCGCCAGGGTTTCCACGCGACCTCCCACGCGTCGGCGGGGCCCTCCGCGCCGGCGGGCTCAGACTATTTCCCGAACCTTTCTCTTGCAAAGAGTTGGCATTAAGCAATGGTGTTGATCACGGGCCCACCGCGTGCCGGGGCCGGCCCGCCGACCACCACCGGCGGTAGGGTCGGGCCATGACCGCTCCCGACCGCCTCTCCCCCGGCGACCCGGCACCCGAGTTCAGCCTCCCGACCGACACCGGCGCCACGCTCTCCCTGGCCGACCTGCGCGGCCGCACGGTCATCCTCTACGCCTACCCGGCGGCGATGACCCCCGGCTGCACCAAGCAGGCCTGCGACTTCCGCGACTCGCTCGCCTCGCTCCAGGCCGCCGGCTACGAGGTGGTCGGCATCTCGCCGGACAAGCCGGAGAAGCTGGCCAAGTTCCGCGAGCGGGACGCCATCACCTTCCCGCTCGTCTCGGACTCGGAGAAGGCCGTGCTCACCGCCTACGGCGCGTACGGCGAGAAGCAGCTCTACGGCAAGACGGTGACCGGGGTGATCCGCTCGACCTTCGTCATCGACCCGGACGGAAAGATCGAGCGGGCGCTCTACAACGTCAAGGCCACCGGGCACGTCGCCAAGCTCCGCCGCGACCTGGGCCTCGACTGACCCCGCCCCACCGGGCCGGCACATCCTCGGCACCTGGCCCGACACCGGTACGCCCCCGAGGCGGGACGCCGGCCCCGCGACCGCCGCGGGCCGACGCTCTAGACTCAGCGGGTCGGCGGGAGTGGCGTAATGGCAGCCGCGGTAGGTTTAGGTCCTATTGTCCGAAAGGACGTGGGGGTTCGAATCCCCCCTCCCGCACCACAGCACCCCTGTCACGAGGGTCACTATCGCGGGCCAGCACGGCTGCTGCCGTAACAGGATGGCGGGCGTGAGTTTGCGTTTCGTCCTCGACCCCGACCTGACTCCCGAGCTGCGCGAGCGGATCGTCGCGCTCTGGACGGACGTCTCCAACGCCGGTGGGGCGGTCGGCTTCGTGCCGCCGGTGACCACCGATGACGTCCGCACCCTCGCGGGCCCGGCGTTCGCCGCGATCTCCGACGGGCCGGACCGGCTGCTGCTCGGCTACGCGGGCGACCAGCTCGTCGCCGCGCTGATCTTCACCGACAACCGGTTCAACCTCAAGGCGCACTGGTGCGTGCTCAAGCGGGTGATGGTCCACCCGGACACCCAGGGCAAGGGGTACGGGCTCGCGCTGATGCGAGAGGCCGAGCGCCTGGGCCGAGAGCTGGGTCTGACGGCGCTGCACGTCACCCTGCGAGGCGGGCTGGGGCTGGAGAACTTCTACCAGCGGCTCGGCTACCGGGAGGTCGGCCGGCTGCCCGGCGCGCTGCGGGTCGGCCCCGGCGACGACCGCGACGAGGTCCTCATGTGGCTCGACCTCGTCCCCGCCACGGCCGCCGCCGACCGGCCCTGACCTGAGCCGGGCAACCGGCCCGGGCCCGGGCCGGCGTCGCGGCCGTAGGCGCTGGGTGGTCAGCTCAAGAGAGTGTCGACCCGGTGGCGCGCTGCCGCAGCCGGCCGGCGGCGACAGTGGTCAGCGAGCGCAGCGGCCCCGCCAGCTCGGGCCGGCCGCGGAGCTCCTCCTCCAACCGGACCCGCCACAGCCCGGCCTCGACCAGGCCGGGCTGCTGGTCGGTCGCCCGACGCAGCCGCTCGCGCGTCGCGCCGAGCTGCGCCTGCCAGGCCGGGCCGAACAGTTCGCCGACCTCCGCGCCGAGCAAGTTGAACAGGTCGTCGTCGTGGACCGAACCGACGAACACCCGGGCGGTGTCCCAGGCCACCCGAGGCTGATGCAGCACCGTCATGTCGCCACCTCCGGCTCGAAGATGAGACCATCATCGATCCGCAGGTCGCGGACCACAAGACCGACCGGGTCAGCCGTCGACGCTCACCGGATCGCCCACCACCAGCTGGCCGGTCCGCACCGGGACGAGGTGCAGTCCGAAGAGGAGCTTCTGCCGGACGTTGCGGTACCGCGCCAGCGTGCGCAGCGGCTCCCGGCCGCGTACCCCGGTCTCCTGGTCGGTGGTGGTCACCACGCAGCGGTCGCATGACCCGGCGGCCCGGAACTGGACGCCGCCGATCCGCAGCGACCCGCCCTCCCAACCGTCCTCGGCCCAGGCCGGCGCGCCCTCGACGACCAGGTTGGGGCGGAACCGGCTCATCGGCACCGGATCCTCGCCGGCCTCGACGAGCCAGTCGTTGAGCGCGGTCAGCGACGCGGCGTTGGCCAGCAGCAGCGGGTAGGCGTCGGCGAAGCTGACCTGGTCGCCGGTGTCGTGCGCGCGCTCGGCGGCGGCGAGATGCCGAGCGGGGTGCGCCAGCCAGACCAGCCGGACCGGCCGGCCGAGCAGCGCGCTCAGCCAGCCGTCCGCCACCGGGCCGGCGGGCAGCGCGGGGACGGGGAGTTTGCGGTTGCGGAAGGTGCGCGCCAGGACCGGGTCGCCACCGGCCGGCTCGGGCACGTCGAGGTCGGGCTGCCCGTCGGCGCGCAGCAGCAGACCGCCGTCGCGGGGCGTCGCGTGCAGCCCGACCAGCCGGGTGGTCTCCCGTTGGGTGACGCCGACACCGTCGGCGTCGACCACCATCCAGCGCCGGTCGCCGGCGAGCCCCCACGGCTGCACGACCGCGCCGTCGTGGTCGAGCCGGTGACAACCCTTGACCGGGTACGTGGATATCGCGTTCAGCCGCACGCGGCTACCATGCCACGCCGATGCCGTCCCCGGGATACCAGTGGTTGGCCGGGGTCTCCCGGTAGGCGAGGAACCGCCGGCCGGTCCGCTCGGCGTGCTCGGCGAGGACGTTGGTGGTCGTGACGTTGTCGGTGAGCAGGATCGCGCCCGGGGCGAGCTTCGGCTCCACCGCCTCGAACTCGCGCTTCTCGTGAGCCCGGCTGTGGTCGCTGTCGTGCAGGAAGAGGTCGACCGGTCGGTCGAGCGCGGCGATCGAGGCGATGGAGTCGCCGATCACCAGGTCGACCACCTGCGACCAGGGCGCGGCGTGGGCCAGGTAGCCCGCCTCGGGGTTGATGTCCAGCGAGGTGAGCCGCCCGGGATGCCCCTCCTCGGCGTTGCGCAGCAGGGCCGAGGCGAGCACGCAGCTGCCGAGTCCCTTGTCCACTCCGGTCTCCACCACGTGCGACGGGCGGGTGGCCCGGACGATGGCGTACCAACCGATCCGGCGGGCGTAGCGGACCTGCCGGTCGGCGAGGCCACGGCGGGCGGCGCCGGCGGTGGCCTGTTCGATGTGCCGGCGCAGCACGTCGTCGGACTCGATCTCGGCGAGGTAGCCGCGGACCTGCTTCACCGGCAGGTCGCAGACGACGCTGACGAACCAGGCCAGGTGGTGGCGGCTGAGCTTGGTCAGCTCGTACGTGTAGTTGTGGTGCTCCCGGGAAGTGACCAGCCAGCGGGCCGAGGTGCGCAGCACCTTGGCGTCGTGGCGGGCGACCCGGGCCAGCCGCTTGGGGAAGGCGGCAACGGGGGCGAGGGGGGTACGGGCGATCGCCCGCCGGAGCTTCGTTGCATCCACGGGTTGGTTCATACCAGGTGAAGCTGGCCGATGGCTGAAAATGCTCATGTTCGATATGCGCGACGACGGCGGCCGACCGGTGCGCGGTCCTGGCCGGACGAGGGTACGCGAGCCGGAACCTGAATCAGTAGCATCGCGCCCATGCCACGTCGAGAGCAGACCGCGGACCCCGGCTCGGACGAGACGAACGGGTTGACCGGCGGACCGGAGCAGGAGCCGACCGCGGCGCAGCCACCCCGGCGCCGGCGGTGGCGGCGGATAGTCCTGATCAGTCTGCTGGTGGTGGCCCTGCTGGGCGCCGGTGGCGCGGTCGCCGGCGGGCTCTACCTGCGTTCGGTGGAGTCGGGCATCGAGCGGGTCGACGCCTTCGAGGACGTGCCCGAGGAGGCCCGCCCGCAGCCGGTCGTCAAGGGCGCGATGAACATCATGATCCTGGGCAGCGACACCCGTGATCCAGAGCGGACGGAGGGCTCCCGGACCGACACCATCATCCTGGCCCACCTGCCGAAGGACCGGTCGAGCGCGCAGCTGATCTCGATCCCCCGCGACACCTGGGTGCCGGTGCCCCGGTCGAAGGACGGCAACCACGGCGGCCGGGACGCGAAGGTCAACGCCGCCTACGCCTGGGGCGGCGTGCCGCTGATGGTGCAGACCGTGGAGAAGTTCACCGACGTCCGGATCGACCACGTCGCGATCATCGACTTCGCCGGCTTCAAGGAGATCATCGACGCCCTTGGCGGGATCGACGTCAACGTGGAGAAGAGTTTCACCTCGATCCACCCGCCGTTCCGCGCCTTCAAGCAGGGGGTGCAGCGGATGGACGGCGAGGCGGCGCTCGACTACTCGCGCCAGCGCAAGCAGTTCGCCGACGGCGACTTCGCCCGGATCCGGCACCAGCAGCAGGTCATCAAGGCGATTCTGGACAAGGCGTCCTCCGGTGGCCTGCTGACGAACCCCGGCAAGCTGAACTCGTTCCTGCAGGCCACCTCGAACTCGGTCTCGGTCGACAAGAACATGTCCCTGCTGGACATGGCGAACCAGATGCGCGGAGTGCGCGGCAGCAACCTGACGTTCCTCACCAGCCCCACCAAGGGCACCGGCACAGTCGGTTCGGAGAGCGTGGTCTTCGCCGACTCGAAGCGGGTCCCGTCGTTCTACGAGGCGGTGCGGCGGGACGCGGTGCCGGACATCATCGCGCAGGGCAAGAAGTAGCCGACCGGGTCGCCCGACGGGCGGCCCGGCGCCGACACGCGAAACGGGCGGTGGCCGCGAGGCCACCGCCCGTTTCGCGTCGCTCGTGCGGCGCTCGATCAGTACGCGCCGCGGCGGGCCAGCACCACACTGGCCGTCCGCCAGAGGATGCCCAGGTCGTAGACGAGCGACCAGTTGTCCACGTAGTGCAGATCCAGCCGGACCGCGTCGTCCCAGGTCAGGTCTGAGCGGCCGGAGATCTGCCAGAGCCCGGTGATGCCGGGGCGCACCAGCAGCCGCCGCCGGACGTCGCCCCGGTAGTCGTCGTCCTCGGTGGGCAGCGGGCGCGGACCGACCAGCGACATCTGCCCGAACACCACGTTGATCAGCTGGGGCAGCTCGTCCAGCGAGAGCGCCCGCAGGTGCCGGCCGATCGGAGTGACCCGCGGATCGTCCTTGATCTTGAAGAGCAGGCCGTCGCTCTCGTTCTGCCCCCGCAACGCCTCCAGCCGCTGCTCGGCGTCGGTGTACATGGTCCGGAACTTCCACACCTTGAACGCGCGGCCCTGGTAGCCGATCCGGGTCTGCCGGAACATCACCGGGCCCGGGTCGGTGACCTTGATGGCGATCGCGATCGCGAGCAACACCGGGCTGAGCAGCACCATTCCGAGCAGCGCGGCGGCCCGGTCGAGCACGCTCTTGGTCAGCAGCGAGAGGCCGGAGATGGTCGGCTCCTCGACGTTGAGCAGCGGCAGCCCCTCGATCGGACGGACGTGGATGCGGGGACCGGTGACGTCGGTGACCTGCGGCACCACCACCAGGTTCAGCCCGGTGCCCTCCATCTGCCAGGCCAGCTTCCGCAGCTCGTACGACTCCAGGCTGGCCGGGCCGCAGACGGCGATGGTGTCCGCTCCGAGCTGCTGCACCAGCGGCACCAGGTCCCAGCCCACGTAGACCGGCACCGGGGCGGTCACCCGCTCCCCCGGCCGCGGATGATTCGGTAGGTGGATGCCGATCGGGCGGAACCCGGCGCCGGGGTTGCGGGTCACCACCTCGTGCAGCGCGAGCGCGTCGGAGAGCCGGCCCACCAATAGCACCTTCTGCGACGCCCGCCCGCTACGCCGGATGCGGCGCAGCACCACCCGGGCCGCGAACCGGGCCACCAGGGCGTAGAGAAGCAGGCAGAGGATGATCGCGGCGACGGTCGCCCGGGACAGGTCCTTCTTGAAGCCGAGGGCCAGGAACGACACGGCGGCGGCCATCGCCACGTTGGCCCGGACCACCCGCTTGAGCTCCTCGGTGCCACGCCCGAGCGCCTGCCGGTCGTACGCGCCGAGAGCGGCGAGCATGACCAGCCAGCCCAACGGCACACCGACGTTCGCCACCAGCGAGAACGAGCTGATGCCACCGAGGATCTGCTGGTCCCAGAAGCCGGCGTCGGCCTCGTCGAGCGCGACCACGACCGTCCGGCTGGCCGCCAGCGCGGCGAGGGCGTCGAGCACGACCAGCCAGGCCACGTAGCGTCGGCGCCAGACCGCTCGCGGGGCCACCGGACGACCGAACGCCGACCGGGGCATGCCGTTGGATGGCGGTGTGATGACCCCGAAATCGGGGTCGAACCTCGGCGCCGCCTGCGGCGCGACAGCCTGGAGGAACTGAGTGTGCGCGGACACGACCTTCCTTTCCCACATCGCCCCCGGCGGGAGATCGCGACGAGCACCCTATGTGCTGGCGCGGTGCCCTGCCTAGTGGCGGTTCGGCCGTACCTGGCCTGGTCTGATCAGTTCGTCGACTGTCGATGGCGCGACCGCAGCTCCTGCATCAGCGCGTCGTGGGCCGGTTTCGGCCTGAATTCCCGGTCGTACACACAGGCGGCTCCGTAGCCCGGGAAGTGCGCGCCGATCCAGCTGCTGCCGTCGGAGAACCCCCAGAGCGTGAACGACTCACAGGTCGACACGGCCAGACAGGTCGTGAGCATGTGCTGGTAGAGCAGCGCCTGCGAGACCAGCTTCTCCGGCGTCGCCGGCAGCTTGACCCGGACGTCGAGTTCGGTGATGGCGACCGACACGCCCAGATCCGCGAAACGCTGAAGGTTCCCGACGATGCCGGTGGGTGCCTGATCGGCACGCAGGTGGCTCTGGAAGCCGACACCGTGCACCGGCACCCCACGCGCCCGAAGGTCTCGGACCAGGCCCAGCAGGGCGTCCGCCTTCTTGGACCGGCCCTCCGCCCCGTAGTCGTTGATGAAGAGCCGGGCGTCGGGGTCGGCCTCGTACGCCCAGCGGAACGCGTCGGCGATGTAGCCGGGCCCGAGTTTGCGCAGGAAGATGTTGTCCCGCAGAGTCCCGTCCTCGTTCAGCGCCTCGTTCACCACGTCCCAGGCCCACACCTTGCCCCGGTAGCGGGTGACGACGGTGACGATGTGCTCGCGCATCAGCGCGCGGAGACGTTCGGCTGACCAGTCGTCGGTCACCCAGGACGGAACGCTGGCGTGCCAGACCAGGGTGTGGCCGTAGACGGCCTGACCGTGCGCGTGGGCGAACTCCACGAGCCGGTCGGCCGCGGTCCAGTCGTACTCTCCCCGTCGGGGCTCGAGGCTCGCCCACTTCATCACGTTCTCGGCCGTCACCGCGTTGAAGTTGGCGGCGAGCGTCTCGCGATATTGCTGGTCGGCGGCGAGCCGTCGCCCGTCGACCGCGGAGCCGATCCGCATGTTCGGCGACGCGAGGCCGCGCAGCCCGGACCAGGACGGCGACGGCGAGGGGGAAGCGGACGGCAACGTCTGCGTTTCGCCCCGTTGTGACTGGGCGACGAGCACCCCGCCGACCGCGACGGTGGCCACCACGGTCAGCGCGGCCAGCCGGATCAGGCCGCGTTGTCGCCGTCGACGTCGCCGAAGGGCGTCAACTGCGGGATCCGCCGCGTCGTCCACCGTCCATGCCGCTTGCCGACCGACGTCCCTGGTGGGATCGGCCGCACGGACGGCAGATCCGGCGGGGACAACTCCAGTCATCACGATCCCCAAGCAGCGAGGCCAGCACGAACGAGCCCGACGGTCGCGGTTGGACGGTCCTACTCGGCGAGTCGCTCCGCCGCCCGGCCCGCCAGCCGACGGATCACCGCCCGGCGGCGGTGACCAACCACTTGCCGACCTCACTCGCCGCGCGCACCGCCACGATACACAGGGCGAGGCCCGGAATGCGCGGGCGACTGTACTTCTTGATCATCTTGCGCCAGGCGGCGACGCCGGCGAGGCGCCGCCGGCTGATGTTGCCGCTGTGCCGGTGGAACCGGACAACCGGCTGGTCGAGTCGTTGCAGGTGCACGCCGGTGCTCAGGGCACGCAGCACCAGCTCGACATCAACTTTGATGGACATCTGCTCGTCGTATCCGCCGAGTTGAAGCAGCAACTGGCGGTCGATGGACATGCCGGAGTGCTTGAAGGGCAGCCGTGGCCGGGTCAGCACGGACCAGAGCATCCGACGCGAGTCGGGGTAGGACGGGAGCCTGATCACCCTTGCGGAGTCGCCGACGAACTCCTCGTAGTCGGTGTAGACCCAGCGCGCCCCCGTGCGAGACAGGAAGTCGTGGATCCGGGCCAGGCCATCGGGGGCCAGTTCGTCGTCCGAGTCGAGCACGGTGACGGTCCTGCCCCGGGCCACCCGCAGGGCCGCGTTGCGCGCGGCGCTGATGCCCGTCGGCTCCTGCCGGACGACGAGAATCCGTCGGTCTGCCAGCAGGCCCGCCTCGGCCAGCCCGTCCCGAGCGGGTACGGCCGATCCGTCGTCCACCACGACGATCTCGAAGTCGCTGAAGCTGTTGGCGAGCACGCTCTGGATGGACTTCACCAGCAGCTGGGGTCGGTCCCGGACGGCGATGCAGACCGAGATCGCCGGGGTGACCCGTTCGGCCGCCCGCACCAGCGACACGGTCGACGCGTCGACGGCCGGCATCATCAGCACCGTGGGCTCGTCGATCTGTGACAGCTGGGGCTCCTGATCGGACGGGAGCGTGCTGCCGGCGGAGTCACGCAGCGAAGGCGTCGAGTAGGCGGGATGGCTCGTCACGGACGGAGGCCGTTTCGCAGCCCGGCTGGGCTACCTGCGCCGCCCGGCAGGACGGCTCCGCCGGTCGACACGGCTCCGCGATCCAACACGTCCATACCTTCGCCACCCCCATGAAAGCCACCATTTGCAGCGACATTTTCAGCGACGCGTTCGTAGGAACGTTCCCTTGATCGACGACAATGAAGATCCATCGCGCAACAACAGGGAGTATAGCCATCGCTACACCCCCGCACCATCACCCATCAGTCACCACGATGAGGGCCCGAAATCGTTGATGCAGCCAGGAATTCGCTGGTCAGGCTGCTATTGCGGCGCCGGTCGGACACGCCGCCGAAGCAGGCGGCCGAACGGGCACCGTCCGGTGGAATCCACATTGACCAAAAATACGATCTTGATGGCGGCACGGGTTGTTCGTGGTGTGCGAATGACGGGCGGAGCCGAACAACCGGGGGGCATGCCTACGCTTACATTCCCATGTGTCCGATCCGGTGTAATCGTCCGATCACGAGCCCGGCGGTTGGCCACTGCGCAGCAGCCGGCGATCAGCCGATCGTCGATCGCCGACGTACGAGTAGCACGGCCATGATGACGAGCCCGACGAGCAGCACGCCGGATCCGACCAGCAGGGGAACGACCAGGCCCGACCCATCCCCCTGCGCGCTGTCCAACCGCTCGCGCTCGGCGGCGTTCTGCCGGTACGCCTGCGCGAGCAGGTTGGCGGGTGCCGCGCCGGCGGCCTTGTCGAGCTGAGTGACAGCGACCGACAGGTCGCCGCCGAAGTACGCGTCCAGCCCGCTGCGGTAGATCTTGTCGGTGTCGCCGAGCGTGTTGCCTACCCCGGCCTCATCGAGCAGTGTGCCGATCGTCGACGCCGGCACCACCGCCCGGTTCGCCTTGTCCGGTAGCGCCTGGTCCTGGTCGATCACGCCCGCTACCCGGCCGTTGGGATCGAGGGCGATACCACCGTGCGACACGGTCCCGAGGTCCCCGCTGATCCGGTACATCGAGACCGAGCCGAGCCGGCTCGTGCCGGTGACCGTCACCTTCTTCGACTGGGGACGGTAGACAGCGTTGCGGAAGACGGTGTCGGTGGTCCGGAAGCCGAGGATGAACAGCGAGGCGTCCTGGTCGAGGCTCGCCGACCGGTTGAGTTCCACCGCCGGCAGATTGTCCTGGCCAAGCTTGATCAATGCGGTGCTGCCACTCTCCGCGGGCAAGGCCCGGACGACCTCGGCCTGGATGGCCGGCTCCTTCGACACGTTGCCCTTGGCGTTGTTGAGCTGCCCGTACACCTCACTGACCGGCTTGGTGCCCGGTTCGGCGCCGGTGAACCGCACCTTGGGCAGGTTGATCCGGATGTAGTTGGCGACCTCCCCGCTGGGAAGCTTCTTCTCCTGCACGAGCAACCGGGCGAGCGCGTCGACGGCGATCCACCGGGCGTGATCCTCGTCCGGCGCGACGCAGGAGCCGCTGGTGACGGCGTGGCCGCTCGAACTCACCAGGAAGCCACTGCATCGACGGATGAAGCTGACGGGTGTGGGGCGCACCAGAGCGTTCGTGGCGGCGTCGCGGACGTAACCGGTGAAGACCGCCTCGACGAAGACCAGCGACGGTGCGGCCACCGCGAGGGCGTGCTCCTCCGGACTGTAGAGGGCGGCCTGCGCCCACGGCTTCAGCCCCGGCTCGACCGGTTCGGCGGTGGGGGCCGCCGTGGCGGCGATCGTCGGCAGAGGGTCCGGATCGGCCTGGTCGTTGCCGGCGACGGCCCAGACGCCGAATCCGCTGCCCACGGCCGCCACCAGCACGAGCGCGGCCACCCCCATCCAGAGTCCGGTACGCCGCCGGGGCGGCTCCGACGGCTTGATCCGCCGGACCGGGGCGCTGAACGGGTCGTAGGACGGCGGATCCGCCGGCGCGGCGGACACCGGCGCGGGCGAGTGGGGCACGTCGACTGCGGGCTGCGGGGTCGGCGCGGGCTGCACGGTGGGCAGCGGGCCGGCGTGCAGGGCCCAGGGTGCGAACGACCCACCGGACGTCGGCTGCGGGGCGCCGGAGACGGGCTGCGGTGGCCCGGAGACCTGATGTGGAGCGCCGGAGACCGACTGCGGTGGTGCGGAGACCTGCTGCGGCACCCCGGACACCGACTGCGGCGGCCCGGAAACCTGCTGTGGCACCCCGGAGACCGGCTCCGCGGCGCCCTGATCGTCCGTCGGCACCAGCTGGTACTCCTGCCCCAACGCGCGGAACAGCTTCTCGGCGCCCGGGCCGACCTCTGCCGGATAGGCCACCCAGGGCTCAGCCGCCGAGAAGTCGGCGTACGCGAAGGCCTGGCCGCCCAGCGTCTGGGACATGGCGTCGGCGGTGCCGGCGAAGCTTTCCCGCCAGCCCGGTGTGTTCGCGGCCGCGGCGTCCAGCACCGCCACCGTCACGAACCGGCCCTGCCCGTCGATCGCAGCCCAGGCCTTGCCCACAGGGCAGGTGCCCAACAAGTGGGTGAACCGGTACGGGCCAACCGACTGCATGCGCACTCCTCTGCTCGACCGCCGTGCGGATCCTACAGAGGGGACGCTCACAAGGTCGTCCACCGGTCGGCCGACCGACAGCCCGCAGGCGGACGGTAGCGGACACCAACGGGTTGCCCCCTGAAAGTTTTTATGCATAGAGTCATGGCGTGAATGAAGGAGCTGTCGCCGCGCCCACCGAGCGGGTGCTCGATCTGTTCCACGGAGTGCGGCTCACCCCCACCCAACGTCGGATCGCACACTGCCTGGTGCAGCACGCGCCGGCCGCGGCGTACCTCTCGGCCGCCGAGGTGGCCGAGCTCGCCGGGGTCAGCCAGCCCTCGGTCACCCGGTTCGCGGTCGCGCTCGGCCACGACGGCTACCCCGCGCTGCGCCGCCGGCTCCGCGAGCTGACCGCCGGAGCGCTCGGTGGCCCGACCGACGCCGGCAACGAGCTCCAGCAGGCGGTCCGCGCCGAGATCGGCAACCTGGACCGGCTGACCGACCAGCTCGCCGACCGGGACCGGATCGCCGAGACGGGCCGGCAGCTCGCCGCCAGCCGCCCGCTGCCGGTGCTCGGCCTGCGCGCCGCCGCGCCGCTGGCCGCGTACTTCGCCTACTTCGCCGCCAAGGTGCACCCCGACGTCCGGGTGCTCGACGACGGCGGCAGCCTGCTCACCGACCGCCTGGAGCAGGCGGCCGAGGCCGGCGCCTCGGCGGTACTGGCCTTCGTGCTGCCCCGCTACCCCCGGGAGACCCTGGACGCGCTGCGCGACGCGCGCGCCGCCGGGTTGACCGTGGTGGCGATCACCGACTCGCCGGTCAGCCCGGCCACCGAACACGCCGACGTGGTGCTGCCCGCCGCGGTCGGCGCCCAACTCGTCTTCGACCTCCACACCGCCCCGATGACCCTGGCCATGGTGCTGCTCCAGGCGATCTGCGACGCCGCCCCCGCCGACACCCAGCGCCGGCTGGAAGCGTTCGAGGCGTCCGCCGCCCGCCGACAGCTGTTCCTCGGCTGAGAGGAGAACCGAGATGTCCGAACTGGTCCGCGCCGCCCGCGGGGTCGAGCGCACCGCCCGTGGCTGGCCGCAGGAGGCCGCGCTGCGGATGCTGATGAACAACCTGGACCCGGAGGTCGCTGAGCGCCCCGAGGACCTGGTGGTCTACGGCGGCACCGGCAAGGCGGCCCGGGACTGGCCGTCCTACCACGCGCTGGTACGCACCCTCACCGACCTGCGCGACGACGAGACGATGCTGGTGCAGTCCGGTCGACCGGTCGGCGTCATGCGCACCCACGAGTGGGCGCCGCGGGTGCTGCTGGCCAACTCCAACCTGGTCGGCGACTGGGCCACCTGGCCGGAGTTCCGCCGCCTCGAGCAGCTCGGCCTGACCATGTACGGGCAGATGACCGCCGGCTCCTGGATCTACATCGGCACCCAGGGCATCCTCCAGGGCACCTACGAGACCTTCGCCGCCGTCGCGGCCAAGCGGTTCAGCGGCACCCTGGCCGGGACGCTGACGCTCACCGCCGGCTGCGGCGGGATGGGCGGGGCCCAGCCGCTCGCGGTCACCATGAACGACGGCGTCTGCCTGATCGTCGACGTGGACCGCAGCCGACTGGACCGGCGGGTGCACGACCGCTACCTCGACGAGGTCGCCGACTCCCTGGACGACGCGGTCGAGCGGGCGCTGGCCGCCAAGCGGGACCGCCGGGCGTTGAGCGTCGGGGTGGTCGGCAACGCCGCCGCCGTCTTCCCGGAACTGCTGCGCCGGGGCGTCGCCGTGGACATCGTCACCGACCAGACCAGCGCGCACGATCCGCTGTCGTACCTGCCCGAGGGGGTCGAGCTGGCCGACGCCCGGGACTACGCGGCGGCCAAGCCGGCCGAGTTCACCGACCGGGCCCGGGCGTCGATGGCGAAGCACGTCGAGGCGATGGTCGGCTTCCTCGACGCCGGCGCGGAGGTCTTCGACTACGGCAACTCGATCCGGGGCGAGGCGCAGCTGGGCGGCTACGAGCGGGCCTTCGACTTCCCCGGCTTCGTGCCGGCCTACATCCGGCCGCTGTTCTGCGAGGGCAAGGGCCCGTTCCGGTGGGCGGCGCTCTCCGGCGACCCGGCCGACATCGCGGCCACCGACCGGGCGATCCTGGAGCTCTTCCCGGAGAACGAGTCCCTCGCCCGGTGGATCCGGCTGGCCGGTGAGCGGGTCACGTTCCAGGGCCTGCCGGCCCGGATCTGCTGGCTGGGCTACGGCGAGCGGGACAAGGCCGGCGTCCGGTTCAACGAGATGGTCGCCTCCGGCGAGCTCTCCGCCCCGGTGGTGATCGGCCGGGACCACCTGGACACCGGCAGCGTGGCCAGCCCCTACCGGGAGACCGAGGCGATGGCCGACGGCTCCGACGCGATCGCCGACTGGCCGTTGCTCAACGCGCTGGTCAACACGGCCAGCGGCGCGTCCTGGGTCTCCATCCACCACGGCGGCGGGGTGGGCATGGGCCGGTCGATCCACGCCGGCCAGGTCTGCGTCGCCGACGGCAGCGCGCTCGCCGGTCAGAAGATCGAGCGGGTGCTGACCAACGACCCGGCGATGGGCGTGATCCGGCACGTGGACGCCGGCTACGACTCCGCCCGCGAGGTGGCCGAGCGGACCGGCGTGCGGGTACCGATGGCCGAGGGAAGCGCGTGAGCGCGAGGAGTGCAGCGCAGCGGAGCCCCGCAGCCGCGAACAAAAGGAGTACCCCGTGAGCGACCTCGCCGTCCGGTTCCGGGCGCTCTGGGACGAGATCGCGCCGATCGGGCGGGACGCCGGCAGTGGCGGCTACCTGCGCTACGCGCTGACCGAGCCGGAGCTGCGACTGCGGGCCTGGTACCGGGAGCAGGCCGACCGACGCGGGCTGCCGGTCACCGAGGACGGCAACGGCAACCTCCTCGCCTGGTGGGGCGAGGCGGACGCCGGAAACGCGGTGCTGACCGGCAGCCACTTCGACTCGGTGCCACACGGCGGCGCGTACGACGGTCCGCTCGGCATCGTCAGCGCGTTCCTCGCCCTGGACGAGCTGCGCGCCGCGGGCGTCACCCCGGCCCGACCCGTGGTCGTCGGCGCGTTCGTCGAGGAGGAGGGGGCCCGGTTCGGCGTACCGTGCCTGGGTTCCCGGCTGCTCAGCGGCGCGCTGCCGGCGCAGCGGGCGGCGGCGCTGCGGGACGCCGACGGGGTCAGCTTCGCCGACGCGTTGGGCCACCCGCCGGCGGGCGCCCGACCGGAGCTGCTCGGCCGGTTCTCCTCCTTCGTGGAGCTGCACGTCGAGCAGGGCCGCGCGCTGGCCGACACCACCGCGCCGGTGGCGGTGGCCAGCGCCATCTGGCCGCACGGGCGCTGGCGCTTCGACTTCACCGGCGAGGGCAACCACGCCGGCACCACCCGGATGGCCGACCGCCGCGACCCGATGCTGACGTACGCGTTCACCGTGCTGGCGGCGAACAAGGAGGCCCGGCTGCGCGGCGCCCACGCCACCGTGGGCCGGGTGTCGGTGGAGCCGAACGCCACCAACGCGATCCCGTCGAAGGTGACCGGCTGGCTGGACGCCCGCGCGGCCGAGCCGGAGACGCTGGCCGGCCTGGTCGAGGCGGTCCACGGCAAGGCGGTCGAGCGGGCCCGGCGCGACGGCACCGAGATGACGGTGACCGAGGAGTCCGCCACCCCGCTGGTCGCCTTCGACGGCGGGCTGGCCGACCGGCTGGCCCGACTGCTCGACGCGCCGGTGCTGCCGACCGGAGCCGGACACGACGCCGGCGTCCTCGCCGCGCACCTGCCGACCGCCATGCTCTTCGTCCGCAATCCGACCGGTGTGTCGCACTCCCCGGCCGAGTCGGCGAGCGACGATGACTGCGCCGCCGGCGTGACCGCGCTGGCCCGGGTGCTGGCGGAACTGGCATGTTGACGGCCGTCGCAGCGGCCCGCCCGGCACCGGCGGGCGGCGGCGGATCGCCGCGTCCGCGCTGTTTCGAGAGGGGGCCCGCGGAATGACCGCGACCCGCTGGCTGGCCGAGTACGCCTGGCTGCCCGACCACGACGAGCCGACCGCCGACGTGCTGATCGAGGCGACGGACGGCCGGTTCACCGCGGTGACGCCGCTGACCGGCGGCGACTCACCGACCGCCGGGGTCGACGTGCTGACCGACGCGGTACGGCTGCCCGGGCTGACCCTGCCCGGGCTGGCCAACGCGCACTCGCACACCTTCCACCGGGCGCTGCGCGGGCGTACGCACGGCGGCCGGGGTGACTTCTGGACCTGGCGCGACCAGATGTACGCGGTGGCCGACCGCCTCGACCCGGACTCCTACCTGGCCCTGGCCCGGGCCGCCTACGCCGAGATGGCGCTGGCCGGGGTGACCTGTGTGGGCGAGTTCCACTACCTGCACCACGGGCCCGGCGGGACGCGCTACGACGACCCGAACGCGATGAGCGCCGCGCTGGTCGAGGCGGCCGCCCAGGCCGGAATCCGGCTAACCCTGCTCGACGCCTGCTACCTGACCGCCTCGGTGGACGGCGATCCGCTGGTCGGGCCGCAGCTGCGCTTCGGCGACTCCGACGCCGCGCGGTGGGCCGAACGGGTGGCCGCGTTCTCCCCGACCGGCGGGCACGTCCGGGTCGGCGCGGCGGTGCACTCGGTACGCGCCGTCCCCGCCGAGCAGCTGAGCACGGTGGCGCGCTGGGCCCGCGAGCGCGACGCGCCGCTGCACGTGCACCTCTCCGAGCAGCCCGCGGAGAACGACGCCTGCCGGGCGGTGCACGGCTGCACGCCCACCCGGCTGCTGGCCGACCGCGAGGTGCTCGGCCCGGCCACCACCGCCGTGCACGCCACCCACCCGACCAGCGGCGACCTGACGCTGCTCGGCGAGAGCCGTACCGGTGTCTGCCTCTGCCCCACCACCGAGCGGGACCTGGCGGACGGGATCGGCCCGGCGCGGCGGATGGCCGACGTCGGCATCCCGCTCAGCCTGGGCAGCGACAGCCACGCGGTGATCGACCTCTTCGAGGAGGCCCGGGCGGTGGAGCTGGACGAGCGGCTGCGCACCCGCCGGCGCGGCCACTTCACCGGCTTCGACCTGCTGCGGGCGGCGTCCGCCGCCGGGCACGCCGCGCTCGGCTGGACCGACGCCGGCCGGCTCTCGGTCGGTGACCGGGCCGACCTGGTCACGGTACGGCCGGACAGTGCCCGGACCGCCGGAGTGCCGCCGGTCGGGGTGTTCTTCGCGGCCACCGCCGCCGATGTCACGCACGTCGTGGTCGATGGGCGGACGGTGGTGGCCGAGGGTCGACACGTGGCCGTCGACGTACCGACCGAACTGCGGGCGGCCATCGCGGCGGTGACGTCGTGACCACGGACCTCTTCCCAGAGCGGCCGGCGCGGCCGGGTGACCCGGTACGCCCGGCGAGCCGGAACACCGGCAGCCTGCTGGTCGACAACATCGGCGAGCTGGTCACCAACTCCGACGGCGGTGCGGGTGGCCCGTTGGGCATCCGCCGGCACGCCGCCCTGCTGGTCGAGGACGGGCAGGTGGCCTGGATCGGCCCGGCCCGGGACGCCCCGGCCGCCGACCGGCGGATCGACGCCGACGGCGCGGCGGTGCTGCCCGGGTTCGTGGACAGCCACGCCCACCTGGTCTTCGCCGGGGACCGGGCCGCCGAGTTCGCGGCCCGGATGGCCGGACAGCCGTACACCGGCGGCGGCATCCGGACCACCGTCGGCGCCACCCGCGCGGCCACCGACGACGAGTTGCGTGCCACCGTGCGGCGGTTGCGCGACGAGGCGCTGCGGCAGGGCACCACCACCGTCGAGATCAAGAGCGGGTACGGCCTCACCGTCGCCGACGAGGCCCGTTCGCTGCGGATCGCCGCGGAGTTCAGCGAGGACACCACGTTCCTCGGCGCGCACGTCGTCCCGGCCGAGTACGCCGACCGCCCCGACGACTACGTCGGCATGGTGTGCGGGCCGATGCTGGCCGCCGCCGCCCCGCACGCGCGCTGGATCGACGTCTTCTGCGAGCGGGGCGCCTTCGACGTCGACCACGCCCGGGCCATCCTCGCCTGCGGGCAGGCCGTCGGGCTCGGCATCCGGGTGCACGCCAACCAGCTCGGCCCCGGCCCGGGCGTTCAGCTCGGCGTGGAGCTGGGCGCGGCGAGCGTGGACCACTGCACCCATCTCAGCGACGCGGACGTCGACGCGCTCGCCTCGACCACGATCGGCTGCATGTGCGCCGACGGGCGGCACACCTCCACGGTGGCCACCCTGCTGCCGGGCGCCGAGTTCTCCACCCGCTCGCCCTACCCGGACGCGCGTCGCCTGCTCGACGCCGGCGTCACCGTGGCGCTGGCGACCGACTGCAACCCCGGCTCGTCGTACACCTCGTCGATGGCGTTCTGCGTCGCCCTCGCCGTCCGCGAGATGCGGATGACCCCGGCGGAGGCCGTCTGGGCCGCCACCGCGGGCGGCGCCCGGGCGCTGCGCCGCGACGACGTCGGGGTGCTGCGCCCCGGCGCCCGGGCCGACCTGATCGTCCTCGACGCCCCGTCCCACCTGCACCTGGCCTACCGGCCCGGGGTTCCACTGATCCGCCAGGTCCTGCAAAACGGAGTACCGCAATGTCGATCGTGACCATTCAGCCCACCGGGGTCTCCCCCGCCGACGTGCTCGCCGTGGCCCGCGGCTCCGCCAAGGTCGTGATCGACCCGGCCGCGACGGACGCGATGGCGACCAGCCGGGCGATCGTGGACGGCATCGAAGCCGCCGGCCGCCCCGTCTACGGCGTCTCCACCGGTTTCGGGGCGCTGGCCAACACCTTCGTCGCGCCGGAGCGGCGGGCCGAACTCCAGCACGCGCTGATCCGCTCGCACGCCGCCGGCGTGGGCGCGCCGATGCCGCGCGAGGTGGTCCGGGCGATGATGCTGCTGCGGGTGCGCTCGCTCGCGCTCGGCCGGTCCGGCGTCCGACCGCTGGTCGCCGAGGCCCTGGTCGACCTGCTCAACCACGAGATCACCCCGTGGGTGCCGGAGCACGGCTCGCTCGGCGCCTCCGGCGACCTGGCGCCGCTGGCGCACTGCGCGCTGGTGCTGCTCGGCGAGGGCTGGGTGCTCGGCCCGGCGGGTGGGCGGATCGACGCGGCCGACGCGCTGCGCGGGGCCGGGCTGAAGCCGATCGAGCTGGCCGCCAAGGAGGGCCTGGCGCTGATCAACGGCACCGACGGCATGCTGGGCATGCTGCTGCTCGCCCTGAACGACGCCGCCCACCTGTTCGCCATGGCCGACGTGACGGCCGCGTTGGCGATCGAGGCGATGCTCGGCTCCGAGCGGCCGTTCCTGCCCGAGCTGCACGCCATCCGGCCGCACCCGGGTCAGGCGGCTTCGGCGGCGAACATCCACCGGCTGCTGCAGGACTCCCGGGTGATGGACTCGCACCGGGACGACCTGGCGCACGCGGTGCAGGACGCATACTCGATGCGCTGCGCCCCGCAGGTGGCCGGCGCGGCCCGGGACACCCTGGAGTTCGCCCGTACGGTGGCGGCCCGCGAGCTGGTCTCGGTGGTGGACAACCCGGTGGTGCTGCCGGACGGCCGGGTCGAGTCGACCGGGAACTTCCACGGCGCGCCGCTCGGTTTCGCCGCCGACTTCCTGGCCATCGCCGCCGCCGAGGTCGGGGCGATCGCCGAACGGCGGGTCGACCGGCTGCTGGACGTCACCCGCAGCCGGGACCTACCGGCGTTCCTCTCCCCCGACGCCGGCGTCAACTCCGGGCTGATGATCGCCCAGTACACCGCGGCCGGGATCGTCGCGGAGAACCGCCGGCTGGCCGCGCCCGCCTCGGTGGACTCGCTGCCCACCAGCGGGATGCAGGAGGACCACGTCTCGATGGGCTGGGCGGCGACCAAGAAGCTGCGTACGGTGCTGGACAACCTGGCCAGCGTGCTCGCGGTCGAGCTGCTGGCCGGGGTGCGCGGTCTGCAGCTGCGCGCGCCACTGGTCCCGTCGCCGGCCGGACAGGCCGCGGTCGCCGCCCTCGGCGGCATCGCCGGTGAGCCGGGGCCGGACACCTTCCTCGCCCCGGTGATGGCCGCGGCCCGGGACGTGCTCGCCGGCCCCGAGCTGCGCGCCGCCATCGAACGCGAGATCGGTCCGCTGGCCTGACCAGCGGCCGAGCCGGCACAGGGGTGGGCCTCGCTCCACCCCTGTGCCCACGCGGGCTCAGCCTCTGGTGACCGTCCGGCGGATCTCGGCCCAGGACGGAAGTTGGGCGCCCGCCACGACATTCCGCTTCACCCGGGACCAGAACAGGACCAGAAGTATCGCCTCGGACAGCACCGTCGCCCAGGCGGCCCCGGCCACGCCGAACATCGGGATCGCGGTGGCCAGCGCGGCCAGGTAGACGAGCGATCCCAGCCCCTGATAGAGCACCTTCTGCCGCACCAGGCCGCCGCTCATCAGCAGCGATTCGACACTGGCGGAGCCGAAGCGGAGTGGGATCGCCAGCGCGAGAATCGCCATCACCGGGACGGACGGGCGGTACTCGGCGCCGAAGATCAAGGGAATGGCGTAGCGGCCTGCGACGGCGACGACGAGGCCGACCAGCAGCCCGAGACCGATCATCCCGACCGTGCCGGCACGGTAGGCGATGAGGACCGCGCTGCGGTTGGAGCGGGACCACCGGTGCAGCTTCGCCAGGAAGTACTGCTGATAGACGATGCGGGGCAGGAGGTAGATCGCGGTCAGCAGCGTCATCGGCACGGCGAGCACGGCAGCGGCCTCCGGGCTCAGAAACTCGGCAGAGGTGACGATGCCCAGTTGCATGCCCAGTTGATAGAAGAGGCTGCCCAGCAGGAACAGGCTCGTTCCGCCGACCAGGTGGCTCATCCGGGGCGCGCGCGCCGGGCGACCGAGCACCTGCGTGTGGCCCTCCAACGTCGCCCGGGCGTACCAGAACGGTGCGATCACCAGGACGCTGATGACCACCGTGACGGCGGCCACGAAGGCGTAGCCCAGCGCCACCATGAGCGCCGACAGCCCGAAGAAGCCGGTCAGCAGGGCCACCAGGAGCCGGCCGACCTGCGGCGCCAGTTGCAGCGCCGCGAGCTGCCCGTAGGCGCCCTGCAGCTGGAGGGCCGACCCGGACAGCGCCATGGCGACGAGCGACAGGATGATCGGGGCGAGCCCGATGCGTAGGCCGGCGGTGACGGAGTCGTCCCGGTCGAGCAGACCCCACCCGACGAGCGCCAGGACCAGCAGGCCGGACGTGACGACCACCAGCACGATCGACGGCCGCACCCAGCGGAACGCCCTCGGCCCCTCGCGTCCGAACCGCTGCAACCAGAACTCGGCGACCCCGAAGATGGCCAACGGCCCGGCCAGCGTCACCAGCGAGATGACTGACATGAAGGCGCCGAAGTCCGCCTTGGGCAGGCTACGGGCGAGCAGCACCTGGGTGAGGAACGCGATCAGGGTGACGCCGGCTTGGCTGATTCCGAGCATTCCCAGCTGACGGAGCCGGCGTGCCATGCCGCCGCCGGACCGGCTGGACGTCGACGTACCGGTCCGCAGCTCCACCATCATCTGGTCGCTCTGGCCGAGACGTGCGACCTCAACATCTCCAGCTCGGCCTCCGTCCGACTCATCCAGGCCTCGCGGGCCGCCGCGATCCGCCCGGCTGCGGCAGGGTCGTCCCCGATCGCCTTCCGGACGCCGGCGGCGAGGGCCTCGGGCTCGTTGGCGACGAGCGTAGCGAAGCTTCCGAACAGGGCCTCGGTGGTGCGGGTGTGGGACAGGACCAGCTGTCGGCCCGCGCTCAGCGCCTCGCACGCGCCGCTGGGCTGCGTGGCGTCCCGGTCGGTCAACACGACGACCGCACGCGCGCCGGCGAGCGCCGCCTCGTAGTCGGGGAGATCGAGGAAGCCCAGGGTGGTGAAGTTGGGCAGCCCCTCGGCGCGCTCGCGAAGCGGCGGGGGCAGCCGGTGCAGCGGTGCGGTGGTCACGAAGTTGACCTCGGGCATGGCCTCGATCGCATCGATGAGGACGTCCATCGGCTCGTCCGGGGCGACGGTAGCCACGACGAACACCCAGTCGCGCGGTGCCGCCGGCGGGATCTGCCGGAGCGGATCGTGCACGACGAGTGTGCGCAGACCCGGGAAGGCCGCGCGGGCGATGACGTCGGCCTCCTGCGTGTGCGTCAGGACCAGTCTCGCCCCGCGCAGCACCGTTGCGGTGCTCGGAACCCGGCGCCACCACGACTGGAACTGCCCGTTGTGCGCGTCGACCACGTAGGGAACCCGACCGAGGTAGGGCGCCAGGGCTGCCAGGTGCGGCTGCGCCTGCGCCACCACGAACGATGGTCGCCGCGACCGGAGCAGCTTGAGATCGTTCCAGGTGTGGGCGAGGTAGTCGAAGGGGCGGAGCGCCTTTGGCGTCGCCTTGGCCGGACGCCATGCCAATTCTGCGCCCAACGCCTGGGCGAGCACGTCCGACCGACGCTGATAACGCTTCCACGAAATGAAGAGGGGGGCGCTCATTCGCGATCACCACTAGTGTCCGTTGCCAGTGCGACCGGCGCGTTCACCCGGGGATAGAACGCGATGATCAGCATCAGGGAGAGGAAGAACATCCACATGAAGTACGAATAGGAGGTCGGCTTCTGCGTCAGCGCCGAGATGACTGTCACGGCGTACAGGACCGAAAGCATCCAGCGCGCCTCGACCGCGATGGCACGCCTCGTCACCCGCCAGAGGTTGATGAAGATAATCGTCATCAGGATGACCCCGAGCAGCCCCCAGACCACGAAGATCCGCAACGGGTCGCTGTGCGTGTTCCACGGTTCGTAGGCCAGCCCGATGAGCCAGATATCCAGCGGGGCGTCCCCCCACACCTCCGCCAACTTGAACCAGATCTGCCCGCGGCCGTGCAGGAACTCGTCGTTCGTCGGATTCAGCGAGCCGATCTGCGTGGCGAGAAAGACCGCACGGTCGAACAGATAGGCGCCCCAACGGACCGCAGCGAGGACCACCAGCACGACGAGAGCGACAGCGCCCCAGACGGCGGTGCGGAATCGCAGGTTGGAAACCTGACGGATCAGTTCGGGAAGCCGGCGCAGCTCGAAGGCCACGATCACGAACGCCACGCAGACGATGGTTATCCGGTGGGTGCTCACGACCGCGGTGGCGGTCAGGAACGCGACGGCGGCATAGCGGGCCAGCGGGCTGATCCGCAGCCGGTCACCGGCGGCATAGAGAATGAACACCGCGAAGATCAGGAGCCGCCCGAGTGACGCGGGGTGGAAGTAGCCACCCGAGGCACGCCCGACCTTGCCGCTCATCAGGTTGAAGAAGTAGGTGTACGGCACGACGCCGACGACCTGCAGCCAGGCGATCACGGAGTGCACGACGGCGCCGACGACCACGAGCAGCAGGACCCAGCGCAGCCGGTCGAGCGAGAACCAGCCCGGCCTGACGAACATGACCGCCAACAACACGATCGGCGCGAACCCGACCGCGAGCTGGGCGGCCTGCGTGATGATCCCGCTCTTCGGTGCGATGTACGGCCCGAAGATCTCCCGAACGTTGGCCGTGGTGAAGACCTGGAAGAACTCCTCCCGGGCCGGCAGGGCGATCAGGCCGATAACGGAGAACAGGCCGAGGAGAACCAGCGCGACGATCGCGGGCGTCAGATTGGTCAGGAACCTTCTCGACGCCACGGTCACGGCGACGAAGGCGCCCACCATGAGAACAGCGCCAATCACCGTCGCCACCATGCCGGAATCCACGGTGTCGGCCGCGACCTTCGCACCGAAGACGTCGAAGAATGGCTTCACGCCAACCATCACCATGGCGAGCACCGCCATTATCCGGGCGGCTGCCCAGAGAAAGCGTGTGATCGGGGTGTCGCCTGGCGAATTGTGCGCGGTGTCGGCGGAGAGCGGCAGGCTCCTGCCCATCAGACGACGGCCACCGCCCACAGTCTGGGTCGCCACCGGCTTCTGAGGCATTATGTCCATTTCATGATCCTCTCCGCCCTACCTCTCGGGGCACTATACGCGAGGACCATGACCACCAGAGGTCGCCTCGGGCGCCCCGAAACCCGATGACGAGCGCTGCCGTCCTGCGGCATTTTCTCCGCTTTCGCCCGCATCTCGCTGGGCGGCGGCAGGACGCGCGTCGGCAACCGCAAGGACCGATCGCCGCTATTAGGCGGAGAACTGCCATAACTGTCGACCACTCCGGCACGTTCAATGGCACCGGCCCCGAGGCTCAAGCAGTAATCCGCGCAGTCCCGCACGTGTTCTCGAGACGGAACGCGGCCGGAGCGCCGGGAAGCCTCGGCGCGGCGGTCGCCGCGCCCGCTCCCCGTCCGCACCAGGCTTGCTGTCACCGCGCGGTGCTTGCCGCGATGCGGTCGACGAGGTGCGTGCCGAGCGTGCGGGCGTAGGTCGCGGTGATGTGGTGCGTGTCGCGATAGACGATGACGTTGCCGATCACCAACGGACACTCGGTCGTGGTGCAGAACAGGTCGGTCAGGTCGACCACCTGCACCTTGTCGCCGGCCCGACGTGCGGCGTCCTCGAGGGCGTCCCCGGTGCCGAGCGCCGTCCGACGGTCGACGGAGCACCGGGTCGGATCCCCGCCGTTCGCCGCGTCGTCGACGAGGCAGCCGAGATCCTCCTCGCCGAGCATCGGATTGTCCGCCACCACGACAATCCTGGTCCCCCGCGCGAGCACCGGGCGCCACGCCTCGACGTACCTGCGCGTCTGGCCGTCGGCCGTGCGGCGGTCGGCGCTCGCGCTGCGCCGCCCGCTGATGATGACCAGGTCGTACTTCGGGCCGGCGGCAAGCCGCTGCATCATCGCCTGCCGTCGCGCGTAGCACGGGTCGGCCTGGTCGGCGGTGTCCACCCTCGCCCAGATGCAGCCCCGGGCGACATAGGTGTCGAGCACCCAGTTCCGGGCCTCGAGGTGACCCTCGATGGCCGGGATGAGCATCGCCGCGTGCGAGTCGCCGACTATCGCGACCTTCGTCGCGTCGGGCCGCTGGGAGCCGATCCGGCACGAACTGAGCTCGGCACCCGGCTTCTGGTCGTAGCACCGGTACGCGGAGCCGGTGTCCTTGGTGAGCATCGAGACCTCGGGGAACACCTCTCGGCCCAGGGCGCCCCGCGCGCAGCCGTGCGCCGCGATCATCGCGCCCGCCCCGAGGCACGGCGCTCCCTCGGCCAACAACTGCTCGAGGCGCGAACTGCTCGCCTGGCTGCTCTGCTCCAGCAGTCGGTTTCCGACGACGACGACGGACATCACCATCGCCATCGACATCGCCGCGGCCGCGTACTGCGGCCACAGCCGACGCCGACGGGCGAACACACCGAACCGCACCGGATCCTCGACCAGGCGCTTGGTCAGCGCCGCCAGGACCACCACGCCGGCGATGACGACGAGCTTCACCGGCCAGGTCATCTTGTCGCCGGTCGCCAACGCGAAGATCGCGATCGGCGGCCAGTGCCAGAGGTAGACGGAGTACGACCAGTCGCCGAATTTCTGCACCGGCGCCAACCTCATCAGCCCGAGGGGCGACCACCGCAGGTCGGGAGCGCCGGCCCAGATGGCGCAGAGCGCACCGACGACCGGCAGCGCCGCCGCGTAGCCCGGGAAGGGAGTCCCGCCGTGCAGCACGAACGCGGCCACGCCGATCAGGAGCAGCCCCAGCCAGGAGACTGCCGCCCGGGTGCGGTCGCCGGCTGACCGGCCGAGCCCGGGCAGCGTCGCGAGCAGCGCTCCGGCCCCGAACTCCCATGCCCGGGTGGGGGTGACGAAGTAGGCGGCCGCGCCGTTCGTGAGCGTCGCGTAGACGGAGTAGGCGAAGGACGCCGCGACGATGATGGCGAGCGTGGCCCGGATCGCGCCGGTGGGATCCGTCCGCCGCAGTCGGCCCGCGACCACGATCGCGACCACGATCAACAGCGGCCAGACCAGATAGAACTGCTCCTCCACCGAGAGCGACCAGTAGTGCTGCACCGGCGACTGGACGTTCTCCGCGGCGAGGTAGTCGACGGCGTCGTGCGCCAGCTGCCAGTTCTCGACGTAGATGGTCGCCGCCGCGATCTCACGCAGGATCTGCGGCCAGTAGAGCTGCGGCACCCAGATGAAGACGGCCGCCGCGGTGGCGACGAGCACGAGCAGCGAGGCGGGCAGCAGACGCCGGATGCGGCGGGCCCAGAAGGAGCCGAGGCGGACCGACCCTGACGTCTGCACCTCCCGTACCAGGTGCGCGGTGATGAGGAAGCCACTGATCACGAAGAAGACGTCGACACCGACGTAACCGCCCGGGATCCGGTGTGGCCAGAAATGAAACAGCAGCACCAGGAGCACGGCAAGCGCCCGCAGAGCCTGGATCTCCGGCCGCAGCACGCCGCGATCGGTCAGCTTCGAATCACGCACTGTGCCTCGCCACGGCGGTAGGGGTAAGGGTGGCGCTCAGCGGCCACGCCGCCACAGAGTGGTGGCGTCGGCGAGGCTATACGGCCGGCACGCCTTTTCTCTATCCGGTACGGCGCCGGCCACGACGAAGCAGAGTCGGACCAACCGATGCCCGGCCGGCCGCGATCGGCGGCCGGGCAGCATCAGGCGAGGTCAGAGTGGATGCTTCAGCCGCCGTTCGGCGGCAGCACCTTGGCGACCAGCTTGGCCAGCTCGCGCAGCGCCTTGCCGCGGTGGCTGATCGCGTCCTTCTCCTGCGGGGTCAGTTCGGCGTTGGTCCGGGTCTGCCCGTCCCCCAGGAAGATCGGGTCGTAGCCGAAGCCACCGTCGCCGCGCGGGGCACGCAGCAGCTGGCCGGACTGCCGACCGTCCACCAGGTGCTCCTTGCCGCCGGGCAGCACCAGGGCGACCGTGCAGACGAACGAGGCGCCCCGGTTCTCGTCCGGCAGGTCGGCGATCTGGTCCAGCACCAGCTGGAAGTTGGCCTGGTCGTCGCCGTGCCGGCCGGCCCACCGGGCGCTGAACACACCGGGCATGCCGTTCAGCGCGTCGACGGCCAGCCCGGAGTCGTCGGCGATGGTGGGCAGGCCCGTCCGGCGGAACCCTTCCCGCGCCTTGATCAGCGCGTTCTCGCCGAAGGTCAGGCCGGTCTCCGGCAGCTCCGGGTACTCCTCGACGTCGTCGAGGCCGACCAGGGCGATCCGGTGCGCGCCGAGCGCGCCGTCGAGGATCCGCTGGAGTTCCACCAGCTTCTTACGGTTACGGGTGGCGAGCAGCACCTTGTTCATGAGAGCGCCTTCCGCTGGGCTTCGGCCAGTTCCGCGCAGCCCGCAACGCCGAGGTCGAGCAGCGCGTCGAGCTGGTCGCGGGCGAACACGCCCGCCTCTCCGGTGCCCTGCACCTCGACGAACTCGCCGGTGCCGGTGCAGACCACGTTCATGTCGACCTCGGCGGCCACGTCCTCGTCGTAGCAGAGGTCCAGGCGCGCCTCGCCGGCGATGACGCCGACGCTCACCGCGGCCACCGACCGGTGCATCACCGACGCCGGCTTGCCGGCGAGCGCCTTGCGCTGCGCCAGCCAGGTCACCGCGTCGTGCAGCGCCACGTACGCCCCGGTGATCGCCGCCGTCCGGGTGCCGCCGTCGGCCTGGAGCACGTCGCAGTCGAGCACGACCGAGTTCTCGCCGAGCGCCTTCAGGTCGACACAGGCGCGCAGGCTACGGCCGATCAGCCGGGAGATCTCATGGGTACGCCCACCGACGCGCCCCTTGACGCTCTCCCGGTCGGAGCGGGTGTTGGTGGCCCGGGGCAGCATCGCGTACTCGGCGGTGACCCAGCCGAGGCCGGAGCCCTTGCGCCAGCGGGGCACCCCCTCGGTCACGCTCGCCGTGCAGAGCACCCGGGTCGCGCCGAACTCGACGAGCACGGAGCCCTCGGGATGGGTGCTCCAGCCTCTGGTCAACGTCACCGGTCGGAGTTGGTCGGGCCGTCGCCCGTCGGGTCGCGCCATGCCTGCACCCTATGCGGTGCGGTGATCCAACCACGCCGCGGTGTCCCGACCTGCCCGATCGGTCAGGCCGGAGCGGTGGGCCGGGCCGGTTGCGCGTCGTGCACCCGCAGGAATCCGGCCACCGCCGCCGGCCAGCCGAACTCTTCGGCGCGCGCCCGCGCCGCCCGGCGCCGCTCCGCCTCCGGGCGGGCCGTCAACCGGGTCACCGCCGCGGCGATGGCGTCCGGCGAGCCGTACGCGGCCAGTCCGGCCGGGCCGACCACCTCGGGCAGCGCGCTGGCGGAGTTGACCACCACCGGGGTGCCGCTGGCCAACGCCTCCAGCCCGGCCAGGCCGAAGGTCTCCACCGGTCCGGGCGCGAGGACCACGTCCGCGCTGGCCAGCAGCCCGGCCACGGTGAGCCGATCGGGCAGGAAGCCGGTGAAGTGCACCGGCAGCCCGGCCGCCCGGCGGACCAGCGCCGCTCGCATCGGGCCGTCCCCGGCCATCACCAGCACCGCCGGCACGCCCGCGCGGCGCAGCGCGGCGAGCGCGTCGACGGCCAGTTCGGGGCGCTTCTCCGCCGACAACCGCGCGCAGTGCACCAGCAGCAGCTCCGCGGGGTCGGCGTACCGCGCACGCAGGCCCGGGTCGACCCGGTCCGGTCCGAAGGTGTCCAGGTCGACGCCGAGCGGCACCTGCTCCACATTGCCCGCCCCGATCCGGGTGAACTCCTCCGCCGCCCATCGTGTGGTGCAGACGATCCGGTCGTACGACCGGGCGGTGCGCCGGTTGAGCCGGTCGGCGATCGGCCGGCGCAGCCCGTCCGGCACGCCCCACTGCCCGAGCAGCCCGGTCAGCGACTCGTGCGAGACCATCACCGCCGGCACCGCGTGCGCCCGGGCCCAGCCCCCGGTCCAGCGGAGCGTGAACCGGTCGGAGACCTCCAGCCGGTCGGGTGCCAGCTCGGCCAGCAGCCGGCTCAGCCGACGCCGGCCGGTCAGCAGCCGGTAACCACCGCTGCCGGGCAGCTCCGGGCCGGCGAGGGTGACCACCCGCCCCCACGGGTGCCGCTCGTCGCCGTCCCGCCGGCCGGGGACGACCAGCACCGGCTCGTGCCCGGCGGCGAGGTAGCCCTCGCCGAGGTGGCGCAGCGCCGTCCGCAGGCCGCCGGAGCGGGCGGTCACGAAGTTGGCCAGCCGGACGATCCGCAGCCCGCCGGCGGAGTCGGGTCCGGTCATGAGGCGGCGGGCAGGTCGACGGCCGCCCGGCCGAACCGGACCGCCTGGTAGTGCCCGATCAGCTCGTCGCCCACCGCGGCCCAGCTGCGGCGGCGCACCGCGGCCCGGGCGGCCAGCCCGTACCCGCGGCGGCGTGCCTCGTCCGCGCCGAGCGCGCCGACCGCGGCGGCCAGCGCGTCGCCGTCCTCCGGCGGAACCAGCAGCCCGGTCACCCCGGACTCCACCAGGTCGAGCGGTCCGCCGGCGGCCGGCGCGACCACCGGCACCCCGCTGGCCAGCGCCTCCTGCACGGTCTGCCCGAAGGTCTCGTGCGGGCCGGTGTGCACGAAGACGTCCAGGCTGGCGTAGAGCCGGGCCAGGTCCTCGCCGTGCTGCACGCCGAGGAAGGTGACCTCGGGCAGCGCCCGGGCCAGCTGCCGGCGGGCCGGGCCGTCCCCGGCCACCACCACCCGTACGCCGGGCAGCCGGGAGACCGCCGCCAGCAGGTCGACCCGCTTCTCCGGGGCGAGCCGGCCGACGTAGCCGACCAGCAGCTCGCCGTCGGGTGCGAGGCGGGCCCGCAGTTCGGCGGAGCGCTTCGCGGGCTGGAAGCGTTCGGCGTCCACTCCGCGCCCCCACAGCCAGATCCGCTGCACCCCGTTGGCGATCAGGTCGGCGGCGGCCCGGGTGGACGGGGCGAGGGTGCGCCCCGCCGAGTTGTGGATCTCGCGAAGCCGCCGCCAGGCGGCCGCCTCGCCCCAGCCGACCCGGTACGCGCGGGCGTACGACGCCACGTCGGTCTGGTAGACGGCCACCGTCGGCAGGCCGTGCCGCGCGGCGAGCGTGGCGGCCCGGGCGCCGAGGATGAACGGGCTGGCCAGGTGAACCACGTCCGGCGCGTGCGCCAGCAGCGCCCCGGCGAGCCGGGTGGTGGTCGGCACGCCCAACCGGAAACCCTGGTAACGGGGCAGCGGCACGCTCGGGATCCGCACCACCGGGTACGGGTACGCGCCGGCGTCGTGCCGGGCGGCGCCCGGCGGGGCCGGGGCGATGACCAACGGCTGGTGCCCGCACGCGACCAGGTGCTCGGCGGTCCGGACGACGGAGTGCGCAACGCCGTTGACGTCCGGCGGGAACGACTCGGTCACGATGGCGATCCGCATGCCCACACCGTGCGGGTGTCACGGGTGCGCCAGACGACCGGCCGCTGACCGGCCGGCGAACAATGCGGCAAGAGCGGTCGCGGCGGCGCCGCACCGGCCGCCGGGTGGGTCAGACGTCGTAGCTGGCGCCGGGCCGGACGACCTCGAGCGGGCCGGCGTACGCGGCGGCGGCCGACTCGACGGTGTGCGCCTCGCTGCCCCAGGCGGCCACCAGGTGGGTGAGCAGCAGCCGGCGCACGCCCGCCTTGGTCGCCGCCTCGCCGGCCTCCCGGCCGGTCAGGTGCAGATCCGGCGGGTTCTCCACGCCGTCGAGGTAGCTCGCCTCGCAGAGGAAGGCGTCGGCGTCCTGGGCGAGGCGCAGCAGGGCGTCGCAGGGCGCGGTGTCGGACGAGTAGCAGAGCACCCGTCCCTCGTGCTCCAGCCGCACCCCGTACGTCTCGATCGGGTGGTTGACCCGGTCGACGGTGACGCTGAACGGCCCGATCGGGAAGGTGCCGGGCTGCAAGCCGTAGAACTGGAAGACGTCGTCCATGGTGCCGTCGTCGCCGTAGGCGGCGCTGAGCCGGTCCGGCGCGCCGGACGGGGCGTACACCGGCAGAGCCGGGTAGGGGCCGTCCGGGGCGTACCGGCGGACCACCACGTACGACACGGCGTCGAGGATGTGGTCGCAGTGCAGGTGGCTGAGGAGGATCGCGTCCGGGGCGTGCAGCCCCGCGTAGCGCTGCAGGCTGGACAGCGAGCCGGGGCCGAAGTCGACCAGCAGCCGGAAACCGTCGGCTTCGACCAGGTAGGCCGAGCAGGGGGACTCTGGTCCGGGGAAACTTCCGGCACAGCCCAGGACGGTCAGTCGCATCGAGTGGTCTCGCTGCCACGCTGCGTAGTCGCCACGCCGGCCGCTGCTCGGCTCATGATCTTTACCGACGCGTACGCCACGCTGCGCAGCCTACGCCGGAGCACGGGGACGCAAGAATCATCCGCTGGAAGTTGTCACCAAGGTGACACCGGCTGGCGGGACCGCCGGACCGCCATCACCGGGCGGGCGCCCGACACCGGCGTGACCGTTGCGGAGCGTGAGGAGGATCGGGACGCCGGCGCCCGTTCGTGGGGCAGCCGAAGCGTCCCGGGACCTGCCGCTGACCGACCGGCGTCGAGGCAGCCGGAACGGGCCGGGGCCCCGGCGGCAATCAGGGCGGCCAGCGGGATGACAAGTGGTGCGACCAAGATGCCTCCGATCGGCGTGCCGTGACCGTCGCG